>JBLIEI010000021.1:0-66136 GCA_047633055.1 Halieaceae bacterium | reverse complement strand
GCCGGGTAAGTGCTGCGGCGCGGTTCGCAGTTTTTCCAGAAATCAAAATTGAACTCTGCGCCGGTCTGCTCCGTTACGTTGGCCCAGTAGCCCGCAATAGTTTTTTGCTGTTCCACGGGCATGGGTTTATCGCTGTCGGGCGCCAATCCCCCCACCACATTAATTATCGTCAGTGTGGAGGGGAGTTTTGTTCGAAGCTCGTTCCAGGTTTTACGATAGCCCCAACACCAACTGCACATGGGGTCGTGTACGTGGTAGAGGATAGGGTGATGAGGTTGGGTGTACGCCATTAGGTGTGTCTTACTCTACAAAGAGATTTTTGGGTTCCTGTACACGTAGTTGTAGTCTGTCGCGCCGCTAGTCTCGGCTTTACCCTAATTGCACGGAGTCGGCCGCAAATATTGAACCACTTTTTCAATTTAATCTCCTATACTGAAGCAGTGTACTTCAATAATGTCGAATAAGGATAAGCACATGGACATGTTACAGATAGGCGCAAAGTTGCTTTCGGATAAATTAGGCTTGAGCGTGGACACCGCCACCATTCAATCGGCACTCTCAGGCTTGTTGGGAGACGGGCAGGGGGGTATCGATCTGGGCGCGATTGCGGCCAAGATGGCCTCTAGTGGTGAATTATCTTCGGTTGTCAGCTCATGGCTGGGGGACGGTGCCAGTAGCGGCGGCGGCTTGCTGGAGGCTGCAGGGGGTCTTGGCGGCATCATGGGTGCAGCAAAGTCGTTTTTGTCCTGACCTGAACCCATGAACTGGAAATATTTTGGTAAGGCCCACAAGCTTTTGTATCAGTTGAGTGGCGGTCGGTTTGGTGCACGTATGGGCTGGATAGACGTTGTTCTAGTTACCACTGTCGGCCGCAAAAGCGGTAAGGAACGTGTGGTGCCCATTGCCTGCTACCCTCATAAAGACTCTGTTGTCGTATCAGCCTCTAACAGTGGCTTGGCTAATCATCCTGCCTGGTACCTGAATATACAGGCCAACCCTGAAGTCACAGTAAAGCTGGGGCAGCACCAGTTTGACGCAGTTGCTGAAGATGTGCCCGAGGAGGAGCGCAGTGCACTTTGGGCGAAGGTGGTGAAGATAAATCGCCATCAAGGTGAATATCTGGCGCAATCTGACCGGGAAATCCCTTTAGTTTGGTTACGGCGTGTTGAGCCGTTAGAGCCCTAGCCAAAGTTTAATATGCACCCTGAGAATAGGTCAGCTCATAGCTATGCGAATAAACTCCAAAAATGAGTCCAAATGGATTTTCTACATAGCACATCCTGTAGGGTTTCTCCCCAGGATAATACTCACGAACCGGCATTTATTATTTTTAAACTTGAACATCTCAACGCCAATTTTATCGCCTGTAGACATGTGCGCTATTTTGAAAGAGCCCCAACTTGCGCCAAATACGTCTATACACATTTGGCCTATTGGTGTTTCTGGCTCTTCGGTAATCACGGTAGGCTCCCTTATCTGGTGCCAGCCCATGACCTCGCTATAAAACGCTACGACCTTCGCCACATCGGGGACGGAAATTCCTATGTGTGAAAACGTCCTTGGGTATAAAGCGGGGTAGGTTGAAGTCGCGACCCGGCAGGTCGCGACTTCTAATATCTAACGTATATTAGAACTGTGGTAACAGCACACTGTCGATGATCCAAACAAGGCCGTTATCTGTTCTAAAACCCTGACAGTTTACCGCTGCCTGATTCACTCGTGCCTCAGAATCAAAGCGAGAGAAAAACACCTTTTGACCATTTAACGTCGAGCGACGAGTTGAGTTTACAAATCTTCTGGGGTCTTGATTACGGGGTGAGACGTGGTAAGTCAGCACATCGGTGAGGGTGTTTACGTCACCGACAATCGTGTTCAGTATTCCCTCTGGGAGCGCGGCAAAAGCGTCGTTGGTGGGTGCGTAAACAGTGATGTTCTCTGTGGTAGCAAGCGTGTCTGCCAGGCCTGCTGCCACCACTGCATCTACCAGAGTACTAAGTTCCGGTGTTGCTATAGCAGCGTCAACGATACTACCGTCAAAATTTGCCAGGTTGATGGAATTACATGCGCCAAGCGTTTGGCCTGCGTTTGCGACACTAGAAATACTGGCGGACAGTACCAGGGCACTTAGTGTTAGTAGGGTTGATCTAATCATGATTTTCTCCACAATGTTTTAAGGGTTTCTTAAACACCAGAACTGGAGAGGTCCAAAATGGATCTCTTTTCAGTCTGGCTGATTCTAATACGAGGAAAACTTTCGAACAGACCAGTGAAAATTTTAAAAAATTAACTGGGTAGTAAATCGCCTTTGGTTGAAATATCTTTTGCGCTAAACACGCTAAAATTTATCGAAGCTGCGATCTTTCTTTAACAATCATCAGTTCGTTATTTACGATTTATAGATTTGTTTAAATCTGTTTTTCCTGTTTTCGCATGTGTTATATATTGATGTCAGAACGCTGGTAAAAGTACGGCATGGCAACCAAAAAATCTGTAGTAAAACAACATCAATGATGTCAGATGGAACGAGCAGAGAGATCAAGGAATGCACAAGTTATTAGACAGTCATCAGTGTTACAAACTCACGTTCATAACGAGTTCAACTAACGGCAACGTCTGTAGCGATGTCACTTTTTTTGTTGCGAGTTTATTGGTGTATGCAGCGAAAGGAGACGGCTCAATTTCTCAGTTGGAAACTGACAAGATGATTGAAATACTGTGTACCCGCCTCGGTGTGAGAAGTGCTGAGGCCATGGAGCACCTTTCCACTGCTGCGATGCACTTGGCAGACAAAGTAAGCTTCACATTAAGGCTTCAGCAGCTCGCTACAGATCTGTCTCAAAACGAAAGGGAATTTGTGTTTTCTATGATCCTTGAGATAGTGATGGTCGACGGTAAGTTGGATCCAGGCGAGTACCAGGTAGTAGTCCACACCGGACAGATACTCAGGCTATCTCAAGACAAGGTCCACTCTGAGCTTCGGTCAATTACGAATACCATACATTGAAAAGTGAGTCGTGAGTCGTGAGCCGGCGTCAGGCATGACTCCTTGGTGATCGGTTGAATCCGCATCTATTTAGTGGTCGGCGGGCTGTGATATGCTCTTGGCAACTTAAGCCAAAGGTCACGCACTATGAAACTGTTTTACTCGCCATTCCATACATTTGTCCACAAGGTTCTGGTCACTGCCCATGAAGCCGGTTTGTGGGATGACATAACCTTCGTACCGACATACCCCTTTAAGAATCGCGAAGGTGAAGACCAGGGGGATGCGTATTCGATTGCAGCGCTAAATCCATTGGACAAAGTGCCGACGCTAGCACTGGACAGTGGGCAAGTGGTGTATGGCAGCCAAGCGGTTGTTGAGTGTTTGGATAGCATGAGTAAGTCCGGACATCATCTTTACCCTCCTGTCGGGCCCGGTCGCTGGGATGCCACTAGTCGGTTGGCACTTGCGGACACCATGTTTGAAACCACTGTAATGCTAGTGATGGAGGGCTGGAATCCTCAGGAAAAGCAGCGCATAGAGTTCTTCGAGTGGATCTGGCCGAAAATAATACGTGGATGCGACTCGTTGGAGGCTTCCTGCAAGCGCGGCTTCGACGGTTTTGATATAGGTCAGGCCTCAATGTTACACGCGATTAGTTATATGGATTTCAGGGTCAATTTTTACGATGCTAAGGATCCTCTATACCCGGATTTCGATTGTTTTGATCAGAGGCCAAACTTGAAAGCCTGGTGGGAAGAGTCCATCCAGAGGCCTTCGGTCACTTGCCACTATAATGTCGACTTTGAAGGCGAAGACTCGGCGGCGTTTCTACAGCGCAATGTTCAGGAAGTGCTTGCAGTTCGGGAGTCCGGGCAATGATCCAGCATTATTACTGGCCAACACCGAACGGTCATAAGACCGCCATCATGCTCGAAGAGGTGGAACTTGAGTATGAGGTGCGCACAATCAACATTCTCGACGGAGACCAGTTTGATCCGGCCTTTATTGCGATTAGTCCCAATAATCGCATACCGGCGATTGTCGATACCGATGGCCCGCGGGGTCAGCCTTATGCGGTGTTTGAATCTGGCGCCATCCTGATGTATCTGGCGGAAAAGACGGGTAAGTTGTGGCCCAAGGATACGGTTGAGCGTTACGACATGATTCAATGGTTGATGTTTCAGATGGGCAATGTAGGCCCCATGTTTGGTCAGAATGGCTATTTCCAGGGCTACTGCCCGGAAGACGTGCCCTTGGCCAAGGAGCGCTATCACAACGTGAGTAAGCAGCTTTATGGTGTGATGGACCAACGCCTGGCCGTGTCAGAGTACTTGGCCGGCCCTGATTACTCAATCGCCGATGTCGCTACCTTTCCCTGGACCATGCCCAAGCAACAGGAAATGCACCGCATCGATATAGCGGAATTTCCTAACGTTAAACGGTGGTCAGATACCGTCGGCGCGCGGCCAGCGGTACAACGCGGAATCGATGTCCTAGCAGAGGATATGAAGGTGGGCAACCCCACCGATAAAACCTATCAGAATATGTTTGGGACCAATCAGTTCAAACAGTAATCAAGCCCGGGCCCAGTACCTGATCCATCAAAAGGACTTCGGCATTCCTAATTCCTGGGTGGCGACGAATGACAGGATCAGGTTAGTGGATACCGGTGCCACCTGATACAAGCGGGTCTCGCGGAACTTGCGTTCTACGTCGTACTCGACCGCAAATCCGTAGCCACCATATGTTTGTATACAGGTGTCAGCTGCCGCCCAGGACGCTTCGGATGCCAGCAGTTTGGCCATGTTCGCCTCAGCTCCGGCAGACTCCCCAGCATCGTACAGATCCGCCGCATTCTGTACCATCAACGCGGCTGCTTCGCTCTGGATATGCGCCCTGGTGATGGGGAACTGAACACCTTGGTTCTGTCCAATCGGTCGGCCGAATACGGATCTGTTGCAGGCATATTCTGTCGACTTCCGGGTAAACCAGCGAGCGTCACCAATGCATTCGGCGGCGATAAGAATACGCTCTGCATTCATACCGTCGAGAATACACCGAAAGCCTTTGCCTTCCTCGCCGATCAGATTTTTAGCCGGTACTCTCAGATCGTCAAAAAATAACTCAGTAGTGGCATGGTTCATCATGGTGTCGATAGGCTTGATAGTAAGGCCATTGCCTACCGCATCGCGCATATCTACCAGCAGCACAGACATCCCGTCCGTGTGTTTAGTACTCGCTTCGCGCGGTGATGTACGTACCAACAAAATCATTAGGTCGGAATGCTGGGTACGTGAGATCCAAACCTTCTGGCCGTTGACCACGTAGTCATTACCGTCGCGTACAGCGTTGGTACGAATACGCGAGGTATCCGTGCCGCTGGTAGGCTCCGTTACACCGAAGGCTTGCAGGCGCAGGGAACCATCCGCGATTCCTGGTAAGTACTGTGCTTTTTGCTCAGCAGAGCCATGGCGCAGCAGAGTGCCCATGGTGTACATCTGTGCATGACAGGCGCCGCCATTGCCTCCGCTTCGGTGAATTTCTTCCAGTACCGCGCAGGCGGCACTCAAGGGTAGACCGCTGCCACCGTACTCCTCGGGAATTAATATCGAGAGGTAGCCGGCTTCGGTCAGGGCACGCACAAACTCGGTGGGATAAATTTTCTCTTGATCAAGATTGCGCCAGTATTCTCCAGGAAACTGTCTACACAGCTTTACCATTGCATCACGAATTTCCGGGTAAGTTTGCTCAACTGCCATGTTATTAATCCTCTGAACGTTCTAGCGCAGCAGGGCGGGGCGGCTTTATAAAAACCAAGATCCACCATCTACCATATGAGTCTGGCCAGTGACAAAAGTGCTGTTATCGGAAGCCAGGTAAATAATAGTACCGGTCAAATCAGTGGTCTCAAGGTTGCGCTGGATAACCTGACCTGCAGCGATGACAGTCTTGGCTTTCTCCAGCTTCTCGCCAAAAAACTGCTCAGTGCCTTCGGTCATCACGGCCGACGGGGCCACTGCATTGACCCTTATATTATCGCCTCCAAGCTCGCGCGCCATACCACGCGTCATACTGATCACCGCGCCTTTGGAGGCGACATAATCCAGGCCATAGGGTAGCCCATAGACTGCTGCCAGCGAAGAGATGTTAATGATGGAGCCGCCGCCAGCCTCGCGCATTGGGCCTACCACGGCCTTGCAACATTGCCATAAGCCTTTGACGTTGATGTTCATCACAGCGTCCCACTGATCTTCGTCCAGTTTCTCGAAGCGTGCGCCGCGCAAATCCGCGTATAGAGCCGCATTATTGACCAGTACGTCGATACTGCCAAAGTCTGCCATGGCCTGCACCGCCATTGCTGTGCAACTGGCCATATCGGCTACGTCGGCGGTACAAGCCGAAGCTTGTCCGCCGGCGTCGATGATACTGGCAACAGTGTCCTCACAACTGTTGATGTCACACGCCAGTACTGCGGAGCCTTCGGCCGCCAGAGCCTGTGCATAGGCACGACCCAGGCCGCGTGCCGCACCCGTCACAATAGCGGTTTTGCCCTTTAGTTGGTCCATCGCTATGCTTCCAGTGTTGTTTAGTGGATCCCACAATAGTCGAAGTGGCAGCTAAGATGAAGTACAAGTCACAGGGACATCGGCACGAGGGTTATTGTTCAGCAGAGGGATCAAGACGGAATCGAGAGTGTACGCGTTAAGACAAGCTGCATAATGATCAAGACTTAGGATCATTTGAACTTCGCTTTACAGGGACTTTCTGGGGGAGGCGCTATGAGGATGGCAGACTTCGCCTGAGCGAAGCCTGCGGCTTTCAGGTTTGCCTTATGAAGGCATGATGACTGTGTCGATGACATGGACCACACCATTAGAGGCCTCAAGATCAGTGATGATCACCTTAGCTCCACCAATGGTAACACCGGCTTCTGTCACGCTTACTGCCGCTGTTCCACCCTGCACTGTTGTAACCTCTGTGAGTTCTACGACTTGTGCGGCAGATACATCACCAGAGACGACGTGATAGGTCAGTATAGCGACCAACTTATCTTTGTTCTCTGGCAAAAGCAACATTTCCACGGTACCTTCTGGCAACTTCGCAAACGCTTCGTTGGTCGGTGCAAAGACCGTAAAAGGTCCTTCGCCAGACAATACTTCTACCAAGCCGGCTGCCTGCACAGCGGCCACCAAGGTTGTGAAGTCTTCATTGCTTGCAGCGACTTCCACGATGTTTGGCTTTTCCATGGTATGTCCGTCTGCATGGCCGCCGGCGTTAACAAAAGCGGCACCCGACATGGCGCCAAAAAAAGCAAGTGATGTTAAGAATTTTGTGACAGTTTTCATGTAGATATCCTTTGAGTGTTTGTTAGCGCTAAGTACCCCAGCGATGCTGAGGATAATAAAACTACGCCTGAGAGATCTGCGTGGACCACTCATGTCCACTTTCTGTCTAACTACAAGGACCCTCTGATTGAGTCTGCAATTTTCGACGCCACAGTTTTGTGTCTTCATTCAAACGACAACTCGCAGTACAATGTCCGCCTTGGCAATGGGGTCTGGATAGGGTGTAACGTGAAACACAGAAAACTGGTGCTACCGGAATTCCTCAACGATCAGGGCTACCTGTTCGGAGGTAATCTGCTTAAATGGGTGGACGAATCGGCGTACATCACCGCTAGTCTCGATTTCCCGGGCAATCGCCTGGTAACGGTATCTTTGAGCGAGGTCAACTTCAAGAATCCGATTCAGCCGGGTGAGCTACTGTGTTTCGACGTTCAGCTCGTCCGGCAGGGCAGCACCTCGGCCACCTACACGATTGAAGTCATTGGCGAAAAACTGGCTGCTACTGATGTGCCATTGTTCGTCACTAAAATCACATTCGTGAATGTTGCCCCCGATGGGAAGCCCGTGCCCTTGACAGGCTGAACCACAAGCCGAAAGCCGGCTTACTGACAGTAATAATTCTCCCTATCAATCGACAGGGACCTTCTGGACTCATTTATATGCAAGTAATGACTGTATTACCACAGCAGGACCTCAATAATGTCCAGCAATCTGCCGAAGATGCAGAATTCGCGGGCTACGATCAGATATCCACCATGGAGAACCGCCACGAGCCGTTTATGCCATTAGGTGTTGCTGCGATTTCTACAAAAAAAATAAAGGTTGGTACAGCGGTAGCTATTGCCTTCCCGCGATCGCCTATGGTGATCGCTAATACTTGCTGGGATTTACAAAAGGCCTCTCACGGACGTTTTGTTTTGGGTTTGGGCCCACAGATTAAAGCGCATAATGTGAGTCGTTTTTCCGTTCCATGGTCTGCTCCGGTACCTCGCATGCGCGAATATGTAAATGCCTTGCGGGCTATCTGGCGTAATTGGCAGCTAGGCGAAAAGCTGGAATTTCGAGGCGAGCATTATAAATTTACGCTGATGACCCCAAACTTCGTACCTGATTCCACTGATCAGCCTCCGGTGCCGGTTACGATTGCTGCTGTGGGCCCAAACATGCTCAAGCTCGCTGGCGAGGCGTGCGATGGCGTTCATTTACATCCGTTTTGTACGCGTGCCTACATCGAAGACGTCGCAATGCCGCGGATAAAGTCGGGGCTTGCTGAGTCGGCTAAACCTCGCGAGGAGTTTCAAATTTCTGGCGGCGGTTTTTTGGCGACGGGCCAGACCGATGAAGAGGTTGCGGGGGCGCTTGAGTGGGTCCGTTATCGGATTGCTTTTTATGGCTCGACGCCGAGTTATTGGCCTGTGTTGGAGCACCACGATTTGGGCGACCTGGGACGCAAACTCAATACAATGACCAAGGCGGGACTTTGGGATCAGTTAGCCGCTGAAATAAGCGACGACGTGCTGTCTTTGTTTGCAGCATTCGGGCGCTATGATCAAATTGCTACGTCTATAGAGCAGCGCTTTGGGGGCGCAATTGACATGATGTATGCTAGCCTATCGTCCGATAATTTACCGGTTATCCCGGCAGATGTGTTGCAGGACATCCAGAGAATTAGCGTACCATTCAAGGGCTTTAGGTCCACTTGGTAGGTAATTTACATACGAATCTTGAGCAAAATAGCTCTTGTAAAACGGTCGCCGCTTCATGATTGAAGAAAGCTAAATCCCCTCTGCGTCCAAAGCTGCCTGGACCGCTTTATAGAAAGCATCGCGTTGTGCGCCCACCGTGTCTTCATCAGTAGCCTTGGGCCAATTGCTGTTGGAGGCTATGACCAGTTTTCTTTTTGGGTCGATAAAAATGCCCTGCCCGAATATACCCTGAGCCGCATAGCTACCGTCATCATAAGTCCACCATTGATAGCCATACCCCCTACCCGAAACGCCTATATCGGCTTGCTTAGTCGTCGCCTGTGCGATCCAGCCTTCGGGCAGTAACGCTTTCCCGTCAATCATTGCGTCACCGAGCATAAACAGACCGAAGCGTGCGAAATCGCGGGTTGACGCTTGAATGCAGCAGCCGCTGATTTCATGTCCCGTAGAACCCAGCAGCCAGCTCGCATCCTGGGCCATACCAAAAGGTATCCAGACTTTTTCCGTAAGATAATCCGATAGCCTCTTGTTGGTCGCTGAGCTGACCAATACGCCGATCAGATTAGTTTCGCCCGTCTTGTAAACCCATTGACTGCCAGCGGGCGCCTCGCGCGTAAGCCTGCGCATATAGCTGACAGTTACATCAACCCCCGTCTCCGCTTTATGTTCATTGAAGCGCGCGACATCACTATTCGTGTCTTCATAATCTTCATTCCACGCAACGCCAGATGTCATTGTCAGCAGTTGCTTGATCGAGACATCATCATAGACAGACCCCTCTAAATCCTGAATATAGAAGGAAACTTTATCCTCTATGCTATTGATAAAACCGTCCTTAATCGCAAAACCAACGAGGGTCGACGTAAACGATTTGGCGACCGAGAAGCTGGTCCATCGTCCTTCGGCATCAAAATCAAGCCCGTATTTTTCAAGCCGAACTTTGCCGTTCTGGATAATGACCAGGCCTGCTGTGCGCTGATCACTCATATAGGCGCTGACATTGGTGGTGATAGTGATTGGCTCACCCTTTGGGAGTGCGAAAGTAGTGCCTCCGGATTTGATAGTATTGCTCTTGGCTAAAATCGGGATCCGGTCGAGCGCGCGAAAGGTCGCATCGCGCTGAGGTGTCGACCAAAACAGCACGTTACGGTCGGTGGGCATGTGGGCGATAATATTACGCGTGTCCTCGTCCGCACTGAAATATGCAAGACCCAATCCTGCAGTAATTATCACCAGAATACCTATTATCCATTTCGACATGAGTTCTCCAAAGATCTTATTGTTTTGCCAGTAACAGTACACAAAATGTAGCCGCCCTGCGCCTGCGCCTGCTCAGATCAACTTCAGCGAGTAGCGCTATTGGGTTTTTTTTCTTCAGTCACGGCGGCAGTTTTTGCAGCGTCATCGCCAAACCACTGCTGAATTCTTTCTGCGGTTTTTGCGCGTACATCATCATTGATGTACGCAGCTACTGCCGCAATCGCCAGAGCAAGTACACCCAGGTCATCGGCATAGCCCAAACCGGGCGTGATATCGATTATTGCGTCCAGCGGAGCGATAAAATAACCTAGCGATGCTGCGATCGTCGCTTTGGCCCAGGCTGGTGCCTTCTCCTCTTGGCCCGCGTAGTAGAGCAAGAGTGCTTTTTCGATGACTTCTACCCCTGCGACTTTAGCGAATTTTTTTAGTTTTTCCCAAAAAGACTCTTGAGAATAAGCTTTTTTATATTCTTCGAGTTCAGGCATTCACTCCTCCGGTTATGGATTTTGCCTCGTTTCAGGTCCATAATTTTCCCTGCATTGAACTCGATCTTATTTCAGTTTATCGAATGAAGCGCCCACTGAAAACCCAGAGTCCTGTAACGTGTGAACCCTTAGATATTTACTATCGCCAAAAATGCCGGATCACATTGAGATCATAACAGACACGCCATTACCTTTGTATCTACCTGCACGTTAGTCCGCGCGACGAGCCCTTCTGGCCGCGTGTTCCGAGGATACTCTAGATCAACTGACGCAGTCATCTGCGAGGACCCTCAGAGCGCCAGAATTTCATCTCACACAGGCTTTCGTGGCATCACGGGAGTACCACAAAAGTACGGTCGTAGTTGCCATCTATGACCAAGCAACTGAGCAGGTTTTATGGCGTGGTGCTTTGCATACTAATATCGATCTGTTGAGACTTGTTGAGCAATGCAGGGAATTGATTCGCGCCAACTTGGGTAAACTTTTTGATATGATTCCGACAGCAAGCCTCGTTTTTTTAAACGGGCCGGTACGATGATTACCCTGTTTCAGTGAAACAACCATTTTCTCAACTCATTCAGGTTAGCCACTATAATTTGCTGTGCACTGGGATCGTCTCTGGTCTCGCTGGGATCAATGTGAAGTAACTTCAAGGCATAGGGCACCAGCTTCCCTCGGGTCTCGATCTCCAGCGCCCCGTTAGTCATGCCATAATCGACAGCGACGACCTGCTGTTGATCGTTGTTGAGTCTGGGATCTGGAATGATGCGTATCGTGACATGCGTATTCCACTCTTCATCACCCTCTGAGCCATGTACCGACTCGTCCATAATGTCGGGTACGTCGCGAAATCGGCTGAGAACAAAGTCGCGATATTCGCTGTTCTTTTCGCACCATGCACGTACATGCCAGCGCAAGCCGGCGTAGACTAATGTATGCGGTACAATAATGCGTCCTTCCCGGTCGGGATTGTTAATGGAAACATAGTCTACATCCAGCCTCTTGCCTTGCCGGGCAGCCTGCATCAAGGGACGTAACATTTCCGGCTTCACATCGCGCACCGGCACCGACAAGACCTCGACATTTGCCATGTTCAGAGAAAGTGATTCAAAGATATTAAGCAGCTCGTTATTGCGTGCCATCAAATGCAGATACTCATCTGCCAGGCCCTGCGTCACTTGTGGTAAAAATTCAGCGGTTGGCTTGTAACCCTTGAGGTACTTGTCGTACTCCAGATTGCCAGGGCCCACCTCACGGATATAGCAGTTGATGTCCTTGCTGGCCTGTTGTCTGCCGATACCGAACGTGTCGCACAGGTGCCTTGTGGTTAGGCGGCCCTCCCATAAGGCAATGGTTTCGATATAGCGGTAGCGCAGCAGTAGGTCCCAACGGAACGGCCATTTTTCCGGTCCGGCCGTGCGGGTGTTCGAAGCAGGTGTGTTGCTCATTCTGATTTTCCCAATACTAGGATTGCATTGATTCTACAGGCACACATGTATTAATCAACTACATGTACTGTAGGGAGACGAATTGCCTGTGGCAGACCACAGTCCTGCAACAATTGAGGCTCGAGGCTTAATTGTGGGTTGCACCCGATGTCCCCAATCCCGATAATCTCCGGGTCAATTTATTCTTCGGGGTTAGGGTTATGGCTTCACTTCAGGATCAATTGCTTAAGGCGGGCATGGTCGATGCCAAAAAGGCCAAGCAGTTGAGTAAGGAAAAGCGCAAAGCGGCCAAGAAAACACCCAAGGGCCAGGAAGAGGTGAACGAAACTCGGGAGCAGGTCAAAAAAACGGCTGCTGAAAAGACCGAGCGTGACCGCCAGATCAATCGACAGAACCAGGAGGTGGCTGAGACTCGCGCTTTGGCCGCCCAGGTTAAACAGTTGATTGAAATGAACCGTATTGGCCGCGACGGTGGTGAGATCGCCTATCAGTTTCCCGATGGCAGCAAGATCAAAAAGATCTATGTCACTTCGCAACTACTAGCGCAACTCAGTAAGGGGCGAATTGCCATCGTTGCCTACAACGGCGCTTACGAATTGGTGCCTGCGCCGGTCGCACTGAAAATTCAGCAACGAGATGCCAGTTATGTGCTAGTCCTGAATGAAGCTAGCAAAGAAGTCATCGACGAAGACGATCCCTATGCTGACTATCAAATACCGGATGACTTGATGTGGTAAACCAATGACCAAGCAGCAAAGGATCGATCAGTTAAATGCGAACGCGCCTGCGTTCTTCTCAATGATGGGCGGCGTACTCGTAGATTTCGATATAGACGAGGGCAGTTGCACCATAGAGTTTGATCTCAGTCGCGATTTTTGCCACAGCGTTAATATTGTGCAGGGTGGGTTTGTGACGGCGATGCTTGATGCCTCGATGAGTCATGCAATTTTTAGCTCAGACCCCGAAGTTACTATGGTGGCCAGCCTAGACGTTAATACCAGTTACCTGGAACCTACCTTGGCGGGTAAATCAAAAGCGGTAGGCCGGATAGTTAAAGCACACTATAAGACCGTGTTCCTCGAGTCGCAGGTATACAATGAGGCTGGAGTTTTAACTGCTATTGCCAGTTCAGTAGTGAAGATCGGAAGAAGTAACTAAGGCCGCTGAGCCCGCGGTTTGTATGAGATTGGGTCAATTTTTTGCGCTAATACTGGTGGTCAGTCTGTCTTCTGTAGCGTCCGCTGAATTCCTAAAAGTAGGGGAGCAGGCGCCTACATTGAGTTTGCAGGGCTCGGACGGAAAAACCTATAGCCTTGCGGAATCGTTGGAAATTGACTTTCCTTTGTTAGGTGACGCCTCTATAGAGACCGCTGAGGACATGGCCGCAACATTGGCTGACGGGGTATACCCAAGCGCTGATTGTTACGCCGTAGTCGAGGCCCACGGGCTTAAGGTAATACGTTGTGACACCAACCTTGTCAGGTCTAAGTCTTCAGGGATTGAATAAATGACATGATCGTTGCCAGGGTCAGCTCCGGATGCAGGTGGAACGCGGCTACATGACTGCCCCATCGACCTTTCCACACTATTTTTTCATTCATTGAATCAATACCTGGAGCTTCCCAGAGCGTGACGTGGCGGTTACGCGAAGCGAGTTCCCTGGCAAACTCCGCGACAGTGACCGGATCGTCTGGGTCCTGAATTATTAGTATTGGCAAATCCAGGTCCGTGGCGAGCTCTAGCGCGTCGATGTGACCCTGCGGAAGATCATATTGACTTACCGCAGCACGGACTGCGGGGGTCAGTAAAAATCGAGGTATTCCCGATCCTGCCCAAATACCATTGATAAGCGCGGATTGAGTATCGAGCACTGGGTCGAGTAGAACCAACCCATCAAGCCGGGCACCGTGTTCGGTGGCATGAATAACGGTTGCGCCCCCCATTGATTTGCCCATGGCCAATACTGGAGTGCGAGGGGACTTTTCGTCCAACCACTCAATCGCCGCCAGTACATCGGCGTATTCACTGGCGCCGAACTTAAGTCCCTTGCCGTCGCCGTCAGATTCACCATGATTGCGAAGGTCTAGCGTTAGTACCGAGACACCCCGCGCATTAATTGCTCGATAGAAATCGAGTGCCTGGAAAAACTTGCTGTCGCGATTCGAGCCCCCGCCGTGCACGAAAACCATTTTTGCGACCGGGCTGGTCGCGGGTATCCACCAGGCGGCCAACTTTAGAGGCTTATCGCCTGGCTGGAGTTCTACATCCTCAAAGTATAAGCCCACTGATGCCGGCGTTGCGAGAATGGCCGTGCGGTCCTGAAACAGCGCCGCCCGCGGGACGTAATAGAAAGTTAGGTAAGCCGCCGACAGGGTCATCAGGAGAAGCAGAGAGACTATCAGGGTCTTTTTTCTGGTCATTACTGCCCTCGTTGTATTAAGCCTGAATTCTTGCGTAGACAAGTATATAAGAATATGGAGAATATGGCCTCCTTCCTGTCTACGTTGCCGTTACTGTGTTTTCCAGATCAACACTGAAAGAGCTCTTCTATCTGGCGTTACCGATGATGGTATCTCAGGGCGCTTTCGCGGTCATGGTGTTTACTGATCGAATTTTCATGTCGCGCATTGACGCCATGCATATCGCGGCTACCCTGGGTGGGGGTGTCAGCTTTTTTGTTAGCATAGCCCTGTTCAACGGTATTTTGTCCTACGGCAATGCTCTGGTTGCGCAGTACCTGGGTGCAGGAGAGTTCCGCAAATGTCCGCAGGTGGTAACCCAGGGATTCTTGTTGACTCTGGCGATCTTGCCAGTGGTAGCAGTTGTCACCTATTACGTAAGCCAGCTGTTCGAGGCTATGGGCCACGATCCTGCCATGGTGGTATTGGAGCGGCAGTACTACTTCATGCTGATGAGCGGTGCAGGCTTTGCGCTGCTTAAAACCTGTCTCGCCTGCTACTTCTCAGGCATTGCGGTGACCCGCGTGGTCATGGTCAGTGATCTTCTTGGCGTGGCAATGAACATCCCTCTGAGTTATGTTCTTATCTTTGGTGTATTCGGCGCCCCTGAGATGGGGATTCGGGGTGCTGCTTTGGGAACCGTGATATCCACTATTTTTTCGATAGCGGTGTATTTGCTTTTCTACTTCAATCGTTCCAACCGCGAGAAATTTTCGGTGCTCGAATCGTTCAAGCTCAAGACCGGGATTCTAAAGCGATACCTGCGGCTAGGGTTTCCTTCTGGCTTTGAACTCTTCATCGGCGCAGGCACCTTCAATCTGTTCTTACTGATGTTTCAGTCCTACGGGGTCAGTGAGGGGGCGGCAATGGCCATCGTCTTTAACTGGGATATGTTGTCATTTGTTCCACTGGTGGGTATTAACATTGCTATCACTAGCCTTATCGGTCGCTATGTAGGTGCGCAGGATTTGTCGCGCGCCAGTGCAGTGATTTCATCAGGCTTTTTGATCGCGCTGACCTACTCAGGCCTCATGGGCTTGTGCTTTATCGTCTTTCGCTTTGAGCTATTGGAGCTTTTCGCCACGCCCGGGGAGGACTTTACTGAGATTAGAGAACTGGGGTCCAAGATGATGATTGGTCTGACCACTTACGTGATGGCCGATGCTGTCATTTTGATTTGTTCCGGAACCTTGCGCGGCGCGGGCGATACTCGCTGGCTTATGGTGACATCGATTGTTCTGCATCTAATAATGCTGCTAGTGCAGTATTTGGTGATTATGGTCTGGGAATTTGAGCCCATCGTCAGCTGGTGGGTCTTCGTGGCGACATTACTGTTGTTGGCGCTGGTATATGGCCTGCGCGTTTTCGGTGGTACCTGGCGCCATCCGGAAAGGCTTGCGCGGGTCATGGCAGAGTAGGGCGCTCGTGTTAGATCGACAGAATACGGCGCAGCAGACCCTCGTCATTGCGTCCCTGCTGCTGCATTATTAGTAGCTGTGCTAATTGTTGTTCTATTTCGCTGGCAACCTGATTACGAATTTTAGTTAGCTGAGTTTTGGTGGGTTTTTTCGTTTGTGCTGTCAGGTGTACGGGCTTGCCAAAACCTAGATAGCAGCGCTTTGGTTTGGGAAACAGACTGCCCAGTGCTCCGATAGGAATGGGTGGTAACATATCGGGCCTGGTATTCTCATCAAGCACCCCCAAGCGTTTCAAAATACCTCCCAGCGCAGATTCTGGTAGCTCTTCTCCTTCTATCAAGTGAGAATAAAATTCGTCTGGCCCGACCATGCCAAAAGGCATAATGGTGTAACCGTGCTTCAGTGCCAACTTGACGAAACCGTAGCGCTCCTTCCACTGCAATTGATACATATCGTCTGCGCGCTTTACCGCTTCGTGGGCACCACCTGGGAACACCAGCAGATCATGCCCTTTTTCCATTAGCGCGGTGCAGACAGCCGGATGGCCCATGGTGCCGCCCATCTTCATAACGGCATTCCCTACTTTGTCATTGGCAAATAAAAACCTGTCTCCCAATCCGCGCAGGAAGCGCCCTTGCTCTTTCAGCATGATGGGCCCCAGCACCCAGCCATCGAGTGCAAACAGGGAGTGGTTGCCTATGAACAGACAGGGCCGATCTGGAATTTTTTCCGCGCCAATAGTAATGGGGCTGAACAGTCGTTTGATCACTTGATAAGGAATGTCCAGCACATTCCCGCTCGGAGCTGGCGTTCTCAAAGCCTTTTTAATGTGCCGTTGCAGCACCTCTTCTTCGGCCAGCGGATTGAAGTCTTTTTCAAAGGTGGACATGGCGAACCTTCACTTTTTTCTGGGCAGCAATTATAGCAAGAGCCACCGCTAAGGTCTTCAGGGTATCGGGTGTGGTTAAATTCCGCTAGAGTGCTGCTACGCGGACCCGCGCTGAATAAGGCGTTCTCCGAACCCCCGCGGCGGCGGAACGGATTTCACTATTACCCTGAATCGACCCTCCATGGGTCCACGAGGAGCTACGATGAGCAATACCGGACTACAACTGCGGTCATTAATAAAAGATGACAATACACTGGAACTATCATTGGTTGAGGTTCCTGTGCCCGAGCCAGGCCCGGATGAGGTTCTGGTGAAGATGGAAGCTACACCCATTAATCCTTCGGACCTAGCGCTGCTTTTAGGTCCGGCAGACCCTTCGACGGCCCGCGTTTCTGGCACCGCGGAGAGTCCTATTTTAACGGCGGATATACCTGCGGGATTAATGAAAATGGTTGCTCCCCGGGTTGGCCAATCGCTGGCAGTGGGCAATGAGGGTGCGGGCGTCGTTATCAGTGCGGGTAGTTCCGATGCAGCACAGGCGCTAATGGGGCAAACAGTGGGTTTGGTAGGTGGTGATATGTACTGCCAATACCGCTGCGTTAACGTGATGGCATGCCTGCCGCTTAATGAAGGCACTACTGCGGAGCAGGGTGCCTCCTGCTTCGTTAATCCGATGACCGCTCTGGCCATGGTTGAAACTATGCGTACGGAAAATCACACTGCGCTGGTTCATACTGCAGCAGCCTCCAATCTTGGCCAGATGTTAAATCGGGTGTGCCAGGCCGAGGACGTTGATCTGATTAATATTGTACGAAAGCCTGAGCAGGAGGAATTACTGCGCGGTATGGGTGCAAAATATGTGGTGAACTCCTCCTCGGATACTTTTTATGTAGAACTAACTGCGGCATTGATAGAAACCGGCGCTACCTTGGCATTTGATGCGATTGGCGGTGGTAAGTTGGCAAGTCAGATTTTGGCCTGCATGGAGAGTGCAGCAACGCAACAAATGGATGATTACAGCCGCTATGGGTCGGACATCTATAAACAGGTTTATATATACGGTGGTTTAGATCGCGGTCCGACAATCCTTAACCGTGCCTTCGGCCTTACCTGGGGGCTGGGTGGATGGTTGCTGACGCCCTTTTTGCAAAAGGCGGGAATGGCTAAGGTTATGGAAATGCGCCACCGGGTGGCGGCGGAAATTGATACTACCTTTGCCAGTCACTACACTGAGCGAGTCACGTTGGCAGGGGCGTTAAGTCTCCAAGCCCTGGCAATCTACAGTAAACAGGCAACCGGCGAAAAGGTGTTGATCACGCCCTAGTGTTCGTCAACCTACAATACCGGCATGTCGGCAATCCAGGGGTGTAAGTAAATTACCACAGCCACCGTAACCGTGTGGTAGCAATAATCCCAAATTCCGCCCCCCAACCCCGGGGCGGCTCTTTGACCCAGATGACTACACCGGTAAGCTGCGGATGCCGAACAAGATGTTTTATGCGAGATTTCATCCCGCTGACTACCATCAGTAAGAACGCAAGTACTATTAGGCCTAATGCGAGCGGCTTGAGTTCGATAACCGGCAGGTATAGGGATTGCTACTGAGCGCTGCGCCACCCCAAAATTATCAGGATGAAGGTGCTCAGAGTAAGCACAGTAAACACGCCTTTGTAGCCGCCGGCGCCCAATCGGGTTTTTAGATCACTCTTTAATCGCTCGGTTGCATCGGGTAAGAGGTGTATTAGGGTAAATAGTGCGACTCCCAGAATTAAATACGTCACAGGCATTCCCTCATCAGAGCATGCTGCCAGTGTACCAGCCCCCCGATGTCTTCGTCGCTCAACCGCGCATTAGGTCAGGCATTGGCTTCGAATGGCAGAGCTGTGAGTTTGGACTTGCCCAGGTGCTCGATGTACAAAGATTCGAGTTTTTGACACGCCTGCCGTACGGATCCCAATTGCGAGGCCTGCATTGGAGGAAGTACCGTGATCCGAATTGTAGCGGGGCGGATAATCAGACCGCCTTTGGGTAAGGCGTCTTTCACGTTGTGTAAAACGATTGGGACAATTGGCACCCGAGCTTTCTTGGCGAGGAAAAAAGCACCGTGCTTGAATGCCTGGACGTTGCCCAGGGTGCTGCGCGTTCCCTCGGGGGCAATGACCAGTGAACGGCCGCTGGCTAGAACTTCCATAGCCCGTTGCAATACAGCACCCTGGTTATTGTCATCGCGGTCCACAAAGATAGTTTCGACCTGCCGCATCAAGGGCCCCAGTAGCGGTGTGTTAGCAACTTCCTTTTTACAAAATGCCACTACATTTTCACGCAGAAGATGGGCGAGCACGAAGGCGTCGAGCAGACTCTGGTGGTTGAAGATGAAAATAACAGGCTCTTTGTGCCGGAGGTTTTCCAAGCCCTCAATTTCGAAATCTAGTCCGGCTACGCCGCTGCCTACATCGCCCAGCACGCGGGTCAGCATATTGGCGTTTGTGTCATTTGCCATGCCCAGGCGATTACTCACGGCACCGATAAGGGCTGTAGCCGCCAGCGTTTGCGCTGTGAGGCCAGTGCGAAAAATTGACTCAATGCTTGGCATTCCGCGAGTCTCAAAAAACAGTTGTGGCCAGCCCTTCGAGTCGGCATATGCAGCGAGTCGTCTGGAAGGATTAACGGTGACGGCGTGCCCAACCTCGCGTAGCAGAGGTAGATCGGCGCTGGAATCGCTGTAGAACCAGCAATATTCCAGCTTTGTTTGCAGCTGCTTGGTGACGCGGCGGGCGGCCAGCGTCTTGCCCTCGCCATAACACATCGGGGCGACAGCCTTGCCACTGAAATGTCCGTTGATCACTTCCAGTTGCGTGCAGCAGATTTGGTCGATGCCTAGCACCCTGGCAATTGGCGCGGCTTGATAGCGTGATGCCGACGTGACTATGGCCAAGTGGTGACCGGCTTCTCGATGTGCTTCGACTAACGCGATTGCTTCCCGGTAGAGGTTTTTGGCGAGCGACTTTTGGTAAGCCTGGTAGCCTATATCGAAGAGCGAGTCCTCTGACATTCCTACCAGTGCGCGGCTCAGTCGCCGAACAAGACGGTGGTAGTTGCCACCATTCCCGCCTGTTTTGTGCCGCAGCACATCTTTGATAAGGCTCGCGGAATCTTTCAATTGGCCGCGTTTTGCGCCTCTGCGAGCGGTTTCGAGTGCCATGGCAATAATTGAGTAGCCAGCGATTAAGGTCCCGTCAAGATCAAAGAAGGCGACAGTAGGCTGCCGCTTGGCAGCAGCTTTTTTGATCGATTCTATGTGGTCATCAATCTTGGTAAAGCCCATTGGTGCCTCCAACTGGCGGGCTTGCCAGGCAGTAGATGCAAATGCTTAAGGCTATTGAAGAAGCTTGTTGCTGCTCCAGAAAGAAAGCAAGGTCTCGGTCAAGTCCTCGAGAACAGTAACGGTAGTTTAAGACAAAAGCATTACATAGTTGCCGAGTGTGAATATTTCGATATTCGTGCGCCTCGGTCGCATTTCACGAAGTATAGTGGGCCTCATTGTGGTGCGCGTTGCTGCGGTATGGTGCGCCTTTCCAATCACTCCGGCAGTATTCAAGGTCGCGGTGACCCGAGCTCTGCAGTATCTCGATAGCCAGCATCACGTCGCTCGGCTACTATGGCTAGATGGTTATAGAGTCACAACATGATCTGCCGATTTACGCGGTGCTGGATAAGCTGAAAGCGAGCCTGATGGAGTGTGACGATGTTGTTCTGCAAGCGCCGCCCGGGGCAGGTAAGACAACGGTCGTGCCATTGGCGTTATTGAATCAGCCATGGCTACGCGGCGGCAAGATTCTAGTGTTGGAGCCCAGACGCATGGCCGCCCGAGCCAGTGCAGCCAGAATGGCGCAGTTACTGGGAGAGAGCGTGGGCGACACGGTTGGGTACCGAATTCGCCTCGACACCAATGTTAGTGAGCACACCCGAATTGAAGTGATTACCGAAGGCGTTTTGACCAGGCAGTTGCAGACAGACCCTTCACTGGAAGGTGTCGCCCTTATAGTCTTCGATGAATTCCATGAGCGAAACCTGGACTCAGACCTTGGCCTGGCACTGACTTTACAGGCACGGGAATTGTTTCGACCGGCCACCGATTTAAAGCTACTCGTGATGTCGGCAACGCTGGATGGGCAGCGCATTGCTGAGCTGCTGGGTGGCGCGCCCATCGTTAGCTCCCAGGGGCGACAGTTTCCCGTTGAGGTCCGCTATGGCCAGGCTTTGCAACTGCGTGACCCAATCGTTCCGCGGGTGGTGCACGCAGTATTAGAAGCGCTAAGAGAAACCACCGGAAATATTTTGGTTTTTTTGCCTGGCCAAAGTGAGATTAATCGCACGGGCCGGGATTTGGCACCGTTGGTTGGCGAGGCAAGCAAGGAGCCTGTGAGACTGGCTCCGCTTTATGGCGGGCTGCCACTGCAACAGCAGGAACTGGCTATCAAGCCGCCACCGGAGGGTATTCGCAAGGTGGTGTTGGCGACCAATATTGCTGAAACCAGCTTAACCATCGAGGGTGTGCACACGGTGGTCGATTCCGGGCTGGTTAGAGAGGCCGTATTTGATCCAGCGACCAGTATGACTCGCCTCAGTACGCGGAGAATTTCGCGGGCCTCAGCGGAACAACGCATGGGGAGGGCGGGTCGCACAGCTCCCGGTGTTTGCTACCGTTTGTGGACTGAGGAACAGCAGCGTCGACTAGTGGCTTTTGGTACGCCGGAGATTCTTCAGGCGGATTTGGCGCCAATGGCACTGCAACTTCTGGCCTGGGGAGTGGATCAGCCCGCCGATTTACGCTGGCTAGACGCACCGCCACCGGGCCCCTTTGCCCAAGCTGTTGCAGTACTGGAATCCTGTGGCGCCGCATTTCGCGGCAGCAGTGATCAGTGGCAACTTACTCCGCACGGGGTTCGCCTCGCGCAAATCCCTTTGCACCCAAGGCTGGCACATATGCTGTTAGTGGGTTGCGACATCGATTCGACAGAAACCGCGTGCCTGGTGGCTGCCGTGCTTTCTGAGCGTAATCCGATGACTGAGCGGGGTGCGGACTTGAGCATCACCATCTCTTTGTTGATGGGTGAACTGCTTTGTCCCAAGCCTCTACAGGGCTGGTTTAAGCGGACCTGGCAGCAGGCTCGACGGTATGCCAGGGTGGCCACCGGGGTCCACAAGCCGAGGCGATTTTCATTGGCCGTCGCCCATGACGATGTATTAGGCGTGTTACTGGCTAGCGCTTACCCGGACCGGGTGGCAAAAATTCGAGCCCAAGGTGCGCCCGGCGAGTACCAACTTAGCAATGGCCGCAGTGCATTACTGCCACCAGAAGACGGACTGGCGGGAAAAGAATGGTTGGTGGTGGCTGAAATAGGCGGCCACAGCGGTGAGTCTGCAGACCGGATATTTTCTGCAGTAGCACTAAATTCTGCATGCTTTGGCGAAATTTTGTCGCCCATGGTAAGACATGAGGATTGTGTCGAGTGGAACGATAGGACGGATCAATTCATCACCGAACGTCGTACCCTGGTGGGACAGCTGCTGCTAGCACGCGATCCGATGAGCGCGATACCTGAAAAGGCCCGTGAGCAGGCCTTGCTAGGCGTAGTGCGCGGCCGGGGGTTGACGCTGCTGCCGTGGACACCGACGCTGCAGCAGTGGCGTAATCGGGTACAGCTATTACATGACCTGGAAGGTGATGGAGAGAGTAACCGATGGCCTGACATGTCTGATAAGAGTTTACTCGCTTCTCTGGAAACTTGGCTTTTGCCTTATCTCGGGGGAGTGCGTAAATTACAGGATTTTCAATCCCTCGACCTGCAGCGCATATTACAAAGCAGCCTAATCTGGCCGTTACCTCTGGAATTGGAAAGATTAGCGCCAGAACAAATTGCCGTGCCCTCCGGCTCCAGCGTGACGGTCGACTATAGCCATAAACCACCAGTACTAGCGGTCAAACTACAGGAAATGTTTGGCTGTCTCGATACGCCAACCATTGCCGATGGGCGGATCTCGCTGGTTATCCATTTACTGTCTCCGGCGCAGCGACCGCTGCAGATTACTCAGGACCTAGCCAGCTTCTGGCGGGACAGTTATCTGGAAGTTAGAAAAGAAATGCGCGGGCGTTACCCGAAGCATCCGTGGCCTGAAAATCCCGCAGAAGCGCCCGCAACCCCGTATACCAAGCGCAGACTTGTGAAGTAGGGTCGATGGCGACCCTACAGGTTAAATCGCTCGCGTAGAAATCGAGCGATACCGTCTTCGTCATGGTGGCCAATAACAGCGGTTGCCGAGGCTTTGACCTCAGGCTTGGCATTTTCAGGGGCATAGGCTTCATCAGCCAGTGCGAACATGCTCAGGTCGTTGTCACTGTCACCAAAACAGATTACCCGCTTGGCGCCAAGCTCCTCCTTTAAGCTTGTCACTGCGCCGCCTTTACTGCCTTCGGTGTGATGAACGTCTAACCAGCAAAAGTTTTTATCTTCGATGGCGATTCCCTGATACGCCACCAAATTTGGTTCGTCGATGATGTGCAGCGCTATCGCGTCTATGGCGCTGGCGGATCCAAGCGAGCTAATGTTGGTGATCTGCGCATCCGCAGGTAGCTCGGACAGAGGCAGAACCGATAAGCCGCGATCATTTTGAAAAGCGTCAACCAGCTTTCTCTCTGTCTCGTTTTGCAGTGTTGAATGATAAACAGCGTGCTTGTCGCCGGGCTCCAGAGTGAACACGAAGGGCGTCACTTGCTGCTCGAAAAAAACGCCCATCACGTGTTTTATTTCATGCTGGCTTAGCAGGTAACTCTGGCTATAGCGCTGCTCCAGCGGATTCCAAATGAACACGCCATTTTTGTAAATATGAGGCAGATCGAAGCCGTGGCCTTTAATGAGCGAATCCGCAGCGTGCAGTGCCCGTCCGGTTGCCAGCGTGTAGGCGATGCCCTGTTCTCGCAGCAGTGCCAAGGTGTCGCGGGTGTATGCGGAAATCGTGGACTGCTTGTTCAGTAGCGTGCCGTCCAAATCAAATACAATCAATTCCATAGTGGAGCAATATGCGTAGTGGTAGAAGTCATCAATGAACCTGCGTCTGGGTGAGATCGGTGGTAAGCGAATCTCTTACTGTATCTGCAATCGGGTGCGACTCAACCGGATAGGCTGAGTGGTCGATACCGGCAGAGATTGCCTCGCCTTTATGGGCTGCCGCGATCATACTGGGGGCCAGCTCAAACCGCATAAAGTGTACCGAAGAAGTTTTTACGTCATTGGATCGGTCAAGATCTTCGTCAGCTATGGCGTAGATTCGTTCACCGTCTCCCACCTGCAGCCATACTTTGTCTTCGATGCCGATCATTTCCGCCAGGTGTTGCGCGCGCTCGTCGGGGTCCTCGTATTCAATCATAAAAGTTGCCTTCCAGTTTTGGCCATCCGGGATGAGAGGATTATACGCATCAAGCTCTTCATTAATGCCATCGGCCTCGAATACTTTTTCGATACGCAACATTTCCTGGATTTGATACTTGATGGTCAATGCGTCTTCAAAATACAGCCGAGTGTTTTCACCCAGAGGCAGGTGGCGGCTTTTTTTGTGAGCTAAAACGCGCGTCCGGAATTCCTGCCGGTGTTCGGCGTATTCTTCCAGCGACCACAGGTCGGCTCGTGCTAGATGTGGCATTGAATTTACTCCTGATAACGTATAGACATCGACTAAAGGCCATACGCTATACGTAGCAGCGTCATGGGATGTTCGGCCCTGTCGACTTTTTCGGCAAGGTCCGCGATTTGATTTGCGGCCATTGGACAGTCGCTCACAAAATGATCAGGTTCTTGCTGGTCAACCTTGCGCACCACTGGGCGGGCAATTTTCACGGACTTTGCCCGAGTTTCTTTCTTGACTGCATAAGTGCCGTCGTGTCCCGAGCAGCGCTCTATTGGCGTAACTTCGGTGCAGGGAATCAAGTTGAGTACGTCTCGTGTCTTTAACCCGATATTTTGCACGCGCTGGTGGCACGCAACCTGATACGCAATATCACCCATGGCCTGTGGGAATTCAGTCTTCAACGCGCCACCGCGATGGCGCTTCCAGAGGTATTCGAATGGATCAAAGAACGCTGCTTTCACTTTCTGCACGTCGGCATCATCGGGGTACATCAAAGGTAGTTCCTGCTTGTACATAAGTACGCAGGAGGGCACAGGTGCGATCAGATCGTAACCCTGATCCACCAGCGCGGCCAGCACCGGGATATTCGCTTCTTTGAGCGCATTGACGGTGTTCAGATCGCCTAATTCCAGCTTTGGCATACCGCAGCATTTTTCTTTCGGCACCAGGTCGATGTGAATGCCGTTGTGCTGAAACACCTTAAGATATTCTTCGCCCAGCTCGGGGCTGTTGTAATTGCCGTAACAGGTGGCGTACAGCGCAACTTTACCGGTAGTGTCGCCGACGGGCGTTGGCTCTATATTTTTTATCAGCGGTTTGACGCGCTTGCGTAACGTTTTGCTGTGAAATTCAGGCAACGGGGCTTGATGGTGAATGCCCATGCTCGACTCAATGAGCTTGCGCGCTGTTTTGTTCTTGTTGACCGCGTTTACGGTGATATCAATTAGGGGTATTGAGGTTATTCCAAACACAGTGTCGGTGCTGGTAAGAATATTATCCCTGAGTCTTGCTCCGTTTTCCTTAAAATTAACTGCTTTAGCGCGCAGCATCAAATGTGGAAAGTCTACGTTCCATTCGTGAGGGGGAACATAAGGGCATTTGGTCATGTAGCATAGATCGCACAGGTAGCATTGATCGACCACCTTGTTGTAGTCGGCCTTGGCGACGCCATCAACTTCCATGGTGTCTGATTCGTCGATCAGATCGAACAGCGTAGGGAACGAATCACAGAGGCTGACACAGCGCCTGCAAGTGTGGCAAATGTCGTAGACTCGCTCCAGCTCGGTTTCCAGAGATTCACGGCTCCAGAACGCTTCCGATTGCCAATCAAGTGGATGGCGAGTGGGCGCCTCCAGGCTGCCTTCTCTCACGGTAGCATCCTCATTGAATAAGATAGAAAGGGAGGCAGGCTATTCTGAAAACAGCCTGCCAACGGGGGTTAGTCGTCGAGCGTATCCAGCGCTTTCTGGAAACGGTTAGCGTGACTGCGCTCTGCTTTGGCCAGCGTGGTCATCCAATCGGCAATCTCATCGAAACCTTCATCGCGCGCAGTTTTGGCCATGCCCGGGTACATGTCGGTGTACTCGTGCGTCTCGCCAGCGATCGCTGCTTTCAGATTGTCGCTGGTGCCGCCAATGGGTAGGCCAGTAGCGGGGTCGCCGGTCTCTTCCAGGTATTCCAGATGGCCATGAGCGTGTCCGGTTTCGCCTTCAGCGGTTGAACGAAATACCGCGGCAACGTCGTTGTAACCTTCCACATCAGCTTTTGCTGCAAAGTAGAGGTAACGACGGTTAGCCTGGGATTCCCCGGCAAACGCATCTTTCAGGTTCTTTTCAGTTTGGCTGTCTTTTAGTGACATCGTCAGTCTCCTTATTGATAGCTATCACCCTGATTTACTCAAGGCTTATAACCAAGGTAGCCCACTCTGACTGATCTCTCCAGTGAAATATTTTAGCAATCTTGATAGGGGAAAATTATCCTGACATTTGGGGGAAATGATCAGCGTCTAAGCCGATAATACAGACTTGCAGTGCCTGCTCCGGTCTAGCGGGGCATTGGTGAAGGAGAAGCTAATGGCGCTGCTTAAGGCGCCGCCTACCTAACATGCCATTTAATCCGTTGCTTCTATTATTGGTAGGCCTGGAAGGCATACTTGTAGGCGCGGTAGGCGTCACCTAGCGTCATCGATTTCTGCGGTTTAAGCGCTGATACAGTAACGAGGTTTTTGGAAGATAAAGGGGGAATGGTAACCCGATCAGGCTTTGCTAAGTGTGTTTACCAATCGTTGCTTGAAGGCCTCCAGATCCTTCCAGGCAGTCGCGCAATTAACGGGACGCCCATTTTCCCGATCAATAATCGTATAGCCGTCGTCTGTTACACGAATCGGTAGTCTTTCCATTTCGACCAAATCGCCCTCAGCTGCGAGATGGACCGCGACCGAGTCGAACAAGGTTGTGCTGACTTTGCTCATATCGTGATCCGCGGCAATGAACGGCGCTCCCGGGAGCCAGGCACGGTAATTTGCCATCAACAATCTAAGCCACGGATCGTCGCTCTGATAGAGGCGGCGATAATCGTCACCATCGAGGACGACAAGGCCGCAGGTGTCCAAGGGGGTAATCGTGCACTCCCAGGGCGCGGCAAATGCCGCCTGTAAAGATGCCGGGTCGACACGCACGTTGTACTCGGCTGCGGGTGCCTCATCACCGAGGTAGCCTTTGTAGATCGACCCGTACATGCCGATAAAGTGGGCGTTACTAGCGATGGAGGGGTCGCGCCGAAGCGCTTCGGCGATATTGGGCACAGGTCCGAGACAAATTAGTGTCACGGGTTCCGGAGATGACTTTATCGTATCGATGATTGCCTGCACGCCGTCTTCGTAGACCTCACCCGGATAATCATTAAGCTGGTAGTCGCCTAACCAGCTGCTCTGCTGCCCCGGTTCGTCTGCCACGCCAAGCCCGATACCGACGGGCACATCACTTCGGCCCGTGAGTTCGAGAAGCTTGGCGAGTAAACGAGCGCGATACATGGCGTTGCCAAAGTCGCCGACGGCCAGCTTCAAATCCAGCGCTGGCATCCGAAGTAACATGATTAGGGCCCAGGTGTCGTCAATGTCATCACCGATGTCAGTGTCCATAATGACGGGCCGGCTGTCGCCACTGATTGCGCTGGTGCCGGCATTGGCGGCGAAGGCCAGTGCGATAGATGTGCCGACAAATGTCCTACGTGTAAGCAAGTTGTTATCGATAACTTTCATTCAGTCCCTCCGGACATTTAGTAATAGATACATGCCAGCCCCATTCATTACCAGCAATTGACCCTGTCGGCGGGCCGCAGAGCAATAGACAGGTCACGTTTGTGACGCAGGCCGTTCGCCGTCATAGCAGCAGACTGGGCACGAGTGCGCGCCCGAAACGTCTCTAGAGTCGGTGCATACTCCTGCACATTGACCAAATTAAACCGTTCCAAAGGGTCACTGGCAAGATGAAACAACTGCTCAAAAGTTGGCTGCTGGCCGGAAAAATCGAGCTGCTCTTCAGTGTATGGGCAACCGCCTGGCGCCAGGTAACGTACATACTTCCACTCCTGTGTTCGCAGCGCCTCGATGAATGGATTACCCTCGGCAACTGTGAGGCTTTCAAGAAACACGTCGTCACGCGGTGGATCTTCTGCATTAAGGTCTGTGCCTTGCATTGAGTACGGCACTGCGACCCCCGCGTAGGCCAATATCGTGGCTGGCACGTCGATGCTTAGCACCAACTCCTCCCGCACGCGTTCCGCATCATCATTACTGCGACGCGGGTCGAAAATCACCAGCGGTATCTTTGCAACCAGATCATATAACAGTGCCTTGCCACCCGTGCCGTACTCGCCATTGAGCAAGCCATGGTCGCTGGAGAAAATGATGATCGTATTTTCCGCAAGGCCTAGACGTTCAAGCTGTGCCACAAGGTCGCCCACGACACGATCGATGCCGGTGATCGTCTGGTAGTAACGAATCAGGTGTTCGCGCTCAAGGGCGGCATCGTAATTGTATGCGTACCATTTTTGACGGGCATTGTGATCGATAACGCCTTCACGAATGAACCGGTATGGGTCAGTGCCGGTATCCGGCGATATTTGTATTGTCATGTCTCTATAAAGGGAATCATAGATCGGATGTTCGGTCAGACGGGGATTCCCGCTGGCGGGATAAGCCATCACGCGGCAGGCATAACTCTCGCACTCCGGATCAGCGCCCTCCGTATACATAGAAGATACAACGGAGTTATGGGGTGCGGAGAAGCTGACTGACAGGTTGAATGGCTTGTTTGCCGGGCGCGTGCTCAGGAAGTCCTGAATAAACTCGCCCATGATCTCTGTCGTGATTTCATGTTTGGCATCCCGATAAATGGCGGTCGAGGGATTGTCTACCAGATCCTTCGGGAAGAACGGCAGCCACCCATCATGCGCACGCCAGTAATCGAACTTGGACGCAGCGCTGCCAGCGAGTGCGTAGTACTCAACCCCGAACTTGCCGATAAATCCCGTGAAATAGCCAGCCTCCCTTAGCAATGCGGGGTAGGTCTGTTGCCACTGTCTTTCCGACACTTGGTAGGGCGAGTTAAAGCCGAGGCCGCTGATGCGTTCATACTGCCCGGAAAGAAACGCGAAACGACTGGGAGCACAGATGGGCTGAACCGTAAACGCACTGATATAGCGCACCCCGGTTTTGGCCAGCTGGTCGATATGAGGTGTTTGGATATCCTGATTGCCAGCTATCGACAAGGAATCTGCCCGCTGATCATCTGTGAGCAGAAAAATAATATTCGGTGGCTCGGTAGCGACCGCATCGGATGGAGGGCTTGCGGTGACCGGTGCCGGGAGTGAGTTCTGCTCGCAGGCAACAAGACACATTAGAGCCAAAAGCGAGGCGATGCCTGCACAGGCGGATACGCGCGGAAAGCGTGGCACGAAAGGTTGAAAGATATTCATGCGCTAGAAGGTGCTCCGAAAATACAAAGGCCCACAAAAGTGGGCCTTTGTATAGTATGTGGCTAGGAGCCTAGAAGTTCCAGGAAGCCTCAACGCCATAGGTACGCGGTTCGTTGGTATAAGCCAGCAGGTTGGCGAAATCGATGCCGCCAATAATGTTTTCTTCGTCGGTGATATTCCGCGCGAAGAATCCGAGCTGGTAGTTATTGCTCAGGTTGCGATAGCCGAACCTGAGCCCGCCTTCGAACTGCGTGTCCGTCGTGTACTCAATGTTTTCATACAGGAAGTCGTTGGTTTCGCCGCGGAATTTCCAGTCTGAGAACGCATAAATCTCAGCGCTACCACCACTGATCGGGTAGACGTAGTCAATCTCGAGGTTAGCCGTCCATTCCGGTGCGTGCTGGAAAGGGTTGCCATCGATGAGCGCGAGGCCCTCGGCGTTCAGTGGATCAGTGACTGTAGTAAGCGCACCGCCCGGGATAGCCAGTGTTGAGTCGTTGATCTCCGTTTTGACATAGCCGAAACCACCGGACAGGGTGAGGTTATCAAGTAAGATGTATTCGATCTCGAACTCTACGCCGTAGCCCGTGCCCTCATCGCCATTCAACAACGTGGTTGAATTGCTGGTACCACCAACGGCGGTCAGCTGGATATCATCAATGACATAGTAGAAGGCAGCCGCGTTGTAGCGCAATCTGGCATACTGCGCTTTGTAGCCCATTTCATAAGACATTATGGTTTCTGAGTCAGCCGTGGTGACCTCAGGGTCGTCTTCGAGGCGGTCCTGAATAGTCGGCGCCCTGAAGCCGGAAGCGATGCGACCGTAAATCTGGCTTTCTTCGGTTGCCGCAAAGGACAACGCCAAGTCCCAGCTGATGTTGTCGTCCTCCAGGTTGATTTCCGGCAAGACTTCGGACGGAACGCCGTTCTCATAGCGAACGTTAACCGAATCTTTTTCGTCGTCCGTGTAACGCACGCCGGCAGTCACTGTCAGCCGGTCACTGAGGTCATAGCTACCCTGACCGAAGACGGCATATGTCGTGTTCTCGATAGCTGCCGTCGAGCCAATCAGGAATTCCGCGGCGCCCGCGCTTTGATTTTCCGCAGTGCCTGAAAAGTCATCCTCGAAGTAGAAGACGCCAACCTGGTAGTTGAAGCGGCCATTGAAATTACTTGCAAGGCGTATTTCCTGGGTGAGCTGCTCGAGTTCGATGCTACCGCCGGTGTCTACATTGACCACAAATGGCGAAGCGTCCGGATTGAATGGAATGCTGGCCGGGCCTGACGGGCCACTACACGTGAACAGGCAACCGAATCCGCCGTCAATATCCCCACGGCCATAGCGGTCAGTCACGTCCTGATAGGAGGTGATAGACGTCAAAGTATAGTCACCGATCTCCCAGTCAATTTTGAGTGTGGTGCCATTGGACTTCATCCCACCCTCGTTGCCATCACCGCCGTCATAGGACACTGAATCGCGATCGAAATTACTATTCAGCTTATTGCTGCCCTTGCTCAGAATATTCGCGCGGAACAAGCTGGTGGTGCTTTCTGAATCCTGACGCTGATGCATGAGCCAAAACGTCAGGTCATCACTGGGTGTCCACTGTAACTGGAAACGCGCTGCCGCAATATCGTAGCCGCCCAGTGCATCGCTCTCGCCTGTGAAGTCGTTATCGACCCAGTCGGAACGGTTCTGCGAGACCGCTGAGACTCGTCCAGTCAGCGTATCGTCAATGATCGTGCCACCGATTGCGCCTTCCAGGTTGTAGATGCCGTAGTTTCCGGCCGAGGCATTGATATAGCCTTCGGTCTCGTCTGTAGGGCGCCTTGAATCTATCTTGACGATGCCGGCCGTGGTGTTGCGCCCAAATAGTGTACCTTGGGGCCCACGAATGACTTCGACGCTTGCCATGTCAAACAACGGGAAGGCTTTAAGGACTGACTTCTCCATAGGAACGTCGTCCATCACCAAAGAAACGGGCTGCGATGCAGCCGCGGTGAAATCCGCGTTACCCAAGCCGCGCAGGTAGAAGCGCGGTGCCAAACGACCGTTTGAGGACTCTATGTACAAGCCAGGCGCAGCGCTCGATAGTGCCAGTATGTCATCGCCGTTGGCGAATCTTGCAGCCAATCGATCGCCAGACATACTGGTGATCGAAATCGGGACTTCCTGAATGTTTTCAGAGCGGCGTTGCGCAGTTACCAAAATCTCTTCCAGCATTTGCTTTTCCTGCGCTTGCAGGGCTGGGCTGTTAAATACGCTGGCTGCAGCGGCGAGGCCAATGATCATCGATGTTCGTTGTGAAGGTTTCCTGAGCATTTCTATTCCTTATCCGAATTATTGTGACGGTGGATGTTGAGTAGTGATCTCAATTATCACCCTCGTTTACGTCGAAGTACAAGTGCAAATTACAGTAATAATTAAGTGTCTATTTACAAACTTAGGCGCTGACCTTGACTGACGAACACAAACTTAAACCCTAATGCGTTGCCTTGATTAAGTTGTTGTTCAATTTTTTCTTTAGGGTCGGGGCCGCTTTTCATGGTGTATTTAATATGGCTGATAATCACTTGCAGGTTTTTTATCTTTGATTTGTCTTCGATCAGCGTATAAAACTGGGTTAGCTCTTGAATTAACCATTTTGGGGTGAGGTGGCCGAATAACAGGTTGTCGGGTTGTTGGTTGGCAAACGAGACTTCTATGACCAAGGCCCGCAGCTGCTTCTCTTTAAGTTGCTCTGCCAAGTATTGCCACAGTGCTTTGAGTTTGCCCTGTTTTTCGACTTGGTCGGGGCCGGTGTCACCTAAATAGACCAATAGGTCCTGATCTTTTTCTATTATGAACGCGGTGGACTCCAAGGGATGACTTAGGCTGAAGGCGGTGACTTTTAACGAAGTGTCGGTAATTGACTGGCGTTGTTGGGGTATTAAGTCCACTAATTGATATTGGTTAAGACGCGGGGGTAACCCTTTATTGGTAAAGTTGGCCCAGGCCTGCCAGTTAAAATAGCTATCCAGCAAGGTTTGGTTCACTGATGGCAGTGCATATATAGGTTTGGCACTGTCCTCTGGTGAGGAAATCAGTAAACCCGCTACGTGGTCAAGGTGCCCATGGCTTATCAGGTAACCTTTCACATGGTGACGTAAAATAGTGCCTGTGGTGTTCCATGCAGGGTCTTTAATAAGTGTTAGATCAGAGAAGGCATTGTGTTGTTGGGCAATGTTTATGCCGTTGACTAATGTGCCTGCATCCAGGCTGACATAATATTGCTCATCTAATGCCCGTAATAAAAAAGCGCTGAGGTTGCCGTCTAGAATGCCTCCCTTGTCGCCCAGTACCACCAGCTCAAAAGCCGGCTTGTGTTTGTCTACGTTGCTGCTTGCCGTATCAGCCTTCAACTGCCCACTGGACACAATAAAGAGGCAAGTTAAGCTGATGGTTTGTACGGCGGACATTGCTTTAATAAGGTTGTTTTTTTGCAAGCGACTTACCTTTTAATGCCAGGTATCAGAAGTGGCTGATTCTTTTTGCTGTTTCAATCTGAAGTGGCGAGCCGATCAGGACTTGATAAGCGTGCGCATCAGTTCAAGCGTCGATGTCATCGTGCTTTCATCCATGGCCTCGCGGGTAATAAATTGCACCATGCCCTGAGTGTCCAGAACAACTAATAGTGCGCCTTTATTCCCTAGCGCCCAGGTCTGTTCGCCAAGTCCGTCTGCATCCACCACCAGGGTCGCCATAGGGAATTCGTTTTTCTTGCCTTTTACTTCCGAAATGACAAAACCCGTGGTGCCCCAAAGAGCCGCGTCGAGGTTCACTATAGTGGTGACATGAAAATCGTTGTAGTCGAGCTCGGCTTGTAGCAAGTCCGTGAACGGCTCAAATATTTTTTTGTCGCCTACCGTGGCAGGAAAATATTGTAGCACATGCGTCTTTTGTGGATTCTGAGAGGAAGTCCATCGAGCAAACACGTAATCATCGGCTGCAGCGATCAGCTGTCCCTTGTCCTCGATGCTCAGTGACGGCAGAGGTAAAGAGAGTGCAGGCGTCTGCGCATGACTCTCTGCGCTAAAATGTATAGCGGCAAAGCAAGCTAGCAGAAAACGGAGATTCATCGTTGTACGTCCTAAAGTATTGAAGCCTGGCTCAGCTGCCGCGATTGGTTTTTGTCCCGGGTCTCCCGGGGTTGCGCGGCAAGCCCTTATGCTGAGTGGTAAAGGCTCGGGTGCCAGGTGGTACCAGTTGATGGCGTTTGGCCGGTTGTCTGGGCGGCACCAGGTGCATTTTACCGTTGCCAATGAGGTTAGACATGCCCATTTTCTTCAGCGCTTTGCGTAGCATCGGCCAGTTATCCGGATCGTGGTAGCGCAGGAAGGCTTTGTGCAAGCGCCTTTGGGTCAGGCCTTTCACTGTCGGCATGATGTCACTATTGCGTGTAACTCGTTTCAGTGGGTTTTTGCCGCTGTGATACATCGCGGTGGCCGATGCCATCGGCGAAGGATAAAAAGTTTGCACCTGATCGGCCCGAAACTTATTCCGCTTTAGCCATATCGCCAGATTCATCATGTCCTCATCGCTGGTGCCCGGATGGGCGGCAATGAAGTAGGGTATCAGGTATTGTTCTTTGCCTGCTTCCTTGGAATATTTCTCGAACATCGCTTTAAACTTGTCGTAGCTGCCCATACCGGGCTTCATCATTTGGTTAAGCGGCCCTTCTTCTGTGTGCTCGGGTGCAATTTTCAAGTAGCCCCCAACGTGGTGCGTCACCAGTTCTTTAACGTACTCAGGGGTCTCTACTGCCAGGTCGTAGCGCAAGCCCGAGGCAATCAGCACCTTTTTCACGCCCTTAACCTCGCGGGCTCGCCGGTACAGGTTTATTAACGGTGTTTGATCGGTTTGCAAGCTTTTGCATATGCCGGGGAATACGCAGCTTAACTTGCGACACTTGGCTTCAATCTCGGGGCTTTTACAGGCGAGTCGCCACATGTTCGCGGTGGGGCCGCCCAGGTCGGAAATCACGCCGGTGAAAGCAGGGGATGTATCCCTTATGGCTTCCACTTCCCTGATTATTGAGTCTTCAGATCTGTTCTGAATAATACGCCCTTCGTGCTCAGTGATTGAGCAAAACGTGCAGCCGCCGAAGCATCCGCGCATTATATTCACCGAATGACGGATCATTTCATAGGCCGGAATGCCCGCATCGCCGTAGCTGGTATGTGGCAGTCGCGTATAGGGCTGTTCAAAAACCCAGTCCATTTCCTCTGTGGTCAGGGGAATGGGCGGCGGGTTAAGCCAGACGTCCCGGTCGCCGTGGGCTTGAACCAGTGGTCGGGCGTTATAAGGGTTTGTTTCCTTGTGTAGGATACGTGAAGCATGTGCGTAGAGTGCTGGATCGTCTTTGACCTGCTCATACGCAGGAATACGGATGACCGTTTCGGTATTGTCATTCAGACTATCGATCATGCGCACTGGGGCAGTGTCTGTAGCGTCTTGCTCTTTTTCTGTACTGCAACTGGCTTTACGCGTGTCGACATAAGGGTTGATTGGCTCGGTAATAGCACCGACCACATCGATGGTGTCTGAGTTTACCACTCGCCATCCATCGGGAATCCGTTTGCGCACGAAGGCGGTGCCGCGCAGGTCACGAACCTTGTGTATCGGATCGCCCGCGGCAAGTCGGTGTGCGACATCCACAATAGCCCGCTCGGCATTGCCAAAGACCAATAAATCGGCCTGACTGTCCAGCAACACCGAACGGCGAACCTTATCGCTCCAGTAATCGTAGTGCGCAATGCGCCGTAAGCTGGCTTCGATACTGCCAATGACCAAGGGTACGTCGCTGTAGGCTTCTCGAACCCTTTGACTGTAAACGATGACTGCCCGATCAGGCCTTTTGCCGCCGATATTGCCGGCGGTATAGGCATCGTCGTTACGTCGCTTCTTGTCCGCCGTATAGCGGTTGATCATGGAGTCCATGTTGCCGGCAGCGACACCAAAAAACAGGTTGGGTTTGCCCAGCGCCTTGAAGGGCTCGGCACTGGTCCAGTCGGGTTGGGAGATAATGCCTACGCGAAAGCCCTGGGCTTCCAGCACTCTGCCGATCACCGCCATGCCGAAGCTAGGGTGATCGACGTAGGCGTCACCCGTAACCACAATGATGTCACAGCTGTCCCAGCCCAGCGCATCCATCTCGGCGCGCGTCATAGGGAGTTCCGGTGCGGGGCCGTAGCATTCGGCCCAGTACTTCCGGTAGTCAAAGAGAGGGGTAGTCATGTCTGGTCTTCGCCTTCGCCCTGGCGGTGGGCATCGAGGTTTACGCCGCAGTGCTTGCAGTGAGTTGCGTCCTCGTCGTGACCCGCACGAGAGCATTGCGGACAGTTGCGAGTGGTTCGATGTCGGTTGCCCGACATTTCTACGGCAAGTTCAGCCGTTATGATACCAGTTGGCACCGCGATAATCGCATAACCTATTAACATTCCCACGGCAGATACCACTCGTCCCAGTCCAGTCTGTGGCACTAAATCGCCGTAGCCGACGGTGGTAATGGTAACTATGGCCCAATAGATACTCAGGGGAATATTGGTAAAGCCATTTTCGGGGCCCTCCAGCACGTACATAAGACAGCCGAAAATGATGGTGATCACAATCATCATCGAGAAAAACACAAATATTTTCCGCCCGGAGCGCCGCATAGCGCCGGCGAGAATATTGGCTTCGCTGAGATAGGACAGCAAACGTAACACGCGAAATATACGCAGTATTCTTAACAAGCGGATGATCAGTAGGGATGACGCGGCAGGTATTATAAGCGCGACGTAGGTGGGCAGAATCGCCAGTAAATCCACTACCCCATAAGCGCTGAATATGTAAGCCTTCCTGTTTGGCGCGCACCAGATGCGAACCAGATACTCCAACGTGAACAACACAGTGAAGATCCACTCTATCTGCCAATAGAGATCGCCGTTGACCCGATGGTATCCCGGCATGGAGTCGAGCATCACTATCACCACACTGGCGATAATGAAAATTATCAGGCTGATATCGAACCACTTGCCGGCGGGTGTTTCGGTGCCAAAAATTACCGTGTAAACCCGGTCCTGTAAGGACGTGGTTGTCCGTAATGTCATGATAATGTAGTCACCTCGGCAGCGTTTATGGCTGCCACTATAGTAAAGCTGGCCCGCGGTTTACAAGGGCATTACTCACACGCAGGAGAGTGAGACTCATGAAGTTACCGATCTATCAGGTAGATGCATTTACAGATCGTATTTTTGCCGGTAATCCGGCAGCGGTAATGCCTCTGGAAAAATGGCTCAGTGATGAGCTGTTGCAGCACCTCGCGATGGAAAATAATTTGAGTGAAACGGCCTATTTCGTATCCCGGGATGAGGGCTATGAGTTGCGCTGGTTTGCCCCGGCGGTAGAGATCAGCCTATGTGGCCATGCGACGCTGGCCAGCGCTCATATCTTGTTCGAAAATCTGGATCACCAGACTGACGAAATACTCTTTTATACGCGCAGTGGTGAGTTGAAAGTAAGGCGCTCGGAGCACGGACTGACGCTCGACTTCCCGGCCACTGAGATGACTCAGGCGCCGGTGGAGGGCCTCGTCTGTGAAGCTCTGGGGGCAGTAGCAATCGCCGCTGCTATTCAAGTAGCAGATCCCTGGATGGTCATTTATGAGTTTGCAAGCGAACAGCAGGTGCGGGAACTTGAGCCGGATTTTCGGGCGCTGTTGGCTAGCAGCGAATACGCTATCGTGGCCACAGCGGCAGCGGAGCAGGGCGATTTTGTGTCACGTTTTTTTGGCCCTCAGCTTGGCATCGATGAGGATCCGGTTACCGGTTCAGCACATTGTTGCCTAACCCCGTACTGGGCGCAGAAGCTAGGACGTACGAAGCTGAAGGCCAGACAGATATCAGCCCGGGGTGGCAATCTGGCCTGTGAGCTAGGCGATGGGAGGGTGTTTATGACCGGCACTGCAGTGACGTTTATGAAGGGCACGGTAGAGATTCCAGGCACAGTGTAGGCCCGCAATCAATTTAATTTCGCCACGCTACAGCATCTCCACCAGCGCCGGATAAATGGTATCCAGTAGAATGGATTGCGCAGCCACTGTGGGGTGGATCCCATCTGCTTGCATCAATTGGGGTTCAGTAGCGACGTCAACCAGTGGAAAGGGGCCCAGAATGCTTCCGGTTTCCGCGGCGACCACAGGAAAGGAGTCGCGGAAACTGCCGGTATAGCGCGAGCCGTAATTCGGTGGAATTTCCATGGGCAACAACAGTACGCGGGCACCGTTTTGCTGCGCTAGAGTCACTATGTTCGTCAGGTCCTCTCGAAGCTTGCCGATGGGATAGCCGCGCAGGCCATCATTTCCACCAAGCTCCACGACGACAATCGATGGTATGTGCTCGGCCAGGAGTTGGGGCAGTCGCCTGAGCCCGCCGGCCGAAGTCTCGCCGCTGATGCTGGCGTTGATCACGCGGTACTCAGGATGAACCTTTTGTAATTTTTCTGCCAAGAGGCTTACCCATCCCTGTTCCAAAGACATACCATAGGCGGCACTGATGCTATCCCCCAAAACAAGAACGGTGCCGCTGTTGGCGCGACTGGCGTAAGGGCACAGCAGTATAAGCAGCAACAATCCAATGCTGACTCGAAGACGTAAAAACCCGTAAAGGTAATGTTGCATGATCAAAGCCGTAAATCTCCTGAAGCGTGTCCCCATGGCGGGGAGCGAGCTGGTGATACTGAAAGGGATTAACCTGGAAATCAAGTCAGGTGAGTCCGTCGCCATCGTTGGTGCCTCCGGTTCGGGTAAATCGACCCTGCTGGGCTTGCTGGCGGGACTGGACGAGCCCAGCGAAGGCAGAGTAATCGTGGGGGATACTGATCTCAGCCAATTGGATGAAGACGGTAGAGCACTCTTCCGTGGTCGAGAAACAGGTTTTGTTTTTCAATCCTTTCAGCTGTTACCGGCTTTGACGGCCCTGGAAAACGTGATGTTGCCTCTGGAATTGAGTCGTCAGTCTGATGCCAGAGAGCAAGCTGAACACTTTTTAGAGCGAGTCGAACTGCAGGATCGTATACACCACTATCCCCGACAGATGTCGGGTGGGGAGCAGCAGCGCGTTGCCATTGCCAGAGCGTTTGCCGCAAGGCCGGCGATTCTATTTGCTGATGAGCCCACTGGTAATCTCGATTCACGCACCGGCAGTCATATTATCGATATCTTATTTGAGCTCAACCGCGAGCAGGGCGCCACGCTGGTCTTGGTCACTCACGACAAAGGCCTCGCCGATTTATGTGAACGGCGTCTGCATCTTGATGCTGGCGCGCTCGTAGCAGGGGAATAGCGGTGTCTATAACGGCTGGTCGTATGCTGGCTCGGGATTGGCGGGGAGGCGAGTTGGGTGTTCTGGTGGCGGCTCTGGTATTGGCAGTCGCGGTAGTTTCTGGCATTAGTGCCTTTACGACTCGGCTACAAAGTGCGCTGGAGCAGGAAAGCCATCGTTTTCTCGCCGCGGATCGGGTGATTCGAAGTAGTACAGACATGCCCGCAGACTGGTTGCAGCAGGCCGACAACACTCATCTTCAATACGCGAGAACGCTGACTTTTCCGTCGATGGTATTTGCCGGTGATGAGGCAATGGTGCTGGCTTCAGTCAAGGCGGTAAGCAACGATTATCCTTTGCGTGGCAACCTAAGTTACAGCGAGCAACCCTTTGGTGCTGCACTAGCGGGTACTCAAGGCCCGAGTCCCGGCAACGTTTGGCTGGATTCACGTTTATTTGCGCTACTGGATGTTGCTATTGGCGATACCATCGGTGTCGGTGACGCCAAGTTCACTGTGATGGCCGCTGCGCGCACCGAGCCAGACCAATCGGCCTCTTTTATGGGGTATGGGCCTCGTGTGTTGATGCACTACGACGATATTGCTACGACAGGCGTGGTGCAACCGGGTAGCCGGGTCGAATTTCGTCAGCTATATGCTGGCGCTGAAAACGACCTGTCGACGTTTGTAAAATGGCTGGAACCACAGCTTAAAGACAACCAGACGCTGATCGATGTTAACCAGGGGCAGCCAGGTATTGGCAGCGCTTTGGCTCGGGCTGAAAGCTTTTTGTTACTTGCCGGCAGTCTCGGCGTCGTGCTCGCCGGAGTGGCTATAGCTCTGGCTGCAAGGCGCTTCAGCGAACGCCATAATGATTATGTGGCCATCATGAAAAGTCTGGGCGCGACATCAGGTGCGGTGACCCGCCTTTACGGCAGTAGCCTATTGCTGTTGGGGGCGCTAGCGACAGGTCTCGGTTGTCTCGCAGGCTGGGGCATGCAGGCCCTGTTTTTCGCCTTGTTTACCGATCAGATGCCGGTTCAACCCGGCCCCTCAGGGATACGTCCCTACGCGATTGGTGCCGCCACTTCCCTGACCTGTCTGTTGTGTTTCGCCTGGCCGCCGTTGCGTCGGTTGAGCCTGGCGAGTCCATTGCGCGTGCTGCGCAGAGATATGCCCACCGAAGCTAGCCGAACGATGGGCGATTATGCGGTAGGCCTGATTGCCGTTACCTTGTTAATGCTTGTTTACAGTCAGAACTTGAAGCTCACCTTTGCCGTTTTGGCGGGGCTGGCTATAACCGTTGCGCTTGGTATGGCATTGGCACTGACGCTGTTGCGTGGTGGCAGACTGCTGGGTATGAGCGCTGGCAGTATTTGGCGGTTGGCGTTGGCGGGATTGCAGCGCCGTGGTAATGCCAATGCTATGCAGGTCGTTATTTTTGCGATGGCGATAATGTTGTTGTTGGTGATGGTGCTGATAAGGACATCACTTGTTGATGAGTGGCAAACCCAGCTGCCCCCTGATACGCCCAATCACTTCATGCTTAATATCGGCCCGGATGACGTGCAGGGCGTCGACCAATTACTGCGCGAAGAAGGCATCACCAGCGAAGCCCTGTACCCGATGATTCGGATACGCCTTATGTCGGTAAATGGGGAGGCGCTTGAAAAGACCGAAGACAAAGAACAGGCACGCAGGCAGCGTGAGTCTAACATTACCTGGTCGGAGCGACTGCCAGAGGGGAATACGCTAGTGATCGGCGAATGGTGGGATGAAGACACCTCAGAAGACCTGGTGTCCATCGAGCGCGACTACGCTGAACGCATTGATGTCACCGTGGGGGATAGGCTTGGGTTCCTGATAGGTTCGCAACCCTTTGAAGCGGAAATTGCCAGTATTCGCGATCTCGACTGGCAATCTTTCAGGCCTAACTTTTGGTTTGTAGCACCGCCAAAGGCACTCGCCAAATTCCCCGCCACTTTCATGACCAGCTTTCACCTGGACGCTGAAAATAAAAGTTTCCTCAATCACTTTATTCGCAGCTTTCCAACCGTAACGGTGATTGAAATGGATGTTGTCATCGAGCAGGTGCGATCGATTGTGAATCAAGTGTCTGCCGCAATTGAGCTTGTATTGCTGGTTATTATGGCTGCAGGCGGTCTGGTGTTGATTGCTGGTGTACAAGCCAGTGTCGATGCCCGGATGCACGAAAGCGCGATTTTGCGAGCTCTGGGTGCGCGACGTAATCTGATCCTCGGGGGTCTGTTGATAGAATTTGCGACACTCGGCTTGTTTGCCGGTTTGCTGGCAACGGTGGCAGCGGAAATATCCGTTTTTATCTTGCAAGAATGGGTGATGGATATGAGTTATTCACCGTCTCCCTGGATCTGGCCATTGGGCATTATTTCGGGCATGGTCATTATTGCGGGTCTCGGTGTCTATTCCTGTCGTCAGGTTGTCTCCAGCCCTCCGATTGCGCTGCTTCGAGAGCTCTAACGTTTGTGGCACGGGTCCTGTTGTATTGGTGGATTACCGGCTAAACTCGCGCTTTAAATCCTCTGGAGTAAATGCGTGGCTATTTTTCGATCTGTTGTTCTCGGCGTGTCCTGTCTGAGCCTCGCTCTTTCACTACTCGCCTGCAGCGATAACACATCAACTGTGCTGAGGTCCGTAGACTCTGATGATGCCGGGCATGTGGCACCAACGGCGCATACTCTGGCCGCTCAGGCTCTCATTGCTGCCGCTATGCCAGTCGACGACCGCGACTTTGGCCAAGCCCGAAGGGGATTAATTGCCGCCCCGCAAAACCTAAAAATTACCGCGGCCGACGGTTCGATTTCATGGGATCAACAGGCCTATGATTTTATTCAAGGCGATGCGCCAGGTTCGGTCAATCCCAGTCTCTGGCGTCAGGCCCAACTGAATGGTATCCACGGTCTGTTCGAAGTTAGCCCCGGAATCCATCAGCTACGCGGCTTTGATCTGGCTAACCTGACATTGATCGATAGTGACAATGGCTGGATTATTGTCGATCCATTGACCACTGAACCTAACGCGAGAGCCGCCATCGCATTTGCCCGCGAGCATCTGGGGAATAAAAAAGTGATCGCGGTAGTCTTTACACACAGTCATATCGATCACTTCGGCGGCATAGACGGCGCCGTTACCGAGGTGGAAAGGCAAACACTTCGCGTGATCGCACCCGTTGGCTTTATAGAAGAATCGGTTAGCGAGAACATTATGGCCGGCACAGTTATGCAGCGCCGGGCAGTCTTTATGTTCGGCAGGAACCTGCCAGTCAGCCCACGGGGACACATCGACACGGGCCTGGGCAAAGAGCCCGCTCGCTCAGGTGGTGTCAGTATATTGGAGCCTACAGACATCATTTCCGAAACCGGTCAGGAACTGACGGTAGACGGCGTCAGAATGGTTTTCCAGAACGCAGGGGGTTCAGAAGCGCCTGCGGAGTTGACCTTTTATTTGCCAGAACACAAAGCGTTTTGTGGTGCCGAGATGGTCTCGCGCAACATGCATAACGTATACACCCCGCGTGGCGCCAAGGTAAGAGATGCGCACGCCTGGAGCGGTTTCATCGACGAGGCTCTGAATCTATTTGGCAGCGAAGCTGAGGTGTACTTCGCCAGCCATCATTGGCCGGTCTGGGGTAATCAGGAGATTGTGACCTTCCTGAAGCAGCAGCGAGACACGTATAAATTTATTCACGATCAGACCCTTAGACTGGCCAACGAAGGCGCCACCCCCAGAGAAATTGCCGAACAGCTCGCCTTGCCATCAACACTCAAGGATGTGTATTCCAGTCGTGGCTATTACGGGACCCTCAGTCACAACAGTAAGGCCGTCTATCAGGGTTATTTCGGTTGGTATGACGGCAACCCCGCCAACTTTAACCCGCATCCACCACAGGCGGCTGCTCAGCGTTATGTTGAACTCATGGGTGGTGCCGATGCGGTACTGGCCAGCGCTCAGACATCTTACGATGACGGCGATTATCGCTGGGTTGCAGAGATTGTAAATCACGTGGTCTTTGCCAAACCTGATCATGTGGATGCTCGGCTATTGCTCGCCAGCGCCTATGATCAATTGGGCTACCAGGCGGAATCCGGACCGTGGCGCGATATCTATCTCACCGGTGCGTACGAACTGCGCAACGGTCCTCCAGAGACCGGTGCCGCTACCCGCGATGCAGCCGGCATTATCGAGCGAGTGCCTACAGGCCTGTTTTTTGACGCTATGGCCGCTTCACTGAATGGTGAGAGGGCCGATGCTAAGGAATACACCATCAATATGGAAATGACCGATACCGGTGAACATTTCGTCTTGTCGATTGGCAACTCAGTCATGCACTACCGACTGGCGCCTGCACAAAACACTGCGGATGCCACTCTGGTGATTACTCGAGCACTGTTTTTAGCGCTCTTAACTAAGGAGGTTTCTCTGATTGACGCTCTGCGTTCAGAAGACCTGTCAGTCCCAGACGGCAAGTTAGCTTTGGCTGGTTTTTTCTCATTGTTCGACCCAGCAGACCCAGTCTTTAATATCGTAACGCCTTAACGCACATTGTCGTCTAGAGTCAAGCGAAAGTTGTTGACTAACAGCGCGGCGCTGCAGCTATATTGCCTGGCCGATATCGCCCAGTTTCGAGGTATTACGAGCTTGGAAAGCTAATCCCGGCTAAAAATGTCTGCACCCCAGTATTAACCTGTCGCTGCAGATCGATATGACGCTCAAACAGTTCAGGTGCATCAACCCGGAGCGTGGCCAGGCCATGAATGCCTGCCCAGGCAGCATTGGCCAGATAAACAACGTTCTGGTCCATAAACAGTCCCTCGCGAATACCTTGGGCCAGGATCTGCTGCACCAATAAAATGGTTTCGCGACTGACCTCGCGTAATTCAGGGTGATTGCGGGTGGGTTGCACCATCGGTCCAAACATCAGCTTGAATAACTGTGGGTGGGTTCCGGCGTAATCCACGTAGGCGTGGGCAAACGCAATAAGCTGTTCACGGGGACAATCGCCTGAGGCCTTGCCTGCTTCTCGCAGGTTAACCAAGAGATTGCGATAACCGCGGCTGGCCATGGCGACAAGCAAGTCGCCCTTATCAGCAAAATGCCGATAAGGTGCAGTTTGGGAAACGCCGATAGCGCGGGCCAGGGCTCTCAGGCTCAGATCGTCTGTGCCCAGCTCGCGCAGCTGCTCTATTGCGGTCTCGAGCAGTTCAGCGCGTAAGTTGCCGTGGTGGTAGCTTTTTGGAGTTGTTACATCACTCACAATCCGGCGCGTATCCTTCTATGGCAGCAAGTGCTGGACCGCGTCCCGCTCTTCAGTCAGTTCTTGCGCGGTAGCGGCCATTTTGGTCTGACTAAACTCGCCTACCTCAAGACCCTGAACAATACTCCAGTCGCCATCGGTACACCTGCAGGGGAATGAGTAGATCAAACCTGCCGTAATACCGTAGGAGCCATCGGAATAAACACCCATGGAAACCCAGTCATCGCCTTCCGTGCCCAGAGCCCAGTTGTTCATATGGTCGATAGCGGCGTTAGCGGCTGAGGCTGCAGAAGAGGCGCCCCGCGCTTTGATGATGGCTGCACCGCGCTGCTGGACCGTGGGAATGAAATCATTCTCGTAGTAATCCTGGTCTACCAGGCCCACGGCAGCTTCGCCGCTCACCTTGGCATTGAACAGATCGGGATACTGTGTGGCCGAGTGGTTGCCCCAAATGGTCATATTGGTGACGTCGTTCACTGTCTTGCCCGTCTTCTGCGCCATTTGGCTCTTGGCGCGATTATGGTCAAGTCGCATCATGGCAGTAAAGTTGCGTGGATCGATGTCGGGTGCGTTGCGTTGTGTTATTAAGGCATTGGTATTGGCGGGGTTGCCGACAACCAGTACTTTTATGTCTTTGCTGGCGTTATCGTTGATAGCTTTACCCTGTACCGAAAAAATGGCCGCATTCGCCTCCAGCAAATCTTTGCGCTCCATACCAGGGCCGCGTGGACGAGCACCAACCAGAAGAGCGTAGTCAGTATCTTTGAAGCCTATACTGGGGTCGTCTGTGCATACGACGCCTGCGAGCAGAGGGAAAGCGCAGTCGTCCAGCTCCATGGCGACACCTTTGAGAGCTTCCATGGCGGGGGTAATATCCAGTAATTGCAGGACCACAGGTTGATCATTACCCAGCATGTGGCCGGAGGCGATACGAAAGAGCAGAGCATAGCCTATCTGGCCAGCTGCGCCGGTAACGGTTACACGAACAGGTTGTTTCATCAATAGTCCTTTCAGGTAGGTGATGTTTTGCGGCCAACATTGTCGTGGCAAATTGACTAAAATACAAGCCGCAGACATCCCACAACCCAGTCACTGCGCTGGACTCACTATCGGGAGGACCTGTAAAATGCGGCGCAACTCAATTATTGACTGTAGATCTATTGTGCGCGAGCTGTCCCGTAAAGAAAAATTTGAATTTAATAAATTGCAGAAACGGCTGCGGCGTAATGCCGGTAACGCCATAGTCGATTACAACATGATCGAGGAAGGCGACCGGGTGATGGTGTGCCTGTCCGGAGGCAAGGACTCTTATGCCATGCTGGATGTGCTGCAAAGCCTGCAGCGCAGTGCACCGGTCAGTTTTGACTTGATAGCCGTCAATCTCGATCAAAAACAACCGGGCTTCCCCGAAGAGGTTCTTCCCGCATACCTTGAAGCGGCTGGTGTGCCGTTTTACATCCTTGAAAAAGATACTTACAGCATTGTCAAAGAGTTGGTGCCTGAAGGAAAAACAACCTGTGGCCTTTGCTCTAGATTACGCAGAGGCAGCCTCTATGGTTTCGCTCAGGATATAGGTGCGACTAAAATAGCTTTGGGTCACCATAGAGATGACATAGTCGAGACGCTGTTTCTCAATATGTTTTTCAGCGGCAAGTTAAAAGCCATGCCCCCTAAATTATTGAGCGACGACACCCACAACGTGGTCATCAGGCCATTGGCTTACTGCAAGGAGAAAGACCTCGTGGCCTATGCCGACTATAAAGAGTTCCCAATAATTCCCTGTAATCTTTGTGGCTCTCAGGAGAACCTGCAGCGGGTACAGGTCAAAAAAATGCTGGCCGAATGGGAGCGGCAGTACCCGGGACGTACTGAGACTATATTCCGTAGCATACGCAATGTGGCGCCATCACAATTGGCCGATCTTAACTTGTTCGAGTTTGGCAGTCTGCGCGCCACGGTCGATACAGACCTTTACCTGCCCGCAATTAATGCAGTTAATCTCTAGATGTTTACTGAGACGGCTGCCGAACCCTTACTGAGTGCCCAGAACTTGTCATTGGAGCGGGGCGGCAGGCAGCTGTTTGAGGGTCTTTCTTTTGAAGTTTTACCCAGCCAGTTGATTCAGATCGAGGGCGCCAATGGCGCCGGCAAAACCAGTCTACTTCGAATTCTGGCGGGCTTGTCGCAGTATGGTTTCGAGGGTCATATATTCCGACCTGTGATACCGCTATTTTTGGGTCATCAAAGCGCGGTCAAAGGACTGCTGTCTCCCAGGGAAAATCTGGCTTGGCATATCGCTGGTGCGGCTGAACCCAGCGATATAGAGATCGACGACGCGCTCGCTCAAGTGGGGCTTTGCGGCTACGAGGACACGCCCAGCCACGCCTTGTCGGCGGGCCAGCATCGGCGGGTCAATATTGCGCGGTTGTTCCTTTCTGTCAGCCCTTTGTGGTTACTTGACGAGCCTTTCACTGCCATCGACGCGGCTGGAGTTGCAGGCATAGAAGGGTTATTACAACAACATCTCGATGGCGGTGGTGCTGTCGTATTTAGCTCGCACCAGCTTTTGCAAACGTTCGATCAGGTCCAAACTCTCAGTCTGCTCGAGGGCCTGCTGTGAGGCCTCCCGGAGTCTTTAAGTTCTGTCTGCGTATTGTTAAGCGCCAGCTCGTACTGGCGGTACGCAGACCGGTTGAAATTGGCAATCCACTGTTGTTTTTTGCCATCGTGGTCGCGCTTTTTCCGCTGGGTATCGGGCCTGAGTCTGGCAAGCTGGCCTTGTTCGCGCCCGGCATACTATGGATTATTGCATTATTGTCCAACCTTCTTACCTCAGATGCCGTGTTTAGAAGCGATTTTGAAGACGGTAGTCTGGAACAGCTTCTGCTGGCGCCTCAGCCGCTGTATTTTTCTGTGCTCGCCTACATTGCAGCGCACTGGTTGATTACCGGTTTGTTGTTGGCGCTGGTTTCTCCGGTGTTTGCGGTGATGCTGTATCTTCCCGCCGTCGCCATTCTGCCACTGGCCGCCAGTTTGATGCTGGGTACTGCAGTGCTGAGTCTGGTGGGTGGAATTGGTGCCGCGCTAACAGTGGGGTTAAAGCGCGGTGGTATGTTGATCTCACTGCTGGTGTTACCACTGTATATCCCGGTGCTTATTTTTGGCAGCGCTGCGGTACAGAGCGCCGTCGACGGTGCTTCGCCTTTACCCTATCTGGCTATTTTGGGCGCAATGTTGAGTTTAGCTGTCGCGTTGGCGCCACTGGCGATGGCTGCAGGACTGAGGATCAGTGTTGATGCCTGAACTGATCGAAACAATTGATTGGTGCGCGCTGAGCGCCCCTGTATAATTGCATGCCTATGTGGTCCTTTTTCCATAAGCTCGGTTCGCCCCCCTGGTTGTACGCTATTTCCGGGACCCTCCTGCGTTGGTTATTTCCGCTGACACTCGTGACCTTACTCGTGGCTTTGGTCTGGGGCGTGCTATACACCTCTCCGGATTTTCGTCAAGGCAATAGCTACCGCATTATTTATATTCATGTCCCGGCTGCGGTTGTTGCTCTGGCGGGCTACTACGTGATGGCCCTGGCCGGAGCGGTTAGCCTGATTTGGAAAATGAAGATGGCCGACGTAGCGATGAAGGCCTGTGCGCCAGTGGGCGCCGCGCTCACTTTTGTTGCGCTGCTTACAGGTGCGATCTGGGGCAAGCCAACGTGGGGTACCTGGTGGGTGTGGGATGCTCGAATAACGTCCATGCTGATTTTATTATTTCTTTATCTCGGTGTAGTAGCGCTGTATGAAGCCTACGACAATAAGGCCGCGGCCAGCAAAGCCTGCGCGGTGCTGTCGCTGGTGGGCATGGTCAATATCCCTATCATTTACAAGTCGGTAGACTGGTGGTATAGCCTCCATCAACCGGCCTCAATCAAGTTCACCGGCGAGTCGACGATTGATCCTAGTATGCTTTATCCCCTGCTGCTTTCCATTGTCGCTTTCTACGGTGTTTTTATTTGCGCTCTATTGATGAACATGCGCACTGAAATTTTGACCCGCGAAGCCCGCACTGCCTGGGTGGGTCGGTTATTTGAAACGGGGCGCGGCTAATGTATTTCGAGAGTGTGGCAGATGCATTGCTAATGGAAGGTCATGGCGTCTTTGTTTGGTCTGCTTATCTGTTTACAGCGCTGGTGCTAACGATAATCCTGCTGGGTCCACGTATCAAAGAGCGCAAAACACTGGCGCGCCTTAAGGCTGAGCAGCGTCGCAACAATGCCCCCAGTCAAGCCGGGAAAATGGAGTCCAATGCACCCGGTTCGTAGACAGCGTCTTTTCCTGGTCCTTTTTGTGATCGTTTTTTCCACCGTCGCGGTGGGTCTGGTCAGTTATGGCTTGCGTGGCAATATCAATCTCTTTTTCCCGCCCGCTCAGGTCGCAGCGGGTAAGGCCCCGATTGGTCCGCTAATCCGGGTCGGTGGAATGGTCGTAGACGGCAGTGTTCATCGCAGTGAAACCGATCTGCAGGTCCGCTTTGAAGTCACTGATTTTCAGGCCACGGTGGCTGTGGTCTATGTGGGAATCCTTCCCGATCTTTTCGATGAGGGACAGGGGGCTGTCGCTGCAGGTCGCTTGAACGAACAGGGTGTGCTGGAAGCGACCGAAGTGCTTGCCAAGCACGATGAAAACTATATGCCGCCGGAAGTGGCGCACGCGCTGCAAGAAGCCGGTAAAACTGCTACAGGAGGTGATGTATGATTCCCGAGTTGGGCCACTTTGCCCTGATTATAGGATTTTGTCTGGCCTTACTCCTTAGTAGTATCCCTCTATGGGGTGCCTGGCGGGGCAACCGCGTCGCTATCGGCCTTGCGCCTGGCCTTGCAGTGGGTGTGTTGGTATTTTCAGCGATCAGCTTTACCTGCCTGGTACTGTCTTTTCTTGGTGATGACTTTTCAGTAGCGGTAGTGGCAGCCAACAGTAATAGCCTGTTACCGCCCATGTATAAATTTTCTGCCGTGTGGGGTAACCACGAAGGTTCACTGCTGTTATGGATTCTTATTTTGGCGGTGTGGTTGGCTGCGGTGGCGACCTTTAGCTCGCAACTCCCCAGCGTAGTGCTCGCGCGAGTACTGTCTGTCATGGGCATTATTTCCGTTGGCTTTATGGCCTTCTCCCTATTTACTTCAAATGCTTTCGAGCGTTTGCTACCCAGCATTCCTGCAGATGGTCAGGATCTCAATCCTCTGCTGCAGGACCCGGGTCTTATTATTCATCCACCGTTGCTCTATATGGGCTACGTAGGCTTCTCGGTCGCGTTCGCATTCGCGGTCGCGGCACTGCTAGGGGGCCGCCTAGATGCTTCCTGGGCTCGCTGGTCGCGCCCCTGGACAAATATTGCCTGGGCCTTTCTGACTCTGGGCATCATGCTGGGCAGTTGGTGGGCTTATTACGAACTGGGTTGGGGCGGTTGGTGGTTTTGGGATCCAGTGGAGAACGCCTCTTTCATGCCCTGGTTAGCCGGCACGGCTCTGGTGCATTCACTGGCGGCGACTGAAAAACGCGGCCTATTTAAAAGCTGGACGGTGCTGTTGGCGATTTTTGCATTTTCCTTGAGTTTGCTGGGTACCTTCATCGTGCGCTCCGGGGTACTAACGTCGGTTCATGCCTTCGCTACTGACCCGGCACGGGGGCTTTTCATTCTTGTGTTTCTGGCGCTTGTTGTCGGTGGTTCGCTAATACTTTACGCCGTGCGAGCACCCGCCGTCAGCAGTCGGGTGAGCTTCGCGTGGATATCGCGCGAGTCTCTGTTGCTGGTTAACAACGTGGTGTTTCTGGTTGCCACGCTGACGGTATTGTTTGGCACGTTGTTTCCGCTGATTATGGATGCACTGGGCCAGGGTAAGTACTCGGTAGGCCCTCCCTATTTCAATGCCGTATTCGTGCCCTTGATGGCGGTGCTGATTCCCTTCATGGGGCTAGGCCCAGTCTCGCGCTGGAAGAAAGATACCGTTACGCGCTGGCGCTCAGAACTTCTGGCTCCTGCCATTGCGGCTGTGTTATGCGGCATAACGCTGCCGTTTTTCCATGGGGGCGACTACAACGGTTGGGTGGCGTTAGCTGGGGTGCTGACGGTTTGGTTACTGCTTGGCATGTCGCGAGACGTATGGCAGCGGCTACAAGGTGCCAGCTCCCTTGGCCGCGGTTTGCGGCGGTTAACGCCCAGTTACTGCGGCATGGTGCTGGCACATCTCGGTTTCGCGATGACCGTAATGGGAGCAGTGGTTGCGACGCAATATACAGTCGAACACGACCTTAAAATGCAGCCCGGACAAACAGACAGCCTGGCTGGGTATGATTTTCAGTTCGTCGAATTAGCCCAGGTGCGAGGGCCCAATTATCTGGCTGAGGAAGCGCGCTTTCAAGTGAGCCGGGACGGGCAATTAATTGCTGAGTTGGCGCCACAGAAGCGCCGCTATTTGGCATCTGGCTCGATCATGACCGAGGCCTCGATAGACGGTGGTTTTATGCGTGACTTATACATAGCGATGGGAGAGCCCATCGGTGAGCAGGGCGCCTGGGCCATCCGACTGCATTACAAACCTATGGTCATGTGGCTTTGGTTGGGGCCTCTCTTTATGGCCCTGGGTGCTTTTACTACGGTAGCTGACAAGCGTTATCGTCGCTTGCGTAAGGTGGCTGCAGTGCCCGTCCAGCAGGGAGGCGCTAGTGGCGCCCCGGCTTAAACTGTTTCTGCCAGTTGCACTGTTCTTGCTGCTTGCTGCGCTGTTGTTTCGTGGCCTGTCACTGGATCCGATGGAGATGCCATCAGCGCTAATCGACCAGCCTCTCCCTGAATTTACGTTGCAAAATTTGCACGAGGGCATACCAATCACCCGCAGTGATGTGGTCGGTGAAGTGGCACTTTTTAATGTCTGGGCAACCTGGTGTATTTCTTGTCGAGTGGAACATCCGTATCTGCAGTTCCTTGCCGATCAGGGTGTGGCTATTTATGGAATCAACTACAAAGACGAAGACGAAGCCGCTAGACGTTGGCTCAATGATCTGGGTGACCCTTATCTGGCTAATATTGTCGATGCCTCGGGCAGCCTGGGCCTGGACCTTGGCGTTTACGGTGCTCCAGAAACCTACTTTGTGGATGCTGCGGGCGTGATCCGCTACCGGCACGTGGGAGTCATCGATGAACGAATATGGCAAAGCCGATTGAACCCTATTTATCAGGAACTGCAGCGTGAGGTAGCACCTTGAAGTTTTTCACTTTGATCCTGGTGCTATTGAGTTGCAGCCTTTTTACGGCCGGCTCGGCAGCCGTTATTGAAACTTATGAATTCAGTTCCCCGGAACTGCAGCAGCGCTATCGCCAAATGAGCGCGGAGCTGCGCTGTCCAAAATGTCAGAACCAGAATATAGCGGACTCCAATGCCCCCATTGCTCAAGACCTGCGTCTTATCCTCTATGAACAGTTAGAGTCCGGGGCTAGCGACGATGAAATTCTTGATTATATGGTGGCACGCTACGGTGAATTTGTTCGCTACAGCCCAGGTTTTAGTGGTGCGACGGCAGTGCTGTGGTTGGCGCCGGTAATACTCTTTTTGCTGGCGGGTCTCATTGTATTTATTAGTCTCGGACGCCGCAGGGGGCTAGCCGATCAGGCGGCACCTGAGCTGTCTGAGCAGGAACAGCAGCGTCTACAGACCTTGCTGAGCAAAGCGGAGCACGATAATTGAGTGTCTTTTTACTGGCCTGTGGTGGGCTTGTTTTATTTAGCGGTCTCTTTTATTTTTTCCCCGCAAAACGCCAGACATCAATTGATCAGGCCCCTGAAGACTCCAACCTTGATTGGTATCGGCTGCGCCAGCGCGAACTGGCAGAGCTGGGCGATAGCGCATTGGAAGAAGATATTCGTTTGCGTTTGTTGGAAGACTCGCCGCAGAGCGCTTCGGCTATCGCTTCGGAGTTCTCCGACAAAGGTTTTCCTGTATGGGCATTATTACCACTGGTGGCAATTGTTGCAGCAGCCATGTACTACAAACTGGGTGCGGCCCCGGATGTTGTGATCATGGAACAGCTTGAGCAAATTTCGGCCGCTAGTACGCCTGAAGATATGCAAGCTATGATGCTGGCGATAGAGACACGCTCAGAGCAGCGTCCAGACAATTTACACTACATTGCCATGCTGGGTCGCTACTACATGGGCCAAGAGGACTACGCTAAGGCGAGCGAAACCTATAAGGAGTTACTGCTGGGAGCGCCTGACGATTCTCAGGCGCTGGCCTACGGGGCTCAGGCAGATTTTCTGGCCAACCAGCGGCAGCTCAGCGATAGTGCACGCATGATGGCAGAGCGCGCTTTAGCTGTTGACCCTCAGCAACGCACCGCGCTAGGCCTGTTGGGCATGGCATCATTTGAACAAGAGTCTTACCGCGCGGCGATAGAGTATTGGCAGCGACTTTTGGTCACAGAGCAGCCAGGTTCAGACGGGGCGCAAATGATCAGCAGTGTTATCCAGATGGCGCAGCAGGCCCTTGGGGAGGGGCGGATTGATAATGCGTCAATTGCGAGCGATATTGATGCCGCGCCTGATACGGTTGGGGTTAGTGTCGTGGTCAGCATGCCAGCGGAAGCTATTTACGACCCGTCTGATACGGTCTTCGTGCTGGCACGCAGTGCGGCCTCAGACGGCCGTATGCCAGTTGCTGTTCAACGATTCCAGGCTGGACAGCTTCCTATCTTGTTGCGCCTTGACGATCAGAGCTCAATGGCTGGACAGCAACTATCCGAGGCCGGTGAGGTGGTAATCGTGGTTCAGGTTTCTCCCGACGGAAAACCGGGCGAGGCCAATGCAAGTTATTTGGGCGAGGCAGGTCCGTTGCTCCCATCACTTAATTTAGAGCCGGTAAATATACAACTGCGACCCCGCGGAAGCTAAATTTCCCCCTTTATTCGGTTCAGGCATAGTGTTATTCAAACAAAGCCGATACACTAGATATGGTGTTTCGTTGCCGCTTGCTATCGGTTAAAAAATTGAAACAAAACGATAAAAAACAACAACATAAAGCTGAAACGTAAAGTGATATGCGACTAAAGTCTATCAAGCTGGCAGGGTTCAAGTCTTTTGTAGACCCCACCACCGTCAGCTTCCCCAGTAATATGTGCGCAGTGGTCGGTCCTAACGGCTGCGGTAAATCCAATGTGATCGACGCTGTACGCTGGGTCCTGGGTGAAAGCTCAGCTAAAAACCTGCGTGGCGAATCCATGGCTGACGTTATTTTTAACGGCTCAGTCAACCGTCAACCGGTTGGCCAGGCGACGATAGAGCTAGTCTTTGATAATCAGGATGGCACCATTGGTGGCGAATATGCCAGCTATGCCGAAATTTCGATCCGCCGTTTGGTCACCCGTGAAGCGCAATCAGAGTATTTTCTGAACGGCACCCGTTGCCGTCGCCGTGATATTACCGATATATTTTTAGGCACTGGTCTGGGCCCGCGTAGCTACGCTATTATTGAACAGGGCATGATCTCCAGGCTGATCGAGTCCAGGCCGGAAGACCTGCGAGTCTTTATAGAAGAGGCTGCGGGTATCTCTAAATACAAGGAGCGCCGCAAGGAAACCTCAAGTCGGATGCGCCGGACCACGGAAAATTTGGAGCGCCTTACCGATCTGCGGGATGAACTGGAGCGTCAGCTACAGCATCTGGAGCGCCAGGCCCAGTCCGCTGAGAAGTACAGTCAGTTTAAAGAGGAAGAACGAGAGCTCACGGCCCAGTTACAGACCCTGCAATGGCGCGATCTGGACCATGGCGTAAGGGAAAGCAGCCAGGCTATCGGCGAGCTAGAGGTTAAGCTGGAGTCGGTGCATGCGGATCATCAGCAAGTTGATACCGCGATTGAGCAGCACCGGATAGAGCATACTGACCGCAGCGATGCATTTGGCAAGGTGCAGGCCCAATACTATGCGCTGGGTGCTGAAGTTGCGCGCATCGAGCAAACGCTTCAGCATCAGCAGGAGCGAGGCCGTCAGCTACAGCAGGATCTGCAACAAACTGCTGCTAACCTCACCGAGTCAGAGTCCCACCTTGACGAAGACCGTAGCAAACTGAAGTCTTGGGAGTGTGAGCTGGAAGGCCTGGACCCAGAGGTCAAATCACTGCATGCAGTTGAGCAGGCGTCTTCGGAATCACTGGTGGTGGCAGAAGAGGGCATGCACAGTTGGCAGCAGCAGTGGGATGAATTTAATAGTCGTGCAGCGCAGCCCAGGCAGCAGGCCGAAGTTCAGCAATCCCGGCTCCAGCATCTTGAGCAGGCCATGCAGCGCCTGCAACACCGAATCGAAAAGCTCACTGCAGAGCGAGGCAGTTTGGCTGCGGGGCCAGATGATGCTGAAATAGCCAATCTCATCGAGCAGCGAACAGCGCTGGAAGCCCAGATGAGCAAACACGAGACGCACAGTGAGCAGGTTGTCAAAGACGTGAGCCAAGCCCGTGAGCGCGGAGAGCAGTGCGCGCGAGACCTCAATGAGGCTCGCTCAGGCCTGCAGCAGTTGAAGGGTAGGCAGGCTTCGCTGGAGGCATTGCAACAGGCTGCTCGGCAGGACAGCGATCAGGCATTAGGCGAATGGTTGCAATCCAAGGACCTGGATAAGCACCCCAGATTACTTGAGCGTATGCAGGTAGATGAAGGCTGGCAGGTCGCTGTGGAGACTGTTCTGGGTGATTACCTGCAGGCTGTTTGTGTCGAGGATATAGGTCCACTGGGTGACATGTTGAGCAGCCTCGAGCAGGGTGAGTTGGCGCTACTTGAGACCGCTGTTAGCAACTCCAAGGGTTCACACTACCTGGCGTCAAAAGTTACCCATGCCGGTGGTGCCGTCGCATTAATGGCTGGGGTGCATGCGGTCGATGATTTGGCTATGGCAATGCTACAGCGGCGTTCGTTGTCTGACGGTGAGTCCATTGTGACCCGGGACGGAATTTGGCTGGGTGCCAGCTGGATGCGGGTCAGCCGCAAGGGTGAAAGCCAGGGCGGTGCGATAGCACGGCAGCAAGAGTTGGAGCGTGTGAGCGGTGCCATAGAGGCAGAGCAGAAGGTTGTTCAGGATCTGGAAGAACGTCAACAGCGGGCCAGAGATCAACTGAAAATTCTTGAAACTCAGCGACAGGATAGCCAGCGTGAATTACAGGCTGCGACCCGCCAGCATGCAGAGCTGGGGTCACAGTTGTCGGCGCATGAGGCCAAAGTCGAACAGTTGGCAGCGCGACGGGAACGAATTGAGCGGGAAGTGGAAGAGGCCCGTAGCCAGGTTAAGCAGGAACAGGCTTCCCTGGCCGAGTCGAGACAACTGCTGGAAGTCGCCATTGAGAGTATGGAAGCAGATTCGCAGCAACGTGAAAGCCTGCTGTCCAATCGTGATGCGACGCGTAGCACCCTGGACCAGGCCCGACAAAAAGCCAGGCAAGACAAAGACTCAGCGCATCAGTCCGCTATGCGACAGCAGTCGCTGCAGACCCAGGTTGGGGCGATGCATGACACCATATCTCGAGTGCAGGGGCAGGTTAGCCAGCTACTGGTGCGCCGCGAGGGCATTGAGCGCTCGCTCAATGAAAACGATGATCCGATTCTAGGCTTGCAACAAGATTTGGAGCAGCAACTGGAACTTCGCTTGGCCTCCGAGTCCGAACTGGCCGCTGCCAGGCAGCAAGTCGCAGAAATAGAGCATCTGTTGCGGGAGACCGAACAGAAACGAGCTGTGATAGAGCAGCGTGCGGCAACCGTGCGCGCGGAATTGGAACAAAATCGTCTGACTCACCAAGGCTTGCAGGTTAATCGTGAAAATGTTCAGCGGCAACTCGACGCCGGTAATCATAAAATTGAAGATGTCCTGCAGGCCATGCCCGAAAATGCCAACGAGACTGAATGGCAGCGTAATCTGGAGCGGGTAGCCAATCGCATCGCTAGGCTGGGGCCGATTAATCTGGCGGCAATAGACGAGTATAGTCTGCAATCGGAACGTAAGCAGTACCTCGATGCGCAAAATGAAGACCTGGTAACAGCGCTACAAACGCTTGAGTCGGCAATTCGAAAAATCGACAAGGAAACTCGCAACCGCTTCCGCGAAACATTTGATCAGGTGAACGTTGGTTTACAGGAATTGTTCCCCCGCGTGTTTGGCGGCGGCAATGCTTACCTGGAGTTAACCGGCGATGATCTGCTGGACACCGGCATCACTATCATGGCCCGCCCACCCGGCAAAAAGAACAGCACCATTCATTTGCTGTCCGGTGGCGAAAAGGCATTAACCGCGCTCGCTCTGGTATTTGCGATATTCCAGCTGAATCCGGCACCTTTTTGTATGCTGGACGAGGTTGATGCACCGTTGGATGATGCCAACGTCGCGCGCTATGCTCGCATGGTCAAGGAAATGTCCAGCAAGGTGCAGTTTATTTTTATCACGCACAATAAGATCACCATGGAAATGGCTGATCAACTAATGGGTGTCACCATGCACGAGCCGGGAGTCTCGCGTCTGGTCACTGTCGATGTCGACGAAGCTGCCGAACTCGCAGCAAGTTAAGCCACCGGGGATAGGGCGGACAAAAACAAGATGGATTTAACGATACGCGATTGGATGGTAATTGCCGGCGTACTGCTGATTTTTGCTGTTTTAGTCGACGCCTGGCGGCGTGTTCGCAAGGAGCGCCGCTCTACGGTGAAACTGGACCTAGCTAAGCCTTATGAGACTGACGATCCTCGAGCGGCACAACTGGCTTGGCTGAAAGAGCTGCCTAACGGTGGCGCCAGGGTTGTCGAACGAGGAGACCTGTTGGCTGCTGCTGCCAAGTCCAAAGAAGAGGCGGTGGCTACAAGTGATGACGCGCAGGTCTCTTCCCCCCTGGACGATAGCGATGAGGAGACACTCTCGCAGCATCCAGAGCAAAGTACAGCAGCGAATAACCACCAAGAAAATGACTTGGAGGAAGCACTTTTCGTTGGCATGTCCTCTACTGCAGAGCCGGAAAACCTGGACTGGCTGGACGATATGCCCGCGGAAGCACGCGTGGCCGCTAGCAAAGAGACAGAGATCCAGGCAGGGCGATTACCCCGGGATATCGATCCTGAGGTTTTCATGCTCAACGTCGTGGCACGCAGCCCAGATGGCTTTAGCGGTGACGATATTCTGCACATATTATTGGCCTGTGATTTACGATTTGGCGATATGAGTTTTTTCCATCGCCACGAGTTTGAAGCGGGGCGCGGTGCGATTCAGTTTAGTGTTGCTAATATGATGCAGCCCGGAGTGTTCGATATCGACGATATGGCCAAGTTTAATACGCCAGGCCTGGTTTTTTTCCTGACGCTGCCCGGCCCTGAAGACATGATGAAAGCGTTCGATTATATGCTTGAGACGGCACAGGCGGTCGCGCGTAACCTGGATGGCGATGTGCTGGACGAAAGCCACAGCGTGGTAACCAAACAAACGCTGGAGCATTGCCGTCAACAGATCCGCGATCTGGAGAGACGTATGCTGGCAAAAATACGCTAGGCGAGTGCGCCCCATGGTCGCTATCCACGCCGAACAAGAAGCAGCTGACCTCCGTTTGTTAATAGAAGGTTGGAATTACCAATATTATGTATTGGATGATCCCTCGGTACCTGATGTCGAATACGATCGAAAACTGCGACGGCTACAAGACCTTGAGTCAGCCTACCCAGAGCTGGTTTCGTCGGACTCTCCTACCCAGCGCATAGGCGCTGCACCGTTACCTCAATTCAATCAGGTTCAGCATGAAGTGCGGATGCTATCTCTCGAAAATGCCTTCGACCAGCAAGAGATGCTCGACTTCAATCGCCGGTTACTCGATCGTCTGGGCGATGCCCTCACCACATTAGAGTATGCCTGCGAGCCCAAATTGGATGGGATAGCCGTTAGCCTGCTCTATAGAAACGGCGTGCTGGAGCGCGGAGCTACCCGGGGTGATGGCACAACTGGCGAGGATATTACTCAGAATGTGCGTACTATTCCTTCCATACCGCTGAGGTTGCGTGGACAGGGCTATCCGCCATTACTGGAAGTGCGCGGTGAGATCTACATGCCGCGCGGCGGTTTTGAACAGTTTAATGAACGGGCGAGGGAGCGCGGCGAAAAACCTTTTGTCAACCCACGCAACGCCGCTGCCGGGAGTTTACGGCAGTTGAATCCTCGTATTACCGCGCAGCGCCCATTGGAAATGTGTTGTTACAGTGTTGGCCTTGTAGAGGGCGGTCAACTGCCGCCGCTCCATGCCGATGTTTTGGCCTGCTTGCACCAATGGGGTCTGCGTATTAATGCTGAATCTCGTGTGGTGGCGGGTATCGAGGCCTGTAACGATTACTACGAGCAACTTGCCCGCAAGCGCGACGGTCTGCCTTATGATATTGATGGCATAGTGTACAAGGTCAATGAACTTGAGCTACAGGGGCGGCTGGGCTATGTGTCCCGAGCGCCGCGGTGGGCAATTGCGCGTAAGTTTCCCGCTCAGGAAGAAACCACTCGCCTGCTGGATGTAGAATTCCAGGTGGGACGCACGGGTGCTATTACGCCAGTAGCCCGGCTTGAGCCTGTTTTTGTGGGGGGGGTAACCGTCAGCAATGCAACCTTGCACAACAGTGATGAAATTGAACGCTTGGGCGTGCAGATCCGTGATGAAGTCGTCGTGCGCAGGGCGGGCGATGTTATTCCAAAAGTCGTCTCTGTAGTGCTTTCGTCGAGACCAGTGGATGCCATTCCGATCGTGTTTCCGAAGCACTGTCCGGTTTGCGATTCACCGGTGGAGAGGGAACCAGATGAGACGGTGATGCGCTGCATGGGTGGGCTGATTTGTGCGGCTCAGCAAAAGGCGGCTATTAAACATTTTGCTTCACGCAAGGCAATGGACGTAGACGGCCTGGGCGACAAACTTGTTGATCAACTGGTAGACGCAGGCCTGCTGAAAAACGTCGCCAGTCTGTATTCACTGCAACGTGAACAGTTGCTAACCCTTGAGCGCTTCGGTGAAAAGTCAGCGGACAACTTGCTCTCGTCACTCGTCCAAAGCCGTCCTACCACACTGGCGCGATTTATTTTTGCGCTGGGAATTCGTGAGGTGGGGGAGGCGACTGCCCTGAGCCTCGCCAGGCACTTTGGCAGCTGGGAGGCCCTGGCCGCCGCCGATGAGGAGGCCTTGCTGGCGGTCGATGATGTTGGCCCTATTGTTGCTGATCATCTTGCACAGTTTCTAGATTCGCCCTCCAGTATTGCGGTCGTCAATGAGCTGCGCTCGGCTGGTGTGACCTGGCCAGATATGCCGCTCGATGAAGCGGCAGCGCAGCCCCTTGCAGGTCAAACCTGGGTGGTGACCGGCAAGCTGGAGGCGATGTCTCGCGATGATGCCAAAATGCAACTTCAGGCGCTGGGTGCGAAGGTGGCGGGTAGTGTTTCGGCAAAAACCAAGTGCGTAGTGGCGGGCCCAGGTGCCGGATCCAAGTTAGGCCGAGCACAGGAATTAGGGGTAGACGTCATCGATGAGCCGGCATTGTTGGCACTGCTCGCGGATTACGGAGTTAATAGTTGATGCGCATTGGAATACTGTTGTGCTCGATACTTTGGCTACAGGCCTGCACCACCTCTTCGCCGCGCAACCTCGATAATGTCTGTGCAATCTTCAGCGAGAAAAAAGGTTGGTATGACGATGCAGCAGAATCACGCAGTGAGTGGGGTAGTCCTATCTCAGTGATGATGGCTATCATGCATCAGGAGTCAAAATTCGAGGCTAAGGCCAAGCCCCCACGCAAGAAGATTTTTGGTTTTATTCCGGGGTTCAGGCCTTCCGATTCCTACGGTTACAGCCAGGCAATTGGTTCCACCTGGAAGGCGTATAAAAAAAGTGCTGGACGTTATGGTGCTGACCGCGATGATTTCGGTGACGCGATTGACTTTATCGGCTGGTATAACGAGCAATCAAATAAACGCAGCGGTATTGTAAAGACAGATGGATACCGACTCTATCTTGCCTATCACGAAGGCCACGGCGGGTATAACCGTGGCACCTACCGCAGTAAGCAATGGTTGATTGATGTGGCTAAAAAGGTGGGCCGCAGGGCGGGGAGTTATCGCGCTCAGTTAATTGGATGTGAAGATGATCTTAAGGACGAACGCGGTTTCTTCAGCTGGTTTTAGTGACAAGCATAGAGTGATTACGGAGTGACTTACGCTAAATTTTATCCCTCAGTCTGGATGTGCTCGTGGTATGCCAATTCAGCCGCATAACGGATGAAAAGCTTCTTTACCTATGCCACAATCCTGATACTTTCCCGACAATAGTTTACGTTTCAGAGACTACTAATTATAAAGGCTGAGAGTGTGAAACCTACCGATATAAAAAATCCGGAATATTTCCACAAAGTTGTGGACTGCCAGTACGCTTGTCCTGCGCATACCCCAGTGCCGGAGTACATCCGGTTGATTGCTGCGCAGAGATACACCGATGCCTACATGGTGAATTGGGAATCCAACGTATTTCCGGGTGTTCTGGGGCGCACGTGTGACAGGCCCTGTGAACCAGCATGTCGGCGCGGTCGACTCGGCGGTGAAGAGGAACCGGTCGCTATCTGCCGCCTTAAACGGGTCGCCGCTGATAATCGTGACAAAGAAGAAACTAATTCGCGGATGCCAGTCATTCCTAAAAAGAAAAACGGTAAAAAGATCGCCTTGATAGGTGCAGGGCCAGCTTCTCTAACGGTCGCGCGAGACTTGATGCCGTTAGGCTACAGCATTGATATCTACGACAATCAGTTTGCTGGTGGCGGCATGATGCGCAGTCAAATTCCTTCGTTTCGCTTGCCGGTTCAAGTGCTGGATGAAGAAGTGAACTACATTCTCGATATGGGTGTGGTAACGACGTTCGACACTCAGATTGAGAGCATGACTGAGATGCTGAAGAAAGACTACGACGCTATTTTTGTTGGCACCGGCGCGCCGCGGGGTAAAGGCCTGGAGCTACCTGGCCAAGGCGAGGCTGGAGCCAACATGCATGTCGGTATAGATTGGCTTGCCAGTGTCGCATTTGAGCACACCGAGGCTATCGGTAAACGCGTCATTGTTCTCGGCGGCGGAAATACCGCAATGGATTGCTGTCGTACTTCTAAACGTCTGGGTGGCGAGGATGTGCGTGTAGTGGTGCGCAGTCCCTTCACTGATATGAAGGCCTCTCCCTGGGAGAAAGACGATGCCATGCACGAGGGCATTCCCATTCACGACAATCATACGCCCAAGGAATTTGTTATAGAGGACGGCAAGCTGAAGGGCATGCTTTTTGAAAAAGTCGAAGCGGTGTATGACGAAAACGGTAAGCGCTCACTGGTGCCAACCGGGGAAGATCTCGTGTTTATGGAAGCGGATGATGTATTAATGGCGATAGGGCAGGAAAATTCATTTACCTGGATTGAGCGTGACCAGGGCATTGAATTTGATAAATGGGATATGCCGCTAATCGATGAGCATACTTTTCAATCGACTAATAAAAAAGTTTTCTTCGGCGGAGATGCCGCCTTTGGGCCTGAGAATGTGATTACAGCAGTCGCTCATGGGCATCAGGCGGCTATTAGTATTGACCTGTACTGCAGCGGAAAGTCTGTTGCCAGCAGGCCTCCACCTTTCACCAATCTGGTGAGTCAAAAAATGGGGGTACATGAATGGAGTTACGACAATGCTATTGAAAATGATGACCGATTCATTGTGCCTCTCGCGCCACTGGAAAAGACGTTAAAAGATCGAAAAATGGAGGTGGAGTTGGGTTTCGATATAGCCACCGGTTTTAAAGAGGCAGAGCGATGTCTCAACTGTGATATACAGACAGTCTTCGAGGAGGTGAGGTGTATTGAATGCGATGCCTGCGTCGATATATGCCCCACCGATTGCATATCATTTGTCGCCAACGCCAAGGAGGATCAACTCCGCACTCGGCTGTCAGCTACTGCGAGTAATTTGTCTCAGGATATCTACGTGTCGGCGAGGCTGCCGACAAAACGTGTGATGGTTAAGGACGAAGATGTTTGTCTTCACTGCGGGTTGTGTGCCGAACGCTGTCCTACAGCGGCCTGGGATATGCAGAAATTTCTCTACAACGTGACCAAGGCTGGACTATAAAAAATGAAGCGACTGGAATCTGTAAACGACTTTGTTATCAAGTTTGCCAATGTCAATGGCACTGGCTCTGCCAGCGCTAACAACCTGTTTGCCAAGGCTCTATTTCGCATGGGGTTGCCGGTCAGCCCGAAAAACATCTTCCCCTCGAATATTCAGGGCTTGCCAACGTGGTACGAAGTGCGGGTAAGTGAGAAAGGTTACCTGGGCCGTCGCGGTGGTGTGGACATTATTCTATCGGTTAACCCGCAAAGTATGCCTCAAGATATTCAGGAGGTAGCCCCTGGCGGTTATTTTATCTATGACAACACCAAGCCGCTCGATCTCCGTCTGATTCGCAACGACGTAAATATTTTAGGTCTGCCGCTTACTCGAATCTGTAATGAGCAATACAACGAACCCAGACAACGACAATTGTTTAAGAATGTTATCTACGTAGGTGCTCTGGCTGCGCTGCTGGATATGGACTTTAAAGTTTTGACGGCTCTCGTTGGCGATCAGTTCAAGGGTAAGGAAAAACTGATTCTTCCCAACATCCACGCACTGGAACTTGGGCATCAATATGCAAGCGATAATTTCGACTGCCCATTAGGGATAAGGGTAAGAACCTCCGATCAGGTTGGCGACAAAATTTTAGTGGACGGAAATACGGCGCTGGGGCTGGGTGCGGTTTATGGCGGCGCAACCGTTGCCGCCTGGTATCCTATTACGCCTTCTACCTCGGTGGTCGATGCCTTCGAGAAATACGCCAAACGTATGCGTATAGATCCGGGTACGGGGCGGCGAAACTACGCCATCGTGCAGGCGGAAGACGAATTGGCCGCCATCGGCATGGTAATAGGTGCAAGCTGGAATGGCGCTCGCGCATTTACCGCCACTAGCGGTCCTGGGGTCTCACTGATGAGTGAATTTCTGGGGCTGGCCTACTTCGCTGAAATTCCTACCGTATTGTTTGATGTGCAGCGAGCTGGCCCATCCACCGGTATGCCCACGCGTACTCAGCAATCAGACGTTCTTTCCACTGCGTACGCATCCCACGGCGATACCAAACAAGTCTTGCTGTTTCCCTCTACACCGAAAGAGTGTTTCGATTTCGGCGCAATGTCCTTTGATCTCGCTGAGCGCTTACAGACACCAATCATCTTGATGACAGATCTCGATCTGGGTATGAATGACAATATGTCTGAGCCTTTGCATTGGGACGACTCTCGCACCTATGACAGGGGCAAGGTGCTGAACGAACAGCAGCTGGAGGAAATGGAAGATTACGGGCGTTATCTGGATGTGGACGGTGACGGGATCTGCTATCGCACCTATCCCGGTGCGCATCCGGAAAAAGGGAGTTTCTTCACCCGCGGTACCTCGCGCGACGAGTATGCTGTTTATACCGAGAAAGGCGAGGAGTACGAAAAAAATATGCATCGCTTGATGGCGAAATGGGAAACCATAAAGGAATATGTTCCGGCGCCAATATTTGCCCCCAGTGCCAAAGACACCGACATGGGTGTCCTTTATTTCGGTACCAGTGAAGAAAGTTCACGGGAAGCGGTGGATTACCTGGCGGAAGAGGGCATTTACCTGGACGCGATGCGGGTGCGTGCTTTCCCTTTCAACAAGGCAGTCGAACACTATATCGACCAGCACGATCGTGTATTCGTGATCGAGCAAAATCGAGATTCGCAGTTGCGCACGTTGCTTATGGCCGAGTTTGAATTCGGCCCGGACAAACTTAAGTCGGTGCTTTGTTTCGACGGGACCCCAATTAGTGCCAGGAATATACGTAAGCAAATATTACAGCTTCTACCCGATAATAATGTGACGCCATTGCACGGCGATCGGGCCGCGAACAGCAGTGGAGAGTCAAGATGAGTTATCTATTGCCGAGCTTCCGCCACCCAGACTTGCCCGTCAACGAGTTGGGCTATACAAAAGCTGATTATGAGGGTTCGATTTCGACGTTGTGTGCGGGTTGTGGCCACGACTCTATCAGTGGCGCCATAGTGAAAGCCTGCCATGAGCTATCGATTCCGCCCCATAAGATCGCCAAGATGTCGGGCATCGGTTGTTCCTCAAAATCACCGGCTTATTTTCTCGGCAAATCCCATGGTTTTAACTCAGTTCACGGGCGCATGCCGTCAGTCGTTACGGGGGCGGCCATGGCGAACCGTGATCTGCTATATCTTGGGATCTCAGGGGACGGCGACACCGCCTCTATCGGCATGGGTCAGTTTACGCATGCTATTCGTCGTAATCTGAATATGGTTTATATCGTGATGAATAATGGCTGCTATGGCCTGACCAAGGGGCAGGATTCTGCAACAGCAGATGAAGGCTCGGCCAGTAAAAAGGGCGACCCTAATCCCTTTGGCGCGATTGACCTTCCTGGTCTGGCACTGCAGTTGGGTGCCACTTTTATCGCCAGGAGCTTTTCGGGAGACAAGGAGCAACTGGTTCCGCTGATCAAAGCGGCAATAGCACACCGCGGTTTTGCCCTGATTGACGTAGTCTCACCCTGTGTCACCTTTAACAACAATGCCGCATCAACCAAGAGTTATGATTTTGTGCGGGAACACACCAAGGCGACTGGCACCGTCGACTTTGTGCCCATGCGCGAGGAAATCACCACCAGTTACAGTCCGGGAAGCAGCAACGAGGTCACCCTGCATGATGGCTCCGTATTGCACCTGCACAAGGCATCCGAAGATTTTGACCCGTTTAACCGTATATCCGCTATGCTCGCGCTGGAGGAGTACCGCCAAAAAGGTGAGATTCTCACTGGCCTGATCTACATGCACAAAGATTCACGTGAGCTACACGAGGTACTGGATACCACCAGTCGCCCAATGAATTCGCTAGATGAAAGCGATTTATGTCCGGGGAACAAGATGCTGCAGAATATCAACGCAAGCTTGCGTTAGCGCTGCCGATTTTGTCTTCTAATGTCAGCGTTTAGTCAGCGAGTAGCAATTATTGCGACGCAAATTCCCGAGCGTCACAAAATTGTCATACTTTCCCTCTCTAATAGCCTATTGAACAAGGTGACAGTGGATTGAATCAGGCATGTCGGAACATAAAGTACTAATTGTTGACGATGAATCGGCGATCAGGGACATGCTGCGCATGGCGTTGGAGCTCTCGGACTTTGAGTGTATCGAAGCGGAAAACATCCAGCAGGCTCACGGTTTAATTGTGGACGAGCGCCCCGATGTGGTGTTGCTCGACTGGATGCTGCCCGGAGGCAGTGGTGTGGAGTTGTTACGGCGTTTGAAGCGCGACGAAGCCACTGCGAATGTTCCTGTCATCATGTTGACCGCGAAAACGACTGAAGACAATTTGATTCAGGGCCTTGATGTTGGTGCGGATGATTATGTTACCAAACCCTTCGCGCCCCGTGAGCTAATAGCGAGAGTGCACGCCTTGCTCAGACGCAGTAGTAGCGCCCAGCAGAGCGAGCGTCTGCAGGCAGGGGAATTGGTGCTGGAGGGAGATAGCCAGCGAGTGTTCATCAGTGATGCAGTGGTTAAAATGGGGCCCACAGAGTTTCGCTTGTTACAATTTTTTATGACTCACCCCGAAAGAGCCTATAGCCGCGGTCAATTACTGGATCAGGTCTGGGGCGCAAACGTTTACGTGGAGGAACGCACCGTGGACGTTCACATTCGCCGGTTGCGC
>JBLIEI010000020.1:0-66672 GCA_047633055.1 Halieaceae bacterium | reverse complement strand
TTAAGGTCAGCACACCTGCGCCAGCAAGTGGTACAACAAGACTTGTGGTGGTAGAGGAAGACTGTACTAAAACGGTAACCAGCGTGCCTGACATCACCCCGGTTTCGGGACGTCGACCAATGGCTTTTTCCAACACCCCTTTCGCACGCCCGGTCATCGCGCGGCGCAGAAGTGTGCCCAAATAAATCACAGATAACATGATCATCAACACACCAACCCCGATAGCGAGGCTGGCACCAACAGTGTCAGACAGGTTACGTGCCATATTCACCACCATATCGGCAACCGGTTTAGTAATTGCTCCTATAAAGTTGGCGTCTGTCATGGAAGCGTTTTTTCCGCCGGTGAACCAACCGGCCGCAACCCCAGCCATTCTTTCCAGTGGATGAAACATCATTTCGATAGGTAAAATAATGACGATGCTGAAAAGGTTGAAAAAATCGTGGACCGTAGCTGCCTGAAACGCTCTTTTAAACGCGTTACTGTCACGCAGGTTACCCAAGCTAACAATGGTATTGGTAATTGTTGTGCCCATATTGGCACCCATGATCATCGGCACGGCAAGGGACACCGGTATACCACCGGCAACAAGGCCGACAATCACCGATGTTACCGTACTGGAAGACTGCACCAGAGCCGTGGCCAAGGTTCCCAGAATCACACCAGCGAAAGGGTTGCTGGCAAACGCAAAAATCGCTTCAGCGCCACCTGCGCCGCCTGAGATCCATTTGAATCCGGCGCCAACCACGCTAACACCCACCAGTAGCAGGTAAACCAGGGCCAATACGCCGCCCCAAAGGACGAGTTTCTGCAGGTTGGAGGATAAACCAGTATTGGCCGTTCTCATTCGGTAGGGCATAAGCATCGTTGCAGTTAAATTCCTTGTCCCGGAGAAATCCCGGCAGCCTGTAGCTTACGCAGAGAACGTGACACTTTTATGAAGCTCGGATTGCCGATGACAGCGGCGTTTACGTGGGCCGACGCCATCAGAAAATCACATTAGCGCTCTTCAGTTTCCTGACCACCATACCTCCAACCCATCCGACGATGCCCATGGTATGGGTGTTGACCGATAGAGGGTAATCGACTGGCGACATAGGATCATATAACCCACTGGGCGAAACTTCCCGCGTCCAGCTGAGTCACGTTATTTTATCGGCAGAGTTTTGGTGACTTAGGTGTTCATCGAACCCTTCTTTGGACTATAGCCACACAGTCTCTGTAGTGAGTTTGGCAATGCTGCCAGACGCCCTATCGACATTCTCTGGGGCTTTGGCCAAAGCGCTTCTTGAAGGCTCGGGAGAAATGTGCTGGACTGGAGAAGCCCACGCTGTAAGCAACTCTTTCAATGCTGTGTCCGGCATAAGCAGGGTCTTTAAGTAGCATCGCGCTTTTTTCGAGCCGCTTATTCAAAATCAATGAATGTATTGTTTCCGTCTCTCCCTGAAACAGCTTGTGCAGGTAACGGGTCGATATGTTTTGCGCCTCGGCGACCTGTTGATTTGACAGCTCCGAATTACACAAATTATTCTCGATATATTGCAGTATCCGACGTTTCAGCGAGTCGCGGACGATGGAGTTGTCGCCAATCTGGTCCAGCATTACCGAGGAACTGAACGCCATGGCGATCATGTTGACAAGATTTTCAGACAACTCAACAGGTGCCTGTTGCACATTGCGAAGTTCTTTGGCGAGAGAGAATATAAAATTTCTCAGCACCGCCCCCAGCCCAGTTTGCCCGGAGATTGGGATCGCGGTGTACTGCTCCGGATTCATCAGGTGCCGCGACAGTATCTCTTTTGGCATTTGCACTATCAGTTGGTGGAATCGCTCGTTAAAGGTAAGCGTGTAGGGCTGGGTGCTGTCATACAGTGCGAAACTTCCCGGCGTCAGTAGCGCTTGCCGACCATTTTGGCTTACCAAACCCCGTTTTTCGATTTGAAAGCTGATCAGAAAATCCGACTCTGTGGATTTCGATATCTGGCTCTTGGAGCGCTCCACCAATTGCGGGTTTGACATCACCTCTGAAAATTGCAGATTGCCAACCGCAACGCCCCCACGCAACTCGCCAAAAAAATCACCGCCGGCTACATTTTCGCAATCCAGTTTGACGAATTCATCACAGATGATTTCCCGCCAATAGTCAAAGCGCTCGTCCACCTTTAAATCAGTGGTATTCTTCTTATAACCGTCTGAAATTAAAAAGCTCATTTTGATACTCGGGCAATTTACACCCTACGCCTTAGTTTACGCCTGTTTCACAGGATGCTCATAAGTCCTCTGCATACTCACGACTCGCCTGCCTGAAGTTTAGCGCCGTACTCATCCTCGGTAATAACTCCACCTTCAAGCTCCGCTTTACCCTTATCCTGCGGACGCAAGGAGTCCTGCAGAGCATCGATACGTTTCCAGGCGGGAAAAGGTTGGGCGCCGTCGCTGGCAGGTACATAGGGTGAAGTTTCAAGCCGTGTGTGCTTATGGATATAGCGTGCACAGTTGAGAAATACTTTGTCGACATGGGCCCGTACGATCAGGTTGGCACCGGGGTAACGCTGCAACAATTCATCGTCACCACTGATGGTAGCCGTGGCCTGAACCCGAATCCGGTTCGGGGTTTCGAAGTCGATGAATAAAAGGCCGATTTTCGCAGTATCAGAGATGTTACCCATGGAAAGGAACATGCCATTGCCGTCGTAGTTCGGAAACGCAATCGTCGAGGAGTCCAACACCGTGACTATGCCGGGAGAGCCGCCTTTGTGCGAAACAGTAGGACAGCCTGCCGCGTCTACCGTAGAGAGAAAAAAATAATCCCTGGATTCAATAAATACCCGGTGAGTATCATCCAGCTCATCACGCACGATTGCCTGTTCGACGGATGCCGCCAGTGGCTGACTCTCGAACCGAGCCTGGATCGATTTTTGCGACTCCGTGTAGAATTCCATCAACGAACCCCTCTTTTATCAGGTGAGCGCTAGTGGCCCATCCGGTCGTAACAGTATCATGGGATGTAACACGAGAAAACACTACTCAAGCGTATCCTCTAATTGATCAAGACCCACGGTGTCTTCTTCGGTTGTATAGTCCTGGGTACAAGGCTGCGGCTGCCTATTAAGCAATAAACGAGTCACGTCGGGGCGTGAGTAATGCCCTACTGGGTCAGCAAACACTTTCGCGATAGTGATATCCTTCATATCAAGGTTCGCGATAAGGAGCCCCTCTTGATCGTGAGGAATCTTTTCAGCTAGTGCTCTGCCGTCTGGGCCATAAATAACCGCATGACCCCCGCCTGCACTAATGAGCGCCCTGTGCTCGTCGTTTTCAACCAAGATATCCATCATTTCATCAGACACCATTCCGCATGCACCAATTACAAAGCACTGACCCTCGGCGGCGTACATTTGCGACGCGGCGTTGTTCAGTTCAGCGCCAAGCGCAAACGCTTGTGGCATGCATGAAAATGAAGGCCATGCTCCACAGTGAATTTGCTCATGCATGCTATACATCGCGTACTTACTTAGTGGTTGTAAATGTTCCCAGCAGGCAAGCTGCCCAATGCGACCAATGTCGGTCTCTGACACACATAGATCTGAACCATCGCCATCACCGAATACGGTGCGTTCCTGGTGAGTCGGTTTTAACTTGCGACGACCAGACACCAGTGAACCGTCTCGGCCAAATAGAAATTGAGCAATGTACAAAGAACCATGATCACGCTCACTTGCACCGACAGAAACATAGATATTGTGATCCTTTGCCGCTTGCGCGATGGTGTTAAAATCTTCACTACCAACGACCAATGAGTTTTCGTGGTACTGACCAAAATACTTCATGTTGGTAATGGTGTTATTTAGCCAAATATACCACGGGTAGCCAGGCAACCAAGTTTCCGGAAAGACGACCAAATCACAGCCTGTCCCAGCCGCCTCTTCAATTAGATTTACCGTTTTTGCTACGGTACCTTTAATGTCCATAAACACCGGAGCTGCTTGTACCGCTGCGACTTTAACGTTTTGCTTTGTATCCATAATTATTGCTCAGCTCGTGTATTTTTCAAAATAAAACCGACCATGCGAGGGATAGGCACGATTTTTCAGGGCTTAACAGGGTCGAAATCTAGCCTCAAAAACGGTGCCTATAAGTAACACCATACTCACGCGGGCGATTCGGCACAGCTGAATGAAAACCTAAACCGAAGTTGGAGTTACCACTAACAATCACTCGCTCGTCACCAATATTCTCTACCCATAACACCACTTCACTATTTTCAGTGAGGTCCAGGCGGGCCGAAGCATCGACGAAAATAGCGGACTCTTGATACAAAAATGGAGAGTTTTGCGAATCGTTATACAGTTCGTCGGTGTATGAATAGTCGATACGGAACGTCAAATCTTTGGTGAAAATTGCAGTTGCATACTCAAGACCCAGACTAAGCGTGTTTTCTGGCGTATTCACCAGTTTGGAATCTTTAGTAATAGCCGAAGACAAACCTGGAACCGGGTTGACCTCGTTATATGCAGCGTCGACATAACCATAACCTAGATCAAATCTTATGTTGTCGGTCACCAAAGCCGTCACTTCAAATTCAAAACCATTAATGTCGGCACTACCAGCGTTGGCTGTGAGAGGGCCACCTAATGTATCAAAAAATGTGACTTGAATATCTTCATATTCTGACATGAAGAAGGCTGCATTCACACGGTAACGACTGTCAGAGCTCTCCCATTTAACACCAATTTCATGCGAGTCCAAGGTCTCTGGGTCGAAGGAAAGTACTTCTGGCACAGCGGCTACGTACCGCAACACAAAGCCCCCACTTTTAAAGCCTTGAGAAAAACTGTAATAAAGCAATGTGTTGTCATTGAGTTTTGTATCTACACCAAAGTAATACTGGGTTTCGTCAAAGGTTTCATTAACACTACCTGTACCGTCGCCCACTAAAGGTATGAAGCCAGGCACCAGAGGGCCGCCAGGCTCAAGTTGTGCAGCAACATCATCAATCAGGAAAAGCAGCGGGTCGCCGGCAAGGTTTGCGCCAATATTCTGAGTATAGGCATAAGCTTTATCATCTTCGGTATAACGAATGCCACCGGTTACAGCCCAAGCATCAGTGAGGTCATAGGTTGCTTGAATGTAAACCGCTTCACTGCTGTTATCGACTTCAGCATCATTTCTAATGGCTGCTTCGAACCCAGCGCCGCCATCAGGGCCTGTGCCAGGCGCGGGAATAGTCACCGGTACGTTTACATCATCAGTCCCTTCTTCATCAAAGAAAAAGATACCAGCCGCATACTTCAAATTCCCTTCAGCAGCCGTACCGGTCAGTTGCAGTTCGTGGGTTGTTTGTTCTACGTCGTAGTTATCATTGACAATTTCAGTGATTTGAAAGGGTGAGTTGTCAGCATCATTGGCAAATCGACTTTCAGTATTTCGATACGAACCTGTGTATTTTAAATCAAAATTATCGCCATGATAATTGGCTATGAAGGTAGTTCCGAAAACTTCGACTTCTGAAAATGCAATTTGATCACCAAATGACACATCGGCATCAATGTCATCAACCACAAACTGATTAAATATTTCTAGACCACCGCCAACAATTTCAAAAAAGTCACCCGTCGGAGAAAGAGATCCTGGACCCAACGGTCCCAATCTATTGCCAGTTGGGAGCGGAAAAGAGAAATTCTCCACCAAAGATGCACCAACAACGCCAGCTCCACCGGGTGTGCCATCAGGAAACGCTGCAGTAAAGCCAACACCAACCGATGGAGCGGCGCTCTCATCAATGTCTGTGTAATCAACCGATGCTTGAAAATCCCACTTGTCGTTAGGCGTATAAGTCGCAGCACCACGGAAAGACAATCGCTCTTCATCGCCCAGCTCATCGCCGGCTAATGGGCGATCAACAAAACCGTCACGATTCTTACTTGAAACCGACCATGCTGTTTTTAGTGTTTCACTCAATGGAATATCAACCGAAGCGCGAACATTTGCGCGTCCATCGTTACCAACGGTGGCTTCAATAGAGGCTTGAAAGTCGTCAGCTGGTTTGCGCGAGATGATGTTAATTGCGCCACCAATCGTATTACGCCCAAACAATGTCCCTTGTGGACCGCGCAGCACCTCAATACGCTCTACGTCGAGCACGTCGAGCACGCCGCCGACTGAGCGAGAGACGTAAACACCATCTACGTAAGTTCCCACACCCGGATCTGTTGTTAAACTGAAGTCAGTGTTACCCACACCTCGAATGAAAACGGCCGCGCCGGAAGAAACACCACCGATTGGAGACGTTGTATCAAACACCAAGTTTGGCGTGAAATTGGCTATTTCAGAAATATTGTTTACGCCTCTGTCCTCTAAAGCGCTTGCTGTAAAGGCCGTGATCGCAATGGGTGTATCTTGTAGACTTTCTTCACGCTTCTGCGCGGTAACGACAATTTCTTCTAATACCGCAGCCCCTACACTGAATGCGCTACTACCCATGAAAACAGAGCTCAAGATGGCCACCGCGATAGGTGTTCTCGGAAGGAATCTCGGCCCCAGTGTCGTTCTTCGTGATTGATACATGGTTTTCCCCATTTTCCAGCTTATGCAGATGACTTTCGTGTCATGTTGGAACAACTGTAGCGCAACGGCGGATTCTCACCCACGCACTGAAGGGAACAACGACTTGTCAATTAGGGAACTAATCTTAACCGGGAAAAGACGCCAAAACGACTTTCAGCGGTTTAAAAAAGCTGCTGGTAGCTTATCAGGAACGTATCAAGATCTTCATCCGAATCATTTATAGTAATTCATGTCTAGCGACATCCAAAAGCCAGGCCTGAACCTGTGAATCAAATGCCCCTGTAGTGACAGCACGGGTTTTTGCTCTTTGGTCACGCCCAAAAAATCGTCGTTATTCTGAAAAAACCAGCCGCCCAGTGACATCTCCAGCAGCCACTTTGAGCGGGTACAGTGATACAACCTATCTCTGTTTTCATCGCCAATCGGTTCGCCACCACATTTATCAGGCGGTCTGATTCATGTCTCCCTGTCGGTGCCACCAGTTTAATACTGGCTCCCAAAACAGGTTCAGGGTATATCGGTAACCCAGATACATTGAGTCAATACTGGAATCAACGCCGCTAATTGGCAGCGAACGATCGGGAGTAGCATCACCCGAAACGTAAGAGGAACCGCCTGTCGCAAGCTGCGTACCGACAGGAGTGGGCCAATATACGCGCGGCGCGAGCACCTGTGCCATTCCGATAGCAGGTAGCAGCGGAGATATAAGCAACAGTAAAATCTTGGAGTGGGTGGACATATAACCAACTATACCAAATTCAATAGATTGGATAGACCTCACCATCGCGTCGGTGAGGCGTGGATTATCGAAACTTACCGTATCGCCGGCCACCAGCCCGGGTGCCGGCAATAATCTGGCCGACAGTGGCTTACGATAGTGAGCTACCCTGAGAGCCAGAGCGGCTTCGTTAGGGTGATACCCCAATCCAGACTCAAATACCTCGCCCGGCGTACTGCTCATTTCTATGTGTCTACCCATCAGAGCAGAAGCTGGGTTTTTACGCGTAAAATCCACCAGCTTTTGGATGGTGGTTTTGTACTCATCCCATTCACTGATATAGAGGGGACTTCAACATTAATACACTTATTCTGCCTCAGCACGTAAGTATCCGGACCTGCGATCAGAGCGTCGATAGCCGGGCCCTGGTTCTCTTCACAGTTTTGAGACCCGTGGATCCAATTCTTTGCGGCAACCGCTTGAGTAGGATTGGCGACGCAGTGCCGCCGGCTATGTGACCAGCTCTGGCCGACGAGAGTGTACAGTTCGCTGACCTGAGGTAAACTGCCTAGCCAGCCAGGCAACACCAGCAGTGTGCTGCTATTAATTACAGATGCGCCGGAGATTATCGCCGGCAGTAGTGAGGAAGAAATGCCCAGTAGCACTATAATCCGTCTGGATTCAAACCCGGAGGGTTTTGGCGAAACAGCGGATGACCTGACTGAAGAACTGTTTGAATCTTCCTTACCCACGCAACACAGCCACGAATATTTTGCGGATGACGACTTGGGTTTATATGTCGGTGTCTGGGATACCGACGAAATGATTGAAACCGCCGGGCCCTATGCCTGTGACGAATTCATGTGGCTGATTGAGGGCGAGGCCGAAATCAAGAATAGTAAAACCGGCACTAGCGAGAAAGCCAAGGCTGGTGACGCGTTTATTATCCCAAAGGCCTATAACTGCCAGTGGCTCCAGAAGGGCTACCTGCGCAAATTTTTTGTTATTTATGAACACCCCGAGGAACCGCTACCTGACGCGCCTTCACACGAAGGTATTATTATTCCCAAAGCCGACACGCCGCTGACAGCAATAACAGCCAAAACGCCCTTTGCACTGGCAGCCGGCGCAACTGCCACAGAAAGTATTTGCTACACAGATAACACCAGTAGATTTGTCTCCGGTACCTGGCACAGTGAAGCGTTTGAAGCTCCGCCCCGGCCTTTTCCCCATCATGAATTTTTTCTGGTACATGACGGTTCGATTTACCTCACGGATGAAGCCGGCGTAGAGCATGTATTTACTGCCGGCGAAGCATTTTTTATCCCTCAGGGTGTGATTTGTAGCGCGCAGGTCTCGGACAGTGTGACGATATTTTTTGCCAGGCTCTACCTTTCCTGAGCACAAGGCCACCGATTTATGATGGACAGCCGAATCGACAACAATCAACCCCAAGGCTGGAATATTGAGTAGAAATATCTGGATTGAAATATATGCACAAACATTACGACTCATTAAAAGACGCTGCAGCGCGACCACTGTGGCACGATCCCGAAATAATGCCGGCCCCCGAACCTGCATTATCAGGAAGTGCGCGCTGCGAGTTGCTGATTGTCGGCGGGGGTTTTACCGGGCTATGGGCTGCGATGCAGGCCAAGGAGCGGAAGCCGGATATCGATATTATTATTATTGAGAAAACCTTTGTCGCAGACGGAGCTTCGGGCCGCAATGGAGGCTTCCTTAGCACCAGCATTGCACACGGTGAGACCAATATTGAGGCACAGTTCCCCGGCGAGGCAGACCAACTGGAGGAGTTAGGCGAGCAGAATATCAAGGAGTTGCTGGCAACCCTGGAACGCTACGATATCGACGCCCGCTACGAACAAACCGGCGCTACTGACGTAGCACTGGACCCGGCGTCAGCCGTTCGACTACACGGCGAATACCTGGAATACGTGGCAAACGGCGACGACGTGGTGTGGTATGACAGGGCGGCCATGCGCGAACAAGCCAACTCCCCGACATTCTATGGCGGTTGCTGGTATCGCGATGGCCAGGACGGTGTCGTCGATCCCGCACGTTTATGCTTGGGCCTTAAGAATGTGCTGCTCAACCAGCTGGGCGTTCGTATCTTCGAGGGTACCCGCTTGAATAAGGTCATGCCGGTTGGCAAGACGGGCATGCGGGGTATCTGTGACGGCGGACACATCGAAAGTAAAAAAGTGTTAATGGCCACCAATGGGTACACCAATCCCTATCGCAAGGTCCATCGTGCCATCGTGCCGGTTTGGGATTATCAAATCGCCACGCAGCCGCTAACATCGCAGCAGCTTGATTTGATCAACTGGGGAAAGCCGGAATCGCGGCACGCCCTGTCGGATTACAACAATATGTTCCATTACTTTCGCCTGACCAAAGATAATCGCATTACCTGGGGCGGCGGCGGTGCGGTTCGCGCCTATTTCAATCGCGGCACTGATCCCAAACTTATGGACGCACCGGCACGTTACGAACAGCTGGCCACCGAGTTCTTCGAAATGTTTCCACAGCTGGAAGGAAAAGTGAAATTCTCCAACAAATGGGGTGGCATTATCGCTACATCTACCCGCTTTTGCCTGGTCCCCGGGGTAGCGTGTAATGGCCGTCTGGCCTGGTCGGTCGGTTATACCGGACACGGTGTGAGCGCATCAAGATTCGGCGCGCGAATCGGCATTGAGTTACTGGGCTACAAGCCCTCCGAGGTGATCAAAATGCAGTTCGTGACAAAAAAAACGATGCCTTGGCCGCCTGAGCCATTCCGCTGGATTGGCATCCGCCTGACTCAGCTGGCGCTAATCAGAGCGGATAAAAATGGCGGCAAGCGTGGCTTGTGGCTGAAGTTTCTGGACTCGATAGGGATGGGGTTTACCTGTTAGGGAATGAATCTCTGCTAACTCTGGAACATCAGCCTGATGGTTTTAGCGGGCCGACTGGAGCAACACAATGGCGGTACTAATCTTTCGTTTACATAGTGTGTCTGACGAGGAAGCGCAGGATGTACGCGATTTGCTGTCGGACAATTCACTGGACGCCTATGAGACATCGGCAGGTCGGTGGGGCCTGTCGACCGCAGGGCTGTGGTTAGTCAACAATAGTGAGAAAATCAGGGCCCGTGAGCTTATCGACACTTATCAACTTGAACGTCGGCGCTATTTTGAAGCGCTAAAGATCAAAGACCCACCTGAAACATTGAGTGACCGTTTCAAGCAATCACCACTGAATGTGATCTTTTACAGTCTGCTGGCTGTCAGTATGCTGTTTCTTTCTCTCGTGCCCTTTATCCAGTTCTTGTCGGAATAGTTGATAGCGAACGCTAAACTTGCAGTGCTTAGGGCAAGACAGCCGGAATCAGTGGCACTTATCACTACTCATTCCTCGATTCTATCGATTACGGGAGCTTAGCTTGTCGGCATCTGATGCGTGCTTTCTGATCGGTAATGGAATTAAAGGGCGCGCCCGCTGTCTGAAGAAGTACTGATCTTGAAGAGACATTTTTTATGCATAGACGATTATTCATTGCCGGGGCTCTGTTTTCTGCCGCTGGCCTTGCCGCTAACAGAGTGGTATTCGCAACGACAGAAGCAACAACATTAAGCGGTGATTTCCCAACCCTTAGTAAGACTAAGGATGAGTGGCGTAAATTGCTCGACGCGCAGCAATACAAGGTGCTGTTCGAGGAAGGCACGGAACGTCCCTGGACGAGCACGCTGAACGATGAGAAGCGCGCTGGCACCTATATATGCGCCGCCTGTTATCTCCCGATGTTTACTTCGGCAACCAAGTTCGACAGCGGCACCGGCTGGCCCAGTTTTTTCGAAGCTATCAAGACGAATGTCGATACCAAGCGCGACTGGAAGTTGATACTACCGCGCACCGAGTACCATTGCGCGCGCTGCAGCGGCCATCAGGGTCACGTCTTTGACGACGGTCCACAGCCTACCGGGCAGCGCTGGTGCAATAACGGTGTAGCGCTGCAATTTGTACCCGAAGGAGAGTCACTGCCTGAGTTGCGGGCCTGAATCTAAATGAATGGTCACTGACCAAATAACGAAAATCTCGATTGTGTGGGACATGGACTGAGGAAGTAAAACGGTAATGACAAAGGTGACTAGTTAACTTGACAACACCCTATCATTATTCAAATACGCTGGGCATCAGCTACTATTGCAAGCGATAATAAACCTATTGACCCAGTTACCGAACACTTATTATGTATAATCTGGTTAGCGCCATTGTTGAGAAACTACAACTCGAACTCAGCACTGCTGTCGCTGCCAGTCAGCAAGCGCACGACAGTGCCACCCATCCTGAAAATATTGCGGCTAATAAGTATGACACCCTCGCAGTGGAAGCGGCCTATCTCGCCCATGGGCAATCCATGCGTATTGCCGAACTGAAGCATGCCATCGCTCTGTACCAGCATTTCCAACGGCCCACCTTTGGCCCGTGCGCCACAGCTCAACTAGGTGCATTGATCTGCCTAGAAAATAATCAAGGACAACAAAGGCGCTTTCTGATTGGGCCTGCCGCTGGCGGCTTGAGCATTGATAGTGAGCAGGGGGCCATACAAGTCATCACCCCTGCTACGCCATTAGGCCGGGCATTAATCGGTAAACGTGTTCATGATGACGTGGACTGGCAGATCCATCAGCGCAAAGAATCTTATTGCGTAATGGCTATAGAATAAAACAGACCGTTTTGCCCATCGATTTAGTAGCGGCGAGCACCGGCCGGCTCAAAATAATCGGCAACCAGATTGGTCAGCACATTAACGCCGGTCTTTAGCGTTGACTCATCAACAAAGAAAAGCGGCGAGTGATTGCTGGGCTGAGTGGACGGGTCCACACCAGCGGGCGACCCACCCAGATATAAAAACAGTCCTGGAGTTTCCAGCGCGTAGTAGGAAAAGTCTTCTGCACCGGTGACCAAGGGTGCCTCAACAACGCCAGCCTCCCCGACAATGCGCTTTAAGGTGGGTAGCATTTGCGCAGTAAGCGCCGGGTCATTGATGGTCACCGGATAGCCAGGAAAGATCTCGACTTCGGCCGTTGCACCTGCGCTCAAGGCAATCAACTCTGCGGTATGCTTCAGCTTTTCGTGAATCTGCGCACGAATACCCATGTCAAAGTTTCGTATAGTACCGATCAGTTCCACTTCATCAGGGATGATATTGTTACGCACCCCACCCTCGATGAGGCCAAACGAAATCACCGAGGGTGCCTTGGTCACATCCACCTGACGGCTGGCGATGGTTTGAACGGCCATGACAATCTGCGCAGCCGTAACGATAGGGTCGACACCATCCCAGGGCCGCGAGCCATGAGTCTGCCGCCCCTTGACTGTAATTGTGAACCGATCAGAGCTGGCCATCGCAGGACCGGACCGATACCCGATCATCCCGGCGGGCAAGTTCGAGAAAGTATGCAGCCCGAAAATAGCCTCCGGCTGTCGTCCCTCGAACAGGCCCTCTGCCAGCATCCGTTTAGCACCGCCTGTCTCACCTTCAGGCGCGCCTTCCTCTGCGGGTTGGAAAATAAACATGACCGAACCCGCCAAGTCTTCTTTTACACCGACCAATGCCCTGGCTGCACCTAGCAACATCGCAATGTGCGTGTCGTGGCCGCAGGCATGCATTACACCAACATCATTACCGCGGTAGGTACCCCGAGCCTTGGATGCAAACGGCAGATCAACCTGCTCCTCTACCGGTAAACCATCAATGTCTGCGCGCAATGCGACCAGCGGCCCAGGTTTGCCACCTTTAAGAACGGCAACAACGCCGGTTGAGGCAATACCCGTCTCTGGCTTGAGACCTAGGGCACGAAGTTCCTTGGCTATGCGTTTGGCGGTTTCAAACTCCCGATTGCTCAGCTCGGGATTCTGATGGAAGTGCCGCCGCAGGGCAATAACGTCGGATTCCAGCGCGTCGCCTGCCTGCAACAAGCGCTTATTGAGTGCGCCGTCAGCACGCGCAGCACTCGACACCACAGAGAGCGCCAGCACAGGAAGCACGAAAGAAAGAAACAAGATAGATAGACGCATAATAAACTTCAACCAATAAAGGAGGAGTAATAGTAGCGCAAAGCGAGGCACGACTAAACCAACATTCAACCCGGCGCATCACCGCAATCCAAGTGCCTTGTGGAGTATAGAAAACCCCGGCGCAAAGATCGTTGATATCAACAATTACCGCTGAGGGGCCGCACAGTCGCAAGCGGTGGCGCATGTATGTGGTCAGTGGAGAATTACACCAATTTCGGAACATTCACTTGGCAAAACCTGCACATATATGAAGTCACTTCACGTGAGTGTCGCGAGGAACCTCTCAATAGCCGAGTTGACTTCTTTCGGCTTCTCCGCAAAAACAGAATGGGTTCCGTCGTGGATAACCTCAAGCAGGGCATCGGGCATTTTTTGGACCATAAACTCAGCGTACTTCTGCGGTGTCATCACATCGTCTGAACCGACAATCGCCAGCATAGGCTGATCGATTTCACCCAGACTCTCCATCACATCAAATTCATCACAGGCCTTAAAATCTTGAAGAAATGCAGCAGGACCCAGTGCAAGCCCATCGGCAATGAGCTCCGCAGCAAACTCAGGCTCGACTCTCTGCCAGAAGCTCTTGACAAACGGCTCTATTGATTCCGGCTTGGCGAGTGCCTGCTCCATGGAGATTATTGTGTCCGGATGGACTCGCAACCGACCCCCTGAGCCTATAGAGATGATCGCACGGACATCTTCCGGACAATCCAATGCGTACTGCAATGCAATACCTCCCCCAATCGAGTGGCCAACCAAAACCAACTCTGAAAGGCCGGCATCGTCAACGTACTGTTTGAGCCAGGCAGCCATACTCTGGACCGATTCCAGAAGATCACCCTCGGGATGACCGGGCAGATCAACGGCGATAGCTCCGGGGAAGTACTGAGTTTGGTATTTCCAAACCTTCCCTGTCCCACCAGAGCCGTGAATAAAAACAAGTTGCATGCAATCATCATCCTATTTCAATAACGCAGAATACGTTGTGACAAGTTAAACAGATTAGATGGTTTTGACAACTTAACCTCTAGAGACCAGAGGATTCCAGACTCGGATCTCAAGCAACCGCCCTACTCCATTCGGTGAACGCACCACTCCTGGTATCAGTATGATGCTGGGCACCGACTTTAACCGGCCCAGACTGCGCAACTGATGATATTCGGTAGGAACCTATGGCGTTGATAGGTGTTCATGATCTGATTCTAGCAGTTACAAAGGGTTAAGTTGGCGATACCGCTCAGAGACTTTTCGTTTCCACAGAGCTCTTCTCTACAGATAACAACCCCAGTAAAAAAACAGCGCCAATAATCACTATACCGGCTGATAGGTATAGCCCAAGATTATAGTTCCCAAAAGCTTCAGCGAGATATCCGGTACAGACCGGTGCAATGATTTGTGCAGCACCATAAGCCAAGGTCATTGTGCCCATGAACTTAGCCGGGTTACTTGGATAAAACTTACCCGCCATCGTCAGTACCAGGCTGACACATGCGATAAACGTTCCACCAAACAACAGCGCACTTAATATAACAGCAAATAGACTGTCGTTTATTGCAGGGAGAATGATTCCTACCGCCTGCAGGATATATGCGGCTAATAACGCTTTGAGGTAACCAACACTTCGCGCGATTCGGTCCCATACCAGGGCTGCCGGGGTAGCCGCTAACCCCACCAACAGAAAAGCCCAGCGCCCCTGCCCTTGCAGACCTTCGGTACCCTCAACAATGTCCACAATAAAGGTGGAACTCACGACATAGCCATAACCTGCACAAAAATAGACCAACAACATCATCAATGTGAAGGTTTTACCTGGAGGGCTATCTTTTGCGATAACCGTGGCTTGACCGCACGCAGAAGGATGGGGCATCCATAACCATGCTGGAATGGCTACTATCGCTGCCATAACGGCTAAAGCCAGCCACTGTTGCTGCCAGTTGGCGGACATTGTCAGCATAACTTCTACCAGTAAGGATGTAGCAATGATACTTAGTCCAGCACCAGAAAAGTGAATGCCTAACTCTGCACGGTTTTTATTTTGCACCAGCCATTTCAGGATAAGGCCAGAGGCAATGATCATGCCCCCTGAGGCACAGATGCCGGCAATAAACCGCAACACAGCCCAGGTAATAATATCGGTAGTCGTCACCATTGCCGCTGAGGTAATGACACTAAGTACAAGGTAAACCCGATGCAAGTTGTATTTATAGTTCAGATTGTGCAGGCTGGCAGCAAGCAGCACTCCTAACATGTAGCCCATATAATTCGTGGTAGCCAGCCAACCACCCCCGGACTCAGTGAGACCTGCATCCTCCTGCATAATTGGCAATAACAGACTGTAGGAGAACCGCGCCACACCGACGGTCACAATTAAACTACAGATGCCCGCTAAATATACTCGGCTTTTGGTCAGCTCAGCTAAACTAATCTGGCCGCACCCTGGGTGCACTTTTGTCAGCAAAAGCTTCTAATCTCTCGTGGGACGCTGGCTGAGTATTGACGATTCCAGCAACGACTGACTCGGCATAGGCGGCATCTAGGGAAGACATATTTTGCATGTGACTGATTGCCGAGCAGATAGCAAAGTTTGAAAGTGCAGGGTTTTGTGCGGCCAGCCGGGCTATCTCCATCGCTTTATCGTCGCTGGAGCCGTTAACGAGATACTGACATAAACCCACTTGAACGGCTTCATCTTGCTTATATACCCGGCCCGTTAACATCATATCAATCATCCTCGCTTTGCCCACCAGGTCGGCTACCCGAATTGTTGCACCGCCACCGGTAAACAGTCCTCGCTGCCCTTCTGGTAGCGCAAAGTAAGTGCTTTGATCGGCGACGCGAATATGGGCCGATGATGCCAACTCTAGCCCGCCGCCCACAACAGCGCCTTTTAACGCAGCAATAATGGGAACACCACCGTACTCCATTTTGTTAAATGCCTCATGCCAGCGCAGGCATATGTGCATAAATTCTTCCGGGCGGCGCTTTTGATTATGATGTTCTACCAAGTCCAATCCAGCACAGAAATGGTCACCTTCCGCTCTAAGGACCACTGCTCGAGCGCCCATTCTCGGCAATTTCGAAAAAACTTCGATTAATTCTTCAATGGTGTCAACGTTCAGCGCGTTACGTTTCTCGGGTCGAGAGAGAACAACCTGGACGATGCCGTCTTCGTCGCCTGACAGACTGAGATAATCAAGATTAAAGGTATTGAGCTGTTCCAAAGTATATTCTCCTAAGACCACATATTTATAATCGAGTTTGTACCACTAACACCAATGCTAACCACGCGCATATAGGCCGACAATTATTCTAAAGGTGGATACCCTTATACCAAAGTAGGACCTGCAATGACTTTACTACTTACAGATCGGGTTCCGTACGCTCAAAATATGTCGTATATATTATATATGTCAACTGTATTGTTTTAAGTTATGCTGTCCCAGCAGCTCCCAGCTCTTGCCGTAGCGTCTGGGTGTGTCAGTCTGGTCTTCGGTAGAGCTGTCGCATGAAATCAGGGAGTTCGCTTGAGCACAAAAAAGAAGCCATTGTCGAAAAAATTTACCCGAGGTAAATCGAGTAAGGGGCAGCAGACCTCGCTGGCTATCCTTTTGGCGGCCGAGGCCCTGTTGATAGACGAGGGGTATCACAATTTTTCTCTGCGCAAAGTGGCAAATCGAGCACAATTAACCCTGGGTAACCTGCAATACTACTTTCCCACTAAAAATTCACTGATAAAGGCCATGCTGGACCATACCATCCAACGCTATCTGGATATGTATGAACAGATCAGAGAAGAGGCTGGCTCCGATCCTGAAGAGCAGTTTACGGCGGTAATAGCCTTTAATTTTAAAGATCTGAACACCAGGCACACCACTGTCTTTTTCCCGGAAGTCTGGTCGCTGGCCAACCACGAGGATCATGCCGCCGAATTTCTCGACGCAATGTATGGACGATACCGCACGGTTCTGATCGATATTATGTCACTAATCAATCCCCAACTCAGTGCGACCCAGCTCCAGCGACTCGCAATATTTATCTCCGCCTCAATCGAGGGGCACACCATTTTCGTTGGTAACAAAAAGCCCTGGAAGAAAGAAACACAAAACATGACCTCTCTGGGAATCCAGTCCTTTCTCTGGTTAATCCACTCCGCCATTATTCCTGACTAAGTCGTTTCTTACCCGCTGATGGCGCGAATTCAAATTGGATCAACTTTAGGTCTATTGACTTATTATATTTTCTCTCTATGCTGTGTCATCAGCTTTACACAACAATTAATAACAGCGCGCTGGTGCAAGGATCATTTCTAATGCTCAATTCAATTGGAACGCCATTTCGTCTTTTTGTCTTCGGCGTTCTGGCAGTAGTTGCCACTACCCGCGTACAAGCAGAGCTTCCCGCGGAGCCCATTCCCAAGATAGAGACCGTATCCAGCGAGTACCCGGACAGTCTGATATTTGTCCACGATGCCAATTTCAACGCGCTAATCGCTGGCCGGGTGGTGCTGGTTGATGTGGCCTCCGACTCCCGTAACTACAAAGGAGCTCTGGATGCCGCCCAATTCGCCAGTTTCACCGAGTCTACTATCAATAAGGAGCTCTACGTCGCCGAGACCTTCTACTCACGTGGCACCCGAGGAGAACGTACAGATGTGCTGACCGTTTACGATAGAGACCACCTGAAAGTCATCGCTGAACTCGAACTTCCCAATCAGAAACGTGGGATGATGGTAAGCAATCGTTACACGCTACAGCTCGTTGATAACGACCAGATTCTTCTTGTGTTTAATTTCACCCCGGCCGCATCGGTATCGGTGATTGATATCGCTAAACGAGAAATCCTGAGCGAAGTACAGATTCCCGGCTGCAGTCTGATTTACCCCACCGGCGTGCGTGGCTTTTCTTCACTGTGCAGCAACGGCTCACTAATCACCGTCCAATTCGATAACGACGGAAAGGTATTATCGCAATCCCGGCTACCCGCATTTTTTAATGTCGATCAGGATCCACTGTTCGCCAAACCCGTTTACATTGACGGCACCGCCTACTTCCCGTCCTTCCACGGTCAGATACAGCCCATCAACCTGTCATCCAATGAACCAAGCATTGAACCCGCCTGGTCTTTACTCTCGACGTCAGACACCGAACAGAACTGGCGTCCAGGGGGTTGGCAGATTGCCAGTGTCAGTGACGCGGGCCAAATTTACCTACTGATGCACCCGGATGGAGAGGATGGCAGCCACAAGGGTGGTGGCTCAGAAGTCTGGGTTTTCGATCCTAAAACTAAAAAACGTGTAGCGCGTTTCGAACTCAAGGAGTGGGGCGTTTCGATAGAGGTTACTCGAGGCGCAGATCCGTATCTGGTCGTTACCAACGGCGATATGCAGTTGGATATCTACGGCGCCAGTGATGGCTCATGGTTAAAGATGATTGGCGGCACAGCCGCAATGCCATTCAACCTTCACGCGCTGAAGTAGGGCGCCTATGTTGGCTTCAATCATCGCCCCTATCGGCATCGGATTTTTTAGCTACCTCTTCCTGGTAAGCGGCTGGCATAAGCTGGGTGATCTTGATGATTTCACCCGCAGCATTAGCGACTACGAGCTCGCCCCCCCATCCTGGTCACCGGCACTCGCGCGCGGGTTGGCGGTCACTGAATTAGCACTGGGCCTGGGACTACTTATTGCGCTGACTCGAACACCGGCACTGCTATTGTCTGTGGGGCTGCTGACGATTTACACCCTGGCGATCGCCATCAATATACTCAGGGGCCGACGAGATCTGAATTGTGGCTGCAGTGGCCCAGGGCGAGAACAACCTATTGGTGGTTGGCTACTCGGTCGTAATCTTCTCATCATCGCCTTCGGAATTTCTTCAATGACGGTTCTGATGGATCAGCCTCAGGAGGTGTTGTGGCAACTCGCTCTGCCTGGTGCTGTTATTACCATCCTGCTCTACCACAGTTTTAATCAGCTACACGCCAACCAGGCCCTACTCCTGAGGATAAAGACACATGGATAACTTGCTCATAGCCTCCAATATCATTTTGTGGATATTGGTTTTAGGTCTGGCGGTATTAGTACTGGCCCTGACCCGACAGATCGGTGTGCTGTATGAGCGCGTCGCACCCGCTGGCGCGCTTATGATTAACAAGAAGCTTGAGACAGGCTCAGTAGCACCGGTGGTAGAAGTACAAGATCTGAATACCAGTCGTCCTCGCACCATCGGCAAATCGGGAAACCGCGCGCAACTCCTGTTCTTCATGTCCCCAGATTGCCCGGTATGCAAGTCGCTGCTGCCCATGATCAAGTCTATTCAATCGGCTGAGTCCACCTGGCTCGATGTCATCTTGGCCAGTGACGGCGAGACACAGGCCCACAAGGATTACATTGAGCAGCAGGACTTATCGCACATGACCTATGTGTCCTCAGAAATATTGGGCATGCAGTACAGCGTTTCGAAATTGCCCTATGCGGTACTCATCGATGAAAAAGGCATTATTGCTTCACTTGGGCTAGTCAATTCGCGCGAGCATTTTGAAAGCCTGTTCGAGTCCATGGAGCGAGGAATTCCCTCGTTGCAGGCGTTTATGGCAGCACGTTCAATCCCCGCAGCGCAGCGGGCATAGGAGAAGATCACCATGAAGTGGCTAGATCGAATGACCGCACAGTCGTCCAGAACGCTCGCCCAAAGAACCTCACGGCGCAGCTTACTGACTAAACTTGGGACCCTGGTGGTTGGCACTGCAAGTATACCTTTGCTTCCAGTCGCGCGAGCCAGTGGTAACGGAGACAACATGTATCCGGGGGTAGCCACTCAAAGTACAGGTAACCCCGCTGATCCGGGCGACCCCGCCAGCTGTGACTATTGGCGCTACTGCGCGATTGACGGCTTCCTCTGTAGTTGCTGTGGTGGCACCCAGAATAGTTGTCCGCCGGGAACCGAAATGTCGCCACTGACCTGGATAGGCACTTGTCGTAATCCAGTCGACGGCGTTCACTACATTATTTCCTACAACGACTGCTGTGGCAAAACCAGCTGTGGCCGCTGCTTATGCAATCGCAATGAAAGTGACACCCCTGTTTATCGCGCCCAGACCAACAACGACACTAACTGGTGCCTCGGCACGGCGAGTACCGTCTATACCTGCTCCACGGCTGTCATTCTTGGCGTCGCGCTTAAACAGGAGGGCGACACATGAGCCTGCGCAGACCCCTGTCAATATTGTTACTTACCTCCACGATAGCCAGCTTTGCCGCCTGGGCAGAATCCTCGGCAGAAAGCTATCAGCGGTGTGCCGCCTGCCATATGGCTACGGGTGAGGGCATTCCGGGCGCGTTTCCACCGCTTAAGGGGCGAGTGGCCAACATGGCCGCTAGTGCTGAGGGGCGAGCTTATCTCGTAGCCGTCGTGCATTCTGGCCTAATGGGTCCGATAACAGTGGCGGGAATACCTTATATGGGCGTAATGCCGGCGCAAGGTACGGTTTATGATGCAGCCGGAATCAGCGAGGCCCTCAATCACTCGGTTCAGGTCATTGATGCAGAGAACGTGGCGTCGGACTGGACGCCTTTTAGCGCCAGCGAAGTGCAGACGATACTCGACGATGGAACGTCGGAAAATAGTCAAGCGACCGCAAAGCTTCGTCGGCAGCTTCTCGAGAAATATCCCAACTTACGATAGGTAATTCGCAGATGCCGCTACTACTATTATTTCTGCTGACCTTCTCCGGAGAACTGTCAGCGGGTGATGCCGTTCATATCGACAGCAATAGAGCGCACGCCAACTACATGCTCAACTGTCAGGGCTGTCATCTGGCTGACGGCTCGGGGTTGCCAGGAAGTGTTCCCAGCATGCGGGGCTTCGTTGCCAGGTTTCTAGAGGTTCCCGGTGGCCGGGAGTTTCTGGTGCAGGTACCTGGTTCTGCCAACGCGCCGCTGAGCGACTCGGAATTAGCCGAGCTTCTCAACTGGATTCTTCTGACGATGAGCGGCGCGCAGTTGGGGGATGGGTTCGACTACTATACTACCGATGAAGTCAGTCTAGCCCGGGCAGTTATATTGCAGGACGTCACAAAAACCAGAGCCGAACTTGTCGCCAACATGAACTGAAGTGCAGCGTTGTCTGCGGCTAAGCGAACACTGCCCTAGGCAAGCGCCTCAATCATCTGCTCACGCATAACAAATTTCTGCATCTTCCCTGTCACTGTCATCGGAAAATCTTCGACGAATCGAATATGGTGCGGCACTTTGAAATAGGAGATTTGATTGCGACAAAAATCCCTCACATCTTCATCGCTCAAGGACGACTCCTCGCTCGACTTGATCCAGGCACATACCTGTTCCCCGTAACGCTGATCGGGAATTCCGAATATCTGGACTTCCTGTATCTCTGGGTGGGTATACAGAAACTCTTCTACTTCACGCGGGTATATATTTTCACCACCGCGAATAATCATGTCCTTGATACGCCCGGTGACTTGCGTGTAGCCTTGCGCATCCATAACGCCGATGTCTCCGGAATGTAACCATCCATCGCTATCGATGGTATCGGCGGTGCGTTCATCATCGTTCCAATAGCCGCGCATCACAGAATAGCCGCGGCAGCAAATCTCACCTTTCTCTCCTACGGGTACCACATCGCCTTTTAGATCAAGAATCTTGATCTGGCAGTGTGGGGCTGGTCTGCCCACACTCCCTACACGCTTCTCGATTGAATCATCAGCGGCAGTCATGTGATTAACCGGGCTGGTTTCGGTCTGTCCGTAAGCGATAAGGACTTCGCTCATATGCATTTCACCCAGCACCCGATTCATTGTTTCGACCGGGCAAGGAGCGCCAGCCATAATTCCGGTACGTAAACTACTTAGGTCGAAACTGCTAAAGTCAGCATGATCGAGCGCAGCGACAAACATGGTGGGGACACCATGCAAAGCAGTACAGCGCTCCAGCGCTACAGTCTCGAGCGTAACCTTAGGGTCAAACGCCTCTGCGGGAAAAATCGCCGCCGAGCCGTGAGTGATACAGGCCAAATTTCCCATCACCATGCCAAAGCAATGATACAAGGGCACGGGAATACAAAGTCTATCTGCCTCGGTAAGGCGCATACCGTCACCGACTAGCTTACCATTATTGAGAATATTCAGGTGTGTGAGGGTAGCCCCCTTGGGATTACCAGTGGTGCCACTGGTAAACTGAATGTTGATGGGATCGGAGGGGTCCAACAGAGCTGAGATCTCTCCCAGTCGGTGTTTTTCAACAGTGCCGCCGATAGCGCAGACGGAGTCAAAATTGAGCATGCCAGCGCTGACGCCATGTCCCATGCGAATCACTGTCTCGAGATGCGGTAGCTTGGCAGACTTCAGTTGCCCTGCAGGGCAGTTCGATAATTCTGGCGCCAATTCTCGCAGCATGCCCAGGTAATCACAGCCCTTGAAGCTCTCGGCGGTAATAATGGCCTTACACTGTACCTTGTTCAACGCGTATTCGAGCTCGTGGAGCCGATAAGCGGGATTGATGCACACCATGATCGCGCCGATCTTGGCTGTGGCAAATTGAGTCAGGCACCACTCGTAGCAATTGGGCGCCCAGATACTCACTCGGTCTCCGGGCTCAACACCCAGTGCCAGCAAGCCGCAGGCAAGCCGGTCCACTTCTCGCTGGTATTCCCTATAATTCCATCGGATGCCCTGATGACAAACGACCAGCGCCTCTACCTCAGGATACTGCTCTACCGTTCTGTCAAAGGTACGACCAATAGTATCAGTTACCAGCGGTTCATCTGTGGGACCAGATAATTGACTGTGGGTGATCGTTGCGGCCATTATTGCCATTCTCCCTTCGCCTGCGAGGCACCCCCGCAGCTCTGACTGCCAATACTGTAGAAGCGGATCAACCCTTGCGCCACTCGCGCTCACGCAATTCCACGCGCCGGATCTTGCCACTGACCGTCTTGGGCAATTCATCCACAAACTCAATCATACGTGGATATTTATAAGGTGCCGTAACTGATTTCACATGATTTTGTAGCGCCGTCGCCAACTCATCAGTAGCGTCAAATCCGGGCGCCAAGACGACATAAGCCTTAACCACTTCACCACGCTGCTGGTTAGGGCTAGACACGACCGCAGATTCAGCGACAGCAGAGTGCTCTATCAATGCACTTTCCACTTCGAAAGGACCTATTCGATATCCGGCAGACAGAATGACATCATCGGCACGACTGATAAACCAATAATAGCCATCATCATCTACTTTGGCCCTGTCTCCTGTCACATACCAATCTCCGCGAAAGCTCTCTGCAGTTTTATCTGGTTCCCCCTTGTAACGCAAAAATAGCCCCTGAGGCGGTTCCGGCTTAACGCGCACTGCCAGGTCACCCTCGGTATCCACGGATACTATCTCGCCGAAGTCATCTATGACCTGCAGATCGATACCGGGAGCCGGCTTACCCATTGAACCGTACCGGGGCTCAATGCCCTGATAGTTACCACAGAGCAAAACGGTTTCAGTCTGGCCATAGCCATCTCTGATAGTAATGCCTGTCGTCCGCTTCCAGGTTTCAATAATCTCGGGGTTCAGCGGCTCACCAGCTCCTACACAATGGCGCAGGGCGGAAAACTGGAACTCACTCAGATTCTCCAGCACGAACATGCGGTAGATTGTCGGTGCTCCGCAGAAAGTAGTAATGGGGTATTTCTCCAGCAACTTCAGGGTGCGTGTACTACTAAACCCTGCAGCGTGATGGACAAACAGCGCAGCGCCCTGATACCAGGGGCCAAAATAACTGCTCCATGCTGCCTTGGCCCAGCCCGTATCCGAACAGTTCCAGTGCAAATCATCGGGTTTGAGATCCAACCAGTACTTGCCAGTGGTTTGATGTGCCAAGCCATAGCTGTGAGCATGCAGGCACATTTTGGGATAGCCCGTGGTGCCGGAAGTGAAATAGCACATAGCCTCATCACTGGCGAGACTGTCGATCGTCTCAAAGTCCGCGCTCTGCTGCGCCACACCGGCCTCGTAATCAATCCAACCGTCACGTGCGCCATCAACCAACACCCGCACCGAAAGGCTGGGGCATTCGCTAAGCACCTGGTCGACCTTATCGGCATTTTCCATGTCAGTTACCACACAGGTGGCACTGGCGGCATTGATCCTGTAGGCGAGATCTTTCGGCGAGAGCTGCGTAGTACCAGGACTGATCACCGCTCCCATTCTCAGCGACGCAGTCACCACTTCCCACCACGCAATCTGGCGCCCCAGTATCATTATGACGTAGTCACCCGCTTTCACACCGGAACTACTCAAGAGATTTGCTACCTTGCAGGACGCGGCCGCAATTTCTGCGTAGCTGCGACGCTCTTCACCACCGTTATCATCTACCCACAACAGAGCCAAATTATCTGAATCTTGCTCTGCCCACCGATCAACGACGTCGCGGGCAAAATTGAAGCGCTCCGGACGTGGCCATTCGAAATCACGATAGGCAGTGAGGTAGTCATCAACTTCAGTCACGATTTATCTCCCAGAATCGAGGTGGCTTAGCCGCCCCAACGGTAGTCCAAAGAAACGCCCCACCACCGCGGTAAACCATAGAAATTTTCCGCCATGCCAAAGCCCCCTTGCGCGGGTGTTCCGGCAAGATCGAAGACCATCAGGCGATTCTCTTCGTCAGTGACGTTGTTGACAAAGCCCGTTACCGACCATTGGCTATCACCGCCAGTATAAGTCAGGCGAACGTTGGAAATGGCATACCCGTCTTCCTCCGCTACAGGCGAGTTTTTCAATTGAAAAAAGTGATCACCCAGGTAGTTAAAATCATACTGTGCCGCCAACATGCCACTACCAACGCCCCATTCGTACCGAATCATGCCATTGACATTCAAATCAGGCGTAACAACCGCTTGGCGGTCAACAAAAGAACCATCTGGAAGCCGGTATGCGTCTTCAACGTTATTGTCGATATAGCCAACACCGAACAGAATGTCCAGACCTTCGGTGGGAGACGCTTGAAGCTCTAACTCAATTCCTTTGGATGCGGCATCAGTGTTAAACACAAAAGTCGTTAAGCTGTCTAATGCGAAGGCCTGATAATCCTGATAGTCGTAGTAATACACCGAGCCATTTAGGCGTGCCAAACCATCCGCGAAGGTCCATTTAAATCCAGCCTCATAAGCATCGAGAACTTCTTCATCAAATTGCATCTGGCTGGGATCAAGAGTGCCGTCGTAGAAATTAGTCGCGTCTATTGGCGCATTAAAACCGCCTGCTTTAACACCACGATTAAAACTGACATAGATTAAAGTGTCATCATTCGCTTGCCAATCCAGCCCCAATTTAGCTGTCACCGAATCGACATCAATTTCTGCATCGCCGGGATCACCTACGACAGAGTCGGCTGCAAATCCGGAGAGGACCGCACCATCGTTATTCACGCCATCGGGACCAAAAACCCACAACGGGCCGGCCTCAAAGGCGTCTTCCACGGCAATCGTACCAGAGGTAGGGGAGTCAAACAGGGAAATGAACTGTTTGAAATCGACTTCCTTTTGCTCGTTCGACCACCGTAAGCCCGTGGTTAATGTCAGCGTATCGGTCAGATCAAATTCCAATTGCCCGAACACCGCATAGGATTCTGTCTCTGTCGAGAATGGGCTATTCAGCCCCAAGCCCTCTAATGACGGATCATCTAATCCAAAACCTGGAAAGGCCGCTGCAAAGAAATTTGAAGCCGCACCACCGTTGAAAAGCTCGCCATCAATATTCAGGTAAAACGCACCTGCCACCCACCGCATACTGTCAGTCGCTCCGCTGACACGAAATTCTTGTGAGAACTGTTCCATATCGGAGCTCAATTGAAAGGCGAAAAAGTCATTTGGGCCAGCATCGGAGTCCTCTAAATATTCCTTTTCCAGTTCCGAGTAATCCGTAATGCTGACGAATTCGACTTCACCAATCTGCCATGTCAAATTACTGGTAAAACCCTGAGTTTCAACTTTATTATAACCAGGTACATTTATCGCACCCTTATTGACATCACTGCTGAGATCTCGATAAGCCACATCATTTCTTGAATCGCCTTCCGCGGTTAGATCAAGACCATCAAACTCTTCTCCTAAACCTGTTATAGGGTTCAAACGGGCCGACGTATGTTTGAAGGGACCATTTTTTACGTCTTGCTCTCCAACTCTGGCATTAAGCAACCATTCAATATCGTCACCGATAGAGAACAGGAGCTGTGCTCGAACTGCCCAGTCATCGCCGTCATTCAAGTCATCCCCGGCACTATTGTCTAAAACACCGTCGTGCTCATTCTTTACAAATGACAACCGTCCCGACACGTTGTCACTAAGGCTGCCGCCAGCCGCTCCTTCCAGCTTGACCTGGCTATAGTCGCCGAGTGTCAGATCAATATAACCGCTACTTTCCTCAGAAGGTTTAGTGGTCACATAGTGAACCAAACCGCCGGTTGCGTTGCGCCCAAACAGTGTGCCCTGAGGGCCTCGCAAGACCTCTACTCTGTCGAAGTCAAATAACTGAAACCCTGCCCCGGATGCAGCGCTGATATAAACATCATCAACATATATCGCAACGGGAGACTCTTGGTGATCGCCGGAGAAATCATTTTGCGCCACACCCCGAATGTTGATAAAAAATGACGAAGGTCCATTGGGTTGGATCGTGGTTACACCCGGCGTCATTGCTGTCACCTTCTCGGCGCTATTCCAACCCAGCTGACGTAGCTGGTCACCACTGAAGGCCGTCACAGCAATACCCACATCCTGCAGGCTCTGCTCTCGCTTTTGAGCTGTAACTATGACCTCTTCAAGCACAGCCGCCTGCAGGGAGTGTGGAGAAATCGCCAGGGTCACAGCCAAAGCAAGAAGTTGTCTGTTGGTTTTTAGCATGGTGGAGCCTCATTTATTAGAATAGTGGAAACGAACATAGACATATCCAGTGCGGCTATAGCTAGGGCCATGGCTATTAGTTGTAAAAATATTAGCGCTGGATCGCAACAACGACAATTGACCAAAAGTGGCATAGACCAATACTAAAGTATAAGAGCGGACAGCTCACCACGCGTCCCACCTATCCCTAGGTATAATTTACCTTTCCACCGCAATCACTATGCTGACACTTACTCGCAAAACTCATCACTAGAAAAGGATGCCGTAATGAATGTGGCAATAAACGATCTAAGCACAATAAGGCCAGAAACCCGTGATTTTTTAGCGGCAGAGCACAAAAATTTCATCAATGGCCAGTGGCAGGCCGCAATAAGCGGTAGAACGCTGGAAGTATGCGACCCCGCGACTGGCCAGATTGTCAGCCACGTTCCCGAAAGTGATGCTGCAGATATCGATGAGGCGGTCAGGGCTGCAAGAGGCGCATTTGAAGACCGAGCCTGGCAGCACATGAAGCCTGCAGTACGCGAACGACTGCTGCACCGGTTGGCGGACCTGATGGAGGCAAACGTCGACATCCTGGCTGAACTCGAGTCTATCGACAATGGTAAAAGCGCGGCAGTGTCCGGTGCTGTAGACATGGCCTGTGCCATTGATTGCATGCGTTATATGGCGGGTGTCCCGTCCAAACTTAATGGCAGCACCCTGAAACCATCAACGCCTTTCATGCCAGACAGTGAGATTTTCGCTTACTCAAATCATGTTCCTGTAGGTGTTGTAGGCGCCATCGTGCCCTGGAATTTCCCCACCCTTTTACTTTGCTGGAAAATTGCTCCGGCTCTGGCGGCAGGCTGCACGGTAGTTCTAAAACCTGCTGAAGAAACGCCCTTAACAGCACTTTACATGGCAAAGCTCGCCACTGAGGCAGGCTTTCCACCCGGTGTATTGAATGTGGTCACGGGCTATGGCCATACTGCCGGTGCCGCGATCTCTGCACACCCCGGAATCGACAAGGTGACCTTTACCGGCTCCACTGAAGTCGGTCGACTTATCGTGCAGGCCGCTACCGGAAACCTTAAGAAGCTTACCCTGGAGCTCGGTGGAAAGTCTCCTGCCATTATTATGCCCGATGCCGATCTGGATATTGCGATCCCCGGAGCGGCCAGTGGTATTTTCTTTAACCACGGGCAGGTGTGCACGGCCGGATCGCGCCTCTATGTTCACAAATCTCAGTTCGACCGCGTAGTCGAGGGAGTGGCTGATGTCGCCCGCAATATGAAGGTAGGCCCGGGTCTGGACCCCACCACTGAAATAGGCCCCCTCGTATCGAAAATACAACAAGAGCGTGTTTGTTCCTATATTGCGTCGGGACGTGAAGGTGGTGCCGAAGTCGTCGTGGGAGGTGACACTCCCGATAGCAGTGGCTATTTCGTCAATCCTACCGTGTTCGTCAACACCAGCCCTGACATGAAAATTGTGCGAGAAGAGATTTTTGGGCCAGTGTTAGTCGTTCAACCCTTTGACGACCTAGACGAGGTGGTCGCTCAGGCCAACGATAGCCCGTTTGGCCTGGCGGCTAGTATCTGGTCTAAGAATGTTTCCACTATTCATCGCATGGCACCGCGACTTCGAGCTGGAACAGTGTGGGTCAATTGTCACAACGTAATCGATGTTGCCCTCCCTTTCGGTGGTTTCAAAGAATCGGGCTGGGGCAGAGAAAATGGCATGGATGCGGTCAAAGCTTTCACCGAAAACCAGACTGTGGTTATCTCTCTTTAGGTCTTACGCCCACTGCGTCCATTTAACCAACAACCATTCTCGGGTACTATCCCATGATGACTGTTGGTATTTTTACTGCTCACTCGAGGTCCCCTGACACCGCAACAGCGATAAAAGAGGTCGCCTCGGCTCTCCCCCTGGAGTCCTCGGATTTTGTATTACTGCTGCACGGTCCGAATCACACGGGGCGAGTACTGCAACGCGAACTCCGGCAGTTTCGCGGGACGCGCTTTTTTGGCTGCTCTACTTCTGGGGAGATTACTCCTCAGGGTTATCATGACGACTCTTTGGTGGCGATTGGTTTTGATCGCAAAGTGTTCAGCTGCGTGGCGCGAAAAATAGACAAACTGGGGGAGTTTGGATTCAAGCAGGCGCGCGAACTCACTCTCTCGATGCAGTGGGAACTTCGCCAACAGACTCCGAACTCAAGACGATCCAGCACGTTTTCGCTGATGTTAATCGACAGCCTGAGCCAAGCAGAGGAATTTGTCGCCGCTGCGTTAGGCAGTGAGCTTGGCTCCATAAACCTGATCGGGGCATCTTCTGGCGATAACTGGAAATTGGATCAGACACCTGTGCTGTACGAAGGTGAGTACTATAACGACAGTGCAGTTGTGCTACTGGTGCATACCACCCTGAATTTTAAACATTATAACTTTCACAATTTCACTACCACAGACAGACGCGGTGTCATCACGGCGGCCACACCCTCACAGCGGCTAGTTCATGAGATAAACGGTATTCCCGCAGTGGAAGAGTATTCACGGTTATGTGAGGTTGAGCTATCTTCTTTTACACGGGAGCTACTTGCCAACTACCCGGCCATTATTACCGTAGGTGAGCGCATCTACCCGCGCGGCTTCCTGCAGATTCTGGATGACGGATCTCTACGTTGCGCCTGTGCTATCGATGAAGGTGTGGTGTTTAGAGTGGCAGCACAGGTCGATTACATCCAACAGTTAAAAACGGCTTTAGAGCGAATTCATCACGACCTTGGGCAGCAGATTATGATTCTGGGTTTCGAATGTGCGGCCCGCAGACAACTGGTGGAGCAACAAAGCCTGAAGAAACAAATACCTCCACTTTTCGCTGGTGCTAATATTTGGGGATTTTCATGCATGGGGGAGCAATCCAATTCCCTGAATATGAATAATTCATTCAACGCTCTGGCTTTTAAGCTGCCCTCATGAAAGACAGTGACAGACCCGATTCTACTGCTGCTATTCAACGCGCCCGCATACAGCAACTCGAGCAGCAGGTTCGCCAACTCCATAAAACCAATGAAGTGTTGCTTAACAGGGTAGAAAATCGAATCAACGTTGAGGGTGGCGCTTTTGCCGCTTTTCAAGTGGCGAGTAATCTGGAAAAAACCGTAGCTGACCGAACCACAGAACTACGGCAACTCAACGAGCGCATGGAACATGAGCTATACCTCCGTCGCAGCTTCCAGACCGCACTGGTAAAAGCAAAGACGGAAGCTGAGGCCGCAACCGCCAGCCGCACCCGATTTGTCGCTGCTGCCAGCCACGACCTCAGGCAACCACTAAATGCTGCAGTGCTCTACCTTGAGTCAATCAGCCAAGAGGGTCTGCGCGAATCGGATGCGGAGGGGTTGCGGGGAATAAGTTTGGCGCTGGAGAATCTCGACGGTCTATTGGCTACATTGCTGGACATTTCACGCCTGGATAGCGGCGGCCTGCAACCCAACCCCAGTGATTTTTATGTGCAACCGTTGTTTGATCGCCTGGCTAACGAGTATAGCGCGATAGCGCGTACCCGACATCTTGAGTTGAAGGCTATGCCGACCAGGGCAGTCGTACACAGCGACCTGATGCTACTGGAGACGATTCTTAGAAACTTGCTGAGCAACGCAATAAAATACACTGATACGGGTCGCATTCTCATGGGCCTGCGCCGCCGAGGCGATCGAGTAAGTATCGAGGTAAGAGACACTGGTGTCGGCGTATCCAAAGAGCACATTCTCCGAATATTCGACGAGTTCTGGAGAGCTCCTGGTAGCACCGACAGCGGCACGCACAGCACAGGATTGGGCCTATCCATTGTCGAGCGGGTCTGCCAACTTCTGGGCACCAATATTCAAGTGTATTCTAAGCCAGGAAAAGGCAGCACCTTTATGCTCGAGTTGCCGCGTGGAGAAGCCAGCCTGGTAAAAGAGAGAACCGGGGCACCACTCATCCCCAGCGAGACCAGTTTTAATCAACAGTTAATGGTGGTAATCGATGATAATCGGCAAGTGTTGCGCAGTATGGAGCGCATGTTGCTCAGTTGGGGCTGTCGAGTGCTGGCAGCGAGTGGTATTGAAGAAGCTATTTCGGCGATAATCGACGGCGATCTGACTCCCCAACTGCTACTCACCGACTACCACCTGGCAGGCGATGCCAAGGGTATCGACGCCATCAATACCATCAACGCGGAACTGGAAACCAGTGCGCCCGCAATCATGATAAGCAGTGACAACTCGTTGCTGTTGCAGGAAAAACTGGAGAAACTGGATATTCCGCTGCTAACAAAGCCCGTTGAACCAGCGCGCCTGCGAGCCGTTATGCTGCACCGACTTCTCGGCCGGAAAAGCTGACCCCACACCGCGAGTTCAGCGCATCAAATCACGGCTAGCTACAACGGCCTGCACTCGATTATCAACACCCAATTTGCGTAGAATCGCAGAAACATGTGCCTTTACAGTGATCTCGGTTATGTCTAGTTCGCGCGCGATCAATTTATTCGGCATTCCCTGCTCAAGCAATGACAGCACTTTATGTTGCCTTGGAGTTAACGCTGCTATGGTTTTGTTCTCGAGGAGCTGACGACTGCCTTCACTTTGCGTTGAGGCTTTATTTAGCGACTCACCCAGTGCTTCAGTAGGCACATAAATCCCACCACCCCGCACAAGTTGCAGTGCATGTCGGGTCACGTCAGCCCCAGAGGATTTGGGGAGATAGCCGGAGACGCCCAGCTTGAACGACTCGCGAACCAGCTGCGAATCGTCCATTGCGGAGCAAATCATCACCGGTGTACTGGGACTCGCCTCCCGTAGCATACGAAGCCCGTCCAGTCCGTCTGCATCTGGCATGGAAAGATCGAGAAGAACAAGATCGATATTCCTCGCCAACACCATGGCGACAGCCGACTCCACGTCCTGACATTCCACTACGGCTACGTCGTCAAAGGAATCAGCAACGATACTGCCTAACGCTGCGCGGTAAAGCGGGTGATCATCGGCAATCAGGATAAGATAATCCGAAATAATCATTCTCCTAAGTTACTGTATAGGTAACGAAAGTATATCGAATCGCAAGCAGGTCTGCGATGATCCCGCTACGGTATTTCAGACATGTGAAAGCTTCATCACATTGATACCATTAGTATGTCCGGGATAGAGTTGCTGGGGAGCGCCTTTACCCTTGCCGACTCACTATTTGCGCTAACGCAGCACGACTGTTAATGCCTGTTTTTCTATAGATATTTTTGAGGTGATTTTTTACGCTCCATGGACTTATAGCAAGTGCTTTTCCGACCTCCCTGCTGCTTAGGCCTTTTGCCGCCATCTGGGCTATTTGATTTTCACGCATAGTGAGACCGTAGTCACTGTGAAGATGGCTGGCCGGTTCATTGGAGTTGGCCAGTTTCAGTGTCGTCATCAGGTATCTTTTTCCAGGCGATAAGGTAAATAACTGGAGTTCGATATGGACCATTTTGTTCCGCCCGATGGAAACAGAATCGGAAATTTTTTCAGGTAGCCTCTTATGCTGTGCGAGGTTATTTGCAGTAAATTTTTTAACGTATTTGGAGATTGATGGCGATCTGGCAAATATGTCACTGATGCTACCGCCCACGCCTCTTAAATGCCTTCCAAGCAGAGTCATTTGATCAGAACGGTAAACGCTGTCCAGATCAGATGAGAAAATAATATAAGGTTTGCTCTGAAGCTGTGATGCCACAATTTTAAAAATGTCATCATTTAAGGCGTTTTTCTTTTTTAACAGCATGAGCGAATAGGCATTTGCCAGCACCGGTGTAATCAGCTGGGCAAGCTGCACATCTGAAGCAGTGAAGTCGCTTCCACCAGACGGCCTTGTGATACTGATGCTTGCCTGGATATTGTCACCTTGATGCGCTGCCATTGTTAAAACATAGCGGCAATTCAGTGGCACCAATATTTCTCTGTAAAACTGCGTTTTTTTTAAATCTCGAAAATTTGAAAGGTCCGACAATCGAGTGGCGTAGAAATCGTCATGGCAGCGGCCTGTCTCTATCCAGTCGTAAATTGGGTCTTGTTGATGAACTTTCGGATAATCCCAACTGGGTTGTTTTACAAACTTGTGGAAGAACATGTCATCTTTAGACAGCCCTCGTGCGCCCTGAACAAAAGGAGTCCAATCGAGAACAACGCTGTCGCTGCCGTTAAAAATTTTTTCGAGCGCACTTAATGTTTCGCCACGAAAATGTGCTGGATCCGGAATATTCTGCAGATCATTGATTAATGTAACGACTTCCTTGATTGGCTTTAGTTTGAACATTGATTAATTCTCTTCGATCTGGAAGCTTTCTTTTTTGCGTGCACAGAGCCCTACTTCCAAGATTTATCTTGTCAACGAAAGACCCTGTCGACAAAAACAATAATAACTCGGTCGAGCTATATATATCAATTCTGCTTCTCCTTAATATCTACCGTTGCTCGACACTTAACCTACTCAAAATAATTCTAGTAGCCGCACCCAGGAGCGCTATATATGTATAAGAAAATATTTTTGCCGACGATTATTGCAGCACTTGCTTGTCAATCAACCTATGCAGCCCAGCTTGAAGAAATTGTGGTCACAGCCCAAAAAAGAGCCCAGTCTTTACAGGATGTCCCGCTTAGCGTTTCGGCAATATCCGGTGAAGAGGTAGATCGGCTCAATCTGAACAATGTCTCCAGCCTGGCCACAATCATCCCAAACCTGACGGCAATGGACAGCGCTGCTGGCAACCCTTCTTTTCGCATTCGAGGAGTGGGCTTGAACGAATTTTCTGCCGCCTACGATAGCCCGGTCGGTATTCATCTTGATGAGACCTTCCTGTTCAAGCCTGTTTTAGCGTCCTTGGGTTTTTACGATGTCGAGCGTGTTGAAGCACTGAAAGGCCCACAGGGTACTGTTTTCGGCCGCAATACAACAGGTGGTGCAGTTAACTTCTACAGCAACAGGCCCACCGAAGAATTTGAAGCAGGCATGGATTTAAGCTACGGAAATTATGAACGGATAGAGGCCAACGGTTTTGTGAGCGGCAAGTTAAGTGACACCCTGAAAGGCCGATTAGCCGTTGAAGTACAAGACTATGCTTACGACGAGGGTCCCTGGAAAAACTTATATGACGGAAAGCGTATTGGTGAACTGGAACAGCAACAGGCACGCGGTATGTTGGAGTGGAATGGAGATGCAACCACTGTGCTGGGAACACTGGAAGTCGGTAGCAAGAAAGCTGAATTGACCCCCTACGACAACCTGTTTCAGTCAGAGCCCGGCGCTCACCCAACGGCCCCTGACGTTCCTGGTGTCTGGAACCCAGAGCTTGAGATTCGTGATCCGATGAGCCGGGATACCGTCAATGCCGACCACACGCAAGCTACGGATGCTGATTATTGGGGTGCACGGCTTCGTATTGATCATGAACTCGATCTGGGCACGTTCACCTCGCTAACCAGTTACAAGGATTTTGAACGAGAGAATATCGAAGACAGTGACAATACCCCAACACGAAGCGTAAATATCGACTGGAATACAAAACTTGACAGCCTCAGCCAGGAATTTCGTCTGGCTGGCGACCGGGACACCTGGACTTACCTCCTTGGTGTCTACTACGAGGATGACAACACAGAAATCGTAGAGCTAGTGGACTCCAGAGACTTTCTTGAGTCATATTTTGGCGATGATTACAAAGTCGACACTGAATCTTGGGCGATCTTTACCAACAATGAATATGCGTTTACCGAGAGCATCTCAGTGGTACTCGGGGCCCGTTATACGGAAGAACAAGTATCGATTGATGGTGCAGGCTATGCCGCGTCTCCCACTGCACCTATAGGAAATTTCTCCAGGGTCGCACCGGAGGATAGAATCGCAGTTATCTCAGTAGACGAGTCGCGCACAGACACGGACTTCAACTGGAAAGTCGGACTGAATTACACGCCCAATGAAGACGTGCTTGTATACAGCTCAGTGTCGACAGGTTTTAGGAGTGGAGGATACGACATGACCTTTGGTGGTCTTGCTTTGGACAGCCCGCTGCTTACATTTGATCCGGAAGACGTCACTGCCGTGGATCTGGGCGTAAAGAGCCGCTTGTTAGATGGTGCCATGACCTTGAATCTGGCGTTGTTTTACACAGAAGTTGATGACTATCAGGACAACGTGAACCAGGGTGAGGAAATTGTTCCTCGGCGCAGAAATGTTGGCACCCTGGAAACTTACGGTTTCGAAAGCGACCTCCAGTGGCAGATGCATGAGAACTGGATGATCAAGTGGGGGCTTGGTTATACCAGTGCGGAAGTTACCGACTCTGACGAGTTGGTTAATGGATCTCCCCTTGATGGCACAACACCGGTCAACACACCCGAGTGGTCAACCAGTTTACTGCTTAACTACAACCGGACAGTTAGTGAGGCGCTGGTGCTTGATGTGCTGGTGAGTGGACAGTGGCTGGATGAACGATATCTTGAGCCTGAAAACGGTCCTGACCACCTTGTAGAATCCTACAGTACTGTTGACGCCTCGGTCGCCTTGATGTCTAGCGACGGCAAGTGGAGCGTAAGCCTGTGGGGCAGGAATCTTACCGATGAAGACTATCTACAGTACATCAATGACGTGCCGGCCTTCGGGCTGTTCCTGACCATCAAGGCAGAGCCCGCCACTTACGGTGTTGCTGTCAACTATAACTTCGACTGAATCAAACTTTTAGTTATCTGGAAAAATTATTATGAGCCACGACAAGCAGATTACCACTCAAAACTGGGGTACTCCCCCCAATAACAGGTGGAGCTTTCAGTATATGCAGGCACTATTTCCGACGCATCGCCTGGTGCGTGATAGCGCCAGGGTGCCGTTTGAATATGCAGCCGCCGAAAAGGATTTGCAGGACCTAACTTACAGCCGCGCCAACGGGGAAACCGGCACCATCAAACAAATGATAGAAGACAGTTACACCGACTCTTTCCTGCTCGTTAAGTCTGGCGCTATCATTACCGAGCAATATTTTAACAACATGACACCAAGCTCTCATCACTTGATTAATTCGGTAACAAAATCATTCGTTGGCATGCTCGCCGGTATCGCCGTAGAGAGAGGCCTGCTCGACCCTGAAGCCTTAATTACGAAGTACTTGCCAGACTTGGACAATTCCGCCTGGGAAGGTGCAACCATCCGTCACCTGCTGGATATGACCGCAGGAGTCAATTATCACGAAGAGTACGCCGAGCCCGAGGCCGATTTCTGGAAAGAGTCTGCTGTTGTCGGTTGGCGACCCTCACTAGTGAATGAGAACACGCCTAGGACCCTCTACGACTATGCAAAGTCCCTAGAGGGAAAAGATCAGGAAAATGGATCGATGTTTCACTATCGGACAGTTACGACTAATGTTATCGGTATGATTCTTGAACAGGTTATGCACAAAGGGCTGGGCGAGCTCCTTACCGACGAAATCTGGTCGAAATTATTGCCGCAAACGGACGCCAACGTCATAGTCGACAAAGCTGGGGCGCTCTATGTCGGCGCCGGCATGAGCGCATGTACACGAGACCTGGCCAATTTTGGCATGGCGATGATCAATGATGGACAAATTAACGGTCAACAAGTCTTGTCCGCTCAATGGATCCTCGACACGATTGAAGGTGACGCTACCTCCAGGCAGTGCTATCTGGATAGTGATTACGCGGCACTAGGCTTGGCTCATTATCGGAATCAGGTATGGGTCAAAGACCGGGAAAAGTCTGTAACACTCGCTCTTGGCATTCATGGCCAAATTATTTATATGGATAAGAGCAGTGATATCGTAATGGTAAAACTGTCCACGCAACCAGAGTCGGTCGACTTAGACATGTTTGTCGATGCCTTTGCGGCTATGGACGCTATCGCTGAGAATCTATCCGCTTAGTGCCTGCGTTCTGATGTCTATAATTGTTCAGGTGTATTTGCCGACTTAGGTCGGCTTTTTTACGCAGCCTCATCATCATAGAAATACAGCGACTTGTAGCCCGGTCATAACGTGACTTTATCAGGGCCAATTTCCGCTGCCAGGGTGGACCCCATCCGCCTACTCCCTCCCGGCTCCAGAGGCTTTGATTTCGACATCACCGTGTAACTCCGTATAGACAGTTCCTGCCTCCGACAGCACGTACTGACGTATCGCCTCGGCGTTTTCAGTCGTCAGATAGTCTTTAAATCTGAAATTGGCTGGAAACATTACGGTAGACTGCTAGCGCCAACACCTCTAAGTGACCGTTCAGGCTTCACAAAGCTATTTAACAAGTTCCATCCATCGACTATGAGGTTTACAAGTGCCATGCGGTCGGTGTTGCCCACCATTTAAGAGCAAACTAAATGGTTTTGGCCAGTCAACTGCTTGAGACCAGAGGATTCTGGACTTGAATCTTACGTAACCGCCCTACTTCATTAAGCAAACTTACGTATCCTGAGATCACGGAAGTGCTGAGTACGGATTAACTATCTACTTTGGTTGAAGAGATTATGGACAGCAACATGTCACTCACAATCTCTGAACCTGCCCCACTGACTTGAACGGCAGAGGCGCCGGGTGGGAATCGGTGGCGCTCATTGGTATTCGTGCTCGAATTCTACCGATTTCGGCCCTTATGCAGTCAGTCCCTATTTGTATGTTGCATTGCCCTCAAATCTAAATGATAATCATTATCATTGTCATAACTAGCGAGCCGCGACCATGCCCTATCACTTCCTGTGTAACCGACACCGTCAATGGTTATCACAAAAACCTCTGAAAGCGAACTCTGTTTGGGCCACTGGAATGGCAACTGCACAGAGTCTGGTCATCCACGGCAGCTGGATTGAGGCATTGCCTCACGCGGGCTGCGCTTTCGAGACAGCGCAACTAATGGTTGTCAATGTGAGCGCGGTTGATAGCAGCTGGTTGAGGCGACATGCGGCCTCAAAGCGATTACTGCAAATGATCGTCCAAAAGATCCAGCAAGGGGCACCCATATTGCCTGCAGCGGGATCACCCAATACCGTTCATTAGGCGACAGGAGAAGTACATGAAACATGAACCGACAGTGCAAATAGATTTATCGATGGCTATGCTCGAATCACTGCTGCATAGCGGGGTGGTTCACATGGAGGATGTACGCTCCTTAAACCGCAAGACGCATCGAAGACTTCGTGAACTGGTAAAACACACCGTTGCGTCTCAAGCCGCTTGCTAATGCCCTTTTTCGCTCAGTGGCAACCTTACTGTTCCATTCGGTGAACGTAGTTACGCTGAGATCACGGTAATGCTGGCCACCTACATTACGCCTACACACGTTAAACGAATTAGGCACAGCCGCATGGGCACTCGCTGAAGTGTGCTGTAACCCACTGAATACTCGAGTGGTGGCGCTGTAGGGTGTAGGGGACACTGTAGGTTCATATATTGCCCGGCATGACTTGGGCGCCTTGATCGGTGTGTAGGTTAGGGCGTGTTATGTGAAGGTGCGCAGCGAGTGTTGGTTCATGATTGCAGGCCAAGTACCGCCTGTTGCTCATTGCTTAGACAAGGGGTACCGTTTACGCTTCCCTTACTCTTACTGATCACTTGTACCAACTATAACGGAGTGCTCAATGCACTTTATACCCAAACCCAGGTCCAAATTTGCATGCACAGTAATCCTCTTACTAGGGAGTGTTAGCAATATGAGTATGGCGCAGTCGAATAACTCCCCCGCGGCCAACATTGATTTTCAGCAAAGCCAAGAGTTAGACAACTGGGTGATTGTGAACGATACCGTCATGGGCGGACGCTCTCGCACTCTGCTTGATATCAACGACAGTTACCTTTCATTTTCAGGCACTTTGTCGCTCGAAAATAACGGCGGTTTTGCCTCTATTCGCAGAGTCTACAAAGGCAAAGCTTGGTTAAGCGATAAACCCATACAAATAAAAGTGAAAGGCGACGGTCGCGAATATCAATTAAGATTCAGAACTAACCAGCGGGTAGACGGCGTTCACCATGTCGCTCGCTTTAAAACCAAAGCAGATGGGGCAAGTGTGTTCCAATTCAATCAGTCTGATTTTGTGCCGCAGTTTAGAGGACGCATCGTGAAAGATACTCCCGCTCTGGATTTTGCCAACATTGAGCAGGTAGGTTTAATGCTTGCTGATGGCAATCCAGGTGAGTTTAGGCTTCTGCTAGAACGCATCTCTCAACTGCCTGAATAACGTAGGCAGGGTGTAGCAAATATGTATGTCGCAGAGCAATAATGGTTGGTCTGGGTGTTGCCACGCTCCACTGTGGCGATTTCCTCAGTGAATCGGCGGGCACCGACTGCTTACCAGTTAGTGCCCGTTGGGGTCACTGGAGCTTCTACCCCGGGCGCATAAGTCCATACTTTTTCTTCAACCTGCCATATATGTACACGTGAAATTCAAGTGAAATGCTATAAAATCTTGGCAATATCTATCGCCTATTTTATTAAAAAAACAGTCGTCCAAGCGGACCCGAATATGAATTCGGCTCATCGGCGTTGCGAGCACAGTGCCGGAACAATAGGGAGGCTTTTGGCGCAATAGTGTCGCTAGTGTGATGAATGAGCCTGATGAGGCTGCGCCCCTTTTTCGCCTGAGTCTGTCGTGTCAATAAGCTCAGAAATGAATTTCTCCATCAAATCAGCAGTCTGTGACCATGTGAAATTACCATGCGTTTTGACTATGCATGAAGCGCTTTTGGATTTGAATGTTTCTTGGCTGGTTTCAAACGCTAACCGCATATGCTTAGCTAATACCTCAGGTTTTATTTCACAAAGGTGAATCGACTCTACATCGATTTCAAACCCAAGGCGCATACGAAAAGATTTACCTACAGGCAGTTTAACATCAACTGCAGGCACCAAAAATGAGGTCCGATCTGTTGAAAAATCTATTGTCGGTCCTATAGTCGGCAGCATAGTTGGCGTTCCGCACCCTTCACATTCAAGTGCAGGTATAAGAAAGCCCTCCCCTCTGTAAGGCCAAACACCGACGGTACAAGCACGATATAATGCCGCTAGATCCTCTGCGGAAAGATGCTCGTCAAGGTGAATGATTTCTGGAAGGTTCGAGTCCTGAGCCATTTGGATAATCTTGTTACGGTACTGATTATCCTTGTAGAAAACATTCGCACTTGAGTCTTTGATGATTAGACTAACGTCATCGTCAGGGCCAAAAGCTTGTGCGTACGCTTTAAGTAAAATATCAATGCCCTTGCGTATGGCTGCACCGCCCACAAATAAGAAGCGAAAGCTTTTATCAGTGGGCAGGTTATAATGTGTACCTTTGGGTGTAAATACGGTGGTATCAATGCCATGTGGCATTACACGTACACGGTGAGGTTCTACTCCGCCTGACAAGGCATTTTTCCTTGTCCACTCTGAATGCACCCACAACTGCTGGTAACGGCCGTTGATTTGTGCAACCCACTGCGAGGGGTGAGGACCAAAGTCAGACGTACGAACTGCTATATGAGGCACCCCCTCAATAAAAGTATTAGACAAAAAATCTGTTGTGTAATTGTGATGAATCACAACATCAGGTTTGGTTTTTTTAGCTTCATCTAATGAGATAACAATATGGCCCCGGGCCTCTAGCGCCAATGCGTATTGCTGATTAACCAGTGCATGTGATTCTATGCCCGCGCGATCATCTATCGATATTATCCAACGCGGACGTTTTTCATCGGTTGTTCGTACACAGGGCCGTTGTAGATCTACATCGCCTAGCGTGGCCTCAATACCCTCATTACAATCAAAGTGGAGCTGCAAAGGCTCGCCTGCTACTAGAGCCAGGTAGTGTTGCCGCATTCGAGCAAACTTTGTACGGCGATTTCCGCAATAATGCAGAAGCTGTGTTTGTGGACGGTAATGCTCGCCAAAATACGCTAATACTGGATAGCCAACACTAAAGGTCGCGAGTGGTTTCGCTCGAAAAACATCGCGAAATACTGCCGTATTCAGCGCTGTTTGATCATAACAATGAACATCAGGATTGGCATCGAGTATGGCTTTCCAGGCATTCAGGCATTCAGGTAAGTAGTTGGCCGGTGCCAAGTAGACCCCAGAATTAATAGCTCTACGCCATTTAGCGTGAGATAACTCTTCGTCCGTTAATAAGTCGGAAAACATGGGGGCAGACATAGGCTGGAACTCCCTTGAATACCGGAATTCATTGACCCCTTCAAACAATGAATTTACATTCTGGACCGCTAAAATATCAGCATCCATATACATCACGGTTTCGTAAGCGCTTAAGTCCAGCAGTTGATGAATCAGAAGACGAGTCACTTGAAATTTGTCGTGATCGGAGCGTTGATGAGCCGCGTCAAAAAGCGCATCAGCATCTACCTCAAATACGTTTGCGTAATCTTGGACTGCCGCGAATAGGCTCGGTGAGGCATTATCCGTGAGTATTAAGATATCTCCGGTAAACCTCCCCCACTGTCGTAAAGAATGCACTGACCATTGAACGCATTCATAGAATCGTGGGTCTGCTGCACCGACGGCTACCAAATAAATTAAATTCAACGTTTTTTTCCATCGCCTGTTTTACCGTCCAGATCATTCAGCATGTCCAGTACCCGAGGCAACTCAGATAAGTTGGGGCTTAGATCAAGAGAGAAGCAGTCTATTTGATGAACAAACCCTGCTAAAAAACCAAAAAAAGAAGCATAATCTTTTTGGTCATCAAATCGATACATATTGGCTGTTCTGTCCACCATCAATAACAAGGCTTCTTTTGCGCTCAAAGGACGAACTCCAAACGAGTGTCCAACTTGATTTAAAAATAGCCGCTTAGGACTGTGCTCTTTGTGAGGCAGCGCTGCAAAAAACTGCCCTGCTGGAAACTCCTTTTTAGGCACGTCACCTATGGGTATAGCATCATGATTAAGCTGATTAGGTAATAAAAAATCCTCTGTATCTGCCATTATTCGGATTCTTGACGTACACCCGCTGACCTGATAAATATTTTTTTTGCGCCTAAGAACAACATGATCTTCCGAAAGAATTGTCGCACCCATTTTCGCCAAAAAGACGGAAATCGTAGATTTTCCTGCACCCTTGTGGCCGCAAAAAAGATTAACGTTCCCATGCAAATTAACGGCTGCAGTATGGATTAACAATGCATCTAATAGCAGTAGCATACGATTGGTAACAAGCCATAAATGGTAGCCTAATGGCGTAGAATCCATCGCCGGCTGACAAATCTCTATCTCAGCGCGAGCCTTACTTTCTCCTAGCCGAGTTAGCCTGCAGCATATGGGATCGGTATCAATTCGATAACCATTCATCGTTGGTGTCACCGTTAACGTATCGGACAGGTTCTCCCTTAGAATAGGATTTTCTCTGATATGAATGTCCAGTTCTATCTCCTGATCGAGCTTACCACTCCCTTGCATGTTAACTAGCGAGGTGCCATAAGCATCGGCCAACATATCTGCATAGCGTGAACGCTCAGATGTTAGCTTGCACTGCAAGCTTCCTATTTGTAGGTACTGGCCTTGAATCAATTCTTTATGGAGGTGAATGTTAACCAAACCCCTGATATTCGGTGGCGGATACGTAAGACGATATGCCTCACTTGTGAGACTCGGTACTGGTGTAAGGCCTTAGTGGTTAATCGTATCCAATCGTCATCCGTTCTCGACAGAATATTGCCCTTGCGTTTACGGGAGACTACTCGGGATAGCACTTGATTTCTTTCAGTCCAGAATCTTCGTTCTGGCCAGTTATCGCACCACATTGCTACACGGCTACCTTTAATGGACACTACTCGCCGTGTTGGGTACTTGTCCTCGTATAAGTAAGTGACGATATCGCCAATACGTATATCTGCAGAGGATACGTTTTCTGAAGCGATGCGATCGCCTTCTGTGAGTAAAGGTTCCATGCTATGGCCATGAAACATCACATTGGTAGTGGGAGCATGTAAAAGCTGTAGTCTTTTCGCGACAACAATCGCTTCAGACGTATTCATTCGCCACTCAATATCAGTGTTTCAAGGTCTCCAAATTTGACAAGATCAGGAGCCTCATACTTTTCAGGCAACGTTATGCTCGAACGGGAGATGAGTTTATCATTTAGTGAGTCACTATTTTCCAAGATAAGGACTAAGTCAGCTTCGGCCAGCATGTTCAGAAAATTATTGACGGCATCTTGCACCTCATTAATTTCTTTTTGGCAGGCCAAGCTCATGGCCTGCGCCAGGTCGTCTCTGGAGCAATATTGATCAATCAACAGAGTCCAAAGATAAGTGCCTGTTGGATTCATACTGAAGTAAGCAGAAGTGACCGTATGAATGATAACGGCTTCTTCGTCCATAATATTGAAGGATGTAGATTCTGTGTTAGCTTGAAATTTTTGCATCACTTAGGCTGATTTCCAGTGTGTAGAATGAATTATAAATACGAAGACCTCGGCAGCATGAAGATAATGCCGCCGAAACGTATACTCAGGGCAGTGGAGCCTCGTGTACGTGTTGTCTAGTGTTCAAATCCATCTATAACGAATTGACACGCTGTATTATTAAAGTACGCCCAATCATATACCCAATAGCTTATTCTCTAAATAGGGTGGACTGTATATATACTCTTACTTATCTATACTGTGACTCGTAGCCGTTCTATAACTCTATATATTCATAAACCCTATGATTGCATTGCTTTCGTCATTAAATAGAGCGCAGAAAATTCATGCAAGGTAAATCGATCAGTGCCGTTTTAGCAACTTCATTCCCTATAGATACTCGCCTTCAAGAAGGCATTGATAAATGGCAGAAGCTGATGCCCGGGCCACTGTTACGCGCTGCTTTGCTAAACACCGATGGCATAGGCGTCGATGTTCAAGCTCTGCAAGACAAGATTGACGTCAATGATCCAATACAAAGGCAGGTGCTTCCTCAGTTGCACGCCAATATGGCCAATCATCTTCCAGATGGTATAACCAAGGCCATCAAGATGATTCGACTGGAATCATTGGTTCGTAACAGCACATACTTAAGCGAATTACCCCTGTTAGCTTGTTGTTTAAAACAGGCTGGCATTCAGGTATTGGCATTGAAAGGTGCGGCATTGGCACCGACCCATTACCGGGACATTGGCTGTCGCCCCTTGAGTGATCTAGACATACTCGTACCCGAGAAAAAACTGCAAGAAGCCATCAATATTCTTACCGCCAGTGGCTGGCAAGCGGATAATTTAAAGCCGGAGAAGAATTATTATGCTGGCTGCCGCTTTAACCATGCCTTCTCCTTTGTGCACCCAGATAAACTGGTACAGCTCGATTTACACGGACACTGCAACCATAGTGCCTTGTGGCCTGACGCCGACAAGCTTTTCTGGGAGCGTGCAGTACCTTTGGCTCAGTATGAGGGTGTACTTCGATTGTGTGATACCGATAACCTTGTGCAGGTTTGTAATCACGGCATTGCTCAAAACCATGCGTCTCCAGTGCGATGGGCTATGGATGCATACCATATCATCGACGATGACAATATTGATTGGGATCTACTGGTGGAAAATGCCAACCGTACCTTTATTGCGCCCCAATTATTGGCCGCTTTTATCTGGTTGCAGCAAGAATTGCACGTCGCCATTCCACCCCATGTACTATCTGAGCTTGGTAATGCTAGCTATAACTCCCACGGGCTTAAGGCTTGGAGTTATCGGTTAGAGCTGCCAACAGGTGTCAGTGAAATACTCCACAGCCATTGGCAAAAAATGATGCTGTCTACAAAAAACACATCAATGACAGAAACTGTCAGATTGATGCCTGAATATTTAAAAACTTGGTCGAATCAGAAAAACTTACTAGCGGTTGCTACGGCAATGCTTATGAAGTTCTGGGAAATAGTAGCGAGACGACGACACAGTGATAAACAGTAGTGTCATAAGACTATTTAAATAAATGGCCATTCGGGGTGATCATCATAACGTTGGCTGTTGTGTACTTCACGCTGGGCATTGGCAGTCTATTGATCCTCTGGCACGAGTACTCCCGTTAAAGCGCGCTCTCGGCCTGGGTCGCCACAATGCGCAACAAGTCGCCCATTGCGTAGTTTGCATCAGCAGTATGTAAAGTCCCACCCAGGACAAGCTGGACGATCTGCGGTGTCGCCGGCGGTGTGGCCTGCGGATTCTCAACGGTGCCGATACCCATAAATCCGTCGCTTTCACAAGCGGCTGTATGCAGGTTGGGATAAAAAGCCCAAGGGGTAGTGACAAATTCGGGAAGAGGGAACTCAGTAGCAGACGTAAGCACATTTTCAAGGACGCCTGGAGTGCCACCAAGCGTTGTCGGATTGACACAGGGACGAGGCTCATCAACCAATGTTCTATTAGCCACATCACCGGCAACAATACTATCAAACGCTACAACACAGCCAGTGTCAGTCACTAAAGTGCACAGCGGAATATTCTCAAACGAGCCGCCAACTAAGCGTCCTTCCGGTACTTTAAGAAAGTCGACTGGCCCCAGTAACAACGCCGAGATCATGCGTTCACGCAGTTGTGGATCATTGTCGAAGCGACGCTTCATCAATTCAATCAACATGTGCGAACCCTGGGAATGGCCTATCAGCACAAACGGGCGATCTTGGCTCTCGAGCAGGTATTGACTAAACGCTTCGTCGACATCCGCAAAAGCCGTTTGATAGAACTCGCTTTCGAAAATGTCATCTCCCAGCGTAAAAGTATCGAACGTCATCTGGCGATACAAAGGTGCATAGAGGTCACACAATTGCGTAAAACGCGCGGCTTGGTTATAAAGCGGGCGCAACACCCGCTCATTATTCACGAGGTCTTCCGTGTTACCTGGCCCTTCAGTGAAATCTACAGTTGGGTAAACATAAAAACAGTCATACTCAGGGTCGACAGCCTTAACGTGTTCTATGACTTCAAAACTGGTATCGGAATATATGTAGGTAGTGGTCTGGTCTAAGTCCAGACAGAGATTAGGTGTCACGTCGGGTTTGCAAATCCATAACTCATCGGCGGCGTAGGGGCCGGGAACGACTCGCTCCGTTTCATTTCTTGAATGACTGCTGTCACAAGCTTGTAGGAAAAAACAGATGAGAATGGCGGTGGAGGCGCGTGAGATAAAAATCATTAGCTTGGTTGTTCTTTGTTGAATTCCCGGTAATCTACCTACTTATCCGCCAATATACCACCTCGAAAACGCCTCAACAAACAGCCTGCTACATCAAGACTAGAATCGACTGTGTACCCAGAGGGCCTGGCTGGATCTCGGCCCAGCTAAAGACACGGGTCCCACGCCTTGGATTTTGGGCATTTCGGTATCTTAATGGGTCGCCATCGGTCAGCGGCGAGGACGCTACTGAAAACCTCATGGCACGAACTGTTGTGGGTACTCGTTCAGAAATGGGCAAATATGAATTGTCTCATCTGCGATGCGCAGTACAGTGTCGAGACAATAGGTACGCTTTTCCGGATACTCAGAGCCAGGACCGTCTGGGCCTTATGGTCCCTCTAAGGCTATTCTTCGTCATCTTCGTCATCTTCGTCATCTTCGTCATCTTCGTCATCATCTTCGTCATCATCTTCGTCTTCGTCTTCGTCATCGTCTTCGTCTTCGTCATCATCTTCGTCATCGTCTTCGTCTTCGTCATCGTCTTCGTCTTCGTCATCATCTTCGTCATCGTCTTCGTCTTCGTCATCGTCTTCGTCTTCGTCATCGTCATCGTCATCGTCTTCGTCTTCGTCATCGTCATCTTCGTCTTCGTCTTCGTCTTCTAGCTCAGACTCCAGGAAGTTGCCGCTGCGATCAAAGACAATCTCTGTACCGTTAGTCAGATAAACTTCGATTTCATCATCATCCTGCTTGCTGAATGCGATAGAGGCGCCGGGAAAGTTGGCTTCCAGATAGACTAGTATGCCATCTGGGAGGTCGTCGATATCCACCCTCTCTTCATCATCGTCCAAGAACTCAATCTCACTATCAAGAGCCGTGTCAAACTCGAACTCGACTTCCTCTGCAAATCCATCGCTGGGGATGCTGTCACTGACGCTTAGCAGTGCACCGGGCTTCAGATTTGCGAAGAATACTGCGCTGCTGATGTCATCGTCGCCGACGTTCTCGAATGCCGCCTGAGAAACGTCAAAAGTGACTCCCAGCATGGTGACGCTGACGCCCTCGACAAAACTCTCCAGAGGCGCCTGCAGCTCACTTTCATTCTCATCGTCGTTGCGATCGACGCGGGTGGCGACCAGCATGGCGTCGCTATCCAGCGCTTCAACTTCGAGGTAGTCACCAATGGCAAGATCCGAAATTTTCAGGTATTCAATCCCGTCCCTGTCGTCGTCGAACAGCGTTCGCGCGTCTGTTGAGACCGTGATCTCATCGCTTCCAAACTGAAAGCTGAGGGTGGTGTCACTTACACCACTGAGTCGAGCTTCGACTTCTATGCGTCCACGGCGGACACTGACGTCGTTGGCTACCAGTTGATCGCCGTCCCAGACGCCATTAACCTCGACGACTAAGCCGTTTTTGAAAGGCAGTCCCGCCGTATTAAAAGTGGCATCTCCCGCGTTAATAGAGAGCCCCCCAACAACAAAGCTTGCGACGCCATCGTAACTGCTTACAGAACCCTGCACCGCAAGCTGGTCATCGACCTGCAGAATGATCGCCAGTGTTTCACGTCCTTCGACCTCGAAGGCCTGTACGACGTTGTCGATCAGCTCCCCCTCTACCTCGACCAGAAGACCGTTGGTGAGCGTGTCGTCCGGCAGGTCGTCGATCGTCGCGTTAGTCGCGTCAATCTGCTGATTGCCAATGGTGAACGATTGGCCCTGTAAGTTGCTTATAACACCACTGAGTTTGACCTGACCGCTCACTTCGTCTTCGCCGCTGACACGGGTCGCTCGTAGGCGAGAATCGACATCCAGGTAGCCTGAAACCTCGATGAAGTCGTCCACAGAGAGTGCGTCGAAACTGATGTCTTCAAAGACAGTGCTGGTGCGCTCGATGATGGCGGTTTGTCCGAGAATGATCAGTCGCGCGCGGGTATTATCTGCGTTGCGCTCAATCGCCATTACCGCACCTTCAAGCTGCGGGTTGTAGTCAACGCGGTCGGCGACGCCATTGGCGCCATCGTCTTCAACGATACCGGTAACTGTGACCACCATGCCCAGGCCCAGCTGTGCCTCGCTGGCCGGTTCACCGTCGATAAAGATTCCGGCGCTGTCTACGTCAAAACGCACGCCATTCACGAAAATGCTGCCGGTGCCATCCAGAGTCCCGGTGCTGGTGAGTCCAGTGCCTCCGATCCCCCCGCTCACTCCGGCGACAAGCCCGCCACCTACTCCGCCACCACCACAGGCACTTAGACACAGGAGGCTACTTGCGGTAAATATCCTCAGATTGAGGCTGGGAGAGCGAGGGTCAAAAACGGGTTTCATAGTACGTCATCCTGGTAAAGGCTGTCGTCAAAATAGTAGATGCCCACCGATACATTGTGGGTCTTCTGCGTAGGATCGTAGTTCGTGCTTATCTCGTTGTCTGTCAACCAGGTGTGATACTCCTCGAGGAGCGCCTGTGATTTGTGGTTCGAGAGTTCTTTAAAGGCGTCAAGCACATGAGCGGGAACACTCCCGTTGGACACCTTTCGCTGGAATACCCTCGCCTTGCGATCGTGGCTAAGGTTGTGATCAATCGTGGTGATCAGTTCCGCGACGTCGCTGCCGAGAATGTTGAGGCTAGCCGCAGGCGTCTGCGTGGGCAAGTAAGCGCGATCGACGAGGCGCACACCATCTTCGCCGCTGATGACCGTACCGCTGCTTTCTAGTGTGGAGAGCATTGCGGCAAACGGCACGTCGCCGGAATAATCTTTGACCAGCAGTTGAAAGCCGTTGGCGCCCTGAATGCTTAGGGTCGCGGGGTCGCCCATTTCATCCAGAAAGCGTGGATCTACTGTCCATGCAGTAATAACGCGCACCGCGCGATTGTAGCGACGGTCACTATCCAGTCCAGAGTCGATCTCCAGGCCTGACAGTCTCGTAGCTTCTTTTCGAGTGAGGCCAGTCATCGCTGCAACGCTGGAGATACTAACGCGTTTGCCGCTGCGACGCAGCTGGTCGAGGCTTTCATCAACGAAGGCTTTGCGCGTAAGCTCCGCCAGAGAGCCGTAGGCCATGCCATGATGTAATACGACCCGCACAAGCGGGCGCAGGATCTTATATATTGCGCTTCTTAGAGCGCTGCGTGGGTCATCGTTCATGAGTGGGATTATTTTCCCAATTGATCGTCTTGTCAACAGTAATACTCACGTCCTCTAGCGGATTGTCCGCGTAAAGATTGGCGTCGCTCGACAACACCCTGCCGAAAATCAGATTCAATTATGCTAGTCAAAGGGTCAAGCCGATTATCACCCAATGCACTAACCGCCCAGCATCTTTGTATGCCTGCATCGCTCGATTCTATCAGTCTTCGACCATTTGGCACTGTCAGTGCCCCGTCATAATTGGCCGACTACACGTGGTATTGAACGTAGCGAGTCAGCAAATGCGAATGTTTTTCAAAATGATTGACACGACCATTAATTGGGATTAAATTCCCAATTGATCAAACCGCCGGTCATTCAAAAGGAACACATCCATGAGTAAAATTGAGCATTTCTCGGCCTGGCATGCAGAAGTACGCCAACAGAGCGAGCAGCATGTTCTGACAGCAACACAGTCACTGCTGGGTAATCTAACCGGAACACATCACGGGTTTACTAACGCAAGTGAACTGCAAACTCTGCCGTTCCCGGAAGGCGCGTTGGTCCACCGTAACTGGGCCTACACCACTCGCAGAGTTGATCGCAGTAGAGCTAAGAGTCTACTGAGCGGAGAATTACAGATTCAGGTTGGCGATTTGGTTCTAGCCCGTATCGAAGTTCTTGGTCATCACGGCAATTTGCAGTTGATTGATGGTAGGCGTCGCCGCCTTTTTATTGGTGACTTGGTGGTCGTCGCCTACGGTAATCGCTATGCCTGCGAACAGTTCGAAGCGGAGGTGCCCGCAAGCCTGAGCCCCTGTCATCTTGTCGCAGGGGGTGGTGTCGCAGCGCGTGCCATATCCCAGCACGAACGCATCTCACGCGGCCCCACTAGCATCGAACCCCTGGGTCTCATCGCCGATGGCCAGGGAAAGCGCCTGAACCTCAGTGATTTTAGCCTGAGCGCAGTGGCTACTGAGCATCCAACTCCTACGGTGTTTGCGGTATTGGGCACTGCTATGGATGCGGGTAAGACTGAAACCGCGGCACAATTCCTGCGAGGACTCAAAGCTACCGGGCGACGCACCGGTTACATCAAGATGACTGGTACCGGCGCTGGTGGAGATAATTGGCTACTTCACGATGCCGGAGCGGATCAGGTTCTCGACTTCACCGATGCTGGCCTACCATCGACCTATCTTGCTCCACTCGCGCGTATCGAAAGCGCCATGGAACTACTGATCAGCAATATGGCGGCCGAGGGCATCGGCACGATCGTCATGGAAGTCGCCGATGGGTTATACCAGAGAGAGACGGAACAACTCATCTGTTCCCAAACGTTCGCACGCAGCGTTAGCGGCATTGTACTGGCGGCCCGTGATGCGATGGGTGCAACTGCCGGCGTCCACAAACTGGCACAGCAATCGCGCCCAGTGCTTGCACTCTCCGGGCTTCTTTCCGCCTCCCCTCTTCAGCGACGCGAAGCGAAAGCAAACACTGGGATCGAAAGCTTCAACCGTGAAGAGTTAAGTAGCCCTGCTATTGCAAAGTGGCTACTCTCCACGGTTTGCACTAAAGAGACGCTCGAGGTAGCACAATGAGTACAGCGGGCCAATGCAATCACAGCCGCGCAAGTAAGCTAAGTCCTGGCGTATTAACGGAACACCAGCTTGCCTGTACCACTCAGATCGGCTACTTTGCCTATGTACCTGTGAACTTGCAGGCAACCCAGCCTCCTTTCGTTTTCGTTCACGGTTATAGTCGGCGCGCGCGCGAACACGCCGAAGCCTTAATCCCACTCTGCGAGGAATTAGGTTGCGCTCTTCTGGCGCCGCTGTTTGCAAAAGACGAGCACCCTCGCTACCAGCGTTTGGGACGCGGACGCGATGGACAAAGATCAGACCGCGTTCTTGATGCCTGCATCGAAGACCTATTTGGCCGCAATGTTGGCCCGATTTATCTTTCGGGATTCTCGGGAGGAGCACAATTCGCACATCGCTACACGATGGCACACCCATCACGTGTAGCTCGCCTGGTGGTAGTTGCTGCTGGCTGGTACACACTGCCCTCCGCAACTCTGCGCTATCCGTTGGGACTACATACGCGGCAGGCGTTCCGAGGTATTACCCTAAACCCCGAGCGTTTCCTCAAGGTCCCGACTACCGTTATTGTTGGTGATCAGGATACCGGATATGAAAATCTGCGTCGCTCCCCGGAGCTGGATATGCAGCAAGGAATTACGCGGGTACTGCGCGCGAGAAACTGGACTGCGCACATGCGCCTCGCTGCCAAGAGCCACCGACTCGAAAGTCTCGTGCGTTACCTCGAGATACCCGGAATCGGCCACGACTTCGAGGAGTTTGTCCATCGGGGCCGGCTGCTGGCACTGCTGCGTGAGAGTCTGACCACTGAATTCGAAAAAAACGGGAAGAGCCCATCGTTAGCAACATTCACAAATTTAAATCTCAGTGCAAATGTAAGAGTAGCGCAGCTTGTTTGAGCCTGACACCAGGGCCTTGGCAGCGCCGGCATCGGTAGCACCAAAACCTTTAGCACCAGCAAGCCAAGATGCAGCGACGACATTGCCATTCCAGCAAGAATCGGGTGTCCAGCGCAAGAGCCGTGGTGGACTACTCATCGCTGGCGTAATACTGCTAGCAGCCCTCGTGCCTGGTGGATTGTGGCTGCAACATCAGTCCACCTTCATCGTCTCACACAATGCGCTGGTAAGAGCGCACATGTCTGAACTTGGCACTCGGGTTGAGGGCATCGTTAGTGAAGTTCTGGTAGATGCCGGGAGCCGTGTAAAGACAGGCGACGTCTTGCTGAAACTCGACGATCGACACTTTCGAGCAGAATTGACCAAGGCGCGCGCCGAACATGCTGCGCTAAGCGCGCGTTACAGCGTGGAAACGGCAGCCATCGAACTGGACCGCGATCGTATCCGTCTACGCATTGCCGGTGCGGAAGCAGGAGTACGGCGGGCGACGGCGGCGTTACAGGCGTCCACGAGCAGAGCCGAAGACGCAGCTGCGTTTCACCGCACCCGAGAAGCGCTGCTGCCGGAGCGGGCAATCTCTCGCGAAGTTGTACGTGATGCAGCGGCAAAGGCGATCATTGCTGGAGCGCTCGCTGCCGCAGCCAGTGCCGATCAGGAGGCCGCTATTAATTCTTTAGCAGAAGCGCATCACAACTACCGCGAGCTCACCATCCGCAAACAGGGGCTTGCGGTTATGGCGGCTCAAAGCGATGAGGCAGCCGCTCTCGTAGCCAGAACTGAGATTGATCTTGAAGCCACGGTTATTCGATCGCCGGCCAACGGGGCGATTGTTCGGCGCCTGGCACAACCCGGCATGGCCGTAGGTGTCGGTACGCCGACGCTGAGCATGTGGTTCAGTGACGAAACCTGGGTCGAGGCCTGGGTCAACGAGGCTGATCTTGCACAGATCAGCATTGGCAACCCAGTGCAGGTTACCTCGCCGGCACTGCCGGGGGAGGCACTGGGCGGCGTCGTTAGCAGCGTCGGTTTAGCCACTGATTACGAAATGCCTTTGGATTATCTGCCAAAGCCCCGCAGCGAGCGCATGCAGCAGGCGCCATTAGTAGGCATCGCAATCCGCCTGCATGCAATGCCAGCACTGCTTCGACCCGGTATGTCGGCAGTCGCCAACATAGAGCGTCGCGAACCGTGACGACTATTACCTCAGCAGGCGGGGAGCGAATCTCCCATGTACTGCTCCGTCGGATTAGGGAACATCAGCCTCGCCGCGGAATACCGCTACCCTTTCTCGCGATTATAGTTACTATCGGAATTGTGCCCTTTGTTTTGATGGGACTCCGGGTAATCGCCTTAGACGGCGGTAATGGCGCTGCTCTGAGTCTAGCGGGAACATGGCTCAACCAAAATTTCAGTCTGTTGGCAATTTCCGCGGCTGATCGGGGCGCAGTGTTACATGTGGTTCAACTACCGCTAGCCGCTCTCTTAGTCGCACTGACCCGCTTGAGCCTTGGCATACGGGTCCTCGGATTCCGCGCAATCCTCATAGCGATCGGCATAAACGAGATCGGCATTCTACCCAGTCTGGTACTCATCGCTATTATCGCCTGTAGCGTTGTACTCGTGCGACCACTCATGCGCCGCTCGGGGATGCCGCTATACGCACGCGTATCATGCATTCTCTCCCTTGTGGCGGCGACCATGGTCACGAGTCTGTTTCTGGGTATCGAGTTTGGCTCCTCGACGCTCTCAAGCTTCGCGTTTTTCCCGGTCGTAATTCTAGCCATGCTGGCCGAGAGCATTGCCGATACAGTAGCGCGAGAAAGCAATGTCATGGCGGCCTGGCGCACGGCCGCGACCATAGTCCTTGCCATGGTCATTGCGCTAATATCGGCATGGCCGCCGTTGTGCCGGCTCACGTTGGCCTGTCCAGAGCTGATTCTCACGCAACTGGTGCTGGCAGTGCTGGTATCGGAACTCATGGACTGGAGGTTACTCGAGGACTTCCCCGGCCAAAAGGCAGTCAAGGAATCGAATACCGGACTTTACATCGCCGTTGTGCGTAACCGCTGGCCCAGTAGCGTGCTTCGACATCAGGGCAACAGCGCGCCGAAGCGCTATCGGCTGCACTCGGTTCAGGCGCTGGTTAACGAACTTCGGGAGGCTGGAAACACGGTTGCCGTAATGGAAGCGGACGCAGGCCTTTTCAAGGCGCTTCGCGACTTCATTCCCAAAAGCGCGCTGGGCAGCACACCGAGGGCTTTGGTAGTCAATTGCGCAGGTGGAACTCAGGGCACTGGACGACTATGTCAGGTTCCTGGCCTTTGCGAGATGATTGGAGTGCCGTACACAGGTCCCGACGTATTGGCGATGGCAGTAATCACTGATCAGCTTCTGATGGCGCAGGCGCTCGCGGCCCGCGGCATTCGCACGCTCACCTACCGTGAGTACGAAAAGAGTGTCAATACAGAGACCGATTTACCCGGACCTTGGCTCGTTCAGCATCGCTTTCAGAGCGACAGGGCCGCGCTGCGACCGCGCAGCCCAGCCTCATTCACACGGGCCATCGAGCGGGTTTGCAACGGCGGCGACCGAGCACTTGTAGCAACAGAGCCCAAAGGGCGTCATCTGCGAGTCATAGTGCTTCGCACAGAGGATGCCGGTGATAAACCACAGGTACTGCCGCCCCTGGAAGGGAAGCGCGGTCACCAGCTCGCGCAACTCACGGAGCGTGAGCGCCACGCCGCCGCAGCCGTAGCACAACAAATCTTCGTAGCCCTGCGCTGCGGGAATTATGCACGAATGGAGCTGTGGCTTGATACCGATGGCGAAGTGGGCGTTCTTGCCGTGCGCGCGATTGATATTCCCTCGCCGCGAGGCGAAGTTGCTACTGCTGCGCGAGCAGCCGGTATTGGATTCCCGCAGCTCATACAGCGCCTCCTTGCCTTGGGCACTGCACCCCGCCAGATCAACAGTGCGCGTGACTGTAACCAACACATACTTGAAACTGCTTCAGAGAAATTATGAAAAACTTCGAATTGATTCGATCCAACGTTGCCCTCAGTCCACTGCTCAGCGCTCTGTCCAACGTCGGCGCAGCCTGGGATTCACAAACGGGGCGGCAAGAAAAAGTCAGGGTTCAACGCGAGGCACTAGCCGTGCCCATCCGAGGTTTGCGCAAGTCGCTCCAGTACGGTCGAGCGCGACGCGACGTGCAGGAAAGCCGCTGGACAACCGGGAGTGCTCGCTTTCCGCTGATACGGCATTTCTTGCAAAGCGTTGCCGAGGACCTTGACGCCCGTCTCGGACGCGCCAAGCTGATCGCCCTCCCCGCAGGACGTCGTGTCTACCCCCATATTGACCGGGGTCGCTATTATCAATTACATGATCGCTATCATCTCGTTCTCAAATCATCTCTGGGGTCTTGGCTGCGAGCTGGGGATGAGGAAGTACGCATGCGAGAAGGGGAACTCTGGCGGTTTGACAACCGGCAGATTCACGAAGCGCGTAATGAAGGCGAAGAGGACCGTATCCACCTGATCTTTGACATGCTCCCAACAACAAGGCACAGCGAGGCGGGGCAACAACTTAGACAGGCCCGAATCATGGAAGAGCAAAAAAGTAAACTTGTGCATGGCGAACTCGCAGTTTAGCCAGAGAAAAAAGCATTAACTCAACCAGATCCCCCCGGCGGTAACGGCGCTTACCTCTAGACTCGGGAGGCCGGTTCGGCCCCGGCTCAAAGCTCGCTTTTAAAAGGCGACTACGATTCTTCAACTTACTGCAAACCGCTTCAGTATTACCAACAACCAAGCCCGGCATAAGCTCGGTGCCAGACACACCCTCCCTGCCCTGTCCCACCTTACCAAAAAAGTCTCGTCAGCTTTCTGCCCAATGCCCCTGTAGACCCCCGACTCATAATCGAACGGTGGCTGGATTAATTCGTCGACTCCAATCTATTCTGTTTTTCGACAAGCTACGCTTCGCAGTGAGGACGAAGTCCATAGTGCTGCCCGGCCTATCGACGGTGCGATAGAGATATTTCTATTCACCTTTGATCTTGATATACGTCCCATCAAGCCGCCAACGCACACCAATGCGTTTCTTGTTTGGGATTAGACTCACTCATTTGCGAAAGAACCCGCTAAGCATGGCTCATGCCATTTTTAAGGCTTGGCGCCCTGCCCTCTCACCCTCATGTGCGGCGCCCTCCCACATCTGCATACCCTGCAATTCCGCGTGGGCAAAGGCGACCCTGCCGTGGGGTTCACGAATAACATCGCTGGCTGATGGCTTACCATTCTTACCGAAAAAGAACCCGGGGGGTGTCGCAACGTAGGCGTGACCCTGACGGTTGACAATAATTCCCGCAATATCTCTCTCAGCGTCGAAGCCGCCTGCAGCGAACATCGCCGTGAATTGTTCCTTTACCTTCTTTTCTACGTTCTCATAAGTCATGCCGAACATGCGCATCCGCGCTGCGACTGTCTGCTGTTCGAGAGGGAGGCCTGGCGTGCAGAAGGAGTTATACATCGTCAATACCGTTGGCTTGTCCGGCTCTAACGGCATGGGCTCCTCACCATCCATGATCATCTGGCGACGCAAGGTGGTAAACCAACCCAGGTCGTCATCGAACCAGCGCACAGAAGCCACGCCCAATTTGTCCATAAACTTCCAGTTTCGCAGCGCGACATTGATAACCATAATGGGCGCATGCATGAATTTTTCCATCGCCTCGATATAATTGGGCGGTAAGTCCGTAACCACTCTTTTGTTCAGATGCTGTTGACCCGCCATAATCACCCTTGAAGCCCGCACTCTGTGCATCTTGTCCTCTTTCAGGTAGGTCACGTTTACGTGTTTGGCTTTTTTTACCGGCCCTACATGTTCAACATTCACCACCAGAGAACTCAAACGCATGCGAACGGGGCGGCCGGGCTTGTCGATCACCTTCCAGTCAACCGGATTGGACAGAACGGCGCTGAGCGTATCCGCCTCACCGTAAACATCGGGAATTATTCGCTGGACGATATGCCGCAAAATACCGGTGTTACCACCTGGAAACTGTGCAAGATGCACATAATCCGTCGGGTCACCCAAGCCCATCTGACGGAGGTATTGAATGACGCCAGGCTGAAGAAAGTTTAAAGCCTGGTAGGCTGAGATCACATCCGGCCCCAGGCCCATGCCCATTGCTGCGCCGAAGGGCTGCAGGTATTCATCAATAGCCGTATTGTCCAAACCCATCTCATTGACCAGAAATTCCTTGTAGGTCATGGTGTCTAGCCATTGCTCCCAGTCCTCTCGCTCCGGGGGCTGCCGGTACGTTTCCATCCACAGGAGATCGGCCTTTGTCCTATCGTCGATAGGCACATCCTTGAATCGGTTGGCCCAGGGGTTTACTGCCATAGGATGGCCCTTGTGGAACCAACCCAGATCAGTCTCCTCCCAGGCTAGGTGCATGGGGCTGTAGTTGTCGTATGGAATTTTCAGCCTGGACTTTTTCGACGCCTGCCACTCGAACTCCTGAGGCAAGCCCAACTCGTCCCAAAGCTGGTGATACATCCCTATACGCTTTGCCGCGGCGAGCGGGTATACCGCGCCAGTAGATCCCTGGGGAGCCCAAAGTTTGTAGCCGTCCACCTCAAACTCGTTTTGTCGAGCTTCGCCGCCGAACATATCGTGATTATCGAGAATTAAAATTTTCGCATCCGGCTTTTCCTTGAGAAAAGCATAGACGGCGGTGCAACCAGAAAAACCTGCGCCCACAACGACCAGGTCGTATTCTTCGTCAGTGTCCTTGGCACTCTTAACGCGATCTTTAAAATCGCCATTCCGTAAGGTGTGCGCTGCATTCACCATTGTATGTGTGTTGCCGTTAGATGTAGCGTAGTCCCCTACTCCGCCATAACCTGTCCAGCTCTTGTCCAACTGATTAAGGGGCAGCGGCATAGTGCCCCCCAACTTGAACTGCACATGATCTTTATCAGCCATCCCCATCACTGACAGCGGCGCACCGGCAGCTAATAGCGCTACACCACTGCCTATCAGTGTACTCCCAACAAAATCTCGCCTAGTCATTTCAGATTGGGAGGGCCCTTGCAGGGCCTTCGTGTCCTTGTCAGATTCAGTACTCATAAGAGACCTCCAGCGTGAGTCTAGTTAATATCAAACTGACCCATCACGTACATTTCCCCGTGACACCACCACTCGCCATTTACCCGCTCCCACAAGAATAACATCTTGAAACTAAAAGGGGGCTCACCCGAATCCGCCAGCGGGATCACATTGAAATTCACCCAATCCCATCCTGCGTCTCCGTTAACGAAGCTTCGATAGGATTCAACCGTCACGTCGTTGCCAATCACCTCCTCATAAACCGTACGCAAATCCTCACGACCGATAACTGTAATGCCATCCGGCCCGGTGGAAATTACATCTGGGTGATAAAAATGCGCCAGGATTGGCTCTGGATCATTGGCGGCAAATGCCGCTACCTTCATATCGTATTTTTCGCGTATCTGGTATTGGAACTCCTCCATCTCCCCTCCTGCACTAGCGTTAAAACAGGCCATAAAAACGATCATAGAAAGAACCGAGATGATCCAATGCTTCAAATTTTTATTGCACATACCTTAAAGTCTCTTGTTAGAACAAACGACCTATTTAAATTAGTACAATCGATCTATAACATCAACCATTTTTCAACTATTATATCCTTATGAACAAAGCAAAAGATGATACGGCTGGACAAGTCAGAACTGGTACGGCCGTGCGCAAACGCGGCAAAGCTCGAGTAACAGAGATTCTTGCCACTGCACAGAAGATTCTGGTACAGGAAGGTCTTGCCAAGCTCACAACGCGCGGTGTGGCCAACCGACTCGGGATCAGTGTGGGTAATCTCGCGTACTATTATCCCAGTAATGATGCCCTGCTACAGGCAATAATCAAGCATGTCATTGAAGGATATGATGAAGAAGTACGGCAGGAATTCAGATCCTTTCCAGACAACCCGAGAGAGCGCCTCAAAGCTTTTTTACGTTACCTGATAGATGATGCCAAGAAGCCTGAAGTCCGGGGGTTTTTTTACCAGTTCTGGGGCCTTGCCACACATAATGCCGTAGCGGCCCAAACGCGCGAGGAAATGTATCAACATTTTACGGAACAGTTGCTAACCTTGCTGCGAGACAACCACCCGAAAAAGATGCCGTCCGAGCTGGAAAACATCGCACTTGGTATCCTAGCCTGTGTAGAGGGCTTACATGTCGTCTTTGGCTCCGGCGACATCAGTCGAATTCATTCACGCGCTTTCGACAAGTATATGTTTAGTCAGTTGCTGCGCATGGTCGATCTGGATGACGAGTAATTGGCTGAAGGCGAGTGGATTCATCAATAATGATAAGTTAACTTCGTCAGATCACAGCAACGAGGTGTCCACGCTCAAGCCACCGCCCTGTCCCATTCTGCAAGCGCACTCATCCTGAGATCGCGATAATACCAGACGCGAACCATATGCCTGACCAAATTAAACAGATTTGATACAGCAGCGTGGGCACCCAAGAACCGTTGAACCTGCCCAACCGACCTGAAACTTCGCATGCCTCGTTCCGTCGCATTGAAGAGAATAATCCATGGCAAAATCAGCTAGTGGCTGGCCTGGAATTTTTCGTACTGGATTATTGCTACCCAATAGGATTTACTTATCCGCAAATACTGCGAGCAGCACTCATGTCGATTGTCATAACAACACAGTTGGAATACTTGGTACCAATGGCGGACAAGCCTGTTTATTTTGCCTCGGAAGGTGGTGCCGAGGCCCAGCTAACAATTTCGGCTCAGTTCACCCCCCGGAGCGTGACAATAGCGGACGCCCGTGAACTCAAACCTGGCCCAACATTAGACCAGGACGGGTTTACTCTGATTGCCCACAACAGCGCTGTAACCGACTTTTACGATGACGCGCAAATTAAGGACATTTATCAGTTTGAGGCGGCTCAATTGGTACAACAAAGTTTAGGAGCCACTGACGCTATTGTCTTCGATAACACGCGTCGTTCAGATGCATCAACCATCCGGGGTGAACACAATCTTCGAGAGCCCTCTACGGTAATTCACAACGACTACACCGACGCCTCTGCCCGCCAGCGGTTGAGTGATATTCTCGGGGATGATGAGGCGAGTATTCGTTCGCAGCGACGCTTCTCCATCATCAATGTGTGGCGCTCAATCGGCGGACCGGTCGTTACCACACCCTTGGCCGTCTGCACCGCCGCCAGTTTGCGCGAAGAAGATTTAGTTGCCAGTGAACGTCGAGCGAAAGATCGTATCGGTGAGTTGCAATTAGTCACTTACAATCCCGAGCATCGCTGGTACTGGTATTCTTCAATGGCCCGCCACGAAGCGCTGTTGATAAAAACCTTCGACTCCAGCCTTGATGGTCGCGCTCGTCGAGCAATCCACACAGCGTTCACCCATCCCAAGGCGCCGGTGAATGCACAAGCTAGAGAAAGCATAGAGACCAGAGTATTGGCATTTTTCGATTAAATTGCTAATTATGCAGAACCTGTTTGTAGTTGGTGCGACCGGTGAGTAAAGCACCGGTCGAGACGTTACTCAGCGCCAATTATCGGATAAGGGTGATGTCGAGGCAGATACGCAACTGACGCTTATGGCATACCTCAGTTGTTTGGGCGCGATGCTAGCGGATTTAGAAAGACGATGTATTACGGCGTGTGAGAGTGACAAGCCAGAGGAGTTTTCACAAGTCGATTTCCCTTGTATGTTTGACTCCCGGGAAATATTGAGCTGCTCAAAACTCTCTTAGAATGCGCAAGCAGACGCTTGATCATCGACCGCGAATCGGGCTAAATCGAACACTGCTGGCGGGAGTACCCCCGCATTCAGGGAAATCAACTTACGAGCACCCTGCCAAATTGCCCCGAATGAAACTCGCAATACGGTATCGGCGGTAGCAAGTTCAAATCAAAGTCTATCAATAAAGCCTGACCCAGGAAGGAAAATACAAGTGCGTGAAATACAACTTAAAGCCTTTGGAACCGCGAACCTGATTACTGTTGAGGTAGATAAACCCGCCCCCGGCCCGGGAGAAATTCTGATCAGGTTCGAGGCGGCCTCCATCAACCCACGCGATGCACAGATTATTGCCGGACAATTCACCCCAAATGTGGAATTCCCGCTTGTGCCCATGTCCGACGGCGCAGGTATTGTTGAAGCCACAGGCGAAGGTGTGACCCGCGTCAGGCAGGGCGACCTCGTGACTCCCATGTTTTTCCCCCACTGGATTTCAGGCGAGGCCCTGCATGGCGAGAGGTCCGTATCTGGTGGTCTGGAAACCGCAGGTACCCTGAGAGAATACGGGGTCTATTCACAAGACGCAGTGGTTATCATGCCCCCTCACCTGTCGACCGCTGAGGCTGCCTGTTATCCCTGTGCAGGACTGACTGCCTGGACATCGCTAGTGACCAAGTCTGCTATTGGCCCGGACGACACGGTGCTGGTGCAGGGGACCGGGGGCGTTGCCATGGCCAGCCTGCAACTTGCCAAGGCCCTGGGGGCAAAGGTGATCATTATATCCTCTAGCAACGAAAAGCTGGCCAGGGCTGCGAAACTCGGTGCAGATCACTGCATAAACTATAGCGAAACGAAGAATTGGGGCGAGGCGGCATATGACATAGCCGGTCATGGTGTCGATGCCGTTATCGAAATAGGTGGATCGGGCACCCTAGAGAATTCATTGGCCGCCATTCGCCACGGTGGCCACTTGAACATCATCGGCTACGTGGCCGGTATTGACATGGGCATCACGATTTTCCCACTGATCATCAAGGGCGCAAATTTGCACGGTATCGGAACGGGTAATCGCGACGGCTACGAGGCCATGATGCGCTGTGTCGACGAACAACAATTACGACCTGTTATTGCTGAACACTATGACTGGGAACGCACCGCCGATGCTATCGATGCACTGAACAACCATGCCCCTATGGGCAAGATAGTGATGGATATAACCCAGCGAAACGACTGACCACCATTGCTACGCAGTCGGTTCGAACCCACGCCGACCTAACGCTCCGGCGAGGCAATACTGTTACTATTGCCACCATGAAATATGCTTTCTCGCTTTTGCTGATCGCTGCTATGTCCGTGCCGGCACTGGCAGCGCTGAGCCTTGCTGAACAGGGTCGTGCATTCCTTGAAAAAAATCAGCACGCAAACGAGGTTAGCGTAACGACGTCGGGGTTACAGTACAAAATCCTGAAGCCGGGAAATAACACAAAACCCACTAGCCGAAGCCGAGTAACTATACATTACCAGGGCAAGCACATCGACAATGTGGTATTCGACAGCACCTTCAATGACGAACCATCGGTCTTGAGTCTGCGGAAGGCTATCAAGGGCTGGACTGAGGGGCTACAGCTAATTGGCGAAGGTGGGCGCATCGTGTTGTATGTGCCATCGCGGCTGGCCTATGGCCGTAATGGGGCGCCACCGACCATCAAACGCAACGAAACCATTATTTTTATAGTTGATCTCATCAAAGTACACGACTAATAAAAGCGCGTACGGAGTGAACGTCTCCAAAATTCAACAGGTAAGGTCCTCACCACTACAAGGGCAGCGAAAAATTAAACCCTTCAGATCAAAGGAATCTATCCTCACGTCTCAAACCATTGCCCTGTGGGCTGTTAGTACCCCTCCCTGCCTTAAAACAAGCCCTCAATCTGGCCATCATCATTGACAAAAATATTGTTGGCGGCTGGCACCCTGGGTAAACCAGGCATACGCATCACATCACCACACACAACCACGAGAAATTCGGCGCCCGCGGACAACACCAACTCACGCACCGTCAAGTGGTGATTATCTGGAGCACCCAATAGCTTTGGGTCGGAGGAAAAACTGTACTGGGTCTTGGCCATACAGATCGGGAAGTGTCCGTAGCCGGCGTTTTGATACTCGCGAAACTGGTCACGGACTTTTTGATCCGCCGAGATATCGTCTGCGCCGTATACAGAGCGGGCAATATGGCGCGTCTTTTCCCACAAACTCATATCGTCGTCATAGAGATTGTGAAACTGGGAATCTCCTGCATCAGCCAGTTCCGCGACGGCCCTGGCGAGTTGCTCCGCGCCCGCCCCGCCGTTGGCCCAGTGAGTGCACAGATGGGCCTTTATCCCACGCTGCTCAACATACTCGTAGATGACATCCAGTTCAGCCTGGGTATCAGTACTGAAGTGGTTTATCGCTACTACCACCGGGATCCCGTACTGTCCGGTGTTGCGAATATGGCGACCAAGGTTTTTCAAGCCTTTGCGCACCGCCTCGATATTTTCCGCCGTCAAGGCGTCCTTCTCCACGCCACCGTGCATTTTCAGCGCTCTGACGGTAGCAACTATAACTGCAGCATTCGGGCGCAGGCCGGATTTGCGACACTTGATATTGAAAAATTTCTCCGCTCCCAGGTCGGCACCGAAGCCCGCCTCTGTTACCACGTACTTGCTCAATTTCAACGCGGTCTCGGTAGCGATTACAGAATTGCAGCCGTGGGCAATATTAGCAAACGGTCCACCGTGTATAAATGCCGGATTGTTCTCCAGGGTCTGCACCAGGTTGGGCGCGAGGGCATCCTTCAGCAACGCCGTCATCGCACCAGATGCATGGACTTCGGCGGCGGTAACGGCCTGTCCACTGCGCGTGTAACCGATCACAATTTTATCCAGCCGATTCTTCAAGTCCTTGAGATTACGCGCCAGACAAAAAATGGCCATTACCTCCGAGGCGACGGTAATATCGAACCCGCCTTCCATGGGGTAACCATTGCCAGGACCACCCACCCCCGTCATCACTTGGCGTAACTGCCTGTCGTTGATGTCGACAACCCTACGCCAGGTAACCCGGCGCAAGTCCAGACGTATCTCATTGCTCCAATGGACGTAATTGTCGATCAACGCTGCCAGCAGGTTATGGGCAGCACCGATGGCATGCATGTCGCCAGTGAAATGAAGGTTAATATCCTCCATGGGCACCACCTGTGCGTAACCCCCCCCCGCGGCTCCGCCTTTCATACCGAAACAGGGGCCCAGGCTGGGTTCGCGCAGGCAGACCGAGGCCTGCTTACCGATACGGTTGAGGGCATCGGTAAGACCGATCGCCGTCGTGGTCTTGCCCTCTCCCGCAGGTGTCGGGCTCATTGCCGTCATCAGAATCAGCTTGCCCTGAGGATGGCCACTGAGGCTATCGATATAATCCAGTCTGATCTTAGCTTTAGTATGGCCATAAGGAACCATGCTTTCGGTCGGAATTCCCAGTTCCTCCCCCACAGAAAGAATCGGACGCATCGCTGCATCCCTGGCGATTTCAATGTCGGACTTACTCATGGCAACCTCTTTTATTATGGTGTTTGTAAGTATTCATCGCCTGATTCCAGCAATATCACTGAGTTAACCTGACGAGATCCATATTACAATGTCGACGACGTCACTTGCGCTGTCGGGTTCGATCATTTTTGTCTGCTTTAAACAACGAATTTAACTGCATACAAGGCTTTTCTTAGGATCGTGAAACGGTTTAGCAACCACGGTACCGGAGCGTTGGCCCATTAGTGTGTCAACCCCAAGTTCAGTCCCAATCGCGGACTGTTCAACGGACACCATCGCTAGCGCGATATTGGTTTGGAGCCGGTAGGAGTAGATCGCCGAAGTCACTTTACCCACCTGCTCACCAGCCACGGTAACTGGCCAGAATTCATTGTTAGGGCCACTTAAAGGGTCACCGCCAATACGAATGCCTACCTGCTGGCGAGTAACACCCTGTTCGAAAATTGCCCTCAGCGCGGCCTTGCCAATGAAGTTCGCATCTATGTCTAAATCAACCAGTCGACCCAACCCTAACTCATAGGGATTGGTGTCTGCATCCATATCCGCATGATAGGACAGCATGCCTCCTTCGATGCGCCGAATCGCCGAGGTGTGTCCCGGCTTCAAACCAAACTCTTGGCCGGCGGCCATAATGAGTTCCCACAGTTCGTCGCCACGACTACCATCACGTAGATAGAGTTCGTAACCTAGCTCACTGGACCAACCGGTGCGTGAAACAATGAGAGGAATACCCGCCAGTTCAAGTTCTTCGAGCCAGTAGTAGCGCAGCGTATCTATTCGTTCACCAAATAACCTGCGCATAATATGGCCTGACTGCGGTCCCTGTAGCTGCAAAGGAGAGACATCCGGTTCACAAATAGTGACATCCAAACCAGAGTTAATCGCTACACCGCGAGCCCAGAGCAGAATATCGCTATCAGCCAGTGACAACCAAAAATGTTTCTCTGCCAAGCGCAATAAAACCGGGTCATTTAAAATGCCGCCGTGGTTGTTAGTCAACAGCACATATTTGCACTGGCCGACCGCACAATGAGACAGGTTTCGCGGCGTTAGGCGCTGAGTAAACTCTGCCGCATCTGGCCCGGTAATTTCTACCTGACGTTCCGCGGCAACATCACTTAAGGTGGCACCATTAACCATATTCCAATAGTTTTGCTCGGCATCGCCGAAATCTCTGGGAATATACATATGGTTGTAGACAGAAAAGCCTTTGGCGCCCCAACGAATGGTCGCGTCAAAATATGGGGATTTGCGAACTTGCATACCAAAACCGATATGAGTGGCCTCAGTGTTTATCTGCAACTCTATCATTGCGTACACTCTATAAATTCAGCGCGGTATGCGCGCCTCATAAAGTCGCCAGTTTGTTACTATTTAGTGAAACCTGCATATAATTTTCCGACTATAAAATATCATTTTACGACTCCTGAACGGAAAAATTGGCAGAAAAAATTGGTAAAAATTGGGGACAGACCACGGTTTCGCTAGTAAAAATCTGTCGCACAAGCTCAAAAACCGTGGTAAAAATTGGGGACAGACCACGGTTTCGCTAGTAAAAATCTGTCGCACAAGCTCAAAAACCGTGGTCTGTCCCCGATTGATTCCAGAACTTGGCAAACTCAACCGAAAAGAAATCGCGTCACTTGTCGGCGTTGCACCAATGAACCGGGATAGCGGCAGCTATCGTGGGAAGCAGCTGACTATCCTGAATACGATGATGAAGAACGGCACTCATTGGGACGAAAAACTTGCTTAAAGTCTTGACGGGAAACATAGTCACTTGGCAGTACCCTTGGGAGGAGTGCAAATAGCCGACGCAGCCATATTCATTTGTCCCGAGCTTCGCTACTATTCACCGAACAAGAACCCAGAGCAAATAAACTGTGAAAATTCGTTATCTGATCATATCCTGCCTGCTGGCGTTACCCGGCACCCTCTATGCAAATGAAGATAACTCATGATGTCAAGGCTATGTAGTCCAGGCACTGGGTCGAAGCCCGGATTGGGTCTGGTGGTGAACACTGCTCATCGAAACAGAATTTTTTTTGAGGCATAAATAGCCCATGACCAAACGCACCAACCCACTCGACAGATTCGCACGCGACCTATCCCCCGGAACCCTAACCTGGATCGGCCTACGCACAGAAAGACGTGGTCAGGTGACACCAGTTGAACGCACCAGAGCAGTCGCTACAAAGGGCCTGGAGGGTGATCATAGAATGGACAAGACACCCGGCTCCGCGCGACAGCTTACGTTGATTT
>JBLIEI010000019.1:0-67645 GCA_047633055.1 Halieaceae bacterium | reverse complement strand
AAAGCCATTGGTCGACGTCCCGAAACCGGGGTGATGTCAGGCACGCTGGTTACCGTTTTAGTACAGTCTTCCTCTACCACCACAAGTCTTGTTGTACCACTTGCTGGCGCAGGTGTGCTGACCTTAAAGCAAGTGTTTCCATTCACCATGGGGGCAAACCTCGGTACTTGCATTACGGCTCTACTGGCCGCGACCGCTATCACGGGAGCCTACGAAGTATTTGCGTTGCAGATTGCGTTGGTTCACTTGTTTTACAACGTAGTTGGTGTATTGGCTTTTCTATACATACCCGGGTTGAGATCACTACCTATTAAAGCAGCAACCTGGTTGGGGCAGAAATCATCTGAACATCGTAGCTGGGCGTTCGGCTACATCTTTGCGATGTTTTTTGTTCTACCCGGTGCAGTCTTGGGCGCGCAGCTATTTAGTGGCTGACGGGACGCCGAAACGAGTCGGATGCAGAAAAGCGAATCGGTGGTAAGTTGTCAGGCGCAGTCCTGCGCGGTCAATACTGAATAACGCAAGCCAATAGTATCTGCCTTTGGTGAATTTCCACTTCAAGCAGAAAGTAGCAATTTAAACAATTCGCAATAGTGCTTTTCCTAGCGGAGATTAATGGCATCAAGTGTTCTTTGCGCCGGGGGCTTTATTTCCCCTGCACAGTCTGAGATTTTGGTAAGTGGAACCTGGGCTGCAGTCTTATTTGTGAAGGCGCTATTGACTCAACGGCTAATAAGGTTTGTGTTTGCTTAAAGGCGTCGAGTAGGGCTGGTTGGCTGGTGGTTTTCCTGGGTGAGGTGTCGATTCCGTTAGCCTTTCCATTAGAATGGCACAACACCAATACGAGGCAAAATTAATGTGGGAAGCACACCGTTTAAATCTACGCAATCATTGGGTTTTCGATATGGATGGTACCTTAACCACCAGCTCACATGATTTTGAATATATGCGCAAGGAACTGGGGTTGGAATCAAATGAACCCATTTTGGAGGCATTAAATGCCATGCCAGACGAGCAATCAGCCCCTCTTTGGCTAAAGCTGAATGACCTTGAATGTCACTTCGCTGGCAATTCGACACTCATGCCTGGCGTGCCAGAGCTTCTTGAAAAATTGCAAGTTCGTGGTGCAAAGTTAGGTTTGCTTACCCGCAACATCATGCCCGTTGTTGAAACGACATTGAATGCTTGCGGAATCGACCATTTTTTCCCTGCCCAGCACCGGTTAGATAGAGATTCGTGTGTACCCAAGCCATCGCCTGATGGTATTAATCACTTACTCAACGACTGGCAGGCCGAACCTAGTGATGCAGTGATGGTTGGGGACTACCTGTTTGACTTACAGGCAGGCAGGAATGCCAGAGTCGCCACTATACACATCGATCCGACGGGTGATTTTGCCTGGCCGGAGCTGTCTGATGTCTGCATACGGCATTTTTCCGATATCAATGAATTTCTATGACAAGTGTGTGATTCTAAGGAAAATAATCAAGCCTGGAAGCCACATGAGGCCACCAGGGTTCGGGAGTGGGGGATCTGTGATATGGCATCCCGTAAGTTTGAATTAGTGAGGCAGGTTCAGAGATGTCTAAGTGCTCATGCCGTTTTATCACTGCTATTCAATACGAATCGTAGCCTTCTTAATAACAATGCGCTCGCTGGTCGCACCGGAACGACTGCCAAATTCTTCCAATTGCTTGAGTGTGGCTTCACCGGTCACAAGTTCACCGAAGATCGTATGTTTACCGTCGAGGAAAACGGTCGGCTCAAAGGTGATAAAGAATTGACTACCATCCGTGCCGGGGCCGGCGTTTGCCATACTGAGCAGGCCTGGGCGGGTATGGCTGGTTGAGCCATCGAACTCACCGTCGTATTGATAGCCGGGACCCGCTCTGCCGGTGCCGGTTGGATCGCCACCCTGAGCCATAAAACCGGGAATGATGCGATGAAAAATCACATCATCATAGAAACCCATTTTCGTTAGAAAAATCGTACTCGTGGCATGCATGGGCGCACTTTCATGGTAAAGCTTGAAACTCATTTCACCCTTGTTAGTCTGCATATCCCAGTAGTAGCTTTTTTCAGCTTCAAAGCTATATAGCGTTGGTAGTTCAAGGTTCTGCTTCCAATTCGGATTGGACTTGTCAATCTGGACCATTGGCTTGGGTGCCGCTTCGGTTTCCTTCGCGAGCCGCGTTGCCACCTTATTGGTTGTTTCAGTTTCTTTGGGTTCAGGCTCATTCCCGCAGGCTACGAGTAAAGACATCGAGAACATTAATAGGCCGATCAGTTGCTGATTTCTATTCATTAGTTTCCTGTGTATCGGTTGTTTATTTACTAGCGGCATGTTTAAAAAGATAATGCACTACTGCGCCATCAACAGAAAGGTCTCCCTTATTGCTGGTGGTGGCGGCGTAGGTACTCGTCGAGTGCGCGCACACCCCAGCCGGAGTAACCCGCTGGAATTGTCGGTCGGTCTTCTTTCATATGGTCAACACCTGCGATATCAAAGTGCGCCCAGTGCTGATCTTCATTGACAAACGCGCCTATGAACGCTGCGCCGACGCTTGCGCCAGGGTCACCAACACCGCCGTTTACGATATCGCCTACCTTCGACTCGATTTGCTTAAAGTGCGAATCGTCAAGCGGCAGACGCCATACGGGTTCTCCCGCAGCTTGGGAGGCGGCTGTGAGCTGGTCTATAAGCTCATCATGACGGCCGAATATCCCAGCGTACCCGTCTCCCAGCGCGCGACCGACAGCGCCGGTCAAGGTCGCTACGTCGATCAGTACATCCGGTTCGTAGGTCACTTGAGCGTAATGTACGGCATCCGACAATACCAGCCGACCCTCTGCATCGGTAGAACTGATCTCGATGGTGATGCCAGACATCGATGTGAGAACATCCCCTGGACGTATGGCCGTGCCCGAGGGCATATTTTCGGCCAGTGCTGCCAATGCGATGACGTTGACCGGCGCACCGCGTCGCGCGGCGGCGAGGACAGTGCCGGTCACGACGCCTGCGCCACCAAGATCACCCTTCATCTGCCACATGCCGTCATTTTTCTTCAGTGAGATACCTCCGGTGTCGAAAGTAATACCCTTGCCGGCCAGTACAATCGGCGCGCTATCTTCGCCGGCCAGATATTCGATAATCAGCAGCCTAGGTGGTTTACTTGAGCCTCTGCCTACGCCCCAGTGTGCTCCCATGCCGAGTCGCTGTAAGTCTTTTTCATCAAGCACTTTGATCGTAACGTTTCTGAGTCCTTCGAACTGTGTTTCGATTCGTTCGACAAACGACTGGGGGTAAATGATATTGCCGGGTTCGGAGCTCATATCTCTCGCCAGGAAAACCCCATCAGCAAGATGTGCGAGGTCATCCGCGTATTCTTTTTGGGAATTATCGTTGCTCAGAAGGTGAATCAAAGGCAGTGTATCCCGGTCGACTTTTTGTGCCTGGTGGCGATCGAAGCGGTAGCTGCGCAGCCGGTAGCCGAAAGCGACGCGCGCGGCGGTAGCCTCAGTGTTTGCAATATCGTCCGGCCAGAGTATCTGTACAGTTCCGCCGGCCGTATCCCCAATTAGTGCCGATGCCGTTCCACCAAAGTTCTCTGCGCTGACGCGATCAGCGGCCTCCGCCCCGATGCCAATGAGGTCGATACGTGAGTAAGGGGATACGCCAAGCAGGGTGACAAATGAGTTACTTTCGCCGGTGAAAGACGCTTCCGACGCCGCGATACTGAGCGCGCCCTTCGTGAGGCGATCAATGTTTGCGGCTGCACCGCTCAGGGATTCGCCTTCTATGACCGGTATGATGATCCGCCCGGTTTTCGGAACCGCGAAAGACGTGAAATCAAAGCCTTGATCGGCTACGGCCGAAATCGATAGCCCGAGCAGAGCGCACAGCACAACAGGAATTCTTAACATATCTTTTCCTTTGGGAACGACGAGAAACAGACCAGTTTGTCGTTGCAGCAGGAGCGCATTCGTCGCTTCCACTCATGAGATCCACCAGTATAGGGTAATTTGCCTGGGCTCGTCACTTGCGCTGGAACTGAAAAACTATCGCCGATCGCGGCAGCTTAACCAATCCATATCATTCTGTGTCAAAGAGATCCACGGCTGAAGTCAAGGCGTACGACCAATCAAAGGGCAGTGGTAGCGAGGACCTACAATCAATCTGATGAAATTAATATTACTTGTTAAGAAGGGTATCTTGCTCGCCTTAGGCGCGGCTTCGCTGGGTTGTCATGCTCAACTGGCAGCACAGCAGCAGTCCAGTTTGGCTGAATCGCAACCGAGCTATCAGCTGGAGCGTGAGATTCTAAATTTTGCTTATACTCCATCCAACTGGCCACAAATTCTGCACGCCGATTTATATCTGCCGCAGCAACGCGGTCTGCTACCGGTGGTGATAGTAATACATGGTGGTAGTTGGGCCAATCGCAGTCGCAAAGATATGACCACTATTAGTAAGGAGCTTGCGCAGCGGGGCTACGCGGTGATGAATCTGGACTATCGCTTTGCTCCGCAATTTACCTTCCCTGCGCAGCTTGACGACCTGCAGCAGGCGCGCAGCTGGTTGGCTGCCAACGCCGATCTTTATCAACTTGATCTGAATCGGGTCAATGCCTGGGGTTATTCCTCGGGTGCACATCTGGCTGCGCTTTTGGGCAGTCTGGATAACGCGATCTCAGGCGGCGAACAAGCGCAGCAATTACCACGCCTGCGGACAGTGGTTGCCGGCGGCATTCCCGCGGATTTACGAGAATACGCCGAAAGCCCGGTTGTGGCGCGCTTTATGGGGGGCACACGCGATGAAATGCCGGAGCGCTATGCCGATGCGTCACCGTTTTTTCACATTTCTGCTGATGACCCTCCGGTTTTCCTTTACCACGGTAAACTCGATGTCTTGGTGGATCAAAATCAATCTATAAATTACTACAATGCGCTACGCGCAGCAGGCGTGAAAAGCGAGCTGTACTTGCACCGCTGGCGAGGTCACGCAACGATGTTTCTGTTCGGTGGTGATGCCGAGAATCGTGCGATAGACTTTCTCAATCGCAACAACATATAGACTACAAATTCTTCACTCGCAGAATTGAACTGCCTGGCTCATATCAGCGTATGTTTATTTAATTACTGGCTTTTTTAACCCAAGGAAATCCATATGTTGCGTTCCCCAGTTGCCGCTGCAGTGTTGTTGTTTAGTTCCGTTGCCACTGCCGCGTGCCCCGAATATCTTGATCATTCAATGCGTAAACTGCATTCCAGTGAACAGCTAAACCTGTGTGAAGTCGCATCAGGCAAGCCTGTGTTGATCGTCAATACGGCGAGTCACTGCGGTTACACGCCGCAGTTCAAAGGGCTGGAGGCGCTCTATCAGAAATATCGCGAGCGCGGCCTTGTGGTAGTGGGCTTTGCCAGTGACGATTTCCGTCAGGAGGCCAAAGATGAGGCCGCTGCTGCGGAGGTATGCTATGTCAACTACGGCGTAACGTTCACTATGGTTGCGCCCAGTCACGTGAAAGGTAGCGAGGCCAACCCAATATTCAAGGAATTGGCAAGCCAGAAAAGCGCGCCGGGCTGGAACTTCAACAAGTATGTTGTCGATAGTTCGGGGAAGGTAGTGCAGCAATTTGGCAGTAGTGTAAGCCCTGAAAGCAAGGTGCTGGAGGTCGCCATAGAGAGTGTGCTACCGCGTGTAGCTCCAAAGGCGGATGCAGTAGTACTGTTTTGAGATTTGAAATTGGCCCGCTCAAATTCAAAAAAAAGCGACCTTTAAATGGAGGTCGCTTTTTTATTAACGATGCCTATGGAGTCTATGCAGCTGGCCTCCCGATCTTCACTGCCTCAACTAGGGAACAAAACTACCCGGTTTCTGGCGCTGAGGAAATTCTTCAAATGTTGCCTTGAACCTGGCAACCTCAGCCATCGCCGGTGCAAACAAAAACATATGCTCGGCCCACCACTGATAGTAGTTTTCGCTTTCGTGTTCCATCCGCTCAAACGGATCCTGCCTTAAGTTGAACAGTTTCGGGGCTCGCAGCACAATCCAAGGGTCAATCCAGGTTTCAGCACCGTGGGCGCGCTGCTCCTTAAATACAGTTTTAAAATCCCCGACTCGAATACCAACGATATCTCCGGTATCGGACGTATAGTAAAACGTATCACGGGGCCCTTTACTTTCCTCGCCCACGAAATAAGGCATGAAGTTGTAGCCATCCAAATGCACCTTGTAACGATTTTCGCCCACCCGAGTGCCTTTTTTCAGTTTTGCCTTGATGTCCGGTTCTCCAACCGCAGCCAATAATGTCGGCAGCCAATCCTGTAAGGAAATAATCTCATTGGAAACCTGATCTGCCTTTATGCTTCCAGGCCAGCGAACCATCATGGGCACTCTGTAGGCACCTTCCCAGTTTGAGTTTTTCTCCCCGCGGAACTGTGTATAACCACCGTCTGGCCAAAGCAGTAATTCGGCACCGTTATCAGTTGAGTACATTACGATGGTATTTTCAGCGATATCCAGGTCGTCAAGTTTCTGCAACAATTGTCCCACATGACCATCGTGTTCAGCCATACCGTCCGCATACACTCCCTGTCCAGTAACACCAACGGATTCGGGCTTTAGCCGCGTAAAAACATGCATGCGAGTTGAGTTAAACCAGACAAAAAATGGCTTTTTAGCCTCGTGAGCACTATCGATAAACTTCAGTGATGCGGCCAGAAACTCTTCGTCGACTGTCTCCATGCGCTTTCGGGTCAAAGGGCCAGTATCTTCGATTTTTCCGTCAGCGTAGGAGTGAATAACACCCCGTGGACCGAATTGCTTGGCGAATTCATCGCTCTTGGGATAATCAACATGCTCTGGCTCTTCTTCTGCGTTCAAGTGATAGAGATTACCGAAAAATTCGTCGAAGCCATGATTGGTGGGCAGATGCTCATCGAGATCGCCCAGGTGATTTTTACCAAACTGTCCGGTCATGTAGCCATGGGGTTTGAGCAGTCCAGCAATAGTGGGATCTTCTTTTTGCATGCCTTCCTTGGCACCGGGCAGTCCGACCTTGGTGAGGCCGGTACGCATCGGATGTTGGCCAGTAATGAAGCCGGCTCGCCCTGCTGTGCAGCTCTGATCTCCGTAGGAGTCAGTAAACAGTATTCCCTCTTTGGCTATGCGGTCGATATTGGGGGTACGGTACCCCATGATCCCGTTGTTGTAGGCGCTAATATTAAATGGACCTATATCGTCTCCCCAGATGATCAGGATGTTGGGCTTATCCGCAGCCCATAGCGCCGGCGCAGTCACTAAGGCTGCAGCTAGCAAGCACATCCGGCTTAGTTGTGAAATGAATTGCATTGAGGATTTCCTGTTTTATTTTGATTCCCTATTAGAGGCGATGTTTATGTTTCGAGCAAGAATAAAGATCAAAAAGGCAGGTATCGTGCATGGAATTGAAAAATAGCCCCTGACCTATGCCTAGCTGAACAAAGCACTCTCTTCTTTACATAGATATCGAACCACGGTGGAAGTGATGACAATAATGGTGTTCGGAGACCTCATTTATGCTCATCTGGCGGCACCAGGCTATACCGCCGAGCAAGCGGCAGTAGGCAAACTTGCCCATAAAAAGCTGCGGCTCACGGCACGGTCAGTCGCTTACCTGTTTCGGCAAGTCGTCATACCTGACCCAGCTGATGGGTTAATCTGGGATCACTGAAATGGTGCCACGGGCTATAGTCCTCCTAAGCATATAAACAAAAACAATGTGAATGATCTTCGTGTTGGCTGAAATTGGGGTTTGCCGGCAGGTGGTCTTGTGTTTGCCAGTGATGTCGATCGCTACATAATAGCTTTTGTCCAATGTGATAGGAAAAACTTTGGGGTGTGCGTCTTAACGATATTGCCAGTTCTGCTCCGATTACTTACGCCGCTAAGAGAAAACTCAAAAATAGAATAATTCGAATAGTTAACGCGGTGTCACATCTATTCAATGCGGATAATGACAAAGTCGGCGCTCAACGTTACTGTGATCTCGGGATGAGTATATTGGCGCAACGGAGTAGGGCGGTTGCTTGGGAATTTACGTTGATGAAGTTTATAGATCATCAGTAGATAAGATTAAGCATTTACAATGGAAATAGTGCTCCTGTGAGCGACAATTCTTTAGATCAATCGTTGAACTTCTAGCCACTCAGACAATGGTGCAGTTGAGAATAAGACGCCAAACAACTCACACCAAATAACGGTACTTTTGAATTCAGACAGGTCTGTCTCAGCAGGAATCACCTAGTTCTGATTGCCCACATTACCCTTTAACTTCCCTAGATTCAGGAAGCCCGATGTGACCTGATCCAGGTTAGATGGATCTGCGTGCTTAACGAGATATACGGCTAAATCCGGCCCGTTGGTCACCCTGAAGTTTTCCAGGCGGAGCAGGTGTGAGCCGTCGGCCAACCGGTAAAGGACAGCATCACCGGAGCCACGGTGAACGGAATCAGCATCACGAAATTTTCCCCGTACTAGCACCTGAGGTTCAGATTCCATAATCATGTTTTCTTTTACTGTTTGATCTGTTTGATCTGTTTGATCTGCTTGTTGCGCCGCGTGGGCCATTACCTGCTGCACAGCTTGGTTGCTTGCATCGAGAGCAATAGGCGGCGTCGCAAATACCAGTGCTTCACCAATTTTTCGTCTATCCCTTACGCCTACTGTAGCGCCTGAATTCAAATTCGCAGGCGCTCTGACATTACCCGGTAAGCGAATCAATATCGATGGAGTCTATGCGTGAATACACACAAGCGCCATCGATTTCGATTCTGGGGATTTACGTTGGAGCGCTAGCGGATTTCGAAGCGGAACCCAACGTAGAATGTGCGCTCGAGCGCTGGCTCGATACCGTCGTTGCGCACCCGACTGAAGTAGTCTTCGTTGAGCAGGTTGTTGATACCGCCGTGCAGGGCCCATTGATCAGTGGGCCGGTATTCGAGACTGAAATCAACCACTTCATAGGACGGAATTTCTGCTTCGATTTCGCTGGCACCGGCGCCGCGCGCCAAGTTAGAGTCCTGCCAGAACTGCTCACCAACGAGGGTAGCGGTCAGGGCTGCGTTCCACTTGTCGCTGTCGAAGAGGAAGCCTGTTCGAACCAGATAATCGGGTGCGAATGCGGTGTCGTTGCCGACAAGATCCGGGTTAGTGCTGTTGCGTATCTCCGCATCGAGCAAAGAACCGTTGGCAAACACCTTGAATGAACGCGATGCGTCGGCCAGCAGGTCGTACTCCACGCTGAACTCTATGCCCTGATGGCGCGAGTCACCGCTGTTCACTCGTTCCACGTCCGTGATATTCACCTGAATCTGCTCGATTTTGTCATCGAAATCAATGCGAAACGCGCTAATGTCGAAAACCAGATTATCGATCGGTTGGCTGCGGTAGCCGATCTCGTAGTTGACGGCGCTCGACGCGTCAGGACCGTTAGCGCCTGCCAATTCCGAGTTCGGGTTAATTAGATCGTCAAAGCGTTGCGGGCGGTACGACTCCGAGAAGTTGGCATATATTTCCGAGCGCTCGCTGGTTTGGTATGCCAAGCCCAGGCCGAACAGCGTCTCATTGAACGTCTCGTCCAGGTCGATGGCGTCACGGTTGAGACTTTCGTTTTTCACTTCTTCTTCCAGATCGTAGTTGATCCGCTCGAAGCGCAACGTGGGCACGACACTGAGGTTGCCGAAGCGGAACAGGTTCTCGACGAACACCGCGTTATAGGTCATAACGCGATCTTGCTCGAAGACCAGATCCTGAGGATTTTGGCCGCTGGAACGAATGTCATCGCTGACATGGCGGGTTCGTGGGCTGTCGCCGAGATACCCCGTCGTGCCGGCCGTCAGCACGTGGCTACCGCCCCAAGAAAGCGCGTAACGCAGATCGAAGCCATAATTTTCGAACTTCTGCTCGTCGATGGCGGTTGTTGCGGGCTCGTCGGCGGGGTCCGTGAACATGGCAGAGCGGCGGCTTAATCGGTCCATGGAAGAGTACCAGACGTTACCATTTAGCGTGGATGCCTCGTTGATCTGTTGTTCGTAGTTCAGGTTGGCGATCAGTTGATCGATCTCTATCCGGTTAAACGGTGACTTGGTCTGGTCGCGGTCTGCTGCAAACTCCTGGGACGTGAGCCGTCCGGCTTCGCCGGAATCAGACTGGTAGAGGTCCACATCGAATCCCAGGCGGATATCCTCAAAGCCTTCGTAGGAGATTCCGACATAGGCCGAGTTGACCTCGTAGTCTTCATTGTCACGTGGACCGTCGGCGCTGCGGTGGTCAAACGACGCCAGCACGCCGACATCGTTCTGAGACCAGTTCAGCTCGTTGTAGGTGCTGTACATGCCGTCACTGCCCGTTGTCTGGTCGGTTCTGAAGGATGTTTCCGCGTCCGCACTTGCACGGCGGGTCACGAAATTCAGCACGGGTCCGATCTGCGGACCGTAGAGCAATCCGCCCCCGCCACGGACGAATTCGATCTGCTCGACCCGCTGCGCCGCAGGCATATAATAAATTGTGGGGTAGCCAAACATGTCTGCCGCCAGCGGCACGCCATTTTGGAAGAACGCTACAAACTCGGATTCATGCGGATTGCCCAGTCCCCGGTAGTTGACGTTGTAGATGCTCGGAATCTGCTGTTCCGATACGAATAATCCGGGCAGGCGGGAGAACATTTGACGCAGGTTCGGCTCGACGAACACCGGTTGCTCGTTCAGGTTCACCAGCGTGGTTTTCTTGCCTTCAAATATCTTGCCATCCTGCAGGCCGGGGAGCGTACCCGGCACTCTGGCGTCTGGGTACACGCCAAAAACTTCAATGACCTCAATTTTTTCGGTATCTGCAGTGCCATTGGCGAGTGCGTACGGCGTAGTGACTAGAGCGGCGATCGCCGTGAATCGAGAGATATACATGGTGGTGGTGTCCTGGATAATAATAACATTGATGATAATGGGCGGGTCGCCATTGAGAATGATTATCGTTTAGTTTGCATTGTTGTGCAACTAAATTCATATATATTGTTTTGTCTTTTTGTCACTACAGTTCGGTTTTTACGAACTAAAATAGCGAAAAACACGAATTGTCGAAATTTTTTGGGAGTATATCGTTGCCGTCTCACCACACAGGGCATCGTTATGCGGCATATCATTCAGGCGTCAGTCACCTCTATGTTTCCTGTTCAGTCACTCAGGATTAAGAATTGATACCTCAATGCCATCTTCGCTCATAGTCGACCCCACAACGGCCAATATCGATGACGCCGCTGACCTCCTTCGGCGCGGCGAACTTGTCGCGTTTTCGACCGAGACGGTTTATGGGCTTGGCGCTGATGCGCGCTCATCGGAAGCCGTTGGGCGAATCTTTGCTGCCAAGGGGCGGCCGGCGGATCACCCCCTTATCGTTCACATCAGTGACATTTCCGAACTCATGCAGTGGGCCGCTGAAGTACCCGACGGTGCAATAAAGTTGGCGCAAGCGTTCTGGCCAGGGCCGCTGACGATGATTCTCTGTCGCGGTAACAACGTGATTGATGAAGTTACCGGCGGTCAGCCCACCATCGGTCTGCGCATTCCGGCCCATCCTGTTGCATTGAAGTTGCTGCGTCGGTTCGGCAGTGGCATCGCGGCACCCTCCGCTAATCGCTTCGGACAGGTGAGTCCGACCACGGCAGCTCATGTTGCGGATGGATTGGGTGACCGCGCAGGGCTAATTCTTGACGGCGGACCCTGCGCAATCGGGATTGAGTCTTCCATTGTCGATCTCACCGGCGCACGGCCTCGCTTGTTGCGGCCGGGAATGCTGAGCTGCGTTGCCATCGAGAAAGTGCTCGGTACCGCGTTTGATAGGAATAACAGTATTGCACCCCGGGTCTCGGGCTCGCTCGAGAGCCATTACGCGCCGCACACACCGGTTCGATGGCTTTCAGCGGACGAGATTGCTAAGGCGCTGAAACATAAACCCGGCAGGTTGTCGATGGGCGTAATTGCGATGGAGGACAAGCCCGTTGAGACAATGGCCGCTAGCCGGTGGCGTAATCTCTCAGCCGATCCAGACGCCTACGCACATCAACTTTATGCGCAGTTACGTGAGTTGGACGCGCTCAATCTGGAACTCATCCTGATTGAGATTCCTCCCGATACGGCTGAATGGGAAGCCGTACGAGATCGATTGTGGCGCGCCGTTGGAGGGTGTAATGCGGGCGAGTTGTGACGAAGCGGCATGAATGAAATCACTCACCAGGTGTATGAAGACACCTGCATCATCATCCCCACTAAACATGAAAAGTCGATGGCGATTGCTCCGCCTTTTTGGGAAAAGCTTGGGGCGAGTGTACTTGAGTATGTGGTGGATACCGACACGCTTGGAACCTTCTCCGGAGAGGTAGAGCGTAAAGGGAATGCGCTTGAATGTGCACGACGAAAATGCGAGTGGATCTTGGAATTGCTGGGCGATAAAACGGATCACGTGTTGGCTAGCGAGGGCAGCTTTGGGCCGCACCCCTACATCCCGTTTCTACCCTGCGATCATGAAATTCTCTATTTTATTGACCGCAGACGAGGCTTCCATCTGCATCTGTCGCTGTTGAGCGAAAAAACAAACTACCAGATGAAATTATTAAGTTCCATGGAAGAGTTACTCGCATTCGCTGAGGCAGCACAGTTTCCATTGCATGCGCTGATCCTGCGTCCGAATGGCAGTGAAACCAGGTCGCCGATTTTCAAAGGCCTGAATACCGAGGTATCGCTTGAAAGTGCCTTCAGTGATGCATTGAAACTGTCAAACTCTGGCAGAGTTTGGGTGGAAACTGACATGCGCGCTCAAATGAATCCGTCGCGGATGGCCGTGATCGCGGATCTTGCTGCAGAGATGGCAGCCAGGCTAGCAACAGCTTGTCCCCAATGCGCCTCTCCTGGTTGGGGGCGTGTCAGGTCAGAAAAGGGTTTGCGATGTGAGTACTGCCATCAGACTACGGAAATGATTGCGGACGAGATCTATGGCTGTGTGCTGTGTGATCACAGTGAAAAGAGGCCCCGTACTGACGGCCTAAACGTAGCGCCACAGCTGCATTGTGGCTGGTGCAATCCTTAAGAAATTGCTCACAGTTCACCCATAGCTCCAAAAAAATTGATGATTACGATCAATAAATCGATTTTATCTTACTGACTTTTTTTTGTAGGGTGAGTAATCAGACTTAACTTATCCGTTATTGGAGACAGGAGAGCAAGATGAAAATTTTAGTGAAGGCACGTAATTTAGTACTGAGCAAAGATTTAAAACACTATGTCAAGCGTCGTATTCGCTATGCACTAGATTCCCGACGCGACAGTATCAGTCGTATCACCGTCACTTTGTCTGATATCAATGGCCCCAGGGGTGGCGAGGATAAACGTTGTCAAGTGCTGGTGAAACTGAGCGGACAAGGGGATGTGGTTATCGATGATAAACAGGACCACGTTTACGCGGCCATCGATAACGCGGCTAGTAAAGCCAGCCGGACCGTTACCAAGCGAATTGAGCGGCTACAGCACAGGGCTACACGCGTAAAGTCTGCATTGCGTAAAGCTAGGTCTCAGACAAGAACCAAGCCTGATATCTATGAAGAATATGAAAATGAATATGGGTATTACGAGCATGCTTGACTTTCAGTAGCTCAGGCTTGATCTGACAGTTATCTGCTTTTGAAGGGTAGCTGTCAGTTTTATCCGACCACGGACAAGACGTGGAAGCCGCCCGTAAAGCGTTGAAGAAATGCGGTGCTATTCCTTGCACCTCACTTCACAACGCTGGTCTTTCAGGAAAGAACGCACACCATCATCATATTTGAATTCGTCTGTGTACGTGATCATTGCCTCTTTCGCGTATGCCCGCAGCCGTTTTCGTTTGCTTGCGGCAACAAATCGCCGAATATCATCATCCTGTTCAAGGATAAGTCTCGGAACGATCGCTTTTTGGTTGTCGTCGGACTTGGCTACCATTGTTAGGTAGGAGGTATTCGTGTGTTTAATAGCCCCGGTGCGGATGTTCTCCGCTATCACTTTGATGCCCACCACGAGTGACGATGTGCCAACGTAATTTACTGACGCCTTCAGCGACACGAGTTCTCCGACTTCCACTGGCTGCAAGAAATTTACTGTATCGACTGAAACCGTGACACAGTATGTGCCCGCATGTCTGCTAGCGCAGGCATAAGCAACCTTGTCCATGAGTGATAATAAAATACCACCATGGATCTTTCCGCCAAAATTGGCGTACGCCGGGATCATCAACTCGGTAATTGTGGTTTGGGAATAACTGACAGTGTGTCCTTCCATAAATTCGTCCTCTTCTGACATTCTGGTTGGGTTGCGGGCTTATTCGAAGGCCACAGTGACGGTAATCCGCTTCGGCGCCTCAGCTGGCATCTGGGATTTTTGCAGGTACAGGTTGGTGACAAGGGAATTTTCCTCCATGGCTGCGTACACAAAAGTGCCCTTTGTTTCTTTGCTTAGTGTTAATGCGATCTGCTTGCTCATAGTGTTCCTGGTCGTCGGTTGGATCATTTCATAGGGTGGATGTTGCCAGCGACCATATCACTTTGTGAGATACAATCGCGAGGTTGTTATCACCCCAACGTAGACATCGGGTGAAGAGCGTCACAAAGCACTTTCTGATAGTATTTATACACGACTTTTTCGCCATACGCGGCCCCGAATCCGTATAGTTTCGATTAACACCCAATCTATCAGGGCTTTTAGCATATGACCCACGCAGTACCCGTTCATCAAAGCTACGTCCATGGTCGCAGTTTTGCCAACCTTAGTGGTGATACTTTTCCCGTTGTCAATCCCGGGACTGGCAAACTCATTTATGAAGTTGAAATTGCCGATGAGGGAGTACTGCAGGCGTCTTTAGAGAGCGCTAAGCAAGGTTTCTCCATCTGGTCTGCCATGTCTGCCTTCGACCGTAGTCGTGTTTTGAACCGGGCCGTAAGCTTACTGCGGGAGCGTAATGACGAACTGGCTGCGGTGGAAGTTCGAGACACCGGTAAGCCTTGGCAGGAGGCCGTGGCTGTTGACGTTGTCAGCGGGGCCGACGCGATTGAGTACTTTGCCGCTTTGGCTATCTCGGTTGAAGGGACGCAGCAGGATTTGGGTGGCGACTTTTTCTACACACGACGAGAGCCACTGGGCGTCTGTGCCGGTATCGGCGCGTGGAATTATCCCCTCCAGATTGCGTGTTGGAAATCTGCTCCCGCTTTGTGTTGTGGTAACGCAATGATCTTCAAGCCGTCTGAGGAAACGCCACTAGGCGCCATCAAACTCGCTGAAATATTTGTAGAAGCCGGGGTGCCACCTGGTGTGTTCAACGTGGTGCAGGGCGCTGCGGGCGTGGGGGAGTGGCTGACACACAACCCTGATATTGCCAAAGTCTCATTTACCGGTGAAGTGGGTACCGGTAAGAAAGTCATGGCCGCTGCAGCATCGTCCCTCAAGGATGTGACCATGGAACTGGGGGGCAAGTCGCCGCTTATTGTGTTCGAGGATGCTGACATTGATGAAGCTGTTTCTGCTGCGATGTTAGGAAACTTCTACACGCAGGGTGAAATTTGCACCAACTGTACTCGCGTATTTTTACACGAGGAGATCTTTCAGCCCTTCGTTGATCGTCTACTTGCCCGCACGCGGGCGAATATCAAGGCGGGTAACCCTATGGATCCGCAGACAAACTACGGAGCGCTAATCTCTGCCGAACACCGGGACCTGATACTGGGCTATATCGCAACTGGGCTAGCGCAGGGCGCTACCTTGTTGGAGGGGGGGCACGCTTTACAACCTGAATCTGCGGAAGAGGGCTTCTTTGTAGCCCCCACTATCTTTACTGCATGCACGGACGATATGACCATTGTGCGTGAGGAAATATTTGGTCCGGTAATGTCCATTTTGACTTTTCGCGATGAAGAGGAAGTCATCGCGCGTGCAAATAATGTCGACACGGGGCTAGCGGCCGGTGTTTTCACACTTGACATCCAGCGCGCTCATCGTGTGACACACAGACTTGAAGCTGGAATTTGTTGGATAAACAGCTACGGCTTGTCCCCCGTGGAGATGCCTGTCGGCGGCAACAAACTTTCTGGCGTTGGCCGCGAAAACGGGCGCGTTACGCTGAACCACTACACCCAGCTTAAGTCTGTCTACGTTGGGATGAGTCCTATTGAGAGTCCTTTTTGAGAGGGGCAGAAATCCTGTGAAGCCGATGCAATACGATTACATCATAGTGGGTGCTGGTTCAGCGGGCTGTGTGTTGGCAAATCGCCTGACCGAGAATGGCAAGTTATCGGTTCTATTGTTGGAGACGGGCGGCAGCGATCGCAGCCTGTTTATCCAAATGCCGACCGCACTGTCTATTCCAATGAGCACGGAAAAGTACGCATGGCAGTTTGAAACCGAACCAGAGTCGGGATTGGACGGACGCAGAATGCATTGCCCCCGGGGCAAGGTGCTGGGCGGATCTTCATCGATTAACGGCATGGTTTATGTGCGCGGCCACGCCAAGGATTTCGATGAGTGGGCAGAGCAGGGTGCAACTAACTGGGACTACGCGCATGTCTTACCCTACTTCAAAAAAGCCGAGTGCTGGGCGTTTGGGGGGGATGATTATCGTGGCGACACTGGCCCGCTGAACGTCAATAACGGCAACAACATGCGCAATCCACTTTACGAAGCGTTTGTTCGCGCCGGAGTGGAGGCAGGGTACTGGGCGACGGAAGATTATAATGGCGCCCAGCAGGAAGGTTTTGGCGCCATGCATATGACGGTCAAAAACGGCATACGGTGGTCTGCAGCCAATGCTTATCTGCGACCCGCGATGAAGCGGCCAAACCTGACAGTGATTACCAACGCCTTGGTTCATAAGGTGCTACTGGAAGGGAAACGGGCTAGTGGAGTGCGTTTTTCCCGCCGGGGCAAGGTTCAGGAAGTGCAGGCCACACGCGAGGTCATTCTTAGCGCAGGCTCCATAGGTTCGCCACACCTTTTGGAACTTTCAGGTATTGGCCGTCGTGAGGTGCTTGAAGCGGCGGGAGTTCCAATAGCCCACGAACTACCGGGTGTGGGAGAGAACCTGCAGGATCATCTCGAATTCTACTTTCAGTTTCGGTGTAAAAAGCCCGTTTCGCTTAATGGCAGTCTCAATTGGTGGAACAAGTTGTTGATTGGTATGCGGTGGATACTGTTCAGGGATGGTTTGGGCGCCACCAACCATTTTGAGTCGTGCGGTTTTATACGTTCCAAAGCGAATGTTGAGTGGCCAGACCTGCAGTACCACTTCTTGCCGGCAGCGATGCGTTATGACGGTCGCGAGGCTTTTGATGGCGACGGTTTTCAAGTGCATATTGGGCATAATAAGCCTTTGAGCCGTGGCTACGTGCATTTGCAGTCGGCTGACCCGACGGCACCGCCAAAAATCTGTTTTAACTACCTGCAACACACGGCAGATCGCGAGGGCTTCCGGGACTGTGTGCGCTTAACGCGCGAGATACTGCATCAGCAAGCACTTGACGAGTACCGGGGTGAAGAGATTCAACCGGGTGTGGCGGTGCAGAGTAATGAGCAGATCGACGCCTTTGTGCGACGCGCAACAGAGAGTGCTTATCATCCCTCCTGCTCTTGCAAGATGGGTACCGATGCGATGTCAGTTGTTGATCCAGAGACCCGGGTTCATGGTATTGATCGCTTGCGTGTTGTGGACTCGTCTATTTTTCCAAGTATTACCAACGGTAATCTCAACGCCCCAACCATTATGGTGGCGGAGCGTGCGGCCGATATGATTCTTGGCAATGCGACATTACTGCCTTCGCAAGCACCTGTGGTTATGGATCAACAGTGGGCTTCCCGGCAGCGGCCAGACCAACCCCGACGCTCGGTTACTGGCCTAGAGCGCGAAAATCGATGATGACCGTCTGGTTGTCCGCAGGATTGATATTCAGCTTTGCTGCTATTGCATTTATTTTGATCCGATGGCCGACGGTGGCCTGTATCGGAGTCACGCCCGTCCATACGTTTACGTTTATTGCAATTTTGTTTACTTCTGGCCTGGACGTTGGCCTGATCATGTTCCCACTAACGGAATTTGGTCGTTACGCAGATTATGCAAAAAATCCTGAGTATGCGTTTGCCAATCCTTTGGCTATCGAGTTTGGTTTTTGGGCCTTCTTGATCTGGGGCTTCTACTTCCTGACGTGTTTTTATTTCTGCATTATTGAGCCGCAGGTGAGATTTTTTGAAATTGGGCTGGTCAAACTGGTCAATAATCTTGTGATCATCGGCACCTGCGCTTTCACTTCCTATTTATTGTTAGCGAATCTACCCTGGTATTTACCCCAATTTGGCGACGGTGTGACGGTGCAACCCGTATTTTATGGAGTGGTCTTTGTTACCATAGCGGTAGCCGTGTATTCCAGCAGCGAAATTAAATACGTGCGCTTACTCAGTTTGAGTTCCATGTGGTTGTTTGGCCTTTTGGTCGCGGTTATGTGGGGCATAGCTTTTTTGCGCGCTGGCAGTACACCGTCCGACTTTTTTAGTACCGCAGCGTTATTAGGGGAGTACTTCAGTAGCCTGCACCGTTTTATTTTGCCTATCAATGGGTATCATGAGTTTTATCTTTACTGGTGGTTCGCCTGGAGCATCATGATCGGCCAGTTTACGGCGCGCTTTGTTAGCGGTATTCGGACCTGGCAGCTGCTAGTTGCCATGCTACTTGTGCCGTCTATCGCGATTGGTGTCTGGTTCACCGTGCTATACCGTCTGCATTCACAGGGGCAGGCAATCGCGAGCTTCGTCAGCATTGCAATGATTTCTGTTGGGGTGCTGATGGTCGTTAACTCGCTGGACTCCCTGATTCGTTTATACACCGATAACCTGGGCTTAACCGCCAAGCGTCTGGGGCTGCGGAACTATTTCCTGAGCAATGTATTCGCCTTGTGCGCCCTGACATTACTGTTTCGTCTGGACTTTTTGAAAATCCAGTGGGTGGGTGCATTGGTGATCTCCATGTACTTCGCCTGCTTCACCTATATCTTGCTAAGGAAATGGGCAATTGTGGCCGCCATTAGCGCTGCCCCGCCGGAGAACCATTTGGCGTTTGATAGGAATGATCTTTGAGATACTGATCGAGGAGGACTGAGACAGGTCGCTTCTGCAAATGACTAGTATCGCATCGCCAGCAGTTGGTCCAATTGATTGGCGAACCGTTGCTTTTCTTTTGGCCCGAGTGGCGGAGGGCCGCCCGACTGTATGCCGCTGGAACGCATGGTATCCATGAAGTCGCGCATGTTCAGGCGCGGGCCGATATTGTCCTGAGTCAATTGCTCTCCGCGGTGGCTCAACACGTGCGCGCCTTTGTTTATCACCTCAGCTGCCAGGGGGATATCGCTGGTGATGACCAGATCCCCCTCGGTGACCCGCTTGACAATTTCGTCATCTGCTACATCGAACCCTGAACCGACCTGCCGCATGCGAATATTTGCACTAACGGGCACTTGCAACGGGTGGTTGGCCACTAGTGTGAGTTTCATGCCAGTGCGTTGCGCTGCCCGAAACAACATTTCTTTGATTGCGCCCGGACAGGCGTCTGCGTCTACCCAGATTTCCATGGAGTACCTATCGTGATTTTATGGCAGGTGCGTCTACCGCACAGTGAAGGATGAGTAGTCGCCACCTCATTTTTCCTGATGATGATCGTCGTCGCCTACCTTCCCGTCTAGATGATGAGGGTCATGTGGAGCATCATTACTCATAGCTTGTTCTGCGCCTGGGCTAACGAAGACACGGGCTAATATCGCAGTAATTTTGCTGGCTCCGATGTCATTTATAGCTGCTTTTTCTTTATTAAGGTAGAATCACAAGTGAAGCATGGTTGGAGTAAACGGGCAAGCAGTTGATCTTGCATGGATAGCTTAGGTTTTAGTGTCCATAGCTTCAACCCGGCTCGTGCCGCGGAGCCCATCGCAGACCTGGTGGTCGACAGGCATACCCTCGGGGGCGCTATAATATTTTCGCCAGCGCTCGCGAGACGAGCACCGTAGAGTGTACACTGCATTAGGGCGGTACAGCGCGTTCACCCTCGGACACGGCTGACGCAGAGGTCGAAATTTCACTTTTTTTAATTATAACTGTAACTATAACTAAGTAATTAGCTCACAAGGAGATTTACGATGAAGCTAAAGCGCAATGCGCTTGTCACGGCAGCGGTTTGTCTGTTGACAGCAGGCATGACCCACGCGGCAGATGACGCCACGAAACCCAATATCGTTGTCATCTGGGGAGATGATATCGGTCAGTCCAATATTAGCGCTTACACCCGAGGTGTAATGGGCTACACAACCCCCAACATCGACAGCGTTGCCGCCGAAGGCATGATGTTTACTGATTATTATGCCGAGCAAAGCTGTACCGCAGGTCGTTCAGCCTTTATTACCGGTCAAAATGTTTACCGCACCGGCCTAAGTAAAGTGGGTATGCCAGGTGCCGATATCGGTATGCATGAGAAAGATCCGACGATTGCAGAATTGTTAAAAGGTCAAGGCTATGCAACGGGTCAGTTTGGTAAAAATCATCTTGGTGACAAAGATGACATGTTGCCTACCAATCACGGCTTTGATGAATTTTACGGTAACTTGTACCACTTAAATGCCGAAGAAGAACCTGAGCATAAAGATTATCCAAAAGATCCAGAATTTCGTAAGAACTTTGGTCCACGTGGTGTTATTCACAGCTATGCCGATGGCCGTATTGAAGACACTGGCCCGCTTACCAAAAAGCGCATGGAAATCATAGATGATGACATAGCCGCTCGCTCTGCCAAGTGGATCGAAGAACAAGCCAAAGCCGGCAAGCCATTTTTTGCCTGGGTTAACTTCACTCACATGCATTTTCGTACCTATGCCAAGCCCGGAAGTGAAGGCCAAGCAGGGCAATGGCAAAGCACTTATCATGACGTAATGATTGACCATGATAAAAATGTGGGTACGGTGCTAGACAAAATCGATGAGCTAGGTTTAAGAGACAATACCATCGTAGTGTACTCAACTGACAACGGCCCTCACATGAACACTTGGCCCGACGCAGGCACCACGCCATTTCGTGGTGAAAAAAATACCAACTGGGAAGGTGCATATCGCGTACCGGCTATGGTTCGCTGGCCTGGACACATCGAACCAGGGTCAGTATCCAATGAAATCATGTCGCATTTAGACTGGGCACCCACATTTATGGCTGCCGCGGGTGATGACCAGATCAAAGAGAAGCTACTAAAAGGGCATTCTACGGGAGGCAAGAAATTTAAAGTGCATTTGGATGGTTTTAACTTCCTACCTCATCTGATGGGAGAGCAAGAAGAAGGCCCTCGTGAAGGTTTCTTTTACTATTCTGACGACGGTGATCTAACGGGTCTGCGTTATGACAACTGGAAAGTTGTTTTCGCACAGCAACGCGAAACAGGCACTTTAAATATTTGGGCCGAACCGTTCACTAAAACACGTATGCCTTTCTTGTTTAACCTGCGTACGGATCCATACGAAAACGCTACCATTACCTCTAACACCTACTGGGATTGGTATATAGACAGGGCTTATCTGTTATTGCCAGCCCAAGCGGGAGTTGTTGAACACTTTAAGACTTATGTTGAATTTCCGCCTCGTTATAAGGCTGCTAGCTTTACTATTGACCAAGAAGCAATTATTGATCAGCTGACACCCGACGGTGGCTAGTTAACATCAGGCACTAGAAAAGCCCGGCTTCGCCGGGTTTTTTTATATCTTCCGTTACTCAACATGATCCTGCCCATCAACGGTGGATACCTCATTAAATGACTTTATAGGCCTGCCCTTAAAGGCCTCCTCGACGACCGCACCAAGCTTGATTCGACGCTGTTGCCTACACGATGGATCGCTTTGACGATTGCGGCATGTAGATTACCGACTGCGGGAGATGTTAAACAACCGGAGCATGGTCGTAAGCTTGAATACTTCTCTGTGCGGCCGCATAACCACGTACGTCACTTCAGGTTCTTGGTGAAATATTGTCTTTGATTTGTGGAAACAAGGAGCCTTATTCGGTCGCTCCCCGCGCTGATGCCCAATAGTGTCCAACGATTGCGCTAAGCGCGTCTTTGCGGGCCCGAACAGCGAGCTGTCTAGCCTTGTCTTCTCCGTATTCATTGACGGGAAACGTGAGGTGGGATTGTTTACTACTCCCAATGGGCCAGGTGGCTTCCCAGTACCAGCTTTCTTTTATCTCGCCATTCTTGAGCGTGAAGCTTTTGGCGTAACGGTAGACTCCGGTGATGCCAGTCTGGTTATTACTGCGTAAAATCGAACAATATTCTACACGAGACAGAGGCGGGTGTTGCTCTAGAAATTCATCTCGAAATGCCTTTGCCTGCACCAGAGCTTTAAGCTTTCCACCCCAGTGTTTATCGGGAAAGTTTTTGACGTAGTTTTTGCCTCGTCGGGTCAATTTTACCCGCCAAGCGTGCGTGCGAAAGCGGTCAGTATCGATGCGCGAAATACCGTACATCACCTTGCCCGTATTGTTATTACGTCGCGTTCCCTGCGATTTGCCATCCATTACTTAAACAAGCTCCGTGTTCGAGTTCCTAATTTTTTCAATGAAGAGCAAGCGCACCAGACATTCGATGAGTTCTGATGCTACTTGCGTATCGGGTGATGCACCGATGATCTCCATAGCCCGGTTGATAGACCACACGGGATAAGCAAGGTTCCCAAGTTTTTCGATACATGCAGCAGATTGCGCCGCATCGGTCAGTCCGCTGTGGAGGTCACATTTTGGGCGAGTACAGATTGACCACTATTAACGGTATTGATGGCGCCACGATCTCCTGACCTTGAGTGATTTTTACTTTGACGCTTCTTATGTCCGCGCTTTAAATACTTTACTAACAAGCTATATAAAAATTTTCTAGAGCGTACGTATAAATTTTTATATAGGGGCTAGTGAGATATCCAGATTGTTTTTCGCATGACTATATCAATCTTCAACCACTGCGATATTTGTTCAAGAGACCAATTTAACTGTAAGCTGTTAATCATCAATTCTCTCGGCTCTAAGTTCGTTGAAAGGGCGCAAGACTTGGGTCTTTTAGCTTTGCTGCCGTTGGCACACCCACCTTTTTAGCTAGGGCCCGCGCCTCAGACAAGGAGCTGCATACTTGGCATCCAACTCTCCGGTTCGATCATAGTCATAATCAATGTCTTCCAACAAAGTCTTCATAGATGCAAACACCTGCTTTGCCGCATTACCAGGATCTACTTTTTGCTTTAAATTATGCAGCCCAGATTTGTAATTCTGCTGGTACTCGTTCGACTTCTTTGCGCTTTCTATTCCATACTCACGCTCTAAACCCACACTCCGTAATTGCCAATAGGCCAAGCATGCCACCTCTTCAACCCTATCGTCGGCAACACCAATGCAGGGCCAAAGACTCATGACAATCACCAGAAGTCGTGTATAAGCGTTCTTCAAGCTTACCTCCAACAATATAACTATTTAGGCAGCCTATATTGCCACACCTAGGCCGCTCTCGGAGATTACCGGCTACGCGACTGGTAAAAACAGAAGTAGCGCGAAACCGCGAGGAACTTAGTCGGCCGTCGTCCAGCGCATGAAGGCCATCCTGTTCGCAGGGACCGTTACGAATAATATACGGCTTTAGCGTTTCGAGTTTGGCGACAAAGTCGCTGATGTCGGACATCGGGTCTCGCTACTCATCAAGACTTTGCCGCCTTAGTCGTGGCAGTGCAGTGATTCAGCTCAAGGACTAGCGACTGAGCCATGGTCATCCAGACGAAGTAGTACTGTGTTCATGCAAGATGGATGAAAAAAGGTAATTAGCGGCGTAAAATCCTTCGCTATGAGCTAACGTGTTAGTAGGTCAATCGAGAGAGAGTACGCATGAGACAAAAAGTAGCGTTTGCCAGTAATGGACTGAGCTTAAGCGGCGCACTGGAGACACCCGAGAACAATATCCTCTGCTATGCGCTGTTTGCGCTTTGACTTCACTGGACTGGGCAATAGTGATGGCGATTTCGCTAACACCAACTTTTCTTCCAACTTGCAGGACCTATTGGCAGCCAGTGATTTTCTGCGCGACAACTACGAGGCACCTGCTCTGATGATAGGTCACAGCTTGGGGCGTGCACTTCTATGACGTTGCGCATGTATGCCGGGAGCAAGTCACTGCCGTTGGAGCATGTTGTGGTTGCACTGCGGCATTTCCGTGAGTACATCGAGGATTGTGAGGGCTGTGAAGAGAAGCCCAGACAGATTGAGGTATTGGAACGGCAGGTGACCTTGAGCGGCGATTTGTTGGAAGAGCAGCGGCAGCGCCTGCTGCAGATAGCTGATCCCTGCCCCGTGCACCGCACCCTGCATGCCACGGTAGAGGTTAGGTCAGTATTGAGTGAGTAGCTAATCGGCGATGGAGACGAGCCACAACCTTAGCCCCTTGTATTGCCCAGCAACTGACCTCTAAGCTGCTTCACAGTGCCATTATTTAATAGTTAGCAGACCCTGTTAACCACCTGGGCTAAATGCTCAGCTGGTAATGGGGAGGTGAACTTCGATACCACGATACACAGCGCAACAGAGACAAGCCCACCCATTGCAGCCGCGGAATACGGGCTTTGCGCGTAAAATGCAAACCATTCTCCCGCACTTGCCAAAACTGTTCCTGTTAGCCACAGCCCGTCAATAATTTGCCCGTGTATAAGAACGAAAGTGATCGCCCCGCCCCAAAAACCGGCGAGTGCTCCGGCCTTGGAAATGCCAACCCACAGCGACCCGAGTACCAGGGGCCCCATCAATGCGGCGGTAAAGCCGCCTACACCAGCCCAGACCAGCAAGGCGATGTTCATATGCATGACTGACCAACCGAGGATGATCGCACCGATCAAGGTCAAGACGGTTAAAGCTCGACTGATTCTTAGTACCCTGCTGTCAAGCTCCTGGTCAGTGAGATGGGAGTGAAAGCGAGGCGCAATACTGCGGCGATAAATGTCGTTGGCAAAAACCTGTGACGTGGATATCAGTAAACCGTCGGCTGTGGACATAATCGCGGCCAGCACGCCTACCCCTAGCAGTGCTGCCAACCAGGCAGGGAATAACTCAATAAACACAGCTGGAAGGGCGGCGTTTGCGCCACCTGCTAACAGGCTGTCTTCGAATAGTGCGCGGGCGACTAAACCGCCCAATGATATGGTTGGCATAATCATGCCGAATACGAAAGCGAGAACCAAAAAGCGGACTCGACTTTTTTCGTCTTCCAGCGCCCATAACTTGTTGCCGATATGGGGAAGCAGGCCCAGCGGTATGTGGGCGATGACCAGCGAAATATATGACCAGCTTGATGCGGTAATCGCTGTTGAGGGATTAAATCCAGTCATCAAAAAGGAGTCCTGTTGGCGAAGGTTATCCAGCATGGAATCAAGTCCACCGACGCCAAATCCTTTGAGGAAAAACACAGTAATTGCCAGTGCTAACAATACCATCAATGCGCCTTGTGCTCCGTCGGTAAGAATGTCGGCATGGGCCCCTCCCATGGTTACGTAACCGATTAAAACCACCGCTGTAATCGCGAGCGCCCACTCTTGAGACAGCCCTAACATCATTTCGAACATCACCAGGCCGGCTATTAACTGCCCGGCAAGGTAGAACAACAGCAGCAATGACAATACAGCTGCCGAAATCCGCAATGCTTCAGATTGATAGCGTTCACCGAGGTATTCCGGAATGGAGCGTGCGCCAGCGGCATTGCCAAAACGGCCAATGCTGTGCTGACAAATCATAACGCCAATATAAATCCCGATGGGGTAGAGAAATGCGATCCATAAGACCGATACACCGTAGGTGTAGGTCAGCCCGGGCATGCCAAGAAAGGTCGCACCGCTGGCGGCAGTAGAGGCGAACGCCAAGGACAATAATAAAGGACCATAGCTGTTGCGAGCTGTGGCAAAATCATCAGCACCCTTGACGCGACGGCTGGCGATATATCCAAGTCCCAACATGGCGCCAATGTAAAGCACCATAAATAACCATGCATAAGAATATAGGCTCATTTCACTAGACGAAGAGTGGTCCTTGTTAGTTAAGCCGACTTAATCGACAGTTTATTGTGCTTAGCGCTTTAACTTACCATCTAATAGGCTATCTCGATATTAGTTATCATCAAAATAAAATAACGATGTCAGCGATATCCCAACAACGAGCCGGTCAAGTTGCCTGCGCCGACTTCCGTAATATCAAGTTTTTACCGTCGGCAACCTGTTTGAGATTTACTAATTGCGTGCCAAATCATAGATGTTATATTCACACCACTTTTGGTCTAGGCTAGTGCTTGGCCGCTTATTTTAGCGAGCCAAAAATCGCGACAATACCATAATAGAAATCCAGCATAAGGGAATGAATTGATATGACTACAGCCGAAAGACCGCTAGACGGCCTGAGAGTTATTGAGCTTGGCCAGTTGTTAGCGGGGCCGTTCACCGGAACCATCCTTTCTTATTTCGGCGCAGAGGTCATTAAAATTGAGCCTCCTGGCGGTGATCCTATACGCGGTTGGCGACTGGTTAAAGACGGTGCGTCCCTTTGGTATCGCAGTCTGGGCCGCAATAAGAAAAGCGTGACTCTGGATCTCAAGTCTAAACGCGGGCAGGAGCTGGCCAGAGAGTTATTGCTAACCGCGGACGTGGTGGTCGAAAACTTCCGGCCTGGCCAGATGGAAAAGTGGGGGTTGGGCCCTGAACAGCTCAAGGCCGATAACCCCGGATTGATTTACGCCAGAATATCCGGATACGGACAGACCGGTCCTAACGCTTCCAAACCGGGATATGCTTCTGTGACTGAGGGCTTCGGTGGCTTCCGCTATATCAATGGCGAACCCGGCAAGCCCCCTGTCCGTCCCAATATCAGCCTGGGCGATACGCTGTCGGCTATACACGCTGCTTTGGGTGTTGCCTTTGCCCTGATTCAGCGGGCGAAACCAGGCCGCGGTGAAGGGCAGGTAATTGATGTAGCTCTGTATGAGTCTATTTTCAACCTCATGGAAGGTATAGTGCCCGAATACGATGGTGCTGGCGCCATCCGTGAGCCGTCAGGCACCACGATAACGGGCATCGTGCCGACCAATACCTATCGCTGTAACGATGATAAGTATGTTGTTATCGGCGGCAATGGAGATGCGATCTTCAAACGCCTAATGGCGACAGCGGGGCGCCCAGATATGGCTGACAATCCGGGGATGTCGGACAATGCGGGTCGGGTCGTTAATGAAGCAGAAATCGATGCCGCCCTGGCTTCATGGTGCGAGGCACATTCATCCGCCCACATCATTAGCACGCTAGAAGAAATGCGCGTTCCGGTCGGTCCTATTTACAGCGTTGAAGATATGATGGTGGATCCCCAGTATCAGGCGAGGGGGCTGTTCGAGAGCGTTGAAATAGACGGCAAGCCGCTGAAGATTCCGGCGATTATGCCCAAGCTGGGCAGCACTCCGGGTCGTACCGATTGGCCTGGAGGTGACATAGGGAGTCACAATGATGAAATTCTCCGCGGTATGCTGAAAATCAGTGATGAAGAGATGACTCAGCTTAAAAAAGACGGGGTCGTGGCAGATTGATTAGGAAGTCTGGCTCTTCCAGCAGGACAGAATCTCCGTGGCAGAGCCGTTCCATATACCCTCGCGGGAGGTAATGTAGTCCAGGGCAGCCTCTAATTTGCCAATGCGATGTGGCTGCCCCAGCATCCAGGGGTGTATGTTCAGGGCGAGGATCCGGCCGCCACCGGTCTTTGCTTCGCGCAGCAGAAAGTCGCAGGCATCGCAGATCTGTTCCAGCCAAGACTGTTCTGAGTGGAGGTTGTTCATCATTACGAACCGGTCTTCCAGCTCATTAGACAAAGGCATTGCTGTTAATTCACCCGCGTCGGTACGGAACGGGTAGGGCATGTCATCGTTGACCCAGTCACAAAAGTAACTTACACCGTGCTCCGCCAGCAATTCCGGCGTGTTCTCACTCTCGTTGCGTGCCGGGCTGATCCAGCCTGTGACAGGCTGACCGCTCAACTCACGCAGGCGCGACAGAGAGCGTGAAATTATTTCTTTCTCCTCGTCTCTAGGCATACCACCATAGTGCAACGTGTCCATGTTCCAGCCGTGGCACAGAATTTCATCACCCCGGTCTACAATGCGTTGTAGCAGGTAGGGATTTCGCTCGGCCAACTGTGTGCTGAATGCAAAGCTCGAGCGAATACCATACTGATCAAAGGCCTTCAGGATGCGGTAAATACCCACGCGATTGCCGTAATCTCGCAATGAGAAATGCCGTAGATCGGGGTATGGCATGGTCATGCCGCCGGGCACGGGGAAGGGTTTACCCTGCTGGTTTAGAGGGAAAAACTGCAGGCAAACGTTAACCCACAGTGCCACATTCCCTCCGTCGGGCCACGCGACGGTCGGTCGGTCGCTTAGCAGGCTCCAGTCATAGCGCTCATGGTCCATGCCATAGCTGCGCCGCGGATATTTCAGATATTCTTTGTCCAGTGCCATAGTCTAGTTCCCTGGCGAGCGAGCGGCGATATCTGCGACACTGGCATCAAAGTCGTTCTCGATAAAGTGCTGTGCTATTTCGCGGCCTGTGGTCACCCATACATCGCTGTGGCCGGTAATGTACTCAAGCGCCTCTTCGAAGGCTTTTATGCGGTGAGGGCAGCTCACTTGATAGTTGTGGGTAGGGATGCACATGACGGTGCCCGAGTCTGCACCTTCCTGATAAAGGCGGTCGAAGTTATCTTTTAACATTTGGCCGTAACGGCGTGGCTCTATTTTGTTGACGACATAGGCGATAGTGTCGTTCATCTCCAGGGAGTAGGGCACGGATACGAACTTCTTGCCGCTGCGTGTGTGTATTGGCGTTGGTTGGTCATCGTGGAAGAGATCGCAGGTATAAAATCCAGCGTCTTCGCCGGCCAATTCAGTCCCGACCTCCGTAAACAGATCTAGCGTCAATTCTGAATGCGAGAGTGCGGGTGCCAGGTAGCCGGCGCAGTTCTGCCCCGTGTGCTTTTTGATGGTCGCCATTGAATCGTGGATCATCTCCCGTTCCTGCTCCTCGGACATACCGTAGGTATATCGAGTGTTGTAGATACCGTGGCTGAAGAACTCCCAATCGCGCTGGACGCACATCTCTATGATTTCGGGGTGGTGGTCGCACAGGGCAGTGGAGAGTGAAATAGAACCGCGAACGCCGTATTTGTCCAGCAGTTTCATCTGGCGTGTATGTCCCACACGATTTCCGTAATCCCGTATCGTATACCCTGGTAAAGCGGGAGCGGGCTCCGGCCAAGCCTTGCGAGAGGGGTTGAGGGGTGGATTCAGTTCATAGAATTCGATATTAGGGGCTACCCAGAAAGCCATTCGGGCGCCATTGGGCCACTGAATTTTTGGTCGGCGCTCATAGGGCCAGTAATCGTAAAATCCGGGGTCCTCTTTCATCAATGGCTGCCCAGCCACGCTTTGACTTCCGCTACGGCTAAAACGTCGGCGTACTTCAGGGCCAAATCGGTAAGGTTGGCGAAATGGTAACTCTCGTGTTTGTCGGCCACACATTCCTCGGGAACAATCGTACGATACCCTCGAGACAGGCTCTCTACCGCCGTGGCGCGTATGCAGCCAGAGGTAGAGCCGCCAGTAAGAATGACGGTATCTACCTGATGCCATACCAGCAGGGATTGTAAGCGGGTTTCAAAAAATGCTGAGGGCATTTTTTTCATATAAATAACGTCTTTCACCCGGTCTATCTCGAGACGGTCGTCAAATTCGCTGCGCTGGGAGCCAAACCCTATGTTCTGCAGTGAGTCGGGTGTATTCGTCCGCGTGCCCCAAATGCCGGCGTCTTCAGCGGACTCCATATAGGCCACATGGGTCCAGACAACAGGCCATTCCAGGCGCCGAAACTCGGCGGCCAATTCGTTCACATATAGCAACTGCCTAGGGTCCGTCTCATAGGCGGTGGGGAACAAATCGGTGCGTGTATAAGCTTTCTGTGGATCGATATTTACCAGTACCGCCTTATTGCCGAAGCCAAAGCGCTTGCGAGCCGGGTTACTCATTACCTGCTGATAAATTTCCCGGGCGGTCTTGTTGGATGTTTCCATGGGGGCTGTTCCTGATTATCAATCACGAAAAGATATAACATTATGTCATTATATCCAACCCCCCCCCCTGATGTTACCCGTGTCTTTGCTCGTTACCTTTGGCTGTTGAGTTCCACTAGTCGCCGGCCTGGCGGCCCGTTCTTCCAACCTGTAGTGCGATACTGCCGATGCTTCGGTCTCGACTTTTTACCACACAATCTATTGCACTACAGTGAAACTCTTACCATCGGGTAGGCTCAGGACGCTGCCATCGAACGATGCGCGCAAGGTCGTATCCTGAACATTATTTGTAGTTTTACCATCGCTTTGTGCCCAGCGGATAACGTTCAAAGTGAGTGTTTCGCCTTCCTGGGTATATGTTCCGTAGCCGGTAACGGCATCCTCTGCGTTACCGGCTACCAAAATAAAGTAATCGTTGGTCAGAGCCAGTCTGCCATCGGCAAAGGGGTAGATGCGTGTATTGCTTGCATCGTTGATTTTCTTGAACGTTTGGATGGTGCTAGTACCCCCACCAAATACCAGAGTGAGGTCGTCGCCATCTCTGGTCACTTTGAGGTCGTGCTCCATTGTACCCATGGACGACAGGCGTTCATCATCCACCGGCGACATACTCAAAGTCTGAATCGATGTCAAACGTAAACCTGCGCCACCGGCCCAACATGTGCCGGCGTGCGCCATCGAGCCCTGCTCGGAAAAAGACCCTCCGTTATAAATACTTTGCTGTAGGAACACGCCATCTTTAATCAGAAATACACCCGTGAGTGGCAGCGATTCGCCTTTCGAGGTTATGAGGTCAGTGTATTCCCACAACCCCTCCGTCTCGGGTAATATCTCGACATCAGCTGCGTGGCTGCCGGTGGTGGCAAGCGCCAGTGTTAGAAATAATGCGCTATAAATACTTTTGATTTTGTCCATAATGTAAAGCCTCACAGAGTTTGTTGGTCATCGGTTAGTTAAGCACGGGTTATCTGGGTGTCTGTTTTCCGTATACTGCGTTCATAGATTTATTCAATGGAGTGTGAACGTGCTACGAGAGATAAGGGTACATCGGACAACCTCAATGCGGGCAACCGGGCATGGTATTCTCGGTCGCCGGGTGTTTGCCAACATTGTGAAGTTGATACCCTTACTCCTGCTAATTACGTTAGTGTTTCGCATAGGCCCCGCAATGTCTGAACTCGAAAGTAAAGCTATTCCTGCGATCGCGGAAACAGTGGTTATGCTCTATTACAAGGACATCACTGCCGCAGCAAGTTTCTATGGTGAAACTCTGGGTCTTGAAAAGACTTTCGACCAGGACTTCGCAAAGCTGTTCCGGATGACCCCCAACTCTGTGGTTGGCGTCATTCTGGAGGGCCGCACCAGCTATCATCGAGTGCAGGAAACTAACGCGGTGATGCTGAGTATAGTCACGCCCGATGTGGATGCCTGGTACGACAGACTGGTCAGTGATGGAGGCGCCACGATTCTTAAGCCGATTGCTGACAGCACAAGTAGTCCCATCAGGGCCTTTCTCGTCGAAGACCCCGGCGGCTATACCGTTGAATTCTTCAGCTGGTTGAAGACTGCCGAGTCTATGTCCACTCATTAGCGAGCGGATTTTATTGGTTCTTGCCTCGCTACTATTTGGTGCTATCACTCGATTTTTTCTGTGGGTGCATTGCCCAGCATGTCGCCGATGCTCACCGGTCGAATGGGAAAGCGAGCGGTGAAACCAGGCATCGCATCAATAGAGAGGTTGCGCTCCTTCGCCAACAGGAACCGACTTTGGTAATGACAGTAGCGCCCCTGGCAGTGACCCATGCCACAGCGGGTTAACAGTTTTAATGCGTTTAAATCGCTGACGTCAGGGTTCTTTGTCAGCGTAGCTTTGACTGAGCCGACACTGACTTCCTCACATTTACACAGATATGCATCGTCTGTCATGGTGCGATGAATCGCCGCCTCACCTGGGTACGATACCTCCGCCAATAGCTCTGCAAATTTTGCTGCGGCCTGAAGAGGCCCGCGTAGGGCAGCACAGGCCTTGTCGTAGTCGGGTTGTTTCATTTTTTGTGAATCATGCACCGCACTTAAAGCGGCCAACTGTCCTTCCAGACAAGCGACGTTGGCGCCGGCAACGCCGGTGGTTTCACCCGCAACATAAATGCCCGGTACTGTGGATCGCATACCCGGATCGTGATCTACGATCCACCCTCCCGAAGTTTGGGACCAACTACAGGCTAGGCCAACTTGCCGTGCCAAATCGTTATTGGTCAAAAACCCAAAACAGAGTCCGAGTCGGTCGCAATGAATCGTCTCATTAGTATTTTCGCCAGAGCGCTTCCTAAGCACGACATTCTCAAGCGCATCCTCGCCATGGGCACTAACCAGATCGGCGCCAAACTTTATAGACACCCGTCTTACCAATAACTGTGTGAGTACTGCTACAAAAAACAACATGTTCGGAAGCTGGCGTAGCAGCACAAGAGGCTTTCGTAGCACTTTTAAATAGTGTGACAGAGAAGGTGTAAAGAATACGCCTGCAACGTCACCGCCGGCTTTCGCAATCTGGCATGCCACTATTAGCTGAAGCGGATGGCTTCCGATAAACATAAACCGTTCGCCGGGCAGGATCTGCTGCGATTTGAGGAAAGCCTGCATGCCACCTGTCGCCATTACGCCGGGCAGTTGCGCGCCTGGAAACACCAGTGGCATATCGAAACATCCCGATGCGATCAGCACTTTCGATGCGAGCAGTGAATCCAAGCCGGATGGTCCGTTGATATGGAGGGTAAAGTTATCTGCCTCAGCGCTAATGCCAAGAACCGCCGTACTGTGGAGGTGAGTGAGGTCATCCAAACTTTTGAATTGCTCATACAGCCTGTGCAAGTTTGCATAGACGCGCTGTGGTAACCACTTAAACACAGAAAAAGCTGCCGGCGGACGTCGCAGAATTTGACCTCCAGCCTGAGGCTGTTCGTCGATAATCACGGTTTGCATACCGTGCTTGCTGGCGATTTCCGCAGCCCTCATGCCGGAGGGGCCAGCACCTATAATGGCGAGATCATACATCGCTGTTGCTCCCGGGCATCCATCGCGAAAAATCGATTCCGGTGTCGACTTTCATCTGTGCCTCTACGGTTGTTGTGCAAGCCAACAGCCAGCGTGAGACCCCAGCCTGAGTCACTCTAACACGGCACTCAAAACACGTGCCCATGTTGCAGAACATCATCCGTGGTGAATCGTTACGTGTTCGATAACAGACTGTTTTATTCGCTAGAAGCAGGACAGCGGCAATAGTTTCGCCTTCGTAGGCGGATACCGACTGTCCGTCAATGATCAACTCTACGGCACTGCCGCGAGTCACGTTTTTGTCATAGCGCATCGACATTTGGTGCTATCCCATGAACATATTCATATGCCCGAAGCGGTTCGGGGAATACGCAGTAATCGGAAAACTGGTGTTACCATGTAATATAAGCTCGGCTAGTAGCTTTGCGTAGGTGGGCCCGTAGGTAAAGCCCGAGCCGCCAACGGCAACATAGAACCCTTGAGCCTGAGCGATATCTCCTATGATTGGCAACTGATCCGGCGTTATACCGGTGGTGCCTGTCCAACTGCGAAGTACGTGTACATCTTCGAGCAATGGCATCACATCGCAAGCTGTCGCCAGATTTTTCTTCAGTTCGCCTATGTCCAGTACCGCTCTGTAATCTGCTTGCCACTTGCCGTTTGTTTGCGGTAATCGGGCAGACCAGCCTCCACCAATAAGCAGGTTTCCGTCATCAACCTGTTTAAGTGAAAGTTTGCGGCCTACATGCTGAATCAAGTGATCCATAATAGCAGGCACTTTTTCAGTCACGCTGATAATAAGTCCGACCGGAAACACAGGCAGATGCAGGTTCGCCATACGGGCGATCTCGGCGGACCACGCGCCAGCTGCATTGACTACAGCGTCTGCGGTATAAGTTTGTTTATCTGATGTTTGAGCGCTGCTAGTCGTTACCAGCCAGCGATCGCCCTGGCGTTGCAGACCTGTCACTTCGGTCTGCATTTGAAACTTCGCACCGGCGGTCTCAGCCTCGCGCGCAAACGCATGAGATAACAACCGCGGATTGCAATGGCCTTCATCAGGGCAATACAGGGCCCCGGTAATTGATTCACTCAGGTACGGCGCTTTCGCCAGTACCTCTGTGCGATCCAGTAAGGTGACTTGTAGGCCCTGGGCACGTTCGATTCTCGCTTTTTTCTCCAGCGTCAACATCTGCTCAGCAGACTCCGCCACCATCAGTCCCCCAGTCATTTCAAGCTCAATATTATCGCTAAGTTCGGTCTCTAACGCGCGCCAGTCAGTAATCGCAAGGCGCGCCAGTGCGGCATAAAATGATAACTCTTCATCGAGATCCCCGGCGTGTTCGATCAGCCGGTACTCCAATTGAAAATGCAGCGAACCTGCGTTCTGCCCGGAAGCGCCCCGGTTAATCTGCTGGCGCTCCAGTACTAATGTTGAGGCACCTCCTTTTGCTAGGTGTAGGGCGGTAGCGACCCCCGTAAGGCCCGCTCCGATAACGATGACATCGTAATGAGCCACCCTATGCGCTGATTACGTCCAGCGCCATGAGTGTGGCGCGGATAGCGGCGACGTCCTTGTCTTCCAGGGGCAAAATAGGCCTGCGCGGAACTCCGCCTGGCAAACCCTGTTGATTGAGTGCCTCTTTGAATATCGCCTGTGCCGAGCCGAAACGGCCGGTGTAGTCGGCGTTAAACCAATCCTGCATGATTCTTGTATCTCTGGCACCGAGTTCCCGAGCGCGCTCCAGGTCGCCCGACCAGATCGCATTATAAAAGTTTGGCTGATCGCTACCCAGTACCGCGCCTGCACCCATTGTCCCATCGCAGCCATGCTCAGTGACTAAGGTGATTCCCAGTTCATTCATTGGCGCACCAAACACGCGTACGCGATCCTTAAGCGCGGCCAGAACCTGGGTAAAATGCAGGGGGTCTGGCGTTGAGTTCTTTACGGCCACCACCTTATCTAGGTCAGCCAGCTGCGAGAGTAATTCGATGGACATGTCTATGTTAGTGCCTGGTGGCCAGTTGTATACGCAGATTGGTAGCGGGCTGTTATCGCTCACGTCCTTGTAGAAGCCATAGATCTCGCGCTCGGTGGGCATGATGTAAGGCGGGGGCGTGAGTAGAATACCATCGAATCCATTATCGGCGGCACAGCTAATATTATCAATGGCCTCTCCGGCGCGAAAAGCGTTGCAGCCAGAGATCAGGGTCAATTTCCCCCGCATGTTTTCCCCCGCAAGCTCCATCAGGCGCCGTTTTTCCGCTGTGGTCTGTGAGAACCACTCACCTTGCGTGCCCAGTACAATAAAGCCGTGCACGCCGCATCGGTGAACCCAGGAATGTAATTCCTTAACGCCATATTCATCCAGGCTTTCATCCTCGGCAAAAGGCGTGGTTAGTGCTGGAATATAACCGCTCCAGTTGATTGAATCGCGATCCATCAGGTGCTCCTGCCTTCGAGAAGATAATTGGGGTAGATTTCATTCGAACCGCTACAGTAAACAAATGCACAGTGTAAACAATAGCAAAGGATTGATTATTTCGTAGCGTTTGGCGCAAACTAGGCGGCAAACGCAGTCTCAGAGGATCCACCTATGCCCAGTGATATTCGCCTTCAATATCTATACGAATCGGCACGCCTCGGTACCATGAATGCGGCGAGCGAGAGCCTTAACATCGCCACCTCGTCAGTCAGCCGACAGATTGCACAGCTGGAAGCCGAGCTGGGCCTGCCATTGATCGAAAAGGGGCGCCGACGCATCGGCCTCACAGAGGCCGGTGAGGCGGTATGCAAGTATTACCGAGAGAAACTATCGCAGGAAGAGGCCTTCCTGTCCCACATCGAAGAGATGAAAAAAGTACGCACAGGTAAAATCGTGCTCGCTGTGGGCGAGGCCTTCGTTACCCAGCGTTTCAGCGATATGCTCGATGATTTCATGCAGCAGTATCCGGGGATGGAGATACGGGTCGCGATTTCCAATACCACCAGCGTCTCTGCACAGGTCCGCGACGATCAGGCTCATTTAGGCTTGATCTTCGATATCCCACGGGAGCCGGGTATCAGCTCCCGGGTTACTATTCCCCAGCCACTGCGCATCATTGTTAACTGTGAGCATCACCTGAGGACAGCAAGTGATGTCAGCCTGCAGAGTATCCAGCGTGAGAGCATCGGCCTACCTGATTCGGGCTATCGAATTCGGCAGATTATCCACGATGCTGAACAGGAGGAGGGTGTATTCCTTGAGCCGTCGCTGGTGACTAATTCCCTGGTACTGCTCAAAGACTTTGTGCTGTCGGGGCGTGGTATTTCAATACTGCCACAGCTCGTAGTACAAGACTGCCTACAAGACGGCAGCCTCTGCGCGCTGGCGTCTAGCAACCCGGTGCTGCGAAGTACAAAAACTAGCCTGATTACTCGGGCAGGCCGTCAACTGCCGGTAGGGGCGTATCGGTTGATGACCTGTGTCGAAGCACATCTACGCAGTTCAGCGGTGTAAGCCGGTGATTTCGTCCCCCAATTGGCCTTGCTTTCGGTGATTTATCGCATGTTTGCACTAAACGCAATAAAACTCTCCAGAACATGCTATTGAAACAACAAGTTCTTTACTGTCAAATCCGCAGGGTAGGTTATGAGAATTACACTGGAGAGCAATTCATGAGCAATAGAGAACTAGAGAACGGATCTGTTAGTCACCGAGTGGCGAAAACAATTTTAGCCGCATCTATCCTTGTCGGCTCCGCAGCCTCCGGTGGTGCACTGGCGCAGGGGAGGTCCACTGGGGGTGTTGAAGAGATTGTAGTCACGGCTCAGCATCGTGAGCAGAATCTGCAAGATGTTCCCATTAGCATCACGGCCTTCAACGAAGGCGACATAGAGAAAAACATGTTCCGCGATGTCACAGACTTTGTGGCTCGTACGCCCAACGCCAGCTTTGTCAGCAATGGAGCACGCTCGCGTAAAGAAATCAGTATGCGCGGCGTCACTAATTTCGTGAACTCTAACCAGGCGCGGCGCACCTCGACCTTTGGCTTCTATATTGACGGATTTAATCTGTCGTCAAGTAGCAGCAACCCACCCGTTATGGATATTGAGCGGATCGAGATACTGCGTGGGCCACAGTCAACCTACTTCGGCGCCAATGCACTGGGCGGCGGTATTAGTGTGACCTCTAAAGCGCCCACCACGGATGAGCTAGGTGGTTCGGTGATGGTCGACTACGGCAGATTTGATACTGTGGACCTGGAGGGTACTTTGAATATACCCATTATTAAAGATGTGTTGGCAGCCAGGATCAACTATAAAGACTTTAGCACCGACGGCAACATTGAGAACATCAACCCCACGGGCGGTGGCAATGATGCCGACTACCAATACATCAAGGCGTCTGTGCTCTACACGCCTACCGACAAGCTCTCTATTACCCTGAACTACAGCGATTCAGACGAGGAGGTCGGTATGCGAGAGGGTATTCCTTCTGGCGTATTCTCCACTTTTGCTGGCGATGTGTTGTTCGCCGATTTTCCGGATACCAATGGCGATGGTCTCGCAGACCCTAGCCCAGATGGCGTAGGTTTTTTTCCAGATAACGACGACGAGGTTAACTTTAACTCGCCACAGGAAGTAGGTACCGAGTTTGAGTACTTTATCGCTCGAGTAGATTACGATTTCGAGAATATGTCGTTTACCAGTATCACCGGCTATATCGATTCAGACTTCTTCTTGCGCGGTGACATTGACGGCGGCAGCGGTGATTTCTTTAATGAATTCCGTAGCATTGAGCGTGAGAGCTTCACCCAGGAATTTCGCCTGCAGAGTGCTGAAGAGCAGAAGCTTAACTGGAATATCGGTCTCTTCTACAACGATGACGAAGGCACGATTGACAATAAAACCTTTGTCGGTGCCGCCCAGCCCTTTGGTTTGGACGAGGGCTTCCTTATCGACACAGAAGAATCTACCGAATCATCCGATGGCATAGCCGTTTTTGGCCAGCTTGACTATGCATTCACCGATAACCTGGTCGTCTCCATAGGGGGTCGCTACAGTGAGGAGACTATCGACGCTGATATCACGGGCTTCGGCGGAGCGTTTGTGCAGATTCTGAGCGAAAAAGAGACGTTCACTGACTTCTCACCCCGTGTATCGGTGAACTATGACGTCAACGAAGATTCGACCATTTATGCCTCAATTGCGAAGGGATTCAAGTCCGGTGGTGTCCAGTTGAGTCCTTCACCTGAAGGAACATCCTATGATCCCGAAGAAATATGGAACTATGAGTTAGGGTATAAAGCAGAGTTCCTAAACCGTACTCTGCGGGTCAATGCAGCTATCTTTTATATGGACTGGACAGATCTGCAGACAGCGTTCCAGCAAGCGGGTTTGGATGAGAACGGGGACTTCGTCATCTTTGGCGGTATCGACAATGCTGAATCAGCGGTATCGCAGGGTGTAGAACTATCGATTACCTCGGCGCCTACAGACAGTCTGGTAATGAACTTTAGCGTCGGCTATCTCGACGCTGAGTATGAGACATTCACTGGCACCATTGACGGCGAAAACCGAGTGTTGGATGGCGAGACTATACCCAATTCGCCAAAGTGGACTGTTTCCGCAGATGCAGAGTATGATTTTGTGTTGACAGGTTCGCTGGAAGGCTTCGTGCGCGGCGAATTTCAATATCGCGACGAAATCGTTGCATCAACGGATGCGCTGATCCAGTCAGGCTTCCCCTGGGAAGTGCCAAGCTACGAGGTGTTTAACTTGCGGGCAGGCGTGAGACATGAAAACTACACGGTAGCGTTTTATGTGGAGAACTTGTTCGATAAAGAGTACTACACCAACGCCTATCAGAAGGCATTCTCCGGTGGTTTGAATATTGAACCTGCCGTGCAGCGCTTCGGTGTAAGAGCGCGCTACAACTTCTGATGCGCGAATAAGGGAGGGGATTTACGCAGGTCTTCTTTTTGACTTACCGCCCGTTGTGCACTTTATGGCAACGGGCGATATCGTTAACGGGTTGTTTCCAGACAATAAAAACTGTGGAGAGGCTGCATGAAAAAACGCTCCCAGACACACTTCTTCCGACAGCTGTTGAACACTCTCCTGTGTTTTCCTCTGCTACTGATACCTTCCACCACCGCAACGGCTAAGCCTGAAGCGGGAGCTGTTATTGATAAATATATTGAGGCCTGGCAGGGCTTTTATCCCAGCACTGCTTTTGCCTATGGTGATACTGTTGCGGCCGCGAGTTTCGAAGATTATGCGGAACCAGCCACAGCGCAGTGGCTCGCCTTCAACGAAGCGACTGCTGCTGAAGTTCGCGCTCTGCTTAAACCAGCTCAGCTTGTTCTGTCGACACGTATTGATCTCCAGGTTTTGCTCGGTAAGATAGAAGACGAGCTGGCGAATTGGCGTGAGGATCGACCTCTGACGCAACAACCCCAATGGTTCGCTGAGCACGTATCGCAGGCCCTGACGCATCTTCTGGTGCGGGATCAGCTGTCCAAGGAAGATCGCAGCATTGCATTGATAGCTCGCCTACAGGGGGTGCAGCGGTTGTGTCACAAAGCGGTGCAATCGTTGGTCGGGGGCAATGCGCTACGCACTCAAACAGCATTACGCACACTTGAGGGCACCCGCGAGTTTTATTCAGGCAATCTGAGCACGTTGACCGCCTCGTGGCCGGCTGGCTCCAAGGACATGTCGATTGAGGCAGGAATAGGATTGGCTGTCGACTCTATCCGGGAACTCGAAACGCACCTGCGTGAGAATATCATGCCGGGAGCCTCCGCCAGTCCTGCTATCGATATTAAGCACTATGCGGCGAAGCTGGCTCGCAGGACCTCGGGCCTTTACACCCCGACGAGCCTGTTGGCGGCTGCTGCTGACGAAATGCGTGACGTCCGCGTGTTGATGAACAGTGAGGCACGACGGTGGCAGTCAACACAACATAAGCCGGCTGAAGTACCTGCCGACGGCAACCGCATTTTAGGCGCTGCAATTGAGGCGATGGAGGCAGATCGTCAGGATAATAGCGCGGACTTTCTAGAGAGCTTCACCGTACTAGCGTCTGCCGCCCGGCGTTTCGTCGAAGAGCAGCGCATTGCGAGCATACCAAAACCGACCACCTTGATTATTGCGCTTTCACCCTCACATTTTAGCGGCGCTACGGTAGGGGGCGTCTATCCGACCGGACCATTTGCCCCTGACGCGAACACACTATTTTATCTGCCCTCGATTCCAGATACGACTGCTCCCGCGTTGCAGGACGATTTTTATCGGTCATTTAATGCGCACTTTAATACCATGATTATGTCGCATGAAATGTTTCCCGGACACTACCTGCAGTACAAGGTTGCCGTGAGTCAGGCACCAGCGATACGCTCGCTGTTTGCTAATGGTTCTTACGTAGAGGGCTGGGGTACTTTTAGCGAAGAGCTTATGCTGGATGCTGGTTGGGCAGACAATGCGCCGCTAACCCGCCTCGCACACCTGCGCAAACGGCTGGAAAATGCCACCCGCGCTTATGTAAGCGTGCAAGTCAATACGGCCGGCTGGGGTGAGTCGCAGGTGCTGGCATTCGCCAAAAAAGAAGGGTTATTGGCGCCACAGTTTGCCAAAAACCTGTGGCAACGTGTGGTCAATTCCCCAATGCAGATCACCGACTATTTTACCGGCTACCCGCACTTCAAGCAGCTTTTCGCTATTTATAAAGCTAGTCCGCAGAATGATGGTCCACAGCAATGGGTAGACGCGGTCTTACGTGCTGGTCCGGTGCCGCCTGTAATGCTTGATCAGCTGTTATGAAGAATAATATGACACCAGTCGTTAGCTTGCTGCTGATAGTCGCTATGGCACTAGGCTCGCTATCTTGCAGCAACGCTGAACCCCCGCCGGCGCAGCCTTTAGAGACGCAAGGCTTGGAGCAATTCCTGAACACTGTCTTTGAACGTCGTGTGGCTGCTGATCCCGTACTTGCTTCGCGTCTGGGCTCCAATGCCTCAAGTGGCGAGTGGTTTGATCTGTCTCTTGGGGCATGGGATCTGGAAGCGGAGCAAGCGAAACAAGACCTTCAGACCCTAAGGGCAGAAATAGATTTCCAGACGCTGGATCGACCGTCACAGGTGGACTATCGCGCGTTTGAGGCAGAACTGGAGTTGCGCCTGAAGCGCTATCGCTGGCGGTATCACCTGAACCCGATTAATCAAATTGTGGGCCCCCATCTGACGATCGCCGGGACACTATTGAACAGTCATCCGATAGACTCGCGGCAAAGCGCGGAACTTTACGTGGAGCGGTTACGCAAGGTGCCGGTTCCGCTACAGCAACTAGCCGAGCACTTGCAGGCACGTCGGGCAATGGGTATTCGTATTCCTCCCGCGGTCGCAGAGCGCCTTATTGATGGTGCTCGATCGATTATCGAGGGAGATGAAAACGTCATTCTGGCCAATTTTGAAAAGAAGCTGACCGGCCTCAATTTAGATGATGGAGAAAGCGAAGCGCTGCTCGCTGAGGCCCGTACGGCATACGCTGAAAACTTTGTGCCAGCTTATACGATGCTGATAGAAGAATTGAAAAGCGGTATCGCAGACGCGACAGACACGGGTGTTTGGGCGCTGCCCGACGGTGCTGAATTTTATGAGTTTCTTATTGATCAATATACCACCGCTGAGTTTAGCCCAAAGCAGATTCATCAACTCGGTTTGTCTGAGGTTGAACGTATACAAGGTGAAATGGATAAAATTCGCCAGCGAGTCGCATTTCCCGGCGATCTCAAAGCGTTCTTTGCCCATTTAAAGACTGACCCTGCCTTTTACTTTCCCAATACGGACGAAGGGCGGCAGGCCTATCTGGAACTGGCGCAGCACTTGGCCGGCCAAGCTCACGGCACCATGGATCAAATACTGCCTTACCCCATGCCCCATCCACTGCAAATACGCCGTATCGAGGCGTTTCGCGAGAAATCTGCTCCGGTCGGGTTTTATGAGTCGGGTAGCCCTGACAATGATAATGTTGGAACCGTGTACCTTGGTATGTATGACATGAGTAGCCTCAGTACGTTCGATCTTCCGGCGCTTCTTTTCCACGAAGGGGTGCCTGGACACCATCTACAATCTTCCGTCATGCTGTCTCGAGATATCCCGGAGATTCGTCAGTATTATATCTGGTGGTCTAACACGGCCTTTACCGAAGGCTGGGCCCTTTACGCGGAGTATCTGGCCGATGAGCTTGGTCTGTACGAGGATGACTATGCTCAGTTTGGTCAACTCGCAGGTGAGCTCTGGCGGGCGTGTCGTCTGGTAGTCGATAGTGGTCTACATCTGAAAGAGTGGAGCCGCGCAGAGGCGATTGAGTACCTCAATAGCAATACCGCCAGCTCAGAGGAAAATAACGAACGTGCAGTCGACCGGTACATGGCGGTACCTGGCCAGGCCACGGCATTCAAAATTGGCATGCAGGTGATGATCGATCTGCGAGCCGGTGCAGAGCAGCGACTCGGCAGTGAATTCGATCTAGCCGCATTTCATGCGCTGATCCTTGAAAATGGTCCGCTACCGCTTAGCTTGTTGCGGGAAGAGGTAGAGGCTTGGAAAATAGCGGATGAAGCTGTATCTCAACCGTAAAACTAATGCATAACGAGAGAAGTAATTTCATGAAAATAAAACTTTTACGCGCAGCTGCTGTGCTCACTTGTCAGTTGCTGGTCATGCTGCCGGTTAGCGCGGCGACCACCGCTATCGTTGGCGGTACCATCGTCAATCTTGACGGCAAAAAACCACTGCAAGATGCTGTCATTTTGGTGGATGGCGAGCGTATTGCTGCTATTGGAAGTCGCTCCGAGGTAGAGATTCCCGCTGGTGCGGAAATTGTAGATGCCAGTGGTCAATGGTTGATCCCGGGCTTGATGAATATGCATGTTCACCTGGGTTTGATCCTGCCGGGCAAGATGCAGGCACAACTGGCGAATGAAACCGAGGCCGCGGCTGTATTGCGAATGGCCGCTAACGCTGAAAAGGTGTTACAAGCCGGTGTGACCACTGTGCGGCTTCCGGGAGAGCATCGCTATGGTGATATTGCTCTGAAGAAATCAATCAACAAGGGTGAGAGCCATGGTCCGCGAATATTCAGCGCTGGCGAGGCAGTCATCATTACGGGTGGGCACGGTTCAGAAGCCGGGGTAATCTATGCCGACGGACCAGACGAACTGGTCAAAGCGGCCCGCAAGCAGATCGGCCTGGGCGCTGACTGGATTAAAATACTCATCTCCGGTGGTATTGCCACCGACGGTGGTGCCATCGCAGAAGCGCTGATGACACCAGAAGAAATTAATGCGGTGGTAGACGCGGCACATCGATTTGGGGTCAAGGTCGCAGCACACTCAGGATCTTCTGCAGCGACTTCTGTGGCGGTTGATGCTGGCATAGATAGTATTGAGCATGGTTACATGCTCGACCGCGCTGTGTTGAAGAAGATGGCGCGTGCCGGTACCTGGCTGGTGCCGACAATTGTGGTTAGCCAGCCCGCCACTCAACCTTTCTTTGAGGCTATCGGCTCGCCCCAGTGGTATCTCGAGCGTCGTAATTCTGTTGGCAAGATACATTGGGATTCTCTGCGCACAGCGATTGATGAGGACGTTAATATCGCGCTGGGAACAGATCAATTGCCTGATGAGCCTAACGACGGCACTACGGCAACGGTCCGTGAAGCAGAGTACTATGTTGAGGCCGGTATGACTCCATTGAGAGCGTTACGTGCGGCGACTATAGAGCCCGCGAAGATGTTGGGGGCAGAGGACGACATCGGTTCCCTGGAAGTGGGTAAATACGCAGACATTGTTGCTGTTTCAGCTGACCCTGTCGCGGACATCAGCGCATTGCGTTCGATCACCATGGTGATGAAAGGTGGCACAATCTATCGGCACGATGAAGCTCAATGAATCGCGATGCCCCTGCAGTTGATGCGCTGAGTCCCGTTACGGTCCGTTTGTACGGGCAGCATGCCCTGTTGGCAAAACAGGGTGGGCAACAATGAACGTGGTCATCCGCACATTCCAAAACCTGGTAGGGCCGACCGCGGTGATAGCGGCGGGTACTATGGGGGCAGGTGCGGTTGCATCGTTCCTGCTTGCCGGTGCCTGGTTTGGCTATGATTTGCTTTGGGTGATTCTACTGCTACTGCCAGTGTTCGTGATCTCTGTAGACAGCTCATCACGTATTGGTGCGCTCAATCCTGATCAGGGCATGTTTGAACTGATAAAGTCACGGATCCACCCTGGGTTCGCATGGCTGATACTGCTGATCAATGTTCCAGTTCATTTTCTCGTGGCGATGGGCCAAATTTCAGTGATCACCTCCGCCTTTACTTCGCTTGTAGGTCTTCCTCCGTCCGGTATCAGTGAATCGCAACCCGTCTCGCTGGCATTCGAAGTCCTGCTGTCGTTATCACTTTCGGCGGGCATTCTGTGGCTGGTATTTTCTCAGGGCTATGACCGTATGCAGCGCGTGATGTCATTGCTAATGGTAGTCATGTTCTTCTGTTTTCTGCTGGTCGCGGTGCGCGGCTTTACTGAATGGCGTGCCATTCTTGATGGGTTTGTTCCCTCGATACCGCCGGATCTTCCTGTTCCTGATAGTGATACACCTCGCGTAGCAACCAGTTCGATCATCGCCATGGTTGGCGCAGCAATTGCGCCAGGCGCTCTGCTGGGCATGCCGTATCTCGCCGCTAATGCCGGTGGGAATAAGGCCGAACTATCACAAGCGTTCCGCCGCGCGGTTGTTAATCTCGGTTTTATTTTTGGAGCGTATGCTTTCTTCGTGCTGGTGGCGGGTGGCTTTGCCTTGAACTCCTTAACCGATCATGCGAGCTTTGCCGACGTAGGCCAGGCATCTGCGGTCTTTAGCAACGCCTTACCTGCGGTACTGTCTTTTCTCGGACCGATGATATTTTCACTGGGCCTGTTCATTGCCGCCATGACAACATTGGTGGTGACCGCGCAGGTCACGATTTACTTCATTCTGGATATGCTGGGTCGACCCTGGCGTTTCAGTCAAGACAACAAAACCTACCAACGGTTGCTGTTCGCTTTTGTTCTGGCCGCGGCGTTGTTGGCTCCATTTTGGGAGTTCCCCGCACTGCTCAAAGTGATTTTGTTGATGGGCATCAACGTGGTGGTAATTCCACTGGTTTACGTGATTGTGATCTTGTTAGTTAACAATGACAGCGTAATGAAAGCGTTTCGCGCAGAGTGGTGGCGTAACGCAATACTGATCATCGGGCTCGCAGTTTCACTCGTGCTAGCCGTAACCAAGGCACCACATTATTACACCTTACTCATTGGTTAATTTCTATCGGAGACGAAAATATGTCTGACAACAAACCCCTATTTAAACGAGCAGATCATGTGTCGCTGACGGTCAGCGACATCGACAAAGCAGTTACCTTTTACACCGAGGTAATGGGTGCAACACTGCGGTATCGAATGGGACCTTTCGATGCGGCCGAAATCCCGCATATGGATGATGGGCGCGATTGGACCGACGCACATGTGAATGTGCCAGATGCCCGCCTGTATATCGCCATGCTTAAATTGTGTGACAACCTCGACATGGAGCTTTTTCAGTACGAGCGTCCTGCCGATGCGAAAACCATATCGCCGCGAAATTGCGATGTGGGCTGCCGGCATATCTGCCTTGAGGTTGAGGATGTCAAGGTCGCCATAGAGTATCTTGATGGCCATGGCTGCACTTCTATGGAAGGACCCATTGTGACGGAAAGTGGGCCCGGGCCGAATTCACGGTCTTGGTATGTACTTGATCCATTTGGTCACCAAATGGAATTGGTGCAATACACCTGATTGACATCGCCGATGTGAAGGTAATGATTATCGGCACGGCGATCACAAGGAGATCATTGTGAAATTTAGTTCAGCCGGACTACGTTCTGAAGTATTGCTGTGCAGGGTTATAGCGATGATGCTTGGCGCTACGATGATCTTGTTGACGCTGCCTGCACTGCATGCCGCTCCTGGTAAGCCGCTGGACATACAAACGATCTTTGCCAGCGACACTTTTACCGCGCAATTACCCAAGTCCATTGCGTGGCTGCCGAACAGCAATAGCTATGCCTTTATAGAGTCAGGTGAAAAAGGTCAGCGTATCGTCAGTCGGGCGGTGGAGTCCGGGCAGCTTACAACAGCGCTCGCTCTCAGTGATGTCAGCGGTTTGCCAGAGAACTTTACACTGACAGATTTTCAGTGGCAGCCAGAAAATAACGTGATTTTGCTGCAGGGTCTGGTGACTACCGACTGGCAAGGCTATCGAAGCGCGTCCTGGTATCTTTATCAGACCAATAAGAGGATGCTGCGCCCGCTGGGAGTAGAGGGACAGCAGTTGCAGCTGGTGAAGCTGGCACCTGATGGTCGTAATGTCGGCTTTGTTGTTGCTAACAATATTTATACAGTTGATCTTGATTCTGGTCAGTCCAGGGCAGTTACCAGCGATGGTGACGGCGATATTTTTAATGGAATTTTTGACTACGGCAGTACCGAGTTTGGGCCTGTCGACGGTTGGCGTTGGTCGCCCGATGGGAAGCGAATCGCATTTTGGCGCATGGATGCTACCGAAGTGCGGTTCTATCCACTGATCGATGAACTCCACAGCTACAGTGAGGTGCGGACCTTCCATTATCCAAACACCAGTGAGAAGCATGCGGTTAATCGGATCGGCGTCCATGCGCTTCAATCGGGTAAGACTGATTGGATTGATGTCGGGCATGACCCCGATGACTATCTTGCGCAGATGCACTGGAATACAAGCTCGGATGGTCTGTATATCCAACATCTAACTCGCGACCACAATACCTTGAAGCTTTGGTACGCCGAACCGGGGCAGCAAAAGGCCACGCTGGTGCTACAGGATAATGATCCGGCCTGGATTGACATCACCAATGATTTACAGCCACTGGCGGACGGAACCGTAATCTGGACCAGTGAAAAAAGCGGGTACCGGCACCTCTACCAAATAGAGGCGGGCGAAGAGGGGCAAATGCTCACGCAGGGGGATTGGTCGGTAGATTCCGTCATTGGAGTTGATGAAGACGAGCGTTGGGTTTACTTCTATGCGAAGAAAGATTCATTGATTGACCAACACGTTTACCGTGTCAGCCTCCTGGACAAGCAGGTTGAAAAGCTGACCGACAAGGTGGGCTGGCACAATTGGCAGCTATCGCCCAATGCTGACTATGCATTGGCCACTCACTCAGATGCACGTACGCCGCAGTCACTATCAGTCGTTAACGCCGCGGGTGAGGAGGTCCTGCCAATCGTAGCCAAATCGGTGCCTGCGTTTGATGAGTATGCAATGACGCATACAGAATTTGTCTCCTTCGATACTGACGACGGCATTTCGCTCAACGGTTTTATTATCAAGCCTCCGGATTTTGAACCGTCGAAGAAGTACCCGGTCATTAGCTACGGCTATGGCAACGCGGGTTCTCAGGTAGTGGTTAATCGATGGGGCACGCAGCGAGGTCCAACGCAGGATCTGTGGCATCGCTACCTGGCCCAGAATGGCTACGTAATCTTCGCGATGGACAACAGGACAACCACAGGGCGGGGCAAGGTTGCGAAAAATCTGACCTATGGCGAGTACGGTAAGTATGCCGTACTGGACTATATCCAGGGTGTTAACTACCTCAAGAGCTTGCCCTGGGTGGATTCGGAGCGTATCGGGTTTTGGGGCTGGAGTGGTGGCGGATATCTCGCGGCCGCACTCATGACCAAAGCCGCACCGTTGTTCAAGGCGGCAGTCAGTGTTGCCCCCGTCATTGATCTAACGCGCTATCAAGCTGTAGGTGTAGAGCGCTGGATGGGCACCCCCGAGGAGAATCCCGAAGGCTATGCCGCGGTAAATGTGATGAATTACGCAGACAAACTACAGGGCAAGCTGTTGCTGATACATGGTACCGGCGACGAAAATGTGAAATTCGCTTTCACCCTTCAGTTCGCCGATTCACTGATCAAAGCCGACAAACAATTCGACATGATGGTGTATCCCAACCAGCGGCATGGCATCAGTGATTTCAGGTTGCATGTGTTCACCACGATCACGCGCTATTTCGACGACAATCTTTAGCGACTCCAGAGCCGCTTAACAATTGCAACGACAATGAGGCACTTATTATGACTAGAGAAACTATTAACCCCGATGCGCTTTATGGCAGTGTCGAGTATGGATTTTCTCACGCAGTTAAGTCAGATGGAAACATCACCATTCACTGCGCGGGGCAGGTGGCCTGGGACAAGGAATATAACGTGGTGGGGGCCGGCGATGTCGGTGCACAGGCACGGCAGGCGCTGGCCAACCTTAAGGTCGTACTTGAAGCGGCTGGTGCCAGAGTTGGCGACATAGTTCGCTTGCGAACCTATGTGGTTAACCATGAGCCTTCACTTATCGAGCCCATCGGGCAAGCGCTGGGAGAGTTTTATGGTGAGGTAATGCCCGCCGCCAATACCTGGATTGGTGTGCAGGCGCTGGCACTACCCGATTTTCTGATTGAGATAGAGGCCACGGCACAGATAGCTGACGCCTAATCGGCCACTATTGGTCTGGCAGCGCTTGAAATTGTTTGTTGAGCTCCAATAAAGCAGATTGATCAGGCGTCACCAGGCCAGAATCAGGTCGGTCAAGATCCGCGATCAGGAAAAGTACCATAGAGAACGACAAGGCGAGGGCAGTCGTGGGTACAGGGCTACGAGAGCCCTTGATGCCAGAGTGGAAGCCCATTCCCAGCATGGAAAGAAGTAGCACGCTGTAGAGTGCAACCCAGATGGTGGGCGGAATGCGATTGTGTAAGCCTGCTGCGACGCGGTCCTCGTGGGAGTCAAAGACCTCATTAATAGACTGAATTAACAAGCTGTGCATCACGGACAGGTCGCCATCAGCGACCAGAGTCTCAATTTCCTCCCACATTTGAGCTTGCAACAGCTTCGACTTACGGATCACAGCTTCAACGTCAACGTCGCCAACATTAATGGTGCGCACATCTGTATAGTCGCGCAGCAGCGCCCTTATCTGCGCGCTTGCTTCTCCAGGCAATAGGCTGGTCCGTAAGTATGCTGTTGATATTACCTTCGCTTCTTCCAGAATGATTTTTTTACGGGTGTCGAAATGTCCGGCCGCCATGCTGAAAGTAAAGGCGAGAAGGAATGCCAGCAGGCCGAGATTGGCGCCGGTCATTGAGCTGATTTGGGTTTCATTATCGAAACTCGGTTTGTTACTGCGGCTAACACCTGCCCGAAATCCGACCTCGGTGGCCATCCAGACGATAGTAATGGTCGTTAGAAGCACGCCCCACAGAGGCATGCTATCAATGAAATCTCTGATCATGGTTTATCCCTTTGGTCGGTCTGGTTGATCGGGTGTATCGGCGCAGTCACCGCCAATTTTATGGAGCGCAAAGGCTAGCAGTAGGGCGACGAATGCCTTCAGATACTTGTGATCATTCAGTATTTCGAGTGAGATATTTATTGTGTCCAGCCGTGCCTGCATGGTTTCTATCGCGCTGATGAGTGCTTATCCCGATACAGGATTCGGTTTGAAAAATTAAAAGTGCGGTGGCCGGCTCAAATCCCCCCGCAAAATGTACTTGACAACCAAGCCGCGAATTATTGCTATATTGTACCGTTAAAAGAACGATAACATCACGAAGATCATCAACAGCAAAGAATTAGGCAGCGCGTGTGAGCAAGAGTTTCAAGCCGAGCGTCTTCGACGCATTGCCTGCGAATTAGCGCCGATGACTGTTTATGGCAAGGCTGGAGCTGCCCGACAGTGTCAACTGGATTTTTGGTGGCCATTCGGCGGCTAGAACAACTCTGTCATAGAGACACCTACACCGATGCGATGCACGCTGTGATCGTAGTCGATCAGGCTTTCCCCGTAGCCGTTGAAGTACTGTACGTAACCTCTAAATCTTTTACTGAGAGGAAAGGTCCAATCTAATTGAATAGCCCCTTTATTGTCGCTGCGCAGGTTGTTACGAAGCATAACGGAGAATTGTTGATTATCCACTTTCCAGGTACCGGTCAAGTCGCCGTAGCCATAGTAGTTGTACATATTCGGATTGTCGTTATCATCGTCATCTTCGGGAATGCGGTACCAGGCCCGTGCAGTCAAGCTCATCCGGTCGCGCTCGAGCAGGGCGGTGGCGATGACTCGATTCCAGCTTCTGGACAAAACTTCACTTCTGCCATTGGACTGATGGGTGAAACTGACACCAAGGAGTGTGTTGCGAAATCCCCAGAACTCAAAATCATTCTCTAACGTGAGTAGGACCTCGGGCTGATAATTAGTCTCTCTAAAAGGAGCGGACTCCTCAGTGTTATATACCTGCCACCAGTTTTCCTGGGTATAGGCGCCCCAAAGGTTAGTGCCTTCGCCCAATATGTCCTCCCACAGCGGTGCCTTCAGGCTGATTTGGAATTTGGCTTCGATTTCGTCCATCTCGCCATCTGGAAATGACGACTCAAAGGGCTCGGTGTTGATCCTGCTGTTGTAAGTAATCGGCAGAATATAGTTACGTCTATGTGGGGTAATGACCCACGGGTTGTTCGCTGACTTTTCTTCTAATTCCAGGCGTTCCTGAAAGAGTAACTCTGGTTCATGCTCTGTGATGGTCGCCGCAACAGGGGACTCGATAATTTCGTTTGAGGTCGCCGTAGTCGGATCCGTACTTATCGGTTTGCCTGCCATTGCGTCATAGCAGGCTAGTCGATGGTCGTTATCAACTATGTCACTGCAGTCTGCGAATATACTGGCTCGACTGGTCAGCGCAAATACCGTGAGTAACATGAACAGAAAGAGTTTTTGCATAACGGGTCCGGTAATTTCGGGGGTGGGAATTTCCCGCAATCGTAAAGCATCCGTCTTGGATACAAAAGCGAAAGCCATAGTCATGATGGCGCCTGTGTAATCTGCGCCGCTGCTCTGCTAACATTACCGTCTTTCACAATCAACAGCGACAACAGAGCAAAGTATGAGTCTTGCGGACAAAGTATTGGCAGTCAATGATGATTTGCCCATTCGAACAGATCAAGCGGTTCATAGTGGCAAGGTACGGTCTGTTTACTGGCTGACAGATGCTGATAGCGCGCGTCTGGTGGCGGATCGGGGCTATGACGTGGCTGCAGGCGCACCCCTGGCCATCATGGTTATTTCCGACCGTATCTCGGCTTTCGATTGTATTTGGCACGGTGAAGGCGGCATGAACGGTGTGCCGGGGAAGGGCGCCGCGTTGAATGCCATCTCCAACCACTGGTTTGGCCTGTTTAAGGAGCAGGGCCTGGCTGAAAGTCATATTCTCGAAATCCCTCACCCCCTGGTCTGGATTGTGCAAAAGGCAAGGCCGGTGATGATCGAGGCCATTGCCCGTCAATATATTACGGGTTCTATGTGGCGCTCCTACGCCAAGGGCGAGCGCGAGTTTTGTGGTATTGCGATCCCCGACGGGCTGGAAAAAGATCAGCGGCTTCCCGATCTACTTATTACCCCGTCCACCAAGGGCATTCTGCAGGGTATCCCGGGCGTTCCTGAGGCAGACGACGTCAATATTACTCGCACCGATATTAACAATAACTATCAGGCGTTCCAGTTCAGACAACAGGCCGATGTTGACACCTATGAGACTCTGCTGCGTGAGGGTTTTGATCTAATCAGCGAGACACTGGCCGGCATCGATCAGGTCTTTGTCGACACCAAGTTTGAGTTCGGCTATGTCACTGGCAAAAATGGCGATGAGAAACTGATCTACATGGATGAAGTGGGCACCCCTGACTCATCTCGAATCTGGGATGGTCCGGCCTATCGCCAAGGCGAGGTCGTCGAGAATTCCAAAGAAGATTTCAGGCAATTGCTGCTCAATCATTTTCCCGACCCGGATATTCTTCTGAACAAGGCGCGCATGCAGGAGCGCCAGGCGCTGGCCAAGGACAATGACCTTCCTGTAAAAGTGCTCATGAAAATTTCTGCAACTTATACGGGTATAGCGGAGAAAATCACGGGTAAGCCCGTACACTTGTCCGATAACCCGAAGGCGGAAATAGTCCAGGTATTGAAAGACGAATTTGGTCTGGTGGATTAGGCCCGCTTGCTGCATGAGCCGCTTTTCTATGTGTTGTGCGTCCCCGCAGTCCTGCTTTATGGGATTTCCAAGGGTGGTTTTGGCGGTTCCGTAGCCGTTCTCGCAGTGCCATTAATGGCGCTGATTATGTCGCCTACACAAGCTGCTGCCATCTTACTTCCCCTCTTGGTAGTGATGGATATAGTTGTACTTAAAACCTACTGGGGATGCTACGACCGCAGAGCACTGCAGTTGATGTTGCCTGGTGCAATGGTTGGTATCGCCATTGGCTACTTTACCGCCGGTTCGATGAATGATGACCACATGCGTATTCTGGTGGGCACTCTGGCGCTGGTTTTTGGGGTGCAGAGCCTCATGGGTTGGATGTCGCGCGCCAGTGCCCGTCACAATGGGTTCGCAGCAACCGCATTTTCAACTCTGGCAGGCTTTACAAGCTTCAGTATTCACGCGGGTGCACCCCCGTTTCAAATGTACCTTGTGCCGAAAAACCTAAAACCACTAATTTATGCAGGGACCTCGGGGGTTTTCTTTGCTTCGGTGAATGCGGTGAAGCTTGTGCCGTATTACTCGTTGGGACAATTTAGTAGTGAGAACCTGATTTATTCACTGACTCTAGCACCACTGGCGCCTATTGGTGTCTTGATAGGCCACTACTTGGTTAAGCGCACAGATCCCAAAATCTATTACGGAATTATAAGTATTTTCCTGATGGTAGTTGGTATTAAGCTGCTGTGGGAAGGCCTGGGAATTTAATCTATCTGTTCGGCAGTCGTCGCCGGGTTCGACTGATAAATCAGCCGGGAGAGCAGAGGATGTGCCTTTCGCGAACGCAGGAGCGGGCTTATACTTCACCCGTGGTATGCGCTAATAAAACCAATGTAGGGATCACGAACATGAATATAACGATGTTAACTGACCAAATTGCCGTCACTGGGCAAATCCAGGTGGAGGATGTAGCCGAAATAGCGGCTGCGGGGTATCTCACGCTGATCAACAACCGACCCGATGGTGAGGAGGTCGGCCAGACTGCAACTGCTGAAATTGCGGCTGCCGCTGAGGCGGCTGGTCTGGCGTACCATTATTTACCCATTACGGCGATGGATTTTCCCGGCCCGGATGCAGGTGTGGTGCAACAATTGTTTGATCAATCTATCGGCCCGGTTCTGGCGTATTGTCGCACTGGTACTCGGTGCGCGAACCTGTGGGTGGCTAGTCGCAGCGCGGCAGAACAGGATCAGGCGCGGCAGCACGCCCGCGGTCTGGGCTATGATCTGGCCATGTCAGAGGCCGGCAAAAGCAGAACTTGAGCCAGCCTCCAAACGGCAAAGAGGAAAGACTGCCTGACTTGCTTTACTCTCTATCTGAACGTGTCGCTGAGAATTAAGGAGTAGGCCCAATTTTACGGCGTCTTTGTGTGTTGGGTTTTTTTATAGCGCGCTGATACTGCCAGCGTTCTCTGCCACCGCCGACATCACCACGATAAAGAGTTCGCGCCGGGGTCCATTTTCTCAAATCAGATGGTTGTGCAACGACAGCGAAATACTCCCGCCGCGAGCCGATACCTGCCGCGATCATGGTAGCGTATTCCAGCACGGCCAGTGGAGTAAAAAGACGAAATAGCTTCGTGGTCAAGGGTATCTGATAGCCAATTGTCTATCGGGCATTCGGCCCTCAGAATATCGCAGCAGATCAGAGTTTAACAACCAGTTTGCGCAGTAGCTGATCGAGAAGTTGTTGATGGGTATAGATCAGGGTTGGATTTTTAGACGGGCGCTATATTACCCCGGAGCAATTCCGGATGAGGGCGAGCGGGTGGGTGGCAGGTCTTTGCCAGAGGCGTGCTGCATCCTAATCCTGATGTATCCGATCACGAGAACTTTGATCAAGAGGGTATCTACGTGTTGCCGGAAATGGTTGCGAAGAGGCCGGCGGTGATACTCGGTACCAGAGCAATCGTTAGCGCGTTGTTTGAGTTGATGCGGCAGTAGTGTTCGGTGCTGTTTTCGCACGAATCGTTCCCCACACCTGAATCCAAAATAGAATCAGGGTTAGCAGGGCGATAACCTCTGCGCTGGCCTCGAACACCTCTTCAAAGACCTGCCCTTTTTCAGTGTGAAAAAGGGGAATTTGATCAATCACCTGGGATACGCCAAATACCATAAACCAACAAACGGCAAACCATGCCCAGGTGACCTTATGGCGCAGCGCTTTTAAGAACACTGCTTTTTCACGTCGTAGATATTTCACTAGCACCACCAGAAAAAGAATGATGATGCTGGCCATAAAAAGTTTTGTGGACAATGGGATCATCTCGTGAAGATAGAAGCGTTTGAACTGAGTCGCTTTGGCGAATTCCGACACTTTGTAATGAAAGTCGGCCTCACGAAGGAAGTAGAACATGGTCAGATAACTTAGCGGCAAAAAAGAGGCGCGCCGCTGGCTGCTGACGATGGCAGACAACAAGCAGCCGGCGAAGGTCAACTCGATGGCTAACTGGCCAGTCATCTGTACAGGCCCGCTATCTTCGATCAGAATCTTGAGCTGCACCATATCCTCGACCTGGAGCAGCATCCCGATGGTCAATATCACCGTCAGTGCGATCAGGCTAAAGATACCCAGGCTGAGAGTTGTACCCGGGTATGAACGGCTGTAAGTGTCCATCGTTGTGCTGACTCCTTGTCTCTGGCGTTACAAAAAGTTGAAAACGTCGAATATCTGCCTTTACCGATTGGTCCCACGACATGATAATGGTAACGACGACCGTTGGTAGCAAAATTTTGCCCAACTCTGACCCATTGAAGGTGAAACCTAAATGCCACAAATCGCTGATGCCAGGCCTGCGAGCACGGTTGTCCTGCTCCGAGATACACTACGCGGTATGGAAACGCTGCTGCTGAAGCGCAACAAGGCGGTGAAATTTGCCGGGGGGCTGTGGGTGTTCCCCGGTGGTGCACTGGAGCCGCAGGATATGGAAGAGGCGGGGGGAGATATTGCCAAGGCGGCGTGTCTGGCGGCCGCCCGCGAAGCGGAAGAGGAGTGTGGCCTGCGCCCCGACATCGACTCAATGGTGCAACTTAGCCACTGGACTACGCCCATCGTGGAGCCCAAGCGCTTCAAGACCTGGATATATGCAGCACCGCTAGCTAGCGAGGCGCGGGTGATTATCGACGGCAGCGAAATTCACGAGGCGATGTGGATCAATATTCAGGATGCACTGGATCAACACAAAGACGGCGACCTGGGCATCATGCCGCCCACATTTGTCACCCTTGCCAGTTTGGTCGGCTATGAAAGTGTAGCCGCCATGCTGATCCAGCAGCGCGATAGGGTTCCCCAGTCGGTACAGCCCGTTTTAACGTATGACGCCGGCGCCCCCGCTCTTTTATTCGCCGGCGACGCAGGTTATGAAGCGAGTGATAGTACGATTCCTGGTGCCAGACACCGTGCCATATTAGAGAATAAGAACTGGATCTATTTACATAGCGAAGTAGACAAGAATTACCCGTCGTTCATCAACCCGGTATGATGATGCTGTTCAACTAACGCGTCCAGTAAGGTCTGCACCACCCGGCTTGGGGGCGGTGAGCCTCGAACAATAGCGCTAAATTGACACATGTATTGAAACTGCTCTGGTAGTAGTTTGCGCATCAATCCCTGTTGCACGAAAGCGGCGGCGTAGTGGTCCGGTAAATAACCCAGATAGCGGCCGGATAAAACCAAATGGGCCACAGCCTCCTGATCGTAAGCGGTAGCGTCACGGCGCTGGCCAAGTTGCTGTGTCACTTCCATGTTGGGAGAATGATAGCCAATGCCCACGTACTTACATTGCCTGACCTCAGCGGGCGTCAAGTCTGGATTTTTTGTGAATAGAGGATGACGGCTGCCGCAGTAGAGGTACATCTGTTCTTCAAATAGTGGGTGGTAGTCCAGGCTGGAGGAGGGCCGGTGATTAGGGATAACGCCCACGTGAAAACGGCCCTCCATCACATCCCGCTCAATCGCATTGATCGGCTCGACATAGATTTCCAAATTGACTTCCGGTGCTTGTGCGTCGAAATCGGCGAGTGCCTGCGGAATACGGCACATGGGATTGGTGGCGGTCTTGTCGAACAGGGCTATTGCCAACGAGCCAGTGAGTCGCTGATGAATGTCATCGACCTCATGCTTGAAATCCTCCATCGCGGCCATAATCTTAAGGGCGCTCTGGTGAACCTGCTCTCCTTCCGCGGTAAGGGCAAAGCCGCCGCGACCTCGGCGGCACAGGGTGACCCCCAGCCGAACCTCCAGATCCTTGATGTGCCTGGAAATCGTTGAGCGATTGATGTTGAGCTCGAGTTCTGCCGCTGAAAAGCCCCCGCAAGCCACCACCGCTCGAAATACCCGCAGTAGACGCAGGTCATTGTCTGTCACATTGCCTAGCAGTGCCTTGCGCACCATAGTTACAGCCCTTTCAATTGGCGTCGATAGGTGCAGTTTAATGAAACTAAACGTGCATAGATATTGATTTGTGCAACTTTGCTGAGGAGGTATGATATCTGCTAGATACCTTTAATGGATGTAACAATGATGATCGGCATGCCCCAATCCCACAATTTGACCCGACAGGAACTGGAATCCCATTGGATGCCATACACGGGTAACCGTCAGTTCAAAGACGATCCCAGGATGATTGTGGCGGCCGAAGGTGTTCACTTTATAGATGATAAAGGCCGTAGGGTGCTGGATGGACTGTCCGGTCTATGGTGCTGTGGCCTGGGGCACAACCGACCAGAGATCACCGAGGCGGTGCACCGCCAGATGCAAACTCTCGATTATTCTCCTGCATTTCAGTTTGGTCAGCCCCGTTCCTTTGAGCTCGCCAACAAGATAAAGGCACTGACGCCAGAAGGTCTGGACTACGTATTTTTCACTAATTCCGGTTCGGAGTCCGCGGATACCTCACTGAAAATGGCGCGAGCATATTGGCGCCAGAAAGGTCAGCCGACCAAGACCAAATTGATTGGTCGCGCCAAGGGTTATCACGGGGTTAACTTCGGCGGCATTTCGGTGGGCGGCATTGCTGCCAACCGGAAAATGTTTGGTCAGGCAGTGGATGCAGACCACATGTCACATACGCTGCTGGCAGACAATGCCTTTACTAAAGGCATGCCCGCCAATGGTTGGCACTTAGCTGACGAGTTAAGCGAATTGGTCGCGTTGCACGACGCGTCTAATATTGCCGCTGTCATTGTTGAGCCGATGGGCGGTTCAGCGGGTGTCATTCCGCCACCAGCCGGGTACTTACAGCGCTTGCGTGACATTTGCACTGCCCATGACATCCTGCTGATATTTGACGAAGTGATTACCGGCTTTGGCCGCATGGGCGCCATGACCGGAGCCGATGCTTTCGGTGTGGTACCCGACATCATGAACATCGCCAAACAAATGACCAATGGCGCGATCCCTATGGGCGCAGTGGTTGCCAAGAGCGAGATCTACCAGACTTTTATGGACAAGGGCGGTCCAGACTATATGCTGGAATTTCCCCATGGCTACACCTATTCGGCTCATCCGGTGGCGTGTGCAGCGAGTATTGCTGCTCTGGATGTTCTGATCGACGAAAAACTGCCGCAGCGGGTAGCTAAACTCGCGCCGCACTTCGAAGAGACCTTGCACCAGCTCAAAGGGTGCCCACATGTCACAGACATCCGTAACTACGGTTTTGCCGGTGCGCTGCAGCTAGCCGCCTATCCTGGCGAACCTGCACGTCGTCCCTATGAGATCGCCCAGCGCATGTGGGAGAAAGGCTTTTATGTGCGTTATGGCGGTGACACGATTCAGATGGGCTTGCCCTTTGTTATCGAGAAATCTGACATTGATTCCTTGATTAGTGCACTGGGAGACACACTGAAGGAGCTTGGTTGAGCGCAATTCTAACTTGCGACACTACACCACTCGACAGCTGAATAGCATCGAGTGGTAGCACGGTCTGCCGACCGGTCACCGCTACGTGGCAGATATTCATCCCAAATCCCCTGTTCTTGAGTGTGAATTTTTAACAGCGTTCGCTGCCCGCCCCTAGTAACCACTCGTTTATAGTGGTCAACAGCTTAGACTTGGCTGTGACTAGCGACGTCCGGGTTGAATGGCAGCTTTACTTGTGTATATCCCGATGGATGCACTCACCAGTACTATAAATAAAAATAATCTGGAGATACGACCTATGATCCCTAAAACACTACTATCCCTAGCAGTAACTGCAGCCCTGGCAACCTTGGCAATTCCCGCTCAGGTTAATGCGCAGGAACCTGACATGCTCGAAGAAGTTATAGTAATCGGTACTCGTAGCCAGAAGGCGCGGTCCGTTTCCGATTCACCCGTGCCCGTGGATGTGCTGTCTGGCGAAGAATTCAACAGCCAGGGTAACTCTGTTGATATTACGGAGAACTTGCGAACGCTGGTACCGTCCTTTACCGCCACCCCATTGTCTGGTGACGGCAGTGCCTTTGTTAGACCGACCTCATTGCGCGGTACCTCCCCGGATCAGGTGCTGATTTTGGTTAACGGCAAACGCCGACATCGCGCGGCGCTTGTGACGGTTTTTGCGCCTGCCGCAGGTAATGGCGCACACGGCGTAGATATTGGCATGATTCCCAGCCTTGGCCTGAAGAGCGTCGAAGTGCTGCGCGATGGCGCGGCGGCTCAGTATGGCTCTGATGCGATCGCCGGCGTGATGAACTTTCGAATGAAAGACGATCGAGAGGGCGGCAAGGTGTTAGTGCAGTATGGCGAACATTATGAAGGCGAACAAACAGTCAAGGTTGGCGCTAATGGCGGCTTTGCACTGGGTGAAAATGGCTTCCTGAACCTGACCGGTGAATGGCAAGACAATGAACCCTTGGATCGTGCAGTGCTGCGCCCCGATACCCGTCAGAGCATAGCGGACGGACTGGAAGGGCTGGGCCAGGACACACCTTTCGACGACGCACCTTTGACACAGTCCTGGGGACGTCCTGAATCCAGTGGTTACCGATTATTCTTTAATTCCGGTTATGATCTGAGTGACACCTCCGAGCTCTACCTTCACGGTAATTATGCGGATGTTTCTGGCCGCTACCGATTCTTCCACAGAGAGGCGCCTGTCCCATCTACCGGCGCGCCGGTAGATGCTCAGGTCCAGGCTCTGGTAGATTTATACGGGTATCAAGGCCGTTTGTTGGAGACGGGTTTCACCGCATATTTGGACGGTGATCAGGAGGATTACTCTCTGGTCGGTGGCTTGCGGGGTAGTTTTGATGGAGGGCTCTATTACGATATTAGCGTCGGTTTGGGGGTGAGTGAAATTGAGTACACGCTGAATAATGCTGTAAACGTTGACGTTGGGCTAGGGCCTGATGGAGAACCGGCGCAAATGAAATTTGATGTCGGTAGTTATGAGCAGGAAGAAGTCAATTTGAATGCTGATTTCTCTCAGCCTATCGGTGACAACCTGAACCTCGGTTTCGGTGCTGAGTGGCGTGAGGAAACCTTCACAGCAAATGTAGGCGAACCCAATACAACCAACGGCGGTACGTCCGGTTCCGGATATTCTAGCCCGACGGTTGCAGACGCTGGAGAATTTGACAGGGACAACTGGGCTATCTATGGCGACCTCGAGCACGATATCTCTGATAGCTGGCTAATGCAGTATGCCGTTCGTTATGAAGACTTTTCGGATTTCGGTGATACCACCAACTTTAAAGTCGCTACCCGGTTCAATGCGACTGATTGGCTAACCCTACGCGGCGCAGTATCCACAGGTTTTCACGCGCCCACACCAGGCCAGACAAATTTGCAGCAGGTGATTACGACGTTTGATGGCGTAACAGGAGAGCAGGTAGAGCAGGGATTGATCAAGGCAACTTCTCCTGAGGCCGTCGCTGTTGGTGGTACTGCATTGACTGAGGAGACGTCGTTGAACTACAGCTTTGGATTTAGTAGCGACATCGGTGACTCCACTACGCTGACCTTAGATTTTTATCTGATCGAGGTCGATGATCGAATATACCGTACCGGAGATATAGAAAAAGCCTCAGGTGATGGTGTTGTTTCGTTTTACACCAATACTTTAGATGTTGAGCACAAGGGTATTGATCTGGTGCTGAACTCAAACTATCAGTGGTCCGGTGGTGTTGATACTTCGTTTACATTCGCTTATAACCACAATGAAATTGAGGTTGTCGACCAGGCTCTTATAAACGGTATTCAGACAGTTAGTGATGGTCTGATTGAAGACATCGAAAATAACTATCCTGAAGATCGTTTTGTTTTTACTGCCAATACCCACTTTGCGGACAATTGGTCATTAATGCTCAGAGCCAATTACTATGGCGAGCACTTTGATGAAAGAGGGCGGATTGATGGCGACTTCGGCAATCGAAGTAAAGAAATTGGCTCCGTTATTTACGTCGACCTTGAGCTGGGCTGGGACGTAACAGAGAATATTAACCTCACCTTTGGCGGCGCGAATATCTTCGATGAATATATCGATGAAATTGATGCAGGTGGCCAGTATGCCAACCGAATCGGTGTCGGCCTAGCTTATCCACGCCGCAGCGCAGCGGGTTACGACGGTGGTTCATGGTACCTGAGGACGTCATATGACTTTTAGTATTGATGTAGTTTAGGAAAAAAAGGGCGGTGATTACCGCCCTTTTTTTCGTTCTTCGCATATTGGGGGTATCTGTGCTTAGGCCCTCTGAGAGCGGCTTAGGCCGCCGGGGACGGACAAGCACAGCCTTTTCAGTCGCTCCCGGTGTGCCGGACCAACGAATTCGTTTGGTGAAAAGGCTATTCTCGTCCCTCACCAGCGATAAGATCCGATCTCCGTGACGATACTCAGGTCAATCCCTTCAAAAGTGAGAAGATACACTGTCAAATTGTGCAGAAGTCTTTTTGATCTTAAAGCTGGCTGTAATCAATGGGGTAGTTTCGGTCCAGATGCAGCGGAGCTTGCCCTAGCGGATATTTAAGGCCAGTAGCACAGTTAAACAATATTACGGTTTCCTCTTTGGACACCAGACCCTGAGCCAGTGCTTGTTTGTAGGCTGCGTAAGTTGCCGCACCTTCCGGGCAGAGTAGTAAACCTTCCGCCTGTCCGACTTCGGTCAGCGCCTGCATAATATCCTCGTCTACCACCGTGATGGCGAAGCCGTTACTGGCACGAACCGCGCGCAGGATTAAAAAATCGCCGACCGCAATTGGTACGCTAATCCCTGCGGCCACCGTAAGGGCGTTTTCCCACAATGGCGCATGTTCCTCTCCATCCTGCCAGGCCTTCACAATGGGCGCGCAACCGGTTGCCTGTAGCGCCACCATGCGAGGCCGTTTACTGTCTATCCAGTCCATAGCTTCCAGATCGTCGAACATTTGCCACATGCCAATTAATCCTGTGCCGCCACCGGTGGGGTAGAAAATAACGTCGGGGAGCTGCCAGTCGAACTGTTCGGCCAGTTCCAGGCCTCGGGCCTTGAAAGATCCAGTAGGTAAGCGACCTTCGTCTTTGACGATGATATTACCTTTGCCTAACTGGTGGGTGCAGCGAGATGTTTCAATTCGCTCAGCGGGGTGGTTTCCTCCCCCAGAGCGACTATGTTCTCCGTCCTGCGTACAGGTAGACACTCCCGGTATCTCCAGAATCCACCGTTGCCGCGTTGTTTCAGTTCGTCCTTGCTGATCGCGTTTGCCAGCCCTTCCAGGTCATAGCGAACAAGCAGTGGCTGGCCTGCTGCCGAGAGGCCGTGGAGTGTATCGGCTGGTAGCGCTCACCGGTCAGTGAGTACTCAGATGGGTAACGGAAGTCGGAAATTGTGAGTTCAAATGCGGCGCCTTGTTAGCGACCCAGCATAGATCTCGCAACCAGCTCATGCATGATTTCTGAGGAGCCGCCGTAGATGCGCTGGATTCTTGCGTCAGTGTAGAAACGCGATATTGGATACTCGCTAGTGTAGCCGTAGCCGCCAAACAGTTGCAGACAATCATCGATGGTGCTGCACTGCATCTCAGTGGATGCCAGTTTCAACATAGCCGCCTTGTCAGCGCTTAACTCACCACGGGCGTACTCATTGGCACACTGCTCATAGAGTGCCTGATTCAATGCTATCTGGGTTTTTACGCCAGCCAGTTTAAAACGTGTATTTTGAAATTCACCGATAGTCTGACCAAACGCTTTACGGTCTTTAACATAGTCAACGGTGATATCCAGAGCGCCTTTGGCTGCGGCAATGGCCTGGGCAGCAATACCGAGTCGCTCGCGGGGGAGTTCTTCCATCATCACCACGAAGCCCTTGTTCAGGCCGCCTAGAAGGGCGTTGGCGGGAAGGCGTACATCCTGGAAAAACAGCTGGGCCGTATCAGAAGTGTGCTGGCCAATCTTTTCAATTTTCTTGCTCTTCTCAAAGCCTGGGAGAGTTGTGTCGACCAGAAACAGGGATGTGCCTTTTGCGCCCTTACCAGGGTCAGTGATCGCGGCCACGATAACCAGGTCGGCATGAATGCCATTGGTGATGAAGATTTTGGAGCCGTTGAGAAGCCACTCGTCGCCATCTTTGACGGCACTCGTTTTGATACCCTGAACGTCGGAACCCGCCCCTGGCTCGGTCATGGCGAGTGCGCCGACCACGTCACCGGATACCATGCCCGGTAACCACTGTTGTTTCTGCTCTTCGGTGCCCTTTCGACTCAAATAAGGAGCAACGATATTGGAGTGAATGCCGTATCCCGTTGCCACGCCGCCGAAGCCCATGGCTGAAAGCTCTTCGATCAGTGCCAGGGTTACGTGGGGCGTAGTGCCTGCGCCGCCATAGGCCTCATCAACGTCAGGACAGAGTAGACCCGCGGCTCCCAAAGTTCGCCACAGTTCGCGCGGTACCATGTGCTGCGCTTCCCACTCTTCAAAGTGAGGGGCGACTTCCTGCTCAAAGGCGCGGCGCGCCATATCTCGGAACAGGGTCATATCATCCTGGTCGACGGTTGCGTTCATGCAATACTCCGGCTGGGTTCAGGTAAATTTAAGGTCCGAGAGTGTGGATAAAACGGGTGAAAATGGCAATGCCGGAACTTGCTATAAATTGATTGCAAGAGACGGACCATAACAACGTCAGGGGACTGGTAAGGTGAGATTCTGGTGCTACACTGGGTTTCGTTTTTCGAACCTATCTACTGGAGACAAACAATGAAAGAGTGCAAGCAGTTTTATATCAATGGTCAGTGGGTTGATCCGGTAATAGCCAATGATTTCGGCGTCATCAACCCCGCGACGGAAGAAGTCTGCGCGCACATCTCAATGGGGTCTGCCGCCGACGTGGACTTGGCGGTGGCTGCGGCCCGAGCGGCTTTCGCTTCCTATAGTCGCACCTCACGACAGGAACGTTTGGAGCTGCTTGAATCTTGCGCTGCAGTGTACAAAAAATACTATAACGACATCGCCGACGCGATTCGCGAAGAGATGGGTGCGCCCAAAGAGTTTGCGGTCGGTGCGCAAGCACACTGTGGCCTGGGTCACCTTGAAGAGGCCGCCAGGGTGCTCAAGGATTTTGCCTTTGAAGAGGATATGGGCAATCACCGGATTTTCAAGGAGGCCATTGGAGTCTGCGGCTTGATTACGCCGTGGAACTGGCCCGTTAATCAGATTGGCTGCAAGGTTGCACCGGCACTCGCCGTGGGTTGCACTATGATATTGAAACCGAGCGAAGTGGCGCCGCTGTCTGCCTACCTCTGGACCCAGGTTATGCATGAGGCCGGTGTCCCGGCCGGTGTATTCAACATGGTCAATGGCGACGGATCGGGAGTGGGTACCGCGCTCTCGGGCCACCCAGACGTCGACATGATGTCCTTTACCGGATCAACCCGCGCCGGAACGCTGGTGGCGCAAAATGCCGCGCCTACCGTAAAGCGTGTCACCCAGGAACTCGGTGGCAAATCACCTAACATCATTCTGGACGATGCCGAACTCAAGCCGGCGGTCAAGCGAGGTGTTTTGAGCATGTTCAACAACACCGGGCAGTCTTGCAACGCACCCTCACGGATGTTGGTACCTGCGGCAAAGTTGGCAGAAGCAGAAGAGATTGCAAGAACGGTCGCCTCAAGGGTGGTCGTTGGTGACCCGCTCGCCGATGGCACAACCATGGGGCCGGTCGTCTCTGAGGTGCAGTTTAATAAGATTCAGGCACTCATTGAAAAAGGAATTGAAGAAGGGGCGAAGTTGATTACCGGTGGTACTGGCCGTCCCGAAGGTATCGACAAGGGCTACTTTGTTCAGCCCACCATTTTTTCCCAGGTCAATAACGCTATGACGATTGCCCGGGAAGAGATTTTTGGCCCGGTTCTGACCATGATTCCCTACGAGACTGAAGAAGAAGCGATCGCGATAGCCAACGACACTCCCTACGGTCTCGCCGGCTATGTGCAGAGCGACAATGTTGAGCACGCTCGTGAGGTCGCCTCGAAGATCCGTGCGGGTAATATCCATGTCAATGGTGCCTCTGGCGGGTACGGTGTTCCATTCGGTGGATTTAAGCAGTCCGGAAATGGCCGCGAATGGGGCCATCATGGTTTTACCGACTTCCTTGAGATCAAAGCTGTGGAAGGCTATGGCAGCTAAGTTTGTTCTTGCGATAGATCAGGGTACCACCGGCAGTACGGTGGCCCTGATGGATGACCGCGGCAAAATACGGGCCGCGGTCAATCACGAATTTCCTCAACTCTACCCCAAGCCTGGCTGGGTAGAGCACCGACCGGCAGATATTTGGACGTCGGTGGAAAAAAGTATCGCTTCGATATTGCGTAAACGTATCTGCAAAGTGACGGATATAGCGGCCATTGGTATCACCAATCAGCGGGAAACTGCATTGATATGGGACCGAAAAACCGGTGAACCCTTGAACAACGCAGTGGTGTGGCAATGCCGCCGCACCACCGATTTTTGCACCGCGCTGAAAAGTGCCGGTCACGAGAAACTGGTTAAACGAAAAACGGGTTTGCTTCTTGACCCGTATTTTTCCGCCAGCAAATATCGATGGCTGTTGAAAAATACGCCGGGCATTAAGCGGCTGTTGCGTGCAGATCGTGTAGCCGCTGGCACCATCGACAGTTTTCTGATCTGGCGATTGACCCACGGTGCGGTGCACGTGACGGATATCTCTAATGCCTCGCGTACCTCTTTAATGAATTTAAAAACAGCTCGCTGGGACCGTCAATTACTCGATCTATTTGAAGTCCCCGGTAACATTCTTCCGGACATTGTGGCCAGCAGTGCGGTCCTGGGCACGACTCAGGGCGTTAAGGGTCTTCCCGATGGAATCCCCGTGGCTGGTGTGGCTGGAGATCAACAAGCCGCCTTGTTCGGGCAGGCTGGATTTGAGGTGGGTGACGCCAAGTGCACCTTTGGTACGGGTTCGTTCATTGTGATGAATACCGGCAGCGAGCAACTTCAATCCAAGTCAGGGTTGCTGACTACAGTGGCCTGGCAGCTGGGCGAAAAAGGTAGGCCCGTGTATGCCCTGGAGGGCGGTGCATTCATCTGCGGAGCAGCAGTGCAGTGGCTGCGCGATGGGTTGCAATTGATCAAGCGCGCTCCGGATATCGAAGCACTTGCTGGCCAAGTGAGTGACCACGGCGGCGTCGAGTTCGTGCCTGCTCTAACGGGGCTGGGTGCTCCCCACTGGGTACCTGAGGCGCGCGGGTTGCTGTCCGGGATAACGCGTGGCACAGAGCGCGCACACATTGCCAGGGCTACCCTGGACGCCATGGCCCTGCAAAATGCGGATATTTTAATGGCGATGGAGCGCGACCTCGGTAAACGCATGAAGCCCTTGCGGGTTGATGGTGGGGCAGCCGCCAACAGCCTGTTAATGCAAATTCAAGCCAATGTCCTGGGTCGAAAAATTATTCGTCCGCAGGTGATTGAAACAACTGTGGCGGGTGCATGCTATCTGGCCGGTTTGGGGGTTGGCTTGTGGCAGAACCCCGCCGAGGTCAAAAAAATCTGGCGAGTAGAGCGCGAGTTTAAAGTGGAAATGTCAGCTGCCGCCCGTAAACAGCGTAAAGCGTCCTGGCAAACAGCGCTAGATCGCACGCTTTTGTGAGCCAACACATTGGCTGAGATATTACCCTTTCGCAAACCTACCCTTAAGGATAAGCACAAGGGGAATACCCTGTGTCGCCATGGTCATCATAAATGGCGGATCGACACCTCCACGCGCTTTGACGTGAAGCAAGGCAAACTGCTCACCCTCACTAAGTGCGAACGCTGCGGCGCCGAGCGCACCGAAGCCCGCTAGCAATCTTAAGCAGACGCCACTGCCGGCCTCTGTACTTCCCCCAGTACTTCGATCACGCTGTTACGGAATACCGAAACAAACAGATCGATCTCTTCATGGCTGATCGAGAGCGGTGGTGACATCACCATATGATCACCGACGGCCCGACACAGCAGGCCATTATCAAGACATCGCTGGTGGATTTTCGGCCCCAATGATCTGACCGGCAACTCGCCGCAGTCGAAGCTGACAGCGCCTAGCATGCCAAAATTTCTGATATCAATTACCTGTGGCAAGTCGGACAGGTTGTGTAATGCGTCTTCCCAATACTGCCCCTTGGCTTCACTGCCGCAGGTGAATAAACCTTCTCGCTCATAGATGTCGAGCGCAGCAAGGGCGGCAGCTGCGGCTACGGGTGTGCCGGCGTAGGTGTTGCCGTGGAAAAACTCCGGAAGGTTGGTCGGTGTGGCATCAAAGATGGTTTTCTGAATACTGTCTTTTACCAATACGCCACCCATGGGTACAGTGCCTCCATTGATGCCCTTCGCAATTGTCATCAGGTCCGGAGTCACCCCAAAGCGAGTTGATGCAAACGCGGAGCCAGTTCTACCGAAGCCGGTGATCACCTCGTCGAAGATCAGCAGGATGTCGTGCTCGTCGCACACCGCTCTTATTTTTTCCAGGTAACCCTCAGCCGGCGGCACCATGCCACCGGCACCTGAGATTGGCTCGATAATGACTGCACAGATGCTATCTGCACCACGCAGCGCAATGATGTCCTCGAAAGCCTTCGCCATTTTCTCAGTGCCATAGGCCGGCAGGCCTCGGCTGAAGGCATTATTGTCAATGTCGAGCAAGCCTGGCAAGAAATCAACCTTATCCAGAACGGGGAACCCGTGACGATTGGTCGGTAGGCCTTGCATCGATGTACCGCCGA
>JBLIEI010000018.1:0-69359 GCA_047633055.1 Halieaceae bacterium | reverse complement strand
GGGTGTCTACAAGTCGCAGCTATTACCGTAAAATGCGGCCTTCGCCTAAGCTCGGGACGGCCACCACCTCCCCCACCTCGGAAATAAGACTCTTCAATGGCCAGGAAAAATGCCTTTTACGCACAATCCGGTGGTGTTACCGCCGTTATCAACGCCTCCGCCTGCGGGGTCATTGAAACCGCCGGAAAACATCGCGATCAGATCGGCAAAGTCTATGCCGGCCGCAATGGGATCATCGGAGCGCTGCGCGAAGACCTCATCGATACCAGCAAAGAAACTAAGGCCGCCATTCACGGCCTGCTGACGACGCCCGCAGGCGCCTTCGGGTCCTGTCGCCACAAACTCAAAAGCCTGGAAGAGAATCGCGCCGAGTACGAGCGGTTAATCGCCGTCTTTAAAGCGCACAATATCGGCTACTTTTTTTACAACGGTGGCGGCGACTCTGCCGACACCTGCCTCAAAGTCTCTCAACTCAGCCAAAGTATGGGCTATCCACTGCAGGCCATTCATATACCCAAAACTATCGATAATGACCTGCCGCTGACCGACACCTGCCCGGGCTTTGGCTCGGTGGCCAAGTACACTGCCATCTCAACCCGGGAGGCAGCTCTGGATGTGGCCTCGATGTGTGAGACCTCCACCAAAATATTCATCCTGGAAGTCATGGGCCGCCACGCCGGTTGGATTGCCGCGGCTTCAGGTTTGGCCTCACAGCGCGACGGGGACGCACCGCACATCATTCTATTTCCCGAAGTGGCCTTTGACCGCAAGAAATTCCTCGCCAAAGTTCGGCGCACCGTCAAGAAGATGGGCTACTGCGTAATCGTCGCCTCTGAGGGCGCTCAGAACAAAGACGGCAGCTTTCTCTCCGACAGCGGGGTCGTAGACGCTTTTGGGCACTCGCAACTCGGTGGTCTGGCCCCATCTCTGGCGGAGATGATCAAATCGGAACTGGGCTACAAATATCACTGGGCAGTGGCAGACTACCTGCAGCGCTCGGCTCGCCACATTGCCTCGCAGACCGACGTTGATCAAGCCTATGCGGTTGGTGCCGCCGCTGTAGAATTCGCCCTGGCAGGCAAAAATGCAGTAATGCCCTGCATTCAACGCGGATCTGGCAAGCGTTATACCTGGTCAATTGGTGAAGCAGCACTGGACCAGGTGGCGAACCAGGAGAAGAAGATGCCCCGCAATTATATAAGTCGCGACGGTTACGGCATTACGGAAGCGGCTCGGGAATACCTGTTGCCGCTGATTGCCGGCGAGGCCTATCCCAGCTATACCCGCGGTATGCCCAATTACGTAAAGCTGAAAAACGTTGCAGTACCGCGCAAACTTAAGTCCCGCTTCAAAATTTAAGTCACCCTGAGTCGTGCGGTGACACCTCGGTTCTTCCCGTAGACCGGGGAATTTTTGGTTAATCGCGTATTACCGGGTAGCCGGGTAGGATTACCCTTAGATCCTCGACTCTGTTGCATTCTAGCGGCCGCGGGCGGGAGAATGTTTCTCAGTCGCTCCCGGTGTGCCGGACCAACGAATTCGCTTGGTGAGAAACGCTCACCCGCCCTCGGCTGTTGCAATCCTGCTCGATCGCGATATTCAATTAAGCGTTTTAAGACAACTATCTAAAAATCGACCGATCTACTGGGAACACTGCGACGGTAGGGGAGGGGCCCTCACTGATCTTCGGGGAATACCGAAGCCGAGCCTTTGAAAAATCCGGAGACAGCCCCTGATGCCCGAAGAACCCTATTTTTCACCCCGCGCAAAGAAGATTTTCTGCACCGCGCCCTGTACACTCCGCACCCTTGTTGCGACAGCTTTGATTTGAGGTAAAACATGTACGAGAACACCGAATATAACCGCTGGCGGCGCCACCCTTGGCACGGTTTGCACGCCCGCTCTGACGAATCAGTTGAGGACATTGTTCAGGTTTATGTCGAGATGACACCGTCCGACGTCGTTAAGTATGAAGTCGACAAGAACTCTGGCTTCCTGATGGTAGATCGACCGCAGCGCACAACCTCCAGCCCACCTGCTCTATACGGCTTTATCCCGCGCACCTATTGTGCTGAAGAAGTGGCCAAACGTTGCAAAGATGTGGATATCGCCGATGCCGATCCGCTGGATATTTGCGTCTATTCCGAACGCCACATTACCCGTGCCGACATTATCCTCAATGCCCGCATTGTTGGCGGCATCCAGATGATTGACGATGGCGAAGCCGACGACAAGATTATCGCGATATTGGAAGGCGATAATATTTGGGGCGATGTCATGGACATCAAAGACCTGCCGCCGATTAAAATCGAACGCCTGCAGCACTATTTCTCGACTTACAAAATGCAGCCGGGCAAAGAAGTGAACGTTAAAGTGGACTACGTCTACGGTCGTGATGAAGCCTTACAGGTCGTTGCAGCTGCGGAAAAGGATTACTGGAATCACTTCGGCAACCTCCACGACGCGGCGAAGCGCTAACAGAAACTGCGCTATTCTCGCTCTCGCCGGCGCTCAAGCTGGCCAGAGTGGAACTTCCCCCTTGGGCCAGGAGACAGTAGCCACTTGAAAATCGTATGGCGCTAACGACTAGTAATCTGACGGACACCAGTCGGGAGCTACGGTGACATAGCGTGCCAGAATTTGTTCTAAGTCCTCCTCAACTAACTCTCGCAACAACAAGCGCTGCTGCACAGCAAGGCTATCCCAGGCCAAGTGCAATGTGCGTACCGATAGACAGGATTCGCAGGATCTAGCCACCGGCGCATAGCTCAAATGCCAGCGCTCAGGTGCAACACCGCCACGGTCAACGGCATATGGACGATAGAACCCATGAGACTGATCCGTCGCCATCCGCTCATCCAACCAGCAATGCAGAGCATCAAATACGCCTCCCGATGCAACCTCCTGAGGCGTCAGTTGCACCTGATAATCTCCGGCCATCGCAGCGGCGTCATACACATCGAGATCTGAACCCCAGTGATGCCGAGAGGTCCCCGGCAGTGCGGAAAACCGCAAAATTGCATGTAGCCACTGCTCCTGACTGAGCTCAGTGCGCTGCAGTATCACCCCCGAATCACCGTGAACAGTTCGCTGCCCCTGGGCCTTACCATTCCATATTGCACACTGTCGCTCAAAAGACCGAAAGCTGCTGGCGATGGCAAGATCAAAGCCAGCGGCGCGGGCGTCGCTTGATAAATCATCAAAGGCCGCCGCCACCTGCGGCAGTAAGCGATGCCCATCGACCAGCGTCACCAGCCTGGACTCATCCCGACCCGTAAGATAGGCCTGGTCTGGCTCAAATTCTGTCAATAGTGTCGCCCGCCTACGTCTCCTGGACGTTGCCTTCCCCGTGGATATCACGACAATAACCACACCCTAGTATATCCTAACGCGAACCTAGGCAGAGCGACATCTTATGAGCCGAATCGGACACCTCGATGATTTTCCGGTCAATGAAACAACCAGTGTGCAGGTTGATTACCTGCAGCTGCTGGTCGTCAATCGCAATGGCGAATTGTTTTTGTACGAGAACAAGTGCCCTCATGTGAACGACAGCCTGGATCCCATGGGTGGTTCGGTGGCAAGAGCATCAGCCCAAATGATTTTTTGTCAGCGTCACGGTGCTGAATTTTTATCTCATACCGGTGAGTGCGTCTCTGGCCCCTGCCTGGGGCAATTTCTGAACGTCATCCCGTTCACGCTCAGCAACGGCGATATCTATCTGGACTGAGGTCTATTGGTCGGGGTCCACAGTGAAGGGCAGGCGCTCAGTCAATACCATTCGCTGGGTGCTGATATCGACGCCCCAGGCCTCCACTTCAATGCCGGCACTTAATGCTTCTTCCAACGCCGCCCGATACCGGGGGTCGATGTCTCCCGCCGCGCTGACCCGGTCAATCCCCGTGTGAAATACGCAGAACAGCATCATCGCCCTGGTGCTCTCATCCACAATGTCCCGCAATTCCTCCAGGTGCTTGCGACCGCGCTCACTGACCGCATCCGGGAACACTCCCTGGCCATTCTCCCGGCAAAGAGTGACGGCTTTCACTTCCACAAATACCCGGCCGGTTGGGCCGCTCAAGAGGAGGTCGGCGCGACAACCGCGACCATATTTCACCTCTCTGCGCACTTCCGGGTAGCCCTCGAACCCCGGCAAAACACTGGCTTCAAACGCCTCCGCTACGACCTTATTTGCTCTTGCCGAGTGAATACAGGCCAAGCCCACCGGCGTTTCCACCAACTCCCAGGTATGCGGGTATTTACGGGTTTTGGAGTCACTGCGCGACAGCCAGACCCTGCCCCTATCAGGTGCACAGCCCGTCATGGCGCCAGTATTTGGGCAATGCACGGTGATCACCTCGCCACTGGCCAGTTCGACATCGGCGAGAAACCGCTTATAGCGACGTAACAGCAGGCCCTGCTCCAGGTTTGGCAAATCCACTAGTGCAGCTCCCGCGGAGCTCGAATTTCGGTGCGTAGACCCCGTCGGGAAAACTCTTCATCGGCAACAGCCGGTATTGCACCAATTTGCAGCTGATTTCTGAATCGGGACATAGGGGCCACCAACGGGACTTGAACGCAGTATTCTAACAAGGGATTTTCAGCGGTTGTAGGCCAACGCTAAAGTTTAATTTTTTAGTAGCACGAGAGTTTGATTTCTGGTAGTTTCTCCGCCCTCTGATGACAGCCAGCCCGTTACCGTAGGGTATTTCATCGCCAAATTCGAAACACAACTCGTATGGGAACCTAACCATGCCAACAAAAGTAGCACCTAACGCCGCCAAGAAAAAACCGGCCGCAAGAAAGATATCAAAATCTGCCGGTTCATTGATTGAGTTCAGTAATTTTGAACCCTACAAGCCCAAGCGCGGTGAAGAATACATGAGCGAGCCGCAGCGGGAGCACTTCCGCGGCATCCTGCTCAAGTGGAAATCCGAGCTGATGCAAGAGGTTGATCGCACGGTTAGCCATATGAAAGACGAGGCGGCAAACTTCCCTGATCCGGCGGATCGTGCGACCCAAGAAGAAGAGTTCAGTCTGGAATTACGCACGCGGGACCGCGAGCGCAAGCTGATCAAGAAAATTGACAGTATGATGGAGCGTATCGATCAGGACGATTACGGTTTCTGTGATGCCTGTGGCGTCGAAATCGGCATCAAGCGCCTGGAAGCCAGACCAACAGCCACGCTGTGTATCGATTGTAAAACCCTGGACGAGATCAAAGAACGTCAGGTACTCGGCTAAACACTGAGCCCTTGGCGCCAGGCGTCATGAGCCAAGCCAACAAAGACTACCGAGGGCGTTTTGCGCCCTCCCCCACTGGCCCACTTCACATGGGCTCACTTATCGCAGCCCTCGCCAGCTTCCTGGATGCCCGCCACCAGCAGGGTGAGTGGTTATTGCGCATGGAAGACCTGGACCCGCCACGCGTAATTCGCGGCGCCGCCGACTTGATTTTTACCAGCCTCGATCGCCATGGCCTGCATTGGGATGGCGAGGTTATGTGGCAGGGACAGCGCAATGAGGCCTACGAACACGCCTTGAACCAACTCAGTGAGCTGGGCCTGTTATTTCATTGTGATTGCACACGAAGCCGCCTAGGTCCTGACGGAAGTTGCAGAGGCCGCTGCTTGCTACGGCAACACGACGTAGCCCAGCCCCGAGCGTTACGGATAGCAGTGCCCGAGGGGGCATGTCTGGGGTTTGACGATATCTGGCAGGGCCAACAGCATGTACCCCTGGGCCGCGATACCCCAGACTTCATCGTTAAGCGTAAGGACTCCCTGTACGCCTACCAACTCGCGGTGGTGGTAGATGATGCCGAACAGAAAATTTCCCATATTATTCGAGGCTCGGATATTCTGGACTCCAGCGCACGCCAGCTTTACCTGCAGCAAGCCCTTACCTATCCCGCCCCAAAATATGGCCATATCCCGATAATCAGTAATTCACTGGGACAGAAACTGAGCAAGCGAAGTCATGCGACGCCACTGGATGATGAACTCGCCTGTACCAATTTACGTTATGCGCTGGCCTTCCTGCAGCAGGCACCGCCTGCCGTTGAACTGGAATGCCCTCAAGAGTTAATCAAGCACGCTGTTCTCGGTTGGTCCCGCGATGCCGTACCCGCACGGATGTCTATCCAACAACGCTGAACCGCTTTACCGCTTATCCCAGCTTCAGTAGTATCGGGGGCCTTACCGTCCGGGAAAACTATCACCATGTACATCAATCGAGCCCTGCTGATGATATTGGGGCTTGCGCTTATTTTTCTGCCCTCGATTGAAGCCTGGGCATTTACCGGTGGCGCCGTCTGGTATCGGCCCTACCTGCTCTGGCTATTGATGGTGCTTGCTGCCTACTGGAATCAACGCAGTCGGTATCCCGATGAGCTTTAGCCTCAGCCAGATTGTTCTGGTTACCATCGCCTATCTCTCTGCCATGTTTCTGGTCGCTCTGGCCGCGGACCGCGGCTTATTACCCAGGCGTATCACCCACCATCCGGCAACCTATGTGTTGTCACTCGGCGTTATCGCCGGCGCTATCGCGACCAATGGCGTGTTTGCCTTGGCCGCAGAGTACGGCTACAGCTATTTATTTTACTACATTGGCGTCGTCATGATGTTTCTGGTCGCCACGCTCGTGCTGCTGCCAATTTTGCGCCTGTGCCGGGTCTACCAATTGGCCTCAATGGCTGATGTTCTCGCGTTCAGGTTTCGTAGCCAGTGGGTAGGCGCTGCAGTGACTCTGGCCATGTGCGCAACACTGCTGCCATTGTTGGCACTGCAGATACAGGCGGTTGCCGACACCATCCATATTCTGGCAGGAGACGATGCTCGTCTGCTACCGGCCACCGAGCATCAGGACGGGCTGGCGTTGCTGTTTTGCATCATCATTACCGCCTTCTCGATTTTTTTTGGTACCCGTAACGTTTCAACACCCAACCGCAATACCGGCATGGTCACCGCCATCGCATTTGAATCATTGGTAAAAATGACCGCCATGCTGGCGCTTATGTTCATGGTGGTAAATCAGGTGTTTGGCGGCTTCGCTGATATGGAGGTGTGGCTATCCACTCAGCCACAGGTTACCGCCATGCTGGAACGCCCGGTCAACGGTGAATCGGCCCGCACCATGCTGCTGCTCTTTTTCGCAGGCGCGGTCTGCATGCCGCACATATTTCATATGGCCTTCGCCGAGAACACCGACATTGAGGATATGCGGGTCGCCAGCTGGGCGCTGCCCTTGTACCTGCTGCTGCTGGGCTTACCGGTTTTGCCACTGATCTGGGCCGGTATGAAGCTGGGCCATGATCTGCCAGTGGAGTATTCAGGAATCGCTATTGGCTTGGCTCTGGAGTCAACCGCTATCAGCGCCACTGCCTTCGCCGCCGGCCTCTCGGCTGCCAGTGCCACCATCATTGTCACCACTCTGGCGCTGGCAAACATGTGCCTCAATCACCTGGTATTACCGCGCACCGTATTGCCGCTGCATCGTGATCAAAACCTTTATATCAAGTTGCAGTGGCAACGCCGCGGCTTAATCACCCTGCTCATCGGCGCTGGTTATTTATTTTTCCTCACACTCAATGGCCGCCAGAGCCTGGCCGAACTCGGCTTCGTCGCCTTCGGCGGCACCCTGCATTTTTTGCCTGGCATTGTGGCCACGCTCTACTGGCCAGGCGCTAATCGCAAGGGGTTGCTGGCGGGTCTGGCGGTAGGGCTTTGTTTATGGATACTGACTTTATTGTTGCCGGTGCTGGGCGGCCCTCGCCCGGACTGGCTGTACTCCTGGATCACTCAATGGTTTGGCGGACCTGCCAGCACCTGGGGAACGGACAGCCTTATCGCTTTGTTTTTCAATGTTGTGGTGTTCGTCGCCGTCTCCGTCTTCACCCGAGTCAGCAACGAGGAACAGGTGGCGGCTGAGATTTGCTCCATGGATGATAACAAACGGCCGCCAAGACAGACCCTCGCAATAGCTGACGCGGCTGAATTTTCCATTCTCCTTAGTGAGGGCCTGGGCGAAGAAATCGCCACGACTGAAGTTAACCGGGCACTCGCCGAGCTTCAGTTCGATGCCGATGAGTCCCGGCCTTATGCGCTGCGTCGGTTGCGGGTCAGGCTGGAAACAAATTTATCGAGGCTGCTCGGACCCGCTGTGGCACTAAGCATGGTCAACCGCTGCCTGCCCTACCAACCTGAACTGCAGGACACACCGGAAGACTTCACCCTGCTGGAGCGCAAAGTTGATAAGGCCCAGGGACAATTTACCGGCGTGGCCGCTGACCTGAACAATCTGCGTCGCCACTATCGCGAGACTTTGGACAATCTCCCCATGGGTGTCTGCTCCTCCGCTGATGACGGCGAAATTCTGTTGTGGAATCGCAGTATGGAGCAGATTACCGGCATTTCGGCGGGCGCGGTTGTAGGCGCCTTAATCAGCTCTGTGAACTCCCCATGGCGCGAGATAATAAGAGATTTCATCAACGCCGACTCGGAGGCTGTAGCAAAACGTGAAGTCGTATTGGAGAGTGGCAATTCCCGCTGGATCAGTCTGCATAAAGCGTCTCACAGTGGCACGAGGGATGATGCAGTCCGGGTGATTTTGGTGGAGGACGTCACCGATTACGAAGTGCTGCAAAACGAACTTTTACACAGTGAACGCTTGGCTTCTATCGGTCGCCTGGCGGCCGGTGTCGCCCACGAAATTGGCAATCCGGTCACCGGCATCGCCTGTCTTGCACAAAATCTGGCGTACGAAAATGATCCTGAGGAAGTGCGTGATACCGCCGAGAACATTCTCAAGCAAACAGATCGGGTGACCCGTATTGTCGAGTCGCTGGTTAATTTCTCGCATGTAGGGTCAGGCGCAGGCGACCTGAGATTGGGGCCCTGTAATCTGGCAGACTGTGTGGATGAGGCCATTCACCTGCTACAACTCGACAGGCAGGCCAAGCATATTAACTACCAAAATAAATGCGGCCGGGAACAACTGGTTCTGGCAGACAGCCAACGCCTGTTACAGGTGTTTATTAATCTACTGGCCAACGCGCGAGATGCCTGCGAGGACGGAGGCTTTGTGATCGTCAGCGAAGATCTGCAGGGCGAGCAAGTAATGATTTCGGTTGAAGATAATGGCTCGGGGATTCCCGCTGAGGTGATGGATCGCATCTTCGAACCGTTTTTTACCACTAAGGACCCGGGGGAAGGCACCGGCCTGGGTCTGGCGCTGGTCTATAGTATTGTCGAGGATATGGGGGGCACCTTGCAGATTCGCAGCCCCGCCACGGAAGACCATGACACAGGAACCCGTGTATTACTGGAATTACCTCAGAGCAATTACGGTAGCACGTTCGAAGTGTAACCCGGTGACACTCCAAGTTCCTGTATTTACTGGAAAAGTAATAGCAGGAGGAGTATGTTGGGTCTCTAAGTCTCGATAGGTAACACATGATGCAGCAGATTCTTGTCGTCGAAGATGAATCAGTAATCCGCACCGCCCTGCGCCGTCTACTGGAAAGAAATAACTACGAAGTCGCAGAAGCAGCTTCGGTGCAGGAAGCCGAGAACAAATACTCCCTGACCGACTACGATCTGATTATCAGCGACCTGCGTCTACCAGGCGCACCGGGCACAGACCTGATTAAACGGGCAGGCGACGTGCCGGTCCTCATCATGACCAGTTACGCCAGCTTGCGCTCCGCCGTCGACTCGATGCGCATGGGCGCCGTCGACTATATAGCCAAACCTTTTGATCACGGAGATTTGATAAACGCTGTCCAGCGAATCATTGCAGATCACCCAATATCGAGGAATGTGGAGCCCGACAGCAGCAAAAGCCGAGGTAAAAATAGCAAAGTTAAGCTCACCGGCATCATTGGCAACTGCCCACCCATGATCACATTGTTTGACCATATCGAACGTTTCGCTCCAACAGACTCCACTGTATTGGTACTGGGTGAAACCGGCACCGGGAAGGAGCTGGTTGCACGCAGTGTGCACGACCTGAGTCAGCGCGCTGCAAAGACCTTGATCTCGGTCAACTGCGCTGCAATTCCTGAAACCCTGATTGAGTCAGAGCTGTTTGGCTACGAGAAAGGAGCCTTTACAGGCGCCAACGCCAGTCGCATGGGCCTGATTGAGGCGGCGGATGGGGGAACACTTTTTCTCGACGAAATTGGCGAACTGCCAATGGAAGCACAGGCTAGACTACTGCGCTTCATTCAAGAAGGCGAGATACGGAGAATTGGCTCAGTGCACTCGCGCAAAGTCGATGTACGATTGATATGCGCCACCCACCGCAATCTACCGACACTGGCCGCGGAAGGTCAATTTCGCCAAGACCTCTACTACCGCATTAACGTCCTGCGGTTGTCACTACCGCCACTGCGAGAGCGGGGCAAAGATATCCTGCATCTGGCTGAGCGGATGTTGCAAGAACAGGCCGCACGCCTGTCACGAGACAGTTTAATTCTATCGCCGCGGTCCATCCAGGCCATCACCACCTACCAGTGGCCCGGTAATGTGCGCGAACTCCAGCACGCCATAGAGCGCGCCGTCGTACTGACCGACGGCAACGAGATCGACAACGAAGCGCTGGGCATTGACCTTGAGTTAGTCAACATCAACCGGATCCGTGGACCAGCGGGAATTGGAGCGCAGCCACCGTCCCGTGGACAGCAAGTCAACACCGATCCCGCAGAAGACTTGTCACTGGAAGACTACTTTCAGCGATTTGTATTGGAACACCAGGACTCCATGAGTGAAACCGAGTTGGCGCAGAAACTGGGGATCAGCAGAAAGTGCCTATGGGAACGCCGCCAGAGGTTTGAAATACCGCGCAAAAAGACCGGAACCAGCGCCGGTCGCGGCAAAAAAATCGCGTCCTGAGCGTTACCTATTCCCGGATACCCCTATTATTCCAGAGTAGAAAGGTAACAAATAGCCCTTCAAAACCAGGGTGAATATTCACACTTTATTGTAAGCCATTGTTCTTAAAAGCTTTATAGATAGTTGGCACGTACACTGCAATGTATGATCCAGCTACAACAATAACAATAAAAATCCGCTGCAATAACAATAAGATACTTACTATGGACCTGGATGGGGAAGTTTACTTCCCCTTCAATTTCTTGACTGCGTTGGACGCAGCCAGGCGAGCCGGTGTTACTTTTCTCGCCATCTTACTGACATATAGACAGCTTGTTTATATAGCCGTTTGATTGAAAAAATCAGGACACTTGAAAAAGACAGAACTTTCTTTTGTCCCAATAACAATAACAGTGTTGAGAAATCACAATAAAGCTCGAGAGAGACCTGGATGGGGGAAACGGCGTTTTCCCCATCAACTTATTTAACCTTCCGAATTTCTGTCTGGCCTACACCGTCAGATCCAATGTTTATGCTAAACTCCGCAACTTCCGACACATCGAAATAGGCACGATTGCTTGAAGGTAATCCCAAGAGATCAGCACTGCGTATCCCGAAAAAATATAAACGACAGTGCCTTAAAGGTCATGTCCCGGTTACGCAACGGCGGCTTTCAGGCCTATCTGGTCGGCGGAGCTGTTCGCGATCTACTGCTGGGCGGGCACCCTAAGGATTTTGATGTCGCCACCGATGCGACCCCCGAAGAGGTGCACGAGCTATTTCGCAACTCGCGCCTGATCGGTCGTAGATTCAGAATCGTGCACGTACGGTTTGGCCGAGAAATTATTGAGGTCACGACCTTCCGCGGCCACCACGACAGTGACGAAGAGCAGCCGTCCACCGGCCATTCCCGCCAATCCGACAAAGGGCTGCTACTGCGCGACAACGTCTTCGGAACCCTGGAAGAAGACGCCGTTCGCCGGGACCTCACCGTCAACGCTCTTTACTACGACTCCGCTTCGTTTGAAGTGTATGACCACGTAGGCGGCATTGAGGACCTCAATCGCAAGACTATCGTCATTATTGGTGATCCAGCGCAGCGCTACCGAGAGGACCCGGTGCGCATGCTGCGGGTCGTACGATTTGCCGCCAAGCTCGGTTTTGAAATCGAGGCGTCCACTGCTGCGGCGATACCTGAATGTGCTCGACTGCTGGCTGAGATTCCTGCGGCGCGTTTGTTTGACGAATTTCTCAAACTTTTTCTCGCCGGCTACGCCGAACGCACCCTTGAACTGCTGCTTGAGTACGATTTACTCCGCTACCTGTTTCCATCCAGCAATGAACGGCTGCGCGCTGATCCTCGATCTATGGCACTGGTACAAGCGGCGATGGGGAATACCGACGCGCGGCTACAGGCTCAAAAGCCGGTTACTCCAGCATTTATCATTGCTGCCCTGTTGTGGCCGGTAACCGAGCGTCTGGCTAAGCAGTTGCGCGAGCGCGGCGACTCGGCACACGGAGCCCTCCATAGCGCCGGTCAACAAACCGTCGCTGAGGCAGCGCAGTCGATTTCCATCCCCAAACGATTCAGCATGCCCATGCGCGAAATCTGGGAATTTCAACTACGGCTGGAGAAGCAAACGGGACGCCGGACGGCCGAGTTGGTTGATCAGCGCCGTTTCCGCGCGGCCTATGATTTTTTACTGCTGCGCGAGCAAGCGGGAGAGGACACCGGTGGACTGGGCGAATGGTGGACCGAGTTCCAAACGCTGCCACTGGAACAGCGATTAGAGCAGGCCGGCTCCGGCGGCAATGGCCGCCCCAGGCGCCATAACCGAAGCCGGAAACCGCCACAACCCACATGATCCGCGTCTACCTCGGTATGGGATCCAATCTGCAGGAGCCAAACACGCAGTTGGCCACCGCGGTAACCGCTCTTCGCAAACTCTCCGGGACCCACAATCACAGCGTGTCCCGAGTCTATCAAGGCCCGCCTATGGGCCCGCAGAATCAGCCAGAGTACCTCAACGCAGTTATCGCAATGGACACCACACTGGAGCCGCTAGCACTGCTGCGGGCCCTGCAGCACATTGAGCTAACCCAGGGTAGAGAGCGACTGGAACGCTGGGGCCCCAGGACGCTGGATCTGGACATACTGTTATACGGTAGCCAAGTTGTAGACCTGCCAGATCTGCAAATCCCTCACCCCGGTCTGGCCTTGAGAAAATTCGTGCTACAACCCTTGCTCGATCTAGCGGACTCGAAATGGGTGCTGCCCGATGGGAAAGAACTTGGTACATTAGCAGCTGACTGCCCGGGGGAAGATCTTCAGCCAACCTCACAGCAGCTGAATCTTTGAATGTACTGGAATGGAGAGCCTTGGATTGATTGAACATAACGGGGCAATCAACGTGGATTTGAAGGGTCGTATTCCGCCCGCTTTCATCGCTGTCGAGGGCCCCATCGGAGTCGGCAAGACCACACTGGCCAAGCGACTGGCCAACAGTTTCAACTACCAGACGCTGCTCGAGGAAGCCGAAGAAAATCCTTTTCTGGAGAGGTTTTATCGCAATCGCAAGCAGGCGGCATTGGCGACCCAACTTTTTTTCCTGTTTCAACGGGCCCAAAAAATTCAGGATTTGCGTCAGGCCGACATCTTCGAACCGGTGCGAGTCTCCGACTTCCTGATTGAGAAGGATCCGCTATTTGCCCGTGTCAACCTCGACAGCGACGAGTTTCAACTCTACGAAAAGGTCTATCATCAACTCACCATAGACGCGCCCAAACCTGACCTCGTGATCTATCTGCAGGCATCTACAGACGTTCTATTATCGCGTATTCAGAGCCGTGGCCACGCCTACGAACAGGCCCTGGACCGTGGCTACCTGGAGCGCTTGAACGAAGTGTACAGTGAGTTTTTTCTGTATTACGATGGCGCTCCGCTGCTGATTGTAAACGCCAGTGAGATAGATCTGGTGAACAGCCAATCAGATTACCAGCACTTGGTAGATTATCTGTTAGACATACGCAGCGGACGCCACTACTTCAATCCCACTTTCTTTGGATAGCCACGATGGGTAAAGTCACAGTCAGCACCCTCGACAGAATGAAGGCCGCCGGGGAAAAGTTTGTTTGCATTACCGCATATGACGCCACCTTCGCCCGTCTGGTGAGTGAAGCCGGCGCGGAGACTATTCTGGTTGGCGATTCGCTGGGCATGGTTTTACAGGGCTACGACAGCACCATCCCGGTTACCGTAGAGGAAATGGTCTATCACACGGCCTGCGTCACTCGCGCCCAACCTCACTCTCTGGTTATGGCCGACCTACCGTTCATGAGTTACACCTCGGCTGAGCAAACTATGGTGAACGCCACCGCGCTGATGCAAGCCGGTGCGCAAATGGTAAAAATGGAGGGCGGCACCTGGCTCAGCGAGAGCATCAGTATGTTGGTTGAACGGGGCGTCCCAGTCTGCGCTCACCTGGGTTTGACGCCACAATCGGTGAACACCTTTGGCGGCTTCAAGGTCCAGGGCCGTACCCCCAAAGAAGCGAAGTCTATTCTGGCCGACGCGGTAGAAATTCAGGATGCCGGGGCCAGTCTACTGGTGCTTGAGTGTATTCCCTCTCATCTTGCCAGCGACATCAGCGAAAAACTCGACATTCCCGTCATTGGCATAGGCGCAGGGCCAGGCACCGACGCCCAAGTATTGGTAATGCACGACTTGCTGGGACTTTCGGAGCACTCTGCCCGCTTTGTTCAAAACTTCATGACGGGGGGCAATACGGTCCAGGACGCGCTGAAAGGTTTCGTAGAGGCTGTTAAGGGCGGCACCTACCCCCGCGACGAGCACTCCTACAAGGCTTGATGTCTGCCTCAAGCGATGGATTTACTGCGGGGGATCATCAGGGAAAAATTGTTGGAGGCAGCTGGCAATTGGCTTCCACGTATCTAAGATACTCACCACGACAGTTAAATATGGCCAAACTGCTTCATTCAGTAACAAATAAGCGTAAATATTCAATAAAAAGCCGTTGCTGGGGCATATCGCATCGGGCATAATTTCCTGCCCGCACGAGTGGCCGCTGCTGAGCACGTTGTGGCTACGCCGGGGTTTAGCGTCAACCATTTCCGTTAATCGGAGATAAGGAAGATATGCGAACTTATACGAAAAATTCGGCTATAAGATCGGCCCTGAACAAAGCTCGCGACGAAGGTCAGAGCATTGCCTTCGTGCCGACGATGGGCAATTTACATGACGGCCATCTTGAACTGGTACGCAAGGCTCATACCCTCGCTGATCTGGTCGTCGTCAGCATTTTCGTTAATCCCCTGCAATTTGGCCCCAATGAAGACTTGGAAGCTTATCCGCGGACACTGGCCGTTGACAAGGAAAAGCTGTTTTCAGAAGGCACTCATCTCCTCTATGCCCCGGGTGTCGATGAGATCTTCCCGGAAGGTATGGAAACGCAAACCCAGGTTCAGGTACCCGATTTATCCGAAACCCTGTGCGGCACTAACCGACCTGGCCATTTCGATGGCGTCTCAACCATCGTCAGCAAGCTGTTTAACATTGTTCAGCCCGACGTGGCGCTCTTTGGCGAGAAAGACTTTCAGCAGCTCTCTATTATCCGCAAAATGGTTAAAGACCTCTACATACCCATCGACATCGTTGGCGTGGCGACTGCCCGCGCAGAGGATGGCCTGGCCCTGAGCTCGCGCAATGGATATCTCAGCACCGAGCAGCGCGACCGCGCTCCTATCCTGCACCAAACCCTGATGGACTGTCGCGAAGCGATAGCCTGTGGCTTCGATAACTTCCTACAACTAGAGTCCCACGCCCGCATGCGCCTGCTGCAGGCGGGATTTGAGCCTGACTACTTTGCCATCCGCGACGCCCAAACCCTGCGTGCGATTAACGCAGATACGGAGGAAGTCGCAATCCTCGTCGCTGCCAAGCTCGGCAGCACCCGGCTGATCGACAATGTTCGCCTGGCGCTCAACCCAGTGTCAGATTGGGGCATGCTAGCCACGCAATAAACGGCCTGGCGCAGTACCAATATTCTTTCAAGCCTGCCTTGCGAGCGCTAGTTCGTTTGGTATTAACTCAATTTATACTTTCCCTGACGAGTAGCAATCATGTCCAAATCTTCTGTCTACCCGGTTCCAGCTTCATTCGCCGACGCACATATTACCGCTAAAAAATATGAAGCCATGTATGAGCGCTCGCTCGCAGACCCGGAGGGTTTCTGGGGCGAAGCGGCCACTGAGTTCCTGAGCTGGGACGCGCCCTGGAGCCAGGTGGTCAGCTACGATTTCGTCAAGGGCGAAGCGGCATGGTTTACTGACGGCAAGCTCAACGTCAGTGTCAACTGCATAGACCGTCATCTGCCCGAGCGGGCCGATCAAACCGCCTTTATCTGGGAGGGCGATGACCCCGATAACAGCAAACACATCAGCTATAGCGAATTAAAGGGCGAGGTATGTCGCCTCGCTAATGTTCTGCGAGCGCGTGGCGTCAAAAAAGGGGATCGAGTTTGCATCTATATGCCAATGATTCCAGAGGCCGCTTATGCCATGTTGGCCTGCACCCGTATTGGCGCCATTCACTCCGTGGTATTTGGCGGTTTCTCGCCCGAGGCGCTGAAAGACCGCATTCTCGATTCTGATTGCCAGACGTTGATTACCGCTGACGAGGGCCTGCGAGGCGGCAAGACGGTAGCGCTAAAGGTGAACGCCGACAAAGCCCTGGTAGCCTGCCCCAATGTGCACACCTGCGTGGTGGTGGAGCGAACCGGTAGCGACGTTGAATGGCAAGACGGGCGAGATGTCTGGTATCACGAGGCAACCGCCGACGCCGAAAACGAATGTGAACCCGAATCCATGGATGCCGAAGATCCACTGTTCATACTCTATACCTCTGGATCAACCGGTAAACCGAAGGGCGTTTTACACACCACCGGCGGCTACCTGCTGCAGACTGCAATGACCTTCAAATATACCTTTGACTACCGCGACGGCGAAGTCTTCTGGTGCACTGCAGACGTGGGTTGGGTGACGGGGCACACCTATATCGTTTACGGACCTCTGTGTAACGGCGCGACCTCACTGATGTTCGAGGGCATACCCACCTACCCGGACGCAGGCCGATGCTGGGAGGTAATCGACAAACATCAGGTGAATACTTTTTACACTGCACCCACTGCGATACGCGCCTTACACGCCATTGGCGACGAGCCAGTAACCCGCAGCTCACGAGCCAGCCTACGACTACTGGGCTCGGTCGGTGAACCCATCAACCCCGAAGCTTGGGAATGGTACTACCGGGTAGTGGGCGACTCACGCTGCCCTATCGTCGACACGTGGTGGCAGACTGAAACTGGGGCCCAGATGATCACGCCACTGCCCGGTGCTACCGATCTAAAACCCGGCTCGGCCTCGTCACCCATGTTTGGGGTAGCACTGGCACTGCTCAATGAAGACGGCACCGAAATCGATGGAGCAGGCGCAGGATATCTGGTCATTAAATCATCGTGGCCCGCTCAGATACGATCAATCTACGGCGATCATCAGCGCATGATCGATACTTACTTTAAACATTATCCCGGCTATTACTTCACCGGCGACGGCGCCACCCGCGACGAAGACGGCTATTACTGGATTACGGGTCGAGTTGACGACGTACTCAACGTTTCTGGTCACCGTATGGGAACGGCGGAGGTTGAGAGCGCACTGGTGTTGCATGAGGATATTGCAGAGGCTGCTGTGGTGGGTTTTCCGCACGATATCAAAGGCCAGGGTATTTATGCGTATGTGACGCCGATGAATGGCGTGGAACCAACAGAGGAGTTGCGTGCCGAGTTGATTGCGCTCTGTGTCCGTGAGATTGGACCTATTGCCAAGCCAGACATTATTCAGTGGGCACCAGGGCTTCCCAAAACCCGCTCGGGGAAAATAATGCGGCGGATATTGCGCAAGATTGCTGAGAATTCGCTCGATTCACTGGGGGACACCAGTACGTTGGCGGATCCGACGGTGGTGGAGCACTTGGTGGCTAATCGGGTTGGGTAGTCTGAGTTGACGGGGATCCTGTAGCGCCAGTTCTCGAAGGATTGGATTGAAGTACGCGTGGCACATGGAGCTTCGTAGCGACGGCAGGATTGTTCCTTTAGTTTGGCAACGGCCATTGCTCGCGTCTACCATTCGGCGGCTGTGCCCATTTTCGCTAGGAGCCTACAGACAGAGGGCCGCCTAAGAAGCACTAACCACAACATCCAGACGAAAAAAAAGCGCCCCCTACGGAGCGCTTCTTGGTCAAAACAACGAGCTGAAAGTTACTCAGCTGCTTCCTGTACTGGTGCTGCTTCTGCAGGTGCCGGGTCGTCCAACAACTCCTTAATGGAGAGCTTGATACGACCGCGCTGATCAACGTCCAGAACTTTAACGTCAATAACCTGACCTTCGCTCAGATGGTCGGTAACATTTTCCACTCGCTCATTGGCGATCTGGGAAATGTGAACCAAGCCGTCTTTGCCGGGCAGGATGTTAACGAAAGCGCCGAAGTCGACGATCCGAGCTACGGTGCCTTTGTAGACTGCGCCGATTTCAGCTTCTGCAGTGATCTCTTCGATCATGGCTACCGCGGCGTCGCGGGCTGCCATATTCTGGCCGAAGACGCGGACGGTACCGTCGTCGTCGATATCGACAGTCGCGGTAGTTGTCTCGGTGATAGAACGGATAGTTGCGCCGCCTTTACCGATGATATCGCGGATTTTGTCGGAATCGACTTTCAGAATCACCATGCTCGGTGCATTTTCTGAAGTCACGGTGCGAGCGGCCGGCATGACTGCATTCATCTGCGCGAGGATATGCAAACGGGCAGTCTGCGCCTGGTCCAGAGCGATCTCCATGATCTGCTCATTAATACCTTCGATCTTGATATCCATTTGCAGAGCAGTAATGCCTTCAGCGGTGCCAGCCACTTTAAAGTCCATGTCACCAAGGTGATCTTCGTCACCCAAGATGTCAGTAAGAACAGCAAAATTGTTACCTTCTTTGACCAGACCCATAGCGATACCCGCTACTGGTGCACTCAAAGGTACGCCTGCGGCCATCATGGCAAGTGAGCCAACACAAACTGATGCCATGGAGCTGGAGCCGTTTGATTCAGTGATTTCTGCTACCAGACGAATGGTATAAGGGAAATCTTCAACCTTCGGCAATACAGCCTCCAGGCCGCGACGTGCGAGACGACCGTGACCCACTTCACGACGGTTGGTAAAACCAACACGGCCCGCTTCACCTACTGAGTAGGGAGGGAAGTTGTAGTGCAGCATGAACGGGTCGCGACGCTCGCCTTCAAGCGCATCAATAATCTGCGAATCACGGCTTGAGCCCAGTGTTACTGCGCCGATAGCCTGAGTTTCCCCACGGGTAAACAATGCAGAACCGTGAACCTTGGAAAGAATGTCAGTTTCGCAAGCAATCGCGCGCACAGTGCGGTTATCACGGCCGTCGATACGCGCTTCACCGGCGAGGATACGCTTGCGCACCAGATTCTTTTCTACGCTCTTGAAAATATCTTTAACCGTGTCAGCTGAAGGACCACCTTCAACGGCAAGTGCGGCGGTACAGGCTTTACGCACTGCGGTGACACGCTCGTAGCGCTCTGCCTTCTCGGTAATGCGGTATGCTTCGCCGAGATCGGCTTTAACGAAGTTTTCTACCGCGGCCAGAAGATCCTGGTCTACTTCAGGTGCTTTCCAATCCCAACGTGGCTTGCCAGCTTCGGCGACCAATTCGTTAATAGCCTGAATAACAACCTGCATTTCCTGGTGGGCAAACAAGACCGCACCCAGCATCTGATCTTCGCTTAATTCTTGCGCCTGTGATTCCACCATCAAAACGGCGTCTTTGGTGCCGGCGACGATCATGTTCAGCTTGCTGTCAGCCAGCTTGCTGTAGGTTGGGTTGAGCATATAGCCGCCAGCTTCGGTAAAGCCAACGCGCGCGCCACCAATAGGGCCATTGAACGGGGCACCGGAAATAGCCAGAGCTGCAGAGGTACCGATCATCGCAGGAATATCAGGATCGATATCGGAATCGGCAGACATCACGGTACAGATAACCTGCACTTCATTCATGAAGCCATCTTCAAACAACGGGCGAATCGGGCGGTCAATCAGACGAGAGGTCAGTGTCTCTTTCTCGCTGGGGCGTCCCTCACGCTTGAAAAAGCCACCGGGGATTTTCCCAACTGCGTACGCTTTTTCGATGTAGTGGACACCCAGGGGGAAGAAAGGCTGGCCTGCCTTGCCAGTTTTTTCTGCCACAACGGTAACCAGTACCGAGGTGTTTTCTACTGTGACTAGTACTGCACCCGTTGCTTGGCGCGCTATACGACCTGTTTCCAGAGTGACCGTCTGGCCTCCATACTGGAATGTTTTAGTTACTGCATTCACAATTATTCTCCAATTCTTGACATGAAAACCGGGGCCCGTGCCGCGGCTTCGAGTACCGTTTGCTTATCGACGTAGACCTAAGCTTTTGATCAGGTCCGTGTAACGAATTGCATTTTTACGCTTGAGATAATCCAGCAGTTTACGCCGCTGGTTTACCATACGGATAAGTCCGCGGCGGGAATGATGATCGTGAGTATGCGACTTGAAGTGCCCCTGTAACTGCTCGATGTTTGCAGTGAGCAGTGCTACTTGTACTTCTGGGGAGCCTGTGTCGCCATCACTTTGCTGATACTTTTGTACTATTTCCGCTTTATTTTCGGCATTTAGAGCCATTTTCTTTCTCCTATTTAACCTGCAAAGGGTGTTTTCCACCCCAGTTTCGATAGAGCCTGTCCGCGCAGATTTACAGACAGGTTCGTGTCACCTATTGGTAACGACCAGTCGACGCGGCGCTACACGCCCGTCGTCCAGTATTTCTGCCACTCCCAAAAATTCACCGTGGGCAAGGGCGACGCGCACCATACCACTACAGGGCGCGTTTGGCACTAAAACCGGTTGGCCCTGCTGCAGGTAAAAACCGGCAGATTCGCTCAGTGTCACCAGCGGTAAAGTACCCAGTGCTGCATCAGCCGGCAGGAGCAATTGGTCCATCTCCGCCACCTGTTCATTATCTTTTAAGGCCTCCAGAATGGTGGGCGCCACGCTGTCGGCCAGAGTAAAGGGCCCGGAGCGTGTTCTGCGCAGGGCACTCACATGGGCGCCGCAACCCAATGCTTTACCGATATCTTCGGCAAGAGTGCGCACATAAGTCCCCTTGGTGCACTCTACGCTAACGTCTATCTCGGCCTGCTCGCCGGGACGAAATGCTCTCAGCTCGAGGGTTTTTATGATCACTCGACGGGCCTTGCGCTCCACTTCCAGTCCCTGCCTCGCCAACTTGTACAGGGGCTGACCATTCTGTTTGATAGCGGAATACATAGGCGGTACTTGATCAAGCTCGCCGCGAAAAGCGGCTAGCGCATCACTGATATTGTTCTCGGTCACCCCAGACGCATCAACGACTACAAGGGCCTTGCCCTCTGCGTCAGCGGTATCGGTGGTCATGCCAAGGGTAAATGTACTGTCGTAGCCTTTATCGGCATCCAGTAAATACTGCGAGAACTTGGTCGCCTCGCCGAAACACAGTGGCAGTACGCCAGTCGCTAAAGGGTCAAGGGCGCCGGTATGGCCCGCTTTTGCCGCGCCATACAAACGCTTGGCAATCTGCAGCGAGCGATTGGAGCTTTCACCCAAAGGTTTGTCCAGCACTAGAATGCCAGTGATGGTACGGCCTTTACGCTGCCTAGCCACCGTTACTGGCCCTCATCACCTTGCTCATCGTCACGCAATCCCAATTTACGGTCTGCGTCAGCGGCCTGGCTAATAAGGTCTTCAAGATATCGTCCGCGGCCCACACTATTATCAAAGTGAAAACGCAGTCGGGGGATAGTGCGCATGTTGCTGTCCTTGGACAACTGAGTGCGCAAAAATCCCGCCGCATTATTGAGTACTTCAGTAGATTCCTTGGCTTCCTGATCAGATTCACAGCCCAGCAGGGTGTAAAACACCTTGGCATAGCCCATGTCCCGACTTACTTCTACCTCGGTAATACTCACCATACCAAGGCGCGGATCGCGCACTGCATGCTGAATCAATCCGGCCAGTTCCCGCTGCAAGTGGTCTGCTACCCGCTGGGTACGGCTATACTCTTTTGCCATCGGTTGCGACCGCTACAAAGAGCGGGCGATCTCCCTAACTTCGAATACTTCGATCTGATCACCCGCTTGAACATCGGTGTAATTCTTCACACCAATACCACACTCGGTACCATTGCGCACCTCGCTAGCGTCATCTTTAAAGCGGCGCAAAGATTCAAGCTCGCCCTGATAGATCACTATATTATCGCGCAATACACGAATCGGCTTGGAACGAGAAACCGTGCCCTCGATAACCATACAGCCGGCGATCTGACCGAATTTCGGCGAACGGAATACGTCGCGCACTTCTGCAATACCGACAATCTCTTCGCGCAGCTCTGGTGCCAGCATACCGGTAAGCGCCGCTTTGACGTCGTCAATCAGATCATAAATCACGTTGTAGTAACGCATATCAATGCCCTCATCCTCAACAACGCGTCTGGCGGAGCCTTCGGCTCGAACATTGAAGCCGAAGATAACTGCATCGGTAGTGACGGCGAGCGTTACATCGGTCTCTGCAATGCCGCCAACACCACCTGAGACGATATTGACCTGTACTTCGTCATTACCCAAATCCAACAACGCGCCCTGAATAGCTTCCAGTGATCCGCGCACATCGGCTTTCACCACCACGTTGAGAGTTTTCTTCTCTCCGGCGGTCATGCTCTCGAACATATTGTCGAGTTTCGCCGCCTGTTGGCGCTGCATCCTGGAGTCGCGGTTCTTTTCTGCACGCGAATCGGCGATCTCACGCGCTTTTTTCTCGCTTTCTACCGCGGCAAACTGGTCGCCAGCATCAGGTGTTCCACCCAAGCCCAATATTTCCACTGGAATACTGGGACCGGCTTCATCAATCGGTTTGCCATTCTCGTCAAGCATGGCGCGTACTCGCCCGTACTGAACTCCGGCGAGAACAATATCGCCTTTGCGCAGCGTGCCGCTTTGAATCAGCATAGACGCCACTGGGCCACGCCCTTTGTCGAGGCGAGATTCAATCACAATACCCTGTGCTGCAGTATCGCGCGGCGCTTCAAGTTCCAGCAGCTCTGCCTGCAGTAATACTGCGTCGAGTAAGTCATTAACGCCGTCACCGGTAAGGGCAGACACAGGAATAAATTGTGTATCGCCGCCCCAGTCCTCAGGAATCACATCCTTCGCGGATAACTCATTCTTGACGCGCTCAGGATCAGCGCCTTCTTTATCCATCTTATTGATGGCAACAATCAATGGCACGTTTGCGGCGCGTGCGTGTTGCACAGCTTCTTCCGTTTGCGGCATTACGCCATCGTCGGCGGCCACTACTAAAATAACAATATCAGTACTCTTCGCGCCTCTGGCACGCATAGCAGTAAATGCCGCGTGTCCGGGTGTGTCCAGAAAAGAGATCATGCCATGGTCAGTTTCAACGTGATAAGCGCCAATGTGCTGGGTAATACCGCCGGCTTCACCGGATGCCACCTGGCTCTTGCGGATGTAATCCAGCAGCGAGGTTTTACCGTGATCGACGTGACCCATCACTGTCACTACCGGTGCGCGCGGCTCAGGCGTACCTTCTCGCTGAGACAATGTTTCTTCCAGATCGTCTTCGAGAGCATCGGCACTGACCAGCTTCGCAGAATGGCCCAGCTCTTCAATGACCAAAATAGCGGTATCCTGATCAATCATCTGGTTGATCGTTGCCATCACACCCAGCTTCATCAATTCCTTGATCACTTGACCAGACTTGATGGACATCTGTTGTGCAAGCCCGCCGACAGTAATCATGTCGGCGACTTCTACCTGATAAATCTTTTCTTCAGTCGGCATTTCAAATCCGTGCTTACCATGCTCTGCGTGGGTTGCTTTGATCTTCTTGCGACCGCCGCGACGACGCGACACCCCGCTTTCTGCTGCATCCAGATCTGATAATGACAGGTTGTGGCCACGCTTCTTGCCCCGACCCGCCGGTGCATTACGATCCATGCGACCTCGGGCTGGTTTGCGCGGCGCATTTTCTTTTGCCGTCGGAGCATCGTGAAGTCGCTTGGGCCGCTTGGTGACATCGGCGTTGCCAGTTTCTTTGTCAACCGTCACAGCCGAAGCAACCGCTGCAGCTTGCTTGCGCTCTTCATCCGCCTTGCGAGTTTCAATCGCTGCTTTCCTAGCGGCTATATCTTGCTCTTCTTTAAGCTGTCTGCGCGCAGTAGCGCGCTGTCTCAATACTTCCGGATCCAGGTTACTAAGATCTTCTTCAATCTCTGGCTCGACAACCACTTCGGGCTCGGGGGGTATTTCGACGGGCGCCGGTGCCTCTGCAACGAGCTCTTCTACCACCTCTTCAGGTTCTTCTATCCGCTCTTCCAGGTCGACCTCGCCTGCTTCGGCCAGTGCCGCCAGTTCTTCGGCGTCGCGTTTAACGTAAGTTCGCTTTTTACGGACCTCAACATTAACCGTCTTTTTCCCCTGGGAACCACTGGTACGCAAGGTACTCAGCGTCTTACGCTTCAGCGTAATCCGCTTGGGCGCAGCTGTCGATTCACCATGGCTACGCTTGAGAAAGCTCAGCAGTTCCTGCTTGTCTTCCTCGGATACAGCCTGCTCCGCTTCGCTGTGAGGCAAGCCGGCTTCTTTCATCTGTGCTAACAGACGATCGACCGAGGCCCCCACGGTTGCTGCGAGTTGCTGTACTGTCACCTGTGACATTCGTTCTCTCCTTAATACCCTGTTGTCTTACCGTCGCTACTTGTTACCTAGTCGCGAGCCGCATCACTCGGCTTCCTCGGCAAACCAGGGCGCACGTGCAGTCATAATCAACTCTCCTGCTCGCTCCACGGTCATATCTTCGATATCCATCAGCTCATCCACGGCCTGTTCGGCGAGGTCTTCCATCGTGATGATTTCACGACTAGCCAGAATATACGCCAGATGGCGATCCATTCCGTCCATGGTCAACAAATCCTCAGCGGGTTCATTAGCACCCAGCTGTTCTTCCGATGCAATCGCCTGAGTCAGCAGTGCATCTTTGGCTCTGGCCCGCAGTTCCTCGGCGATTTCTTCGTCGAATCCTTCGATAGCCGTCATTTCTTCCAGCGGCACATAAGCCACTTCTTCCAGTGTGGTGAACCCTTCTTCGACCAGAATATCAGCGACATCTTCGTCGATATCCAGCGCTTTACAGAATGTCTGTATCACCTCACCGGCCTCGGCTTCATGCTTGTCCGCGGCCTCGTCGCTGCTCATCACATTGATGGTCCAGTTGGTGAGCTGACTCGCCAGGCGCACATTTTGACCGGAACGGCCAATGGCCTGTGCCAGATTTTCTGCTGACACAGCGACATCCATGGTGCCGCGATCTTCGTCAACCACAATGGATTCGACTTCGGCAGGCGACATGGCGTTGATCACCAACTGCGCAGGGTTATCGTCCCACAACACAATATCCACTCGCTCGTTATCGAGTTCGTTGGACACTGCCTGAACTCGAGATCCACGCATGCCGACGCAAGCACCGACCGGGTCTATTCGCTGGTCGTTGGTTTTCACGGCGATCTTGGCGCGCGAGCCAGGGTCGCGAGCTGCGCTCCGAATCTGAATCACTTCTTCAGCAATTTCAGGCACTTCAATCTTGAACAACTCAATCAACATCTCTGGGCAGGCACGACTCAAGATCAGTTGCGGCCCACGGGTCTCTTCACTGATTTCGGTCAGAATTGCGCGAACTCTGTCGTTCACTCTAAACGTTTCGCGACCGACTAATTGCTCGCGGGGCAGCAAGCCTTCAGCGTTATTACCCAGATCGACAATGACATTGTCTCGTGTCACTTTTTTCACCGTGCCGGCAATCAATTCACCCACTCGGCTGGTATATTTTTCCACCACCTGAGCGCGCTCCGCATCGCGAACGCGCTGCACGATGACCTGTTTGGCGGTCTGCGCAGCAATCCGTCCAAAACCTGTATTTTCAACTGATTCTTCATGAACATCGCCGGGCTTGAGGTCGACGTTCTCTTCAATTGCTTCTTCGGTAGTGAACTGAGTACCGAGCAAAGCCATCTCGTCGTCGGGGACTACCAGCCAACGGCGCACAGTGACGTAGTCGCCAGTTTTCCTATCGATGGTTACCTCGATATCGGCCTCTTCGTCATAGCGTTTTTTGGTGGCTGTTGCCAACGCTAGCTCAATCGCCTCAAAGATGATGTCCTCAGACACCCCCTTTTCGTTCGATACTGCCTCTGCAACCAACAGAATTTCTTTACTCATCTCAAGCCTCGCCTGTTCTATATTTGAGTTTATATGCGGGGTTCTATACGCGCTTTTTCAATTGCGCTGTGAGGCAACAAAAATTCGTGGTTATCGACCTGCACCACAATATCTTCGCCCTCTGTACCTTTTAAAATTCCTTTGAATTTGCGTCGGCCCTCGAAGGGGCTGCGCAAACGTAAATCTATTATTTCGCCGGTATAGCTAGAATACTGTTCCAGCTTAAACAGCAAGCGGTCCATACCGGGAGAAGACACTTCCAGGGTATATTCCCCTGCAATGGGCTCCTCAACATCCAGTACCGCGCTTACCTGATGGCTGACCGCGACGCAGTCATCAACACTGATACCCTGCTCCGCTTCTATATACACGCGCAATACGCTGTGCCTGCCCTGGGAAATATGTTCAAGCCCCCACAAATCAAAGCCCATGGCTTCCACGGTCACTTCCAGCAGTTGTTGTATCAGTTGGGCTTTAGTAGCCAAGCACTCTCCACCGCGGTATCCCGCCGGAAACTTTTCCTTCAAATACGAAAAAGCCCCAAAAAAGGGGCTTAATACGTCGTATTACCTTAAATCTGGAGCCGGTAATACAATATTGGTAGCGGGGGCCGGATTTGAACCGACGACCTTCGGGTTATGAGCCCGACGAGCTACCAGACTGCTCCACCCCGCATCAAAACTTCCTCGCTGTAAAGGCCCCTTGGCACTTCACTTCAACGTCCACTACTGCTGGCCGCCAAATCGAGGACGTGCATTATAGGTATGCACTCCCCAAGGGTCAACCGCAGAAAAGCCGAAAAACGAGGTATTTTTAAAGACAGTACCAGAACCCCGCAACCCCCTTAAAATAACAGATTCACCTGGTACTTTGAGCGGAGTTTCTCAAGCTGGGCCTATCACCTGCGCTGGAGCGTATAATATGCCGTCAGCGGCAATAGCCGCCAGGCCCGGTCGATTGCGGAGCCTTTGTATTGTCACTTGTTAAGGAGAGTCCGATTTTATGTTGGAAACTGAAGAAATAGTCACCGCCATCGTTCGCTCGAAAGTCCCCGAAGGAAGCGCGGCTGCCTATCGCCGTGAAACAAAAACCATGTCACTGATTTGCAGCCGCTTTCCTGGCTACAAAGGCCTGCGCACGATAGAACCGAAAGATATCCAATCCGAATGGGTGACCATCTACAGTTTTGACAGCTACGAGAATTACAACCACTGGATCAATTCTCCGGAACGGACGCTACAGTTAAAAATCTTGCATAACTTGGCCGAGGCAGAAACCTCGCGGGAACAGATTAGCGGGCTGGACTATTGGCTGGCACCTAAGGCCTCCAGCTGGCCACCAAGCTGGCGGATGACACTCGTCGCCTTTTCAGCGATTTTGCCCGTTTCGCTGTTTATCCCACCACTGATTCGGCCGTTGTTTCCAACGCTTCCGTTGCTTGGGACCTTGCTCGCGGTTGCGGCAGTAACGCTCGTGATGAGCTATATATCACTACCACTGATGGTGCATCTTTTCAGACGCTGGTTATGATCGTAACCGAAGGCGGGACTTGTGGCGCGCCCGGCCAGGGCCGCACGAGCACTCTGCGATAGCAGAGCTTTGATTGTAGATGGTGCCGAAGGCGGGGCTTGTGGCGCGCCCGGCCAGGGCCGCACGAGCACTCTGCGATAGCAGAGCTTTGATTGTAGATGGTGCCGAAGGCGGGACTTGAACCCGCACGAGCATAGCTCACTACCCCCTCAAGATAGCGTGTCTACCAATTCCACCACTTCGGCTAAAAACTTTTTTACTTAGAGACCTGGTACATCACCCTCAAAACCAACAGCAGCGGGCGCTTCCACTTCCAATACAGGAAGGTCGGACTCCAGCGCTGGCGTGGCCGGCGCTTCCAACGCCGTCGGGATGGCAAGATTGAGGTCATTGACCGCCTCCATTTTCTGGTTGGCAATCAGTGCCAAGCCAAAACTGCTGGAGAAAAACAGCACAACCAACAAGCCTGTAGCCTTGGTCAACACATTGCCACTACCATCACTGCCAAACAGAGTCTGGGAGCCGCCGCCGCCAAAAGATGCGCCCATATCTGCGCCTTTGCCCTGCTGCAGCATAATCAGACCGATGATGGCCAGGGCCACCAACAGATGTACTGATAAAATAATTTGTTCCATAATTTCCTACTCCTCTAAGGAGCGTCCCCGATCTGATTAAGCCTGGCTTATGCCGGCTATTACTGCGCGGCTGCAATAATCAGCCGAAATTCTTGTGCGTCCAACGCTGCTCCGCCCACCAGGGCACCGTCTATGTCTGCCTGACTAAACAGGGTGACAGCATTGCTGCTCTTCACACTGCCGCCATATAAAACTCTCGTGGCGGCTGCATCCACGCCTGTCACCTGTGCCAGCCTGGCCCGGATAAATTCGTGCATATCCTGCGCCTGCTCGGGCGTTGCTGTCAGCCCTGTGCCTATCGCCCAAACTGGCTCATAGGCAATCACCAGGCCTGCGAGGCTGGCTTGACCCTCAAGAGCCCCTGCCAATTGGCTGGCAACTACCGAATCTGCCACACCCAGCTTGCGCTGCTCCAGAGTTTCGCCGACACAGACAATGGGCTTGAGTCCAGCATCCACAGCGGCGGTTAATTTTGCCGCAACCGTGGCATCCGATTCCGCATGGTACTGGCGTCGCTCCGAATGTCCCAAGACGACCCAGTCGCAACCCATATCCGTCAGCATCGGCGCTGCTATTTCGCCAGTAAACGCGCCAGATGCCATATGACTGCAATCCTGCGCGCCTACCTGAATTTCACTGCCAGTACAGCGCGCCGCCACTTGACTGATATGGATCGCTGCAGGACAAACAACAATTTCAGCGCTAGCGGTCGCATCGACAAGCCCGGTGAGCAATTCCTCGACGCTGACCCGCGTACCGTTCATCTTCCAATTGCCTGCAACAAGGACACGCCGCACGTCGATCTCCCAGCAAAAAAAGCGGCCGCAATATTAACCAAGATATCCGATGGTTACAAGACTCCGCGAAGTGGTATTCAGCCGAAAAGCTCACCTACTACAGACGCAAGTTCCTCACAGAGCTGCTTCACTTCCGCAGCATCTTGGCCTTCAATCATCACCCGCACCACCGATTCCGTACCGGAAGGGCGCAGCAATACCCGACCGCGCTCGCCCAACCGCTGCTCCGCCGCACCGACCGCATCATCCAATGCAGGAAAAGCGGCCAGGTCCGGCTTGCCAACGACTTTCACGTTAATCATAGTCTGGGGGTATTTTTTCATACCATGGCGCAGCGTGGCCAAATCGGTGTTCGCTTGCCGCATTGCCAGCAATACCTGCAGTGAGGCAACAATGCCATCACCGGTGGTAGTGACATCCGAGCAAATAATGTGTCCAGAGGACTCACCGCCCAGGTGCCAGCCATGAACCTCCATCATTGCCTTGACGTGGCGGTCGCCAACATTGGCCCGCACGAACTGCAGCCCCGCTTCGCGTAGAGCAACTTCCAACCCGAGATTGGACATCAGAGTGCCGACCACGCCAGCATCGGCCTTACCTGTGGCCAGGCGGTGACTGGCGATTATGTAAATCAGCTCATCGCCATCCACCAGCTGTCCCTGAGCGTCAACCAATAATACACGGTCGCCGTCGCCGTCATAGGCGATACCCAGATCGGCTTTATGTTCGACCACTGTCTCTGACAATTTGGCGGTATCGGTTGAGCCAACACCGTCGTTAATATTAAAGCCGTCGGGCTGCGCGCCAAGGGTAATCACGTCGGCACCCAATTCTCTAAATACGCTTGGAGCAATGTGGTAGGTCGCGCCATTGGCGCAGTCAACGGCGATTTTCAGACCACGAAGACTAAAACCTTCTGGCACCGTGGATTTGCAAAATTCTATATAGCGGCCAGGCGCGTCTACTACCCGCACGACCTTGCCGATATCACGCGATTGCGCAGTCACCAGTTCCAGTTCCAGTTCGGCTTCAATCTCCAGTTCTACATAATCAGCAAGCTTGGAACCGGAAGCTGAGAAGAATTTAATCCCGTTATCGTAAAACGGATTGTGCGATGCACTGATAACAATTCCCGCGTCGGCATTCTGGGTTCTTGTCATTAACGCCACTGCCGGGGTCGGCATGGGTCCCAACAATTTCACATCGACCCCAGCGGCCACCAGCCCCGCCTCCAGGGCAGACTCAAACATATACCCAGATACACGAGTATCCTTGCCGATGATAACGGTGCAGTGGCCTTGCTTATCGGCGTGGCGGGTGAACACCCGACCGCAGGCCCATCCCAACTTCAACATGAAATCGGGCGTTATAGGCGCATGACCAACAGCACCGCGGATACCGTCGGTTCCAAAATATTGCTTAGACATCAACCCCCCAACTCCCTCAAAGCTACCGACATTGCCACCGCATCTACGGTCTCGGCAACATCGTGAGTTCTAATTATGGACGCGCCACGTTCAACCGCCAGCACTGCGAGTGCCAGACTGGCGGGCAGGCGCTGATCCATATCGCGTTTGAGTAGTTTACCGATCATCGATTTACGGGAAAAGCCGACAACTACCGGTTGGCCAGTAGCGACCAGCTCTGACAAGCCACCCAATAACTGTAGATTGTGCGTCACGCTTTTACCAAAGCCGATGCCAGGGTCGATCAGAATTCGCTCACTGCCAATGCCAGCCTGCTGACAACGCTGTACTGCTGCCATCAGAAAGGACTTCACTTCGTCGACCACATCATGGTAGGCGGGGGCTTTTTGCATCGTGTCAGGCACGCCCTGCATATGCATGAGGCATATGGGCAAGCCGGAAGATGCTGCCGCCTCCAGCGCCCCTTCACGACTCAGAGCACGAACGTCATTTATAATGCCGGCACCGGCAACTCCTGCCGCCAGCATCACCTGAGGTGAACTGGTATCGATAGAAATAATCACATCCAGTTCAGCAGATATGGCAGTCATCAGAGGAATAACCCGAGCCAGCTCCTGATCAAGGGACACCGTGTCGGCACCGGGTCTGGTTGATTCACCCCCGACATCCAGAATTGCCGCTCCGGCATCGACCATAGCGCGAGCTCGCTCCATGGCTCTTTCCAGGTTCAGTTTGCCCGCTCGGTAGAGACTACCACCGTCAGAAAACGAATCCGGCGTAGTATTGATCACCCCCATAACTTGAGGACGTGACAAGTCCAAAATACGTCCGGCGCAATCAAGCGCCGGGACAGGGGTAGCAATAACTGAAGTCATTGTGCAACCGAGGTCAATGTTCGCCGGCTGGGCCACCTATGGGACTGGCAGTGCCAGGTTTCTCATCGGCGGCTGGCTTGGCGCCTGAGTCCTGATCGTCGGGTTTTTTCTCCCAGTCTTTGGGTACTCCGGGCTCTCGTCCGGACATGATCTCTTCGATTTGATCGGCATCGATTGTTTCGTACAGCATTAAGGCATCTGCCATCGAGTGCAATTTATCAAAGTTTTCCTCTAACAACCGCTGGGCAATGCCATAACACTCGTCGATAATCCGGCGAACTTCCTCATCGATTGCCTTCGCGGTTTCACCAGAGACCGACTTGACCGGCTGGCCGGCGCTGCGACCCAAAAACACCTCTTCACTTGCATCGTCATACAGCAATGGGCCCATTTTTTCGGAAAGACCCCATTGAGTCACCATCTTGCGGGCGATCTCCGTGGCCCTCTGAATGTCATTAGAGGCACCCGTCGTTACGCCATCTTTACCGAGGGTCATTTCCTCAGCAATACGACCGCCAAACAGGCTACAGATCTGGCTCATGATATGCCTGCGGCTGTGACTGTAGCGATCCTCTTCCGGCAAAAACATGGTCACACCCAGTGCTCTACCGCGAGGAATGATGCTGACTTTGTAAACCGGGTCATGCTCCGGCACCAGACGGCCAACAATTGCGTGCCCGGCCTCATGGTAAGCCGTGTTGCGCTTCTCATTATCCGACATCACCATCGACTTGCGCTCTGCGCCCATCATGATTTTGTCTTTAGCCTTTTCAAATTGCTCCATACCAACAGTGCGAACATCGGAACGTGCAGCAAACAATGCAGCTTCGTTTACCAGATTCGCAAGATCAGCACCGGAAAATCCAGGAGTACCGCGAGCAATTTTCGAGGCCTCCACGTCTTCAGACAACGGAACTTTGCGCATGTGTACTTTCAGAATCTGTTCACGACCGCGGATATCCGGCAGACCAACCACGACCTGACGGTCAAAGCGACCGGGTCGCAGTAACGCCGAATCCAATACATCGGGGCGGTTAGTAGCGGCGATGACAATGACGCCATCATTAACTTCGAATCCATCCATTTCTACCAACAGCTGGTTGAGCGTTTGTTCACGCTCATCGTGACCGCCGCCCATACCTGCGCCACGCTGGCGACCGACCGCGTCGATTTCATCAATGAAAATAATACAGGGCGATTGTTTCTTGGCCTGCTCAAACATATCGCGCACTCTCGATGCGCCAACGCCGACAAACATTTCGACGAAATCGGATCCCGAGATAGAGAAAAACGGCACCTTGGCCTCTCCGGCAATCGCTTTTGCCAGTAGCGTTTTACCTGTACCAGGCTGCCCTACCATCAATATACCGCGCGGAATCCGGCCACCCAATTTCTGGAAGCGACTGGGGTCGCTAAGGAAGTCGACCAATTCCTTCACATCTTCCTTGGCCTCGTCCACGCCAGCCACATCGGCGAAAGTCGTTGTAATTTGATCTTCGCCTAACAACCGGGCCTTACTCTTGCCAAAGCTCATCGGGCCGCCACGGCCACCACCACCACCTTGCATCTGGCGCATAAAAAACATGAACACAGCAATAATGATGAGTATCGGGAAACTGGCAACCAACAGTTGCGTCCAGACGCTCTGCTGCTCCGGCTTGCGGCCTTCCACTTCAACATTATGGGTCAGCAGGTCGTCCATCAGCTTTGGATCTTCAACCATAGGACGGACGGTTTCAAAGGTAGAGCCGTCGTAGCGCTCACCCGAGATGGTCAGGCCCTCCACTACGACTTTTTTGATCCGCTCGGACTGAATTTCCTGAATAAAATCAGAATAGCCAACCTGCTCGGTCGACTCTTGCATATTAAAGTTGTTGAACACTGACAACAACACGGCGGCTATTACAAGCCACAGTAGTAAATTTTTAGCCATATTTCTCACTGCTGCATTCTCACTAATTCACCGCCCCGTGGCGGGTGTGGCAGCTCCTGCTCCCTAAGTAGTATAAAAGGATTATAACCATTTACCTCGACAATCTGTGGCAATTGGTCCGACAACGTTTGCTGCCTTTGAAATATATACGCATGAACACGGGAAACCTATCTCGTCAAGTTACTACACTTGGGGCGAGGGCTCCATTTTTCAACCCTCTTTGAAGTCATGGGCTACAAGATAAACCTCACGGGATCGCGGCCTGGATGCTTTAGGTTTGCGCGTCACTACCTTACCAAAACTACCACGAGCATCCCTCACCAGCTGATCGAACCCCTCTCCCTGGAATACTTTGGCCACAAATGACCCGCCTGGCTTGAGGACGCTCCGCGCCATATCTAGCGCAAGGTCCACCAAGTGCATGGACACGGGCTGATCCACGGCCGCCATGCCGCTGATATTAGGCGCCATGTCAGACACCACAAGATCAACCGGGCTGTCCCCAACTTCCGCTAAAATCCGCTCAAAAACCGCGTCTTCGGTAAAATCTCCCTCAATAAACTCAACGCCCGCCAGGCCGTCCATGGGCAGTATATCTGAAGCAATCACCCGCCCCTTATGCCCTACAAGGTCAGCCGCAACCTGCGACCAACCGCCAGGCGCGCACCCCAGATCCATCACCGTCATCCCTGGCCTGATCAGCCGGTCGCGCTCCTGCAGTTCAAGCAGTTTGTAGCAGGCACGCGAGCGATAACCATCACGCAGGGCCTGCTGGACGTAAAAGTCGTCGCGGTGTTCTTTCAACCACGCTTTGCTGGATGAGTGTTTTTTGGCCATATTGAGGCTTTCAATTGGTATCAGCGGAGCAGAGGCTTGTGTAGAATACGCGCCCCCATGGACCCGCCATTGTAACTCGGAATCCCTATGAGCAAGACAAACAATCAGGCCAAGCGTCAAATGCGAGCGATTGGCCACAAACTAAAGCCGGTAGTCACTGTTGCTGGCAAGGGCTTGAGTGAGACTGTAATCGGGGAGATCGACCGGGCGCTGTCCGACCATGAACTGATCAAGATCAAGCTCGCTGTTGGCGGTAAGGAAGAACGCACCCAGATAAGTGAAGAATTGTGCAAGCAAACCAAGGCGGAAATCATACACAGCATTGGCAGCATGATTCTTGTTTTGCGGAGGACTAAAGCCCCGGATCCGCGCAAATCTAACTTGATGCGGCCAGTCTGAACGCCCAGGTGAAGTACTGATTTGGCTGGCACTTCGCAGTACGCAACCGCTATGATGACTCGTAAACCCACCGATAGGTAACCAAGCACCATGGGGGATGTCCTAGAATTCCCATCGCAACAAGCCAAGGGCTTAGCTTTTCTAGACCGCGAATTGCGTTCATTGCTGGCAACCAAAGGCGCTGACCAACCGCTAATCGATTTCGCTGCGACTCAACTTACTCAAACGTATGCGCAGCTCAGTGAATCCGGGCAATACAGTTTTAAGGTAGACCTTCCACAGAGCTTATCGGTTGAGCAAGGAGCGACGCTTAAGGAGCAGATTAGCGCTGGGCTTGAGGGGGTACGTAAAGAAAATCATGCGCTGCTGCTCAAACTTGTTGCCCAGCTGGTACTGGCCGAGGTGCGCCTGTTCCAGCAGCAGAGGGACGGCTAGTCAAAACCTATATATGCCGAATCTGGTCGATCTCGTACTCAATATCGCCACTGGGGGCTTTTACCACAACCACATCCCCTTCTTCCTTGCCAATAAGCGCTCGCGCAACTGGCGAGCCGACTGATATAAGATTTTTCTTCACGTCGGCCTCATCTTCACCGACGATACGGTAGATTTTTATCTCGTCGGTTTTGATATTCACCAAATCAATGGTGGTGCCGAAAATAACCTTGCCGGAGGGTGCAATGGCAGTGACATCAATGATCTGAGCATTGCCCAACTTACCTTCGATCTCCATAACCCTGCCTTCGTTAAAACTCTGCTGCTCGCGGGCGGCGTGATACTCAGCATTTTCCTTGAGATCACCATGGGCACGCGCCTCGGCAATCGCGTCAACCACTCGCGGTCGCTCGACTTTTTTAAGCCGATCCAACTCTGCTCGCAGGGCCGCCTCACCTGCCACTGTCATCGGGAACTTACTCATCGCCAATACTCCTGTGAAGATCCTGCAGGCGGCTAACATGAGTTTGATCGCCTTCAAGTTTCAACGACATACAAATCGCCTCCGCCGCAGTTAATGTTGTAGTGTAGAATACTCTGTGTGCCTCGGCACTGGCTCTGATCGGTGCTGAATCGGCAATTGCGCGCCGGCCCTCAGTCGTGTTGATAATCAGGTCAGCCTCATCATTTTTAATCATATCGACAATATGCGGTCGCCCTTCCAGGACTTTATTAACCCGACTTACCGTCAGGCCTGCCTGTTCCAGCGCAGTGGCCGTGCCCCGGGTCGCTGCAAGCTTGAAGCCCAGAGCATGCAGATCACGCGCCACCTCTATGGCCGCAGGCTTATCAACATCGCGCACGCTAATAAGCGCTGTACCGTGAGTCGGGGGCGCAGCGCCGGCGGCCAATTGCGCTTTGGCATAGGCGCTGGCAAAGGTCTTGCCGGTACCCATAACCTCGCCAGTGGATTTCATTTCCGGTCCGAGGATGGGATCTACGCCGGGAAATTTATTAAACGGCATTACCGCTTCTTTCACACTGTAATACGGCGGCACAATTTCTTTGGTGAAACCCTGCTCGGCCAACGTTTGACCCACCATACAGCGGGCGGCAATCTGCGCCAGAGAGACACCGATACACTTGGACACAAAAGGCACTGTGCGAGAAGCTCGAGGGTTCACTTCGATCACGTAAATTTCGTCATCCTGCCAGGCGAGCTGCACGTTCATCAGCCCGCGTACGCCCAGCTCAATCGCCATCTGTCTGATTTGCTCACGCATTGCATCCTGTACCTCGGGGCGAAGGCTGTATGGTGGAAGAGAACACGCTGAGTCACCAGAGTGCACCCCGGCCTGCTCAATGTGCTGCATGATGGCGCCAATCACTACCTGTTCGCCGTCACAAACCGCGTCCACGTCAATTTCGATGGCCGCGCTGAGAAAGCTGTCCAGCAACACCGGAGCATCATCGGACGCCTGCACTGCATCGCGCATATAACGCAGTAAATCTTCTTCTCGGTAGACGATTTCCATGGCCCGACCGCCAAGGACATAAGACGGCCTCACTACCAAGGGATAGCCTATTGTTGCCGCTGCCGCCATCGCCTCATCTGTACTGCGCACGGTCGTGTTATGCGGTTGCTTTAATTTCAGCTTTTGAATCATTTTCTGGAAGCGTTCACGATCCTCGGCACGATCGATCGCGTCCGGACTAGTACCAATGATAGGCACACCTGCCGCCTCCAGGTCCCGCGCCAATTTTAACGGGGTCTGACCACCAAATTGGACAATCACCCCTTTGGGCTTCTCTAGCTCTACAATCTCCAACACATCTTCCAGCGTGACCGGCTCGAAATACAGGCGATCAGACGTGTCGTAATCGGTAGAAACCGTTTCCGGGTTGCAGTTGACCATAATCGTTTCGTAGCCATCCTCACGCATGGCTATTGCCGCGTGAACACAGCAGTAGTCAAACTCAATGCCTTGTCCAATTCGATTCGGGCCCCCGCCCAGTACCAGAATTTTGTCTCGATCGGTGGGGGCCGCTTCACATTCCTGCTCGTAGGTAGAGTACATATAGGCGGTAGCCGAGGCAAATTCCGCCGCGCAGGTATCGACACGCTTATACACCGGCCGTATGCCAAGACTGTGCCGGTGCTCGCGCACCTCTCGCTCGTCACACGCCAACAACACCGCCAAGCGGGCATCGGCAAAGCCCTTGCGCTTCAGACCGTACATCGCGGCATAGTCAAGCTCGGCAAGATCCAACAGTTTAAGGTTGTCCTCGGTCTGTATCAGGTCCTGAATCTGCACCAGGAACCAGGGGTCAACGCCCGAGTATTTATAGACTTCGTCGACATCCATGCCGGCGCGAAAGGCGTCTCCCAGATACCAAATGCGATCCGGGCCGGGGTTAGTCAATTCGGCAACCAACTCTTCCCGCAGATCGGGATTTTCGACGTCCATCATGTGCTCGAAGCCAGAGCTGCCAACTTCCAGACCGCGCAGGGCTTTTTGCAGGGACTCCTGAAATGTACGGCCAATGGCCATCACTTCCCCAACAGATTTCATTTGGGTGGTTAAGTGAGAGTCGGCTGCCGGGAATTTCTCGAAGGCAAAACGCGGAATTTTAGTAACAACGTAGTCAATGGAAGGCTCGAAGGAAGCTGGCGTAGCACCGCCGGTAATGTCGTTCTGTAACTCATCCAAGGTATAGCCAATGGCGAGTTTAGCCGCAACCTTGGCGATCGGGAAGCCGGTGGCCTTGGACGCTAGAGCAGAAGAACGAGAGACCCGCGGGTTCATCTCGATGATCACAAACCGGCCAGTTTCCGGATCCTGACCAAACTGCACATTGGAACCGCCTGTTTCTACGCCGATCTCACGCAGCACCGCCAGCGAGGCGTTGCGCATGATTTGGTATTCTTTATCGGTCAGGGTTTGCGCCGGAGCAACCGTTATTGAGTCCCCCGTGTGCACGCCCATGGCATCAAAGTTTTCGATGGCGCAAACGATAATACAATTATCGTTTTTGTCCCTCACCACCTCCATTTCAAACTCTTTCCAACCGATCAGGGACTCATCAATCAACAGCTCCTTGGTCGGGGAAAGATCAAAGCCTCGCACGCAAATCTCTTCAAATTCCTCACGGTTGTACGCAATCCCGCCACCGGAACCTCCCATAGTAAAAGAGGGACGGATAATGCAGGGGAAACCGATAGAATCCAGTACCTGATACGCTTCTTCCAGGCTATGGGCAGTAGCAGAATTGGGTGTCGCCAAGCCAATACGCTTCATCGCATCATCGAACAGCTGGCGATCTTCGGCCATATCGATGGACTCTTTGGTGGCGCCGATCATCTCCACTCCATTGGCTTCCAACACGCCCTCTCGCGCCAAATCAAGCGCGCAATTTAGTGCGGTCTGGCCACCCATAGTAGGCAACAGGGCGTCGGGCTTTTCGATTTCAATAATCCGCGCAACCGTCTTCCACTCAATAGGTTCAATGTAGGTGGCATCAGCCATCGACGGGTCAGTCATGATGGTCGCCGGATTGGAATTTACCAGAACCACCCGATACCCTTCCTCGCGCAACGCCTTGCAGGCCTGAGCGCCCGAATAATCGAATTCACAGGCCTGGCCGATAACAATAGGGCCGGCGCCGAGAATCAATATGCTTTTAAGGTCAGTTCTTTTTGGCATAAGTGCTTAGCCTTTCCCTGCTCTGGCTGCGATCATTTCAATAAAGTGGTCAAAAAGTGGCGCGGCATCATGTGGGCCAGGACTCGCCTCAGGGTGGCCCTGAAAACTGAACGCGGCTTTGTCGGTTCTGTGGATACCTTGCAGCGTGCCATCAAATAACGACTTATGGGTGATACGCAAGTTGTCGGGAAGGCTGGCCTCATCAACAGCGAAACCGTGGTTCTGGCTGGAAATCAACACGGTATCATCGTCAAGATTTTTTACCGGGTGGTTGGCGCCATGATGACCAAATTTCATTTTCATGGTCTGCGCGCCACTTGTTAGCGCCAGCAGTTGATGGCCCAGGCAAATACCAAATACTGGAATGTCGGTTTGCAAAATTTCATTTATTGCGGATATTGCGTAATCGCACGGTTCCGGATCACCCGGGCCATTGGACAGAAATACGCCATCCGGGGCCATGGCGATGACCTCTGCGGCAGGCGTCTGAGCTGGCACCACCGTTAGACGACAGCCGCGATCAACCAGCATCCTCAGAATATTGCGTTTGACCCCAAAGTCATACGCCACGACATGCCAGCTCAAGTCCTCAGCGGATGGCTCGCTGTGGCCCTCGCCCTGCACCCAGCTGCCCCGGGTCCAGACATAGGCTTGCTTAGCAGATACCTCTTTCGCCAGATCCATGCCCTTGAGACCGGCAAACCCCTTTGCCGCTGCAATCGCGGCGGCCTCATCGAGTTCGTCTCCGGCCATCAGACAGCCATTCTGCGTGCCTTTCTCCCGCAATATGCGGGTCAGGTGCCGAGTATCAATATCGGCAATGGCGACAACATTGCGAGATTTCAAATACTCACTCAAATCCTGCTCGTTGCGGTAGTTGCTTGCCATAAGCGGCAAGTCACGAATCACCAGGCCCGCAGACCAAATCGAATTCGACTCCTCGTCTTCGGGGTTAGTGCCGGTATTGCCAATGTGAGGATAGGTGAGCGTGATGATCTGGCGGGCATAAGAAGGATCAGTGAGGATTTCCTGATAGCCAGTCATGGCAGTATTAAAAACTACCTCTCCGACTGAAACCCCCTCAGCGCCTATTGCAAGTCCCTTGAAAACGGTACCGTCTTCAAGGGCTAATATGGCAGGACTAGACAATCAAACCTCCGTCTTTATTGGTTTTAGCTGCGCTCCGCGCGCCCGAAAAAAAGCGAGATGGGAATCCGCATCTCGCTTTTTTTCATAATATCTTCTCTATTTGACCTGCTGTAACACGGCTCCCGGAGTGTGCTCAGGGGGTGTTAAATCTGGCGAAAGATTGTAGGGGATCGACTAGAAACTGTCCAGTGGTCAGCGCCCAATTAAGCGCTTATTGCGGCACACTATTTTCATCTAATCCTGAGCGTGAGCGGTCGCAATCCAAAATAAAGCATTTGCTTTAAGTTGGCCTTGGCCTATTATTATCGCTCTCCAAACCCAAAGGGCGATTGATGAGTTACTTTGCAGGAAAACGGGCGGTAATAACCGGGGCTGGCTCAGGCATAGGGCGCGCATTAGCGCTCAATCTCAATAGCGCTGGTTGCGAGCTATGGCTAAGCGATATCAACCAACCCAGACTGGACGAGACCATCGCTGCCATGGCCAGGAGCGAGGTGCCAGCGCACACCGCGATATTAGATGTCGCTGACAAAGCCGCCGTACACGCCTACGCCCAGGACATAGCTGACCGGCAGGGCCACGTTGATGTGGTGATCAACAATGCAGGGGTGGCACTGGGTTCTTCCGTCGCCGATACGGTGTACGAAGATTTCGAATGGCTGATGGGCATCAACTTCTGGGGAGTCGTCTACGGCTCCAAGGCATTTCTGCCTCTGTTGAGTAAATCGGCAGCAGGCCATCTGATCAACATATCCTCAGTACTGGGTATTATCGCAATTCCAAACAACTCCGCCTATAACGCCGCCAAATTTGCAGTAAGAGGGTTTACCGAGACTCTGCGGCAGGAAACGGCGAGCAGTAACATCCATGTTTGCTGTGTACACCCAGGCGGCATCAAAACCAACATTGCCCGTGACTCTCGAGGGAGCGAGTTGATCATCTCCGCCGAAGAGCGCGCTCGGGAATTTGATAAAGTTGCCCGAACCACCGCTGAATCCGCTGCAGCGCAAATTCTACGCGCCGCCCAGAAGCGCAAAAAAAGACTATTAATAGGCGCCGACGCCCACTTCTTGTCAATTATCAGCCGCCTGTTCCCGGCAAATTACGCCCGTTTGCTCCCCCGCCTGGGAAAGATAGGTTTGGGGGCAACCGAAAACGATGAGCACTAAAGCCCTGCGCACGACGCCAGTCACCCGCGGGGGCACCAGCAAAAAGTTACTGCTGACCGCGCTTCATCTTTACGCGGAAGAAGGTCTGGCGGCGGTGTCCCTGCGACGGATCAGTGCCGAAGCAGGATCGCGTAATTCAGCCGCGATGCATTACCACTTCAGCAACAAGCTAGGCGTCATTCAAGCCCTGGTCGAAATGATCGCCGAAGAACTGGACATCATTGCCCACCGGATTCGCCAGCAGGAAGGTCCGGATAAAGACTTGCGCGGCGCCTTTCGAAATATCCTGCGACCACTGGCAGAGCTGCCCCAGACGCAACCCTGGGGCGCTGATGCCGTCCGTTTTATGTCGCGGGTCATTAGCGAAAACAGTCCCGACCTCGCAGAGGTCATCAACCCGATCTACCAACCTTTCTGGCAGCGAGTAGACGGCCAGTTGGCTGACTTGCTGCCGGACATTCCTGAAGATGTGCGGCGCCTGCGACTGATGTTTATGTCGGTCAACGTGTTTCACGGTATGGCTGAGGTCGCCGCCCTGTCACATACCCCCTTGGGGGACCTCAGCCATATTGATAACAGCTCTCTGCTGGATCATCTGGTGGATTATCTGATTGGCGGACTCAAATCGCCCACCCAATCGCAAGGAGTCACTGAACAATGAACACCAGCGCCCAAACCGGCCTGTTTGATCTGACATTGAGCGAGGAGCAGCGCATGAATCGCGATACCGTTCAGCGTTTTGCCGGCAGCGAAATGCGCGCCATCGCCATGAGCGCCGATCAACAATCCTCTACACCTGAAAATTTTTATCACAAAACACTGGATCTCGGGCTCGCCCTGATGCCCATCCCCGAGGCGCTGGGCGGTGCCGGCGTGGACCGGGCAGCTCTGTCAAATACACTGAATCATGAGGATCTGGGCCAGGGCGATTTCGGCCTTGCGCTGGGCGCTGTCAGCCCCCTGGCTTTCGTCAACACCCTGCTAGACCAGGGTACCCGCGCCCAGCAAGAGCGCCTGTTGCCGCAATTTTGCGGTGAGTTATTTGTGCCCGCCACCACCGCTCTTATGGAACCGCGCGCAACCTTTGAACCTACCGAGCCCGCCTGTACCGCACGCCGATCCGACCAGGGATTCATCCTCAATGGCCGTAAAACGCTGGTGCCTCTGGGTATAACCGCCGAACTGGTGCTGGTAATCGCAAATCTCGAGGCTGAGGGTCACGCCGCCTTCATCGTTGAAGGAACCCCGGAGGGCATGTCGCGCACTGTCGAATCCCATATGGGCTTACGCACGCTGGAACTGGCAAGCCTCGAATTCAACGATGTCGCACTGCCCAGCGAATCGTTGCTGGGTGACAAATTATTTGATTTGGAGCGGTTCCTGGACCTGTCTAATATCGGCATTTGCGCGTTGGCAGTAGGCGCCTGCCAGAGTGTGCTGGAATACGTCACAGTCTATTGCAACGGGCGTGTCGCCTTCGGAGAACCCATCAGCAATCGGCAAGCAGTGGCCTTCATGATCGCCGATATAGCCACTGAACTCGAAGCCATGCGGCTGATGGTTTGGCGGGCCGCCTCGCGCGCAGAGCAGGGTCTGGAGTTTCATCGCCAAGCCTATCTGGCGAAGGTTTTTTGTGCCGAACAGGCCATGAAGATCGGTACCGACGGTGTACAGCTGCTGGGCGGCCACGGCTTTTGCAGAGAACATCCGGTAGAAATGTGGTATCGCAATCTCAGGGCCGTTGCCCTGCTCGAAGGTGTAGCCAGCGTATGAGTACTCCAGGGAGTCTGCAGTTATGATCAATCTCGAACTATCCAAAGCCCATCAGGAAATCTATCAAGGCCTGCTGCAAGTCTCCGAGCATATGATCCGCCCCTACTCGCGTAAGTACGATCGCGAGGAGCACACCTACCCAAAGGAGATGGAGGAAGTCGCCAAGTTATTGGGGAATGCGCGCCGTGGCAGTGGTGGTAAAAAGAACAGCGGTGGCGAGTCCACCGCTGTGGTCAATGGCTCCAACTTGAGCGCAGTAACTGGGATGGAGGCCTTATGCTGGGGGGATGCAGGATTGTTTCTGGGCATGCCCGGGAGCGGCCTGGGCAACGCTGCTATAAGCGCTGTTGGCACCGTCGAACAGGTAAAAAAATACGGCGACTCCTACGCAGCGATGTGCATCACTGAACCCGGCACCGGTTCAGATTCGGCGAACATTAGCACCACAGCGGTGGATAAAGGCGACCATTGGGTGCTCAACGGTGAGAAAATCTACGTGACCGATGGTGAACGCAGTGACACGCTCGTGGTATGGGCAACGCTCGACAAATCCATGGGGAAAGCCGCGATTAAATCCTTTATTGTCGAAAAAGGAACGCCAGGCTGCGACGTTACCCGACTTGAACGCAAGATGGGAATCCGTGCCTCAGATACTGCTGCGATAACATTCGCCGACTGTCGCATACCCAAGGACAACATCCTGGGTTCCGCAGAGATTGCCACCGATGCTGAAGGGCGTAAAAAAGCCTTCGGCGGTGTCATGCAAACCTTCGACAACACTCGCCCCCCCGTAGCTGCCATGGCCATTGGCGTAGCTCGCGCTGCGCTCGACCTGACCGAAAGTCTGCTAGCGGCAGAGGGCGTAACACTTAAGTTCGACCGCAAACCAGGCAATGCTTCCGCCCTGCAGGCAGAGCTATATCGCATGGAGGCAGACTGGCTGGCGGCAAAACTCCTGGTACAAAAAGCGGCATGGATGGCGGATAACAAGCAACCGAATTCAATGGAAGCTTCGATGTGCAAGGCCAAAGCCGGGCGGATGGGGAACACTGTGACCCTGCGCTGTGTGGAGTTGTGTCAGGGTCTGGGCTATAGCGAAGAGAATTTATTGGAGAAGTTCGCCCGGGATTCCAAAATTCTCGATATCTTTGAGGGCACCCAGCAAATTCAGCAACTGATCGTGGCACGCCGTATACTGGGAAAATCCTCTAGCGAATTAAAGTAGCGCAATGACAGAGGCCTCCTCTCCCCAATTGAGCCGACACCATCTTGCCATTCTGATTCTGGCATTGATGTCCATAGGCATTGGCCAGTCGCTGGTTTTTGCCATCCTTGCGCCGCTAGGTCGGGAAGTCCAGCTCAACGAACTTCAAATCACTTCCATCATCGCCTCATCGGCATTGATATTCGGCGTCGCCTCAACGTTTTGGGGCCGTTTTAGCGACCGGGTCGGACGCAAGCCTGTAATTATTATCGGCCTGGTGGGTTACACCGTCGGCACGCTGATATTTACCAGTGTTTTTTATGCCGGCCTGCTGGGAGTGCTATCAGGCTTGTCACTGTATTTCGTCGCCATGCTGGTACGTGGCGCGCAGGCCCTGATCATGTCAGCTACCAGCCCCGCTTGCACCGCTTACGCAGCGGACCACACTAATCGAGAACAGCGCACTGGCGCTATGGCAAAACTGGGTACCGCCAATAGCATGGGCATGATCCTGGGACCTGCCGTCAGTGGTGCGCTGGCAACGTTTGGCCTGCTGGCCCCGCTCTACTTTGCCGCCGCCCTCGCCGCATCTGCGGCGCTACTGGTCTGGTGGCAATTACCCAAAACACCCCCCGAAAGCCTGATACCCCGGGAAAAAAGAGTCCGTCTCAAATTCACTGATCCACGGCTGCGAGTCTACCTTTTGTCCGCCGTTGGCCTGTTTGTCGGGTTTTCCGCAATTCAGCAAACGCTGGGGTTTCAGGTTCAGGATACGCTGCAACTGAATGGCATCGAAACGGCTCAAATGACTGGCGCTGCGCTGATGGTCTCTGCGACCTTCACTTTCCTGATCCAGATCACGGTTATGCAAAGGTTGAAGCTCAAGCCGCTGATGTTTGTTCGCCTGGGCCTGGTTTCAATGTTGTTGGGTGCGATGATCATCGCCAGCTTCGAAACCTTTGCAGTACTCGCTTTGGGGTTGGCCTTTGTCGGTACCGGCCTGGGCTTGTCTATGCCCGCCATTTCAGCGGGTGCGTCATTGGCAGTGTCACCCGAAGAACAAGGTGGAGCCGCAGGTCTGGTGGTTGCCTGTCCGGCGATTGGCTTTGTCGCAGGCCCGGTTATTGGTGGTGCGCTTTACCAGGTTGATGCGATGCTGGCGCCGCTATTCAGCGCCAGCGTATTTTTTATTGTCTTGGTAACGCTTGTTCTGAAGGACCGTTAAACCGCAAGTTTCTCCAAAGCGGTTCGCAGATTTCCAGGAATTGGGACCGCTTTGTTGCTCGCGCGATCGACAAACACGTGAACGAAGTGGCCGTTTGCACAGCACTGCTCCTCATTCGGCCTAAAGATGGCAATGCCATATTGCACCGAGCTAGTGCCCAGCCGATCTACTCGCAAGCCGGCTTCTATGGCTTCCGGATAGGCGATGGGGCCGTGGTACTCACAGCCAGAATTCACCACAAAGCCGACAACACTGCCATCTGCAATATCCAGGCCGCCCTCTTCTATCAAATAACGGTTGGCGACGGTGTCAAAGTAGGCGTAATACACCACGTTGTTGATATGGCCGTATACGTCGTTGTCCGCCCAACGGGTGCTCAGCGGGTAGAAAATCGGGTAGTCCGAACGTCCAGGCGGGGCATTACGGGTCATGGCTACTAGTCTCTATAGGCGGCTTGATAGATGCCCAGGGCATCCTCGTAACGCAACTCCCGGGGATTATTGACCAGCAGGCGCTGCTGCAACATAGCATCCTGCGCCAGCATTTCAAGATCGGCCTCTTTCACCTCGGCTTGCCTGAGAGTCAATGGCAGACCGACATCGACAATCAATTGTCTCAGCGCGTCAATCATCTGCCGGGTTTTTGACTCGGCACTACCCGACAGCGGCTTGCCAACAATAATCGGCGCAAGCTCGGCGTATAAATCGCTGGCGGCCTCCGCATTGAATGCCAGTACCGATGGCAATACCAGTGAGTTACTGAGGCCGTGTGGAATATGGTAAAAACCACCCAGTGGATAGGCCAACGCATGCACTGCGGCAACCGGCGCATTGGCAAAGGCCTGACCGGCCAAAGTGGCACCCAGCAGCATATTGGAGCGCGCTTCTCTGTTACTACCTTGATGAACCGCTGTGCGAATACTAAGGCTAAGCAGCGCCAAAGCCTGTCTAGCGAGATTGTCCGAGATAGGATTTTTTTTGTGTCGGGAGGTATAGGCTTCTATCGCGTGCACCATCGCGTCGATACCGGTCATAGCCGTGACCGCAGGGGGCAGACCCAAGGTCAAATTGGCATCCAGTAGCGCTATGTCCGGCAACAACAACGCTGACGAAACACCGGCTTTGGTCGTAGCGCCTATGGTTATTACCGCAACGGGAGTGGCTTCTGAGCCAGTACCCGCAGTGGTCGGCACGAGAATCAGCGGCAACCTGCCGCCACGAACATTATCAACACCGTACAGGTCCGTCAGAGGCTGCTTACCCCCGAGCAGGACAGCAACCACTTTAGCGACATCCATGGAACTACCACCGCCGACGGCGACCACGCCATCGACGCCTGCTTGGCGCCCTACGTCGGCAGCCGCTAAAACAGTCTCTTCGGGCGGATCCTCACGCACCTGATCGTATAACACGACATCCAGACCAACATCGGTCATCGCCTGAATAACGGGCTGAATCAATCCAATCGACATCAGGCCTGGATCTGTGACCAGCAGCGGTCGGCGCATACTCAGCTTCAGACAATGCTCGCCCAGTTCCAGCGCGCAGCCTGGACCACTGCGTAGTTGCGGTACAGTATTGAAGACAAATGGCTGCACTGGCAGTCTCCTAGTTGGTCAAAATAACTTTACCACGCGCCTTGCGCTCCACCATTAGGGTGAATGCTTTTTCATACTCTGCCATGGGGAAAGTATCGGTCACCAGCGGTTTCAGTTTACCCTCAGCAAACATCGCCCACAGCTCTTCAATGTTCTGTGCATGGACCGCCGGCTCCTCCGCCGTAAAACGCCCCCAGAATACGCCTACAATCGAGCAGCCCTTAAGCAAGGTCAGGTTGAGCGGAATTTTTGGGATAGGACCACTGGCGAAACCAATCACCAGATAGCGGCCGTTCCAACCCATGCCGCGTATGGCGGGCTCCGTGAAGTCACCACCCACTGGGTCGTAAACCACATCTACACCCTTGCCACCGGTCAATTCCTTGATCGCATCCTTCAGCGAAGTATTGCTGTAATTAATAACCTCGTCTGCACCCAGTTCTTTGCACAGCTCAAGCTTTTCATCGCTGCTGGCAGCCGCAATCACTTTCGCGCCCATTAGCTTGCCCAGCGCAATCGCGGTAACGCCAACACCACCTGCTGCACCCAACACGAGCAGAGTTTCGCCGGCCTTGAGTTGTGCGCGCTGTTTCAATGCATAGTAGGACGTAAAATAGGTGACGCCCACGCCTGCTGCCTGCTCGTAGCTCAGGCTCTCGGGCATAGGCAGCGCCGCTAGTTCATGCACTGCTACTTTTTCTGTGAAAGCACCAGAACCACACATGGCGACGACCTTGTCGCCCACCTTGTAACGCTCTACTTTTGAGCCAACCGCGATAACATCACCGGCAAACTCGCCACCAGCAACGAATGGCATATCGGGCTGCATCTGATACTTACCTTGAATCATGAGCACGTCAGGAAAATTCAGGCCCGCCGCCCTAACGTTAACGAGAACCTCGTGATCGCTGGCTACCGGCTCTGGCCAGTCCTGGTCCAGGGTCAATTTGTCTGCCATTCCATGTTCTTTGCATACCACTGCTTTCATTTTTTGCTCCGCTAATGTTTAGCCAATATTTGTCCGTTTCAAACACAAAGACGGCGCCCGAAGGCGCCGTCTTGTTATCGCTTAGTACTTATGCAACCTCAAACAAGCCGGCCGCGCCCATGCCGCCGCCCACGCACATCGTAACCACCACAAACTTGACGCCGCGCCGCTTGCCTTCAATCAGGGCGTGTCCAATCATCCGCGATCCGCTCATGCCGTAGGGGTGGCCAATGGAAATCGCACCGCCATTGACGTTAAGTTTGTCATTGTCGATTCCCAACTGATCGCGACAATAAATAACCTGTACGGCAAATGCCTCGTTCAGCTCCCACAGACCAATATCATTCACAGAAAGACCGTGCTGCTTCAGCAGCTTGGGCACCGCGAACACCGGGCCAATACCCATTTCATCTGGCTTACAGCCAGCAACGGCGATGCCACGGTAGATACCCAGAGGCTCCAAACCTTCCTGCTCAGCAACCTTAGAGTCCATGATCACCTGGGCAGAAGAACCATCCGAGAGCTGGGATGCATTGCCGGCAGTGATGGTACCGCCCTCAATAACCGTTTTCAGCTTAGACAATCCTTCCAGGGTGGTTGCACGCAGACCTTCGTCTTTGGCGACAGTCCCTTCCGCTTCCGAGGCATCTCCTGTCTCTTTGCTCCAGACAGTGCGTTTACACGTTACTGGCACCAATTCGTCATCGTACTTTCCTGCCGCGTAAGCCGCAGCGGTTCGTTGCTGTGACTGCAAACCGTACTCGTCCATCGCGTCGCGGGAAATATTATAACGAGCCGCTACATTTTCGGCAGTTTGCAGCATGGGCATGAAGATATTGGGCTCAACAGCGAGCAGCTCTTCATCGACCATGCGGTGGACATTCATATGCTCATTCTGGACCAGAGAAATGGAGTCCAGACCGCCGCCGACCACGCAATCCATACCGTCATGCAGCACTTGCTTGGCTGCGGTCGCTACCGCCATCAGGCCTGAAGAACACTGACGATCCAGTGTCATGCCAGAGACAGTGACAGGCAGACCTGCCCGCAGGGCAATTTGGCGAGCCACATTGGAACCGGTTGCGCCTTGCTGCAGCGCCGCCCCCATGATTACGTCGTCGATCCGGGCAGGGTCGATACCCGCACGCTTGACCGCCTCTGCAACAGATGCAGAACCCAGGGATGCGCCACCCAGGTTATTAAAGCCACCGCGATAGGCTTTGCCGATCGGGGTACGCGCCGTACTTACAATAACTGCTTCTTTCATGCTGTTTCTCCTTAATTAATCCAGTGACACACCCAGACCGGCAGCGGCCTTGATAATGAACTTCATGGTCTGCTCGCCTCCAGACTGCGGCGCTTTTTCGCCTTCCGCAGAGCTGATTGTATCCCAGGCAGCAGCAATACCCTCGGGCGTCTGATCTTCCGGCGGCAACCAGGTGCCGTCCGTCTCCACAATTTTGGAGACTGCAAAAGCGCCAGCACCGGCACACAAAATAGTCCGGGTGGGAGCGTCTTCACTAACCAGATAAAGCACCGCTGGTGTCACTGTTTCAGGCGTTAGCAGGTCAAACGCTTTTTCAGGAATCAGACCTTCAGTCATCCGTGTGCCCGCTGTTGGTGCCAGGGCATTAACCTTTATATTGTACTTGCCGCCTTCCTGAGCCAGCGTATTCATTAGGCCGATAACGCCCATCTTAGCCGAGCCGTAATTACTCTGGCCAAAATTGCCGTACAGGCCTGACGACGATGTAGTCACCACGACGCGACCGTACGCCTGCTCGCGCATAATCTCCCAGCAAGCCTTGGTGCAATTGACAGTGCCCATGAGATGAACGTCCACCACCAATTTAAAGTCGTCCAGGCCGCTCTTGGCAAAGCTCTTGTCACGCAGTATGCCTGCGTTATTCACCAGGATGTCGATGCGACCCCAGGCGTCCATAGTTTGCTTGACCATCGCCTCGACTTCATCATATTTGGCAACGTTAGCGCCGTTGGCGATGGCCTCTCCGCCCAGGGCTTCAATTTCAGCGACGACAGCCTGAGCCGCTTCGCTGGATCCGCCAGTACCGTCTTTGGCACCGCCAAGATCATTGATTACCACTTTGGCTCCACGTTTGGCCAACGCAATCGCATGGCTGCGGCCCAGACCCTGGCCAGCGCCTGTAACAATGGCAACTTTGCCGTCATAACGAATAGTCATTTGGAAACTCCTCTATCAACAAAAATTTTTAAAGGCCTGGTTCAGCCGCAAATCATCATGCCCAACCACTCTGCGACCAGAGCAGGGTTTTTTTCACCCTCAATTTCAACCGTAATACCCTGCTTGATGAGGAAGCGGTTTTCGTCTTTCTGATCGACACTCAAAACCTCAAAATGGCCTCTAACTCGCTTACCCGAGGCGACCGGGGTAAGGAAACGGACTTTATCAAAGCCATAGTTCAATCCCATAATGGTGCCTTCGGGCACGATGCCGCTACCTTCAGTCATTTTTGATAGCAGGGACAGGGTTAGAAAACCGTGTGCAATAGTACCGCCAAAGGGCGTCTTTGCCGCCGCTTCGGCGTCTATGTGAATAAACTGATGATCTTCAGTGCAATCGGCAAAGGTGTTGATTCTCTCTTGGGTAATTTCAATCCAGTCGCTAGGCTCAAATTTACTACCGACTGCTGCTGCCATGTCTTCTTTAGGTACGATCTGTACTGCCATGTTGAACTCCTCCTTGGTGAATCATTCGGGACGAAAAACGATCTCGGTGTGCATTACAGTCACTTTAGATGGTGCGGATTGGGAGCGGACTCATCCCAAAAAATCGGATTTGAACATACAGTATGTATTTATTACATTCAAGTATTATTTGGCTGACAGCAGCCACTGCGGTGCCCCACAAAGGCGCCATCGCAGAGCATAGAAGGGGTGCGAACGAATAACGCCTATTGGGGGCTTTGGAACATTGCGGGCTTCTGGACGAACGGGGGTTAAGTGTTACCAGACGCTGGTAACAGCCTTGCAAAAATAAATGTTGGGGGTGATCGCCAGCTGCACGACGCACCCTCCAACACGACGGGGTATCAACCGTCGCGAAAAGTCGCGTTGACGCCACTCTGGCCCGTGTACTGCTTGAGCTCGTGGCGACCCACTACCATGCGGTGAACTTCGTCCGGGCCATCGGCCAAGCGCAAGGTTCGCTGCCCCATGTACATCGCCGCCAACGGCGTGTCCTGAGAAATACCCAGAGCACCGAACATTTGAATGGCCTGATCGATAATGCGAATGGTGACATTAGGCACTGCGGTCTTGATCATTGAAATCCAGATTCGCGCTTCCTTGGCGTCAACGTTATCCATCATCCACGCGGTCTTCAGCGTGAGCAAACGAGACTGCTCAATGTCCATGCGGGCATTGGCGATGATATCAACATTACCACCCAGCTTGGCCAGTGGCCTACCAAAAGCCGTACGAGAGACAGCACGCTCGCACAGTAGCTGCAGGGCGCGTTCTGCGGCACCAATAGCGCGCATGCAATGGTGAATACGGCCGGGCCCCAAGCGGCCCTGGGAAATCTCAAAGCCCCGACCGGCCCCCAGAATCATATTTTCTTTAGGGACCCGCACGTTGGTAAAACGCTGGTGCATATGTCCGTGTGGTGCATCGTCCATACCGAAGACGTGCATGGGGCGAATATTTTCAAAACCCTGAGCGTCTGTCGGCACAAGTATTTGACTTTGCTGTGCATGCTTGGGCGCGTCCGGATCAGTTTTCACCATCACGATCATAATTTTGCAGCGGGAATCACCAGCGCCCGAAATATAGTGCTTCTCGCCATTGATCACCCACTCATCGCCATCCAGTACCGCGCTGGTGCAGACGTTGGTCGCATCAGAGGACGCAACACCTGGCTCAGTCATTGCAAACGCCGAACGAATCTCACCAGCAAGCAGAGGCTCCAGCCATTGTTTTTTCTGTGCTTCGCTACCGTATTTATGCAGCACCTCCATGTTGCCGGTATCCGGCGCAGCACAATTGAACGCTTCCGCGGCCATGTATGAACGGCCCATTTCCTCAGCGAGGTAGGCGTACTCAACCGTGTTCAAGCCCGAGCCACTGTCACCGTCAGTGAGAAAGAAATTCCACAATCCCGCGGCCTTGGCTTTATCCTTCAGACCACCGATGATCTCCGCCTGGCGATCGTTCAGCGACCAACGATCTCCGACATCGACCTGGTCATGGTACTCCTGCTCTACCGGCTCAATATTCTCGGTAATAAAATTCCGCACCGCCTCTAACGTTGGTGCCACATTGGCGCTAATGCCTAAGTCCATTGTCTTTTCTTCCTTATCCGCTACTGCTGGTGATATGAATAGTGTTGATACTGCTTGATCCAAGAAGCTGCGGCCAATACTTCCGCATAATCTGACGTCAACTGCTGTTCAAGTATTTTGCCCGACGCTATCCAGGGCAGTTGTTCGTCCCGGAACCAGGCATGAGCCGAACTTTTAAATCCTGCAAGTGGGTCAACCAAAAATAGCCACCTAGAGCTTGAGGGCGACCGCCTGCCCGGGGCCAGTGAGCACCGCCACCTGCTGGTCAATCGCCCGTAGCGCATCATTCACTGGCATTGCCCGCGGGTTAAAAGCCACTCAGCGTGGCATAGCGATCCAGATGGTAGTTATAATCGCCCAGGGTCTGTTGGGCAACTCTGGCGCGCTTGATATAGAAGCCGATGTCGTATTCATCAGTCATGCCGACGCCGCCATGCATCTGAATGCCCTCGTTGGTTGTCCGCTGGGCAACCTCACACAGTTTGGCCTTCGCGGCGCTCGCCAATAACGGCAGTGTGTCATTGCCTTCATCAATGGCCTGCAATGCCTGCATTACTATTGAACGGGCCAACTCCAGCTCTGCATAAAGTTCGGCCGCGCGATGCTGCAGACCCTGAAATGAGCCTATTATCCGTCCAAACTGCTTGCGTTCGGTGAGATACCCAACTGTTTTTTCGAATGCTGCAGTCGACAGCCCTAACAACTCGGACGCCAGCCCAATATTCGCAATATCCAGTGCTCTGGCGAGACCTGTCCAAGCGTCGCCTTCACCGCCCAGCAGCTTGTCTGACGCAACCGAGACATTTTGCAAGTAGACCGTACCGGAGTTCAATGAATCGACCATACTGCGCCGCTCTATAGTCACGCCATCTGCGCTGGCCGGAACTAGAAAAGCACTCAGACCCTGTTCATCGCCGGGATGGCCGGCAGTGCGGGCTATAACGATGAAGTGATCAGCAACTCCCGCATCAAGCACTTGGGTCTTACTGCCGCTGAGCGTATAACGGTCGCCATCACGACTCGCAGTCAGTGCTGTTTTGTGGGGCGCATGGTGATTACCTTCCTGCAGCGCCAGACTAACGAGACTCTGACCGGCCGCAATCGCGGGCAGCAGATTCTCTTTCTGTGCGGCTGAACCCAATTCGCTGATGGCTGTGGCAGCGACCAGCACAGTAGACTGCAGGGGCGACGGACTCAGGTTGCGACCCACCTGTTCCAACACCAAACCGAGTCCGGCATAACCATAGCCAAGACCGCCAAATTCTTCTGGAATGGCTATCCCGGCCCAGCCCATTTCGGCCATCTGCTGCCAGACCTCACCGCTGAAGCCGCGCTCGCTGCCGCTGTCACGCAACTCACGCAGGTGCGATACCGTTGCATTCTCAGCCAGAAATCCCGCTGCCGCGTCCCGCAGCATCACCTGTTCTTCGTTTAAAACCAGTGGCATGTCGATGTCCTCTTCATTCGCGTGGAAGCGTGGATCAAGCGTCGGGTAAACCAAGCACACGCTTGGCAATAATATTCAGCTGCACCTCCGAGGTGCCGCCCTCAATGGAGTTGGCCTTGGAGCGCAGCCAGTCCCGACTGACCTTGCCATCGTTGTAGGCCTCGCCGTCCCATCCCAGAGCACCCTCGCCGCCCACCGCCAAATTCAGCTCATTACGACGCTTGTTGAGTTCGGTACCGTAGTATTTGAAAATGGACGATGCGGCACCCAGACCCTGGCCCGACTTGGTTTCGTCACCAATGCGTGACAGGGTTGCACCAAAGGCCTGCGCATCCAACTGGTACTGCGCAATATTCTGGCGCAGCACGGTGTTATCGAGTCGGCCGGTCGCGTCCAAGCCAAACTCCGCCACCGCCATTTCCCCCATAGACACCTTGGACGCGGCTCCAAAGCTTGAAATCATTTCCCGCTCATGCGTCAGCAAATACTTGGCAATTGCCCAGCCCTTGCCCGCTTCGCCGATCAGGTTTTTCTTTTCCGCGCGAACATCGTCAAAGAACGTCTCACAGAATGGGGAATTGCCACTGATCAACTTGATAGGTTTCACTGTAACCCCGGGTTGAGCCATATCAAACAGCATGAAACTGATGCCCTCGTGCTTGGTGCCCGTGTTATCGGTGCGAACCAAACAGAAAATCCAGTCGGATTTATCGGCATAAGAGGTCCAGATTTTTTGACCGTTAATGAGGTAGTGATCGCCGTGATCGTCAGCGCGGGTTTGCAGGCTGGCCAGATCTGAGCCCGCGTTAGGCTCAGAGTAACCTTGGCACCAGCGGATTTCACCCCGGCAGATTGCTGGTAAATGCTCAAGCTTCTGCTCTTCAGTGCCGAACTCGAGCAGCGCGGGTCCGAGCATAGATATGCCAAAGCTGTCTAGTGAGCGGCGCGCACCAATGGCCGCCATCTCCTGCTGCAATATCTTCAGCTCGTCGCTATCCAAGCCGCCTCCGCCGTATTCCTTGGGCCAGTGGGGCACAGTCCAGCCGCGCCCAACCATACGATCACACCACAGCTTCTGGTCGGGGTGGCTAATCTCCGGGTTTCTACCTCCGGTATACAAATCGTCGAACCCCTTTACCGGTGTTCGCATAGCAGCGGGGCAATTGGTCTCTAGCCACGACCGGGTGTCTTGGCGAAATTGCTCTTGATTACTCATAAATTCCTCTCAGACAAAGCAGCGGTGGCCAATTTGATTGCCACCCACAGGAAGGCACCCTTGGGTAAGCCCAAAACGCATTTGAACATACAGTATGTTTTGCTTTCCCTCAAGTATCCTGGGCGTGTTTCGACATAATTTTACGCCTACGGCAATCCCCACAAAGTAATGCGGCATATTATCGCAGGTAATACCTGCTCAACCCAAGAATGCCTATGCTCCCCGCCATCGAGCCACCCCATAGGAATATTTGTGCCCCCAAAAACGCTCCTCATAGGCATCTACGCTTTATTCAGCTCCAATTTCTCCCTGGTAGACCACATCGAGGAGCTGGTCATTGTAGGGAGTCACAATACGCGTACCATCGATGTTAATGCTGCGCTGATAATTTCACCAGACACGTCGCAGCTGCTCCGGGCTGCGCCAGGAGCCAACGGCAATGGCAACGGCCCGCTCACGGGCGTTCCTCAATACCGCGGCATGGTTGGCCCACGTATCGCAACATCGATGGACGGCCATCAGTGGTCTCCCGCCGGCCCTAACCGGATGGATCAACCACTTTCCTATGCAGCGGCAGGTCAGTTGGAGTCACTGGAGCTATATCGCGGCCATGACTGAACAGGGCCGAGATGCCGAGTTTGCCGGGGGCGAAATAGTACCCAGCGAATACGAGCGTCAGCATTATGCTCTGGGCTATGGCTTTCGCAGCGGCCCCCATACCCTGCAGCTTGACTACCACTTGCGACCTGAGCCAGCAGCAGCAATGTGGCGCCGCAATTTAATAACGTGGATGCACAACTCTATGGATTTGATATGGATTGGGCCCTGCAACTCGACCAGCAATGGCAACTCTCGGGGTTGCTTAACTACGTGCGTGGCGAGCGCAACGACATTGAAGATGGCCTTTATCGTATAGCACCGGCCAACACTAGCGTTAAACTCACCTACGCTGCAGGGCACTGGCATGCGAGTGGAGAAAGCGTGTTATACGCCAGGCAGAACCGCGTCAGTGACACTAATGGCGAACAATCCAGCACGGGCTACGGCGTCTTTAATCTTCGCGGCAGCTGGCAGGCCAGACCCGGGCTCGGCTCGCCGCTGGCGTAGATAACCTGTTTGATCAAGAATATGCGGACCATCTGAGCGGCATCAACCGAGTCAGAAACTCCGACATTGCCAGTGGCGCGCCTGCCGTCCTATGGTGTCAATGTATTCGCTCGAGCTGCATATGAGTTCTAAGGAATCTTCAGCTCACAGGAAGGAATCGGTACCGGTATCCAATAGAATATAGATTCCAACGCCGATCATAATCCATGGCACAAGGCGTTCGCCTCTGTCCTGAAGCTTGCGCATCAGTAACGGTTGCCGCGATAACAGCTTGGCCAAAACTGCCCAGACTACCGCGCAACCAATAAAAACCACGGCCACCACCATCACGGAATCCGCATTACTTTCGACCAATAACGGCAAAAGCAAAGCCAGGCTGTCGCCGCTGTTGGAAAGCAATAATGTGGTCGTGGAGAGCCAAATGGCCCAACTACTGCCCGACTTCGCGGATGCGGCTTCATCACCGGCAACCGGCACCATACGTCCAGAGTAAAATAAGGTATACAAGCCAATGCCTATCGGGGCCAGGCCCAGGTAACCGAGTACGCCGACATCTATTGTTCTGCCAATGGCCAAAGCCAACAATGAGACTAGCAAAATCAGCACTGCTGCAGATACCATGCCCAGCTGCACCGGCAACGGCTGGTCAGGACGAGAGCCCAGAACAACAACGGCCAAAATAAGATTGTCCAGATTTGTAAAAATGAAGCTGACAACAGTCACCAGACTGATGGCGAGCAAATCAGAACTGTCAATTAGCACCAATAAAATCTCACTGACTGCGAGCCTCCCGCCGATATGCGCTCACACATTGGGGTCGGTAAAATTAGCCGGCAAATTATTGCGGACATCCTTAATAATGGGTTCCAGATAAGCTTTACCCGAGCGAATGCCAGCACGAGTAAGACCGGTAAGCTCGTAGGGCAATACCAACCAGTTCTCAGTCTGATGCAGGCAGTAATCGGGCTCTCTGGTGGTGCGGTTTTTACCGATGCGCTGCCACAGAGTGGCCACCCGGGTGTCCTCGGGCATATTGCGCTTGATCTTGGCGCTGAGCTTACCCAACACCGCCTCAATGTTGGAGCCGGAGCTGTACACATCGTCAACAATCAGCAGGTTATCGTTATGTTCCAGAGTTTCGTACAGATACTGCATCCCATGCACGGAGATGGCGTGGCGCTCTTCGCGCATTTTTCGATAACTGGCCGCGCCCTCGTAGGAAGTACGGACAGCGATATGACGAGTTTTCACGCCCAAGTATTGCAGACACTCCTGAACGTAGATGCCCACAGTACTGCCACCGCGCCAGAGGCCGACGATAACATCCGGCCGAAAACCACTGTTGTATATCTCGACGGCCAGCCGAAAAGAATCTTCCAGTAGGTCTTGCTCGTTGATAAACTGTTTTTCCATTAGAAGTATCATTACGAGTTAATCGTTAATATAGAAGAGTAAACAGAAACCGAACCTTTTGCATCCGTTAACGGGGGATACCAATGTCCGAAAAACTTTATGTGGATGCCCAAGAGCTGCTGGAAGACTCCTTCAGGCTTGCCGCCAACGTAATAAAAAGTGATTTTCGGCCAACCTTTATCGTTGCCTTGTGGCGTGGTGGGGTGCCAATGGGCGTAGCAGTACAGGACTTTCTACAGTACTTCGGTATTAAAACCGACCATATCGCCATTCGCACAGCTTACTATTCGCAAATTGACACCAAAGCCGAGCAAGTGGCTGTATACGGCATGAATTACCTGATCAAGCAATGCCGGCATGAAGACAGACTACTCTTGGTTGACGATGTGTTCGACACTGGCAGAACACTACAGGCAGTGATTTCTCACCTGAAAGCTATCGCCAGACGAAATACGCCCGAGGACATCCGCATTGCGGTGCCCTATTATAAGCCGGCCCGCAACGAAACCGATATTATTCCAGACTATTATCTTCATGAAACCGCGCAGTGGCTGAAGTTTCCGCACTCTTTGGAAGGGCTGAGTATGGATGAACTGACCCAGCATCGGCCGGCATTGGCGGCTATTTTAAAAACGGCTGTGCCGCCACCGGCTTGAACCTGCGCGCAATGATAAAGATTCAGTCATTCGGCGCGGAGGTTTACCCATCACAGACACCGAGTACAGCAAACAGGTTGCCCAGCACGGTGGCGATGTCGCCAAACCGTTACCAGACAGACAATCTGCACAGCGAGACCCTGATCACACGAGCCCCAGTGTGGAAGAAGCGCAGTAGCAACACGCGCCTATCCCACTAACGCGTTTCCCCCACTCAGTCTGGATCCGCGGCGACATAAATTGCGCGAAAATCATTCACGTTAGTATTTGTGGGTCCGGTGACAACGAGATCTCCCAAGGCATGAAAGAAGCTCCAGGCGTCGTTGTTATTCAGAAAAACTTCCGCATCCATGCCTCGCTCCCTGGCTCTAGCCAAAGTACTGGCATCGATAATACTACCAGCATTGTCTTCGCTACCATCGATGCCATCAGTATCGCAGGCCAACACAGTAATGCCGCGCTCTCCCGCCAGATTCAGCGCCATGCCTAAATTAAATTCGGTGTTCGGCCCACCTTTACCGCTGCCTTTAACCGACACTGTGGTTTCACCACCGGACAAAATAACGCAAGGTGGTGCCACGGGCTGACCGTGGAGCTTGGCCTGCCGGGCAATCGCTGCGAACGCAGTGCCGACCTCGCGGGATTCGCCCTCGACGGAGTCAGACAGAATGAGCGGTGTCACACCAAGAGTCCTTGCCAACTCAGCGGCGGCCAGCAGCGAAACCTGCGGCCCGGCGATTATCTGCACTGTATTATTAGTAAACAACGGATCATCTGGAGACGGTGTTTCCGCCTCTGGCGTTTGCAGAAAGCGTTCGATACTTGCCGCGGGCTGCAGCTGATAGCGTTCGATAATGGCCCGCGCCTCCGCTGCCGTGGTCGAATCCGGAATAGTGGGCCCTGAAGCAATAAGCTGAGGATCGTCACCAGGCACGTCGGAGATCAGCAGCGTTACCACCCTGGCAGGTGCACAGGCCGCCGCAAGCCGACCGCCCTTGATCGCTGATACATGTTTCCTGACCGTATTGATCTCGGCAATGCTGGCCCCGCAATGAAGGAGTTGCCGGTTCAAGTCCTGCTTGTCAGCCAAGCCAATATCGCCACCGCCTAGTGACAACAAGGCTGAGCCGCCACCGGAAATCAGGCATAGCACCAGATCATCTTCAGTAAGATCATCACACAGGGCGAGTATGCGCTGTGAGGCAACCCGACTGTGCTGATCAGGCACCGGATGCGCAGCTTCCAGCACTTCAATACGACCGCAGTCCTGAGCCTGGCCATGGCGAGTAACCACCAGGCCTGTCATTTCGCCCAGCCAATGCTCGTCCACGACACTAGCCATGGAAGAGGCAGCCTTGCCGGCGCCAAGCACCAGCGTACGGCCAATCGGTGGCTCGGGTAAATAATTCGCCAGTACCTGATGCGGCTGTGCGGCCTTTACCGCTTCATCGAACAGACTCTGAAGAAAATCTCGGGGCTGTAACATGGATACTCCGCTGGGGCTTAACGCGCTTTAGGCTACTGCATACATCGCCAATAGCTCAAGTGCTTTTACCGCGGCGTAGCCATACGACTCACCACCCATTGCTAAGACTAATCATCCACCTGCTCCAGACAGTGTAGGGTTTCAATATAAGGCACAAACCTCGAAAGGTAGGCGGGAGAAAGATCACCCAGTGTGGTGAGTGACCGAATAGCCAGCATCTGAGGGTTAAGCGGGCCCGGGTCCTCTGGCATCGAAGCGATCGCTTCAGCAATCATTTTATCAACTCGCCGCTTTAGCATGGACTTTCGGAGCTGCCGGGATGACCTCAGCTCGGCGGTATCCGCCGATAATTTCGGTGGCGTAGCGCAGAGGTCCCAGGTCATCGGTACTTCAGATTCGGTGACCTCCTGCTCCCGCCGCTGGCACTGATCTTCCAGGCTGATGCCATTGCTAATATCGGGCGCGGTCCCTTTTTCAAGCTGCTCCGTCAGGCCCCTGATCTGATCAATCGTGAGCATCGCCTGCAGGCCTGCTACATGCCTGCGAAGTTCTCGAAACTGATAGCGATCAAATTGTTGTTGCAGCTGTGCGGCCGCGTCGGGGAACTGCTTCACCGCCAGACTCACCAGTTCTGCGGCTTCTTTGCGCGCCGCTGAGAGTTGACCTTGATAATCGTCCAGAGCCTGCAGCCCTCGCGATACCAAACGCTGTTGCGGCACCTCGTTGAACTGGCCGGCTTTCTCTGCCAATGATTGAATCAGTTGGAAGCGCGCCGGGTTAAACACATGTTCCCCCGCCGTGGTTACAGCGGCAAGCTTTTCATGCAGAAGCGTAACCGGAGATTTTATAGTTGCACGCCTCTGGGTACCGGCGCCATTTCTACCCGCCGATTCCTAGATCGACTGGCCTGATCCTCATTGGGCACCACTGGCTGTTGCGCGCCAAAGGCTGCCGCAAAAACGAGGTTCGCTGGCATGCCCTCTTCTATCAACACGCGCGTAACCGTCAAAGCCCGCTGGGCCGACAGCTCCCAGTTATCCTGAAATTGACTATTACCCCGCTGAATAGGTAGGTCATCGGTGAAGCCGCTGACCATCAATATCTCTTCCCGCTCCCCCAGATAAACCTCAAGCGGCGCAACCAACATTTTCAGCAGTTCCCTACCCTCGCTCTGCAGCTTGTCGGAATTTAGCGCAAACAACACGCTACCACTGATCCCTATGCGACCGTTCTGCAGCGTTACCCGGCCACTGGCCAACGGTCCGGCAAGCGCGCTTTCGAGCTCCATGCGTCGCTGTTCCTCGCGCTGACGCATTTGAATTTCGTTCTCAAGTGATTGCGCCAGTTCAAGCTGCATCCCCAGCGTCCAGACTAATATCAGTACAAAAACGCCGACCAGGCCGGCCATGAGGTCGCCGAAGATCGCCCATACTGGCGTCTCATCTGCGCCATTCTCCTGCAGTTGTTCCACTAGCTGGCCTCAGCCTTTACCCTAGACTCGGGTGCGCCCAATTGCCTCAGCTCTTCAAATACCTCACGCTGTGACAACAAACTTTGATCAATAATCTCCCTTGCCTGTGCCACGTAGTAGTTCATCTGCTCATCACTGCGCGAGCTTGATTTATCCATTGAACCTTCGATACGCGACAGGTTTTCAATCAAAGCTGAATTGGACTGATTAAAGAGATTAATGGCGACATTAAATGACTCCCCAAGACTTGCAATTTCCGCTGTGCTACCAGCGAAATGGTCAGTAAGAGCCGTTATCTTGCTCAACTGCGTATCAACCTGGCCACCAAATTGACCGCTGACCTGCTCCAGTCGCTGCTCCGAGGCAGTCACCAGACCTTCAACCGCGTCTCTCTGTCCACGGGCCGCCTCCGCCAATTCAACCGATAGCGTGCTCAGGTTTTGCATGATCTGCCTGCGCTCTTCGAGGTGCTCATTGTCGCGCGCCACGGTCGAGGCAATTTCCTCACGCAGTTGACTGATCACCTCCGCCGCTGCTTTTGGTGTTTCTGAGGCCGTTCTGATCAACCGGGTCATAGGCTCTTCCAGCCGCCCCCCAAGATTGGCCAAATGGGTGGCGACAACCGATTCGAGTTCGGCTAGCCGCGCCACCGCTGCCTCTCCGCGCCCTGACTCTTCAGTACGGAGCGTCTGTAGTTGCTCACCGGTTGCCAAGCTCAATTCTGCCATCCGTTCACTCGTCTGCAGCCACTGGGCACTCAGCGTTTTCGACAGCGCCGTAAATGTCTCTGTGGTGGAGGTATAGGTCTGCGCCTGATGCGTCGCCAGCTGCCGCAATTCATCGGTGTAGGCCCGGGACAGCGCAACAAGTTGCTCTGCGGACTGACTCTGAGAGTCGGTCAGGGTTTCGTGCCAACGCTCCAGCCGTTGCTGATCCTCACCTTGTTGTCGTTCAATCCAGGAAGAAGACATTTCCCCGAACTGCGATGCCAGGCCCTGTAATTGAGCATCAGCGATTGTGATCAGTTGTTGATGCGTGTTGTTAACTTCCTGTGTCATGGCAGCTACCGTGTCTTGCAACAACGGACCGATGCTCTCGCCCGTCAGTCTGGCGGTCTCGGTAACACTCTGTTTCAGCGAACTGTCGACCGAGGCGGCCAAGTCTTTGTAGTTGGTGCTCATGGACTGGTGGAACACCTGCTGATTGGCGAGCAGATTCTCGCTAAGCTGTTCAGACATCTTTCCCAGGCGCTCCGTCAAGGTGCTCAACGTAGCCACCATTTCAGGTAGCGCGTTAGCCTGATCCAGCATAGCGTTGTAGGTGTCGCGCCGCTTAACAATCATCGAAAAATCTCGAAACACCCTGGCGGCTTCTGTATCAAGCTGACGAGTAGCGAGCATACGGTCGCGGCGGGTCACTGCAGAGGCCAGACCCAGCATTGCCGAGGCGGCAATACCAACGACAGAAGTACCGAACGCAAGACTCAAGCCATTGATTGGTGCAGCCAATCCGGCACGAATTGCTGCCAGTTCGGTGGTACCTTCCAAAGCGACAACAGCACCCTTTAAAGTATCCACCATGCCGACAAAGGTCCCGAGTAGCCCCAGCATTACCAATAATCCGACTAAATAGGGCGTGATAACGGGTGCTGGTAAGCCCGACTGTGCACCCTCCACACGAGATTGAACCGCGTTGTAAAGAGACGGATGCAGTTTACCCAGCCAGGCACCCAAATCGGGCGCGGAATCTGGGGCGCTCTGGCGTAGCTCACTCAGGCCCCGATACAAGCTGGCAGTGGCATTTTGGAACTGCGCCAGCTCGACGAAGCCAATAACATAGACTGCGGCGATAACCAGCGTAATTATCAACGCAAGATTGTCGCTACCGACAAAATTGGCGCTCATAGCAATAACGGCGGCAGTGCCCAGTAAGAAGGCCACAACGAACAGTAGTCGAGTCATAGAATGAAGTCTTTTATTAGGTTGATAGCGTGTGTTAATTCCACAAAAGGTGACTTGCTCTGAGTTCCTGAGGCCTGGTTACGCAGCAGGGGGGGGGGTATATCAGACGCGGGGCATTATCGCTGATTGGCGTCAGGATTCAAGGTTAGCGCTGCCCTTTGGAACAATCCATCAACCCGAAGCCCAGCCCTCGTAAATAGCCGGTTTGAACCCGCTAGGCGGCATGGCCCGCTTGCTCGGTGATCGCTTCAACCAAACCCTGCACTGGCAGCAACCTGGTATCCAGCTCGGCCAACAGCAATCCGCGTATCTCCACTTGGAGTTGCTCAAGCCCAGCCTCCGCTACAGCCTCCATCTGCGATTGATCCTGCTCAGGCAACAATAGCCGATATCGACTGCCAACCAGCGCAGGTAAAACGGCAAAACACTGGCGAGTTCTCACCGCGAAAGTCTCCGCCAGCACCCGATCGAGCTCAGCAAGGCGCGATAGCTGCCCTGGAAATCGCTGCGCATACTCCCTGACTCGAACCTGGAGTCCCTTGGTGCGCAACTCCATTTCCCGCTGGTGGGCCCGATAAAACCTGACATAAGGTTCATGGCGCGCTTCATTCGGGTTTGCACTGAACTGACCCGACCCGGGCAGCCGAATGCGACTGCGGGTTTTATCCCAGACAAAGCTACCCATGATCCCTTTAACGAGATTGGTACGAACTCGCAAAAATTCAGCCTCGGGCTCCCAATCAGAGATGTCCGTAATGACCGCCGCAACAGGTGCAGAGTGGCGTAAAGTCTCGGACAGCGTCATAGCGTCAGCGAGATCTATGAGTTGTCCCAGGCGCTGCACGAATCGCGCGTGCGGCAGCTGTTCCTGTGCCACGTCGAGTTCTGCTAGAAATCGGATTAATCTGGAGACGGGCAGTGCCGCACCAGTGCTCAAGAAAATACCGCCTTAAGCAGTTCAAAGGAACGTTTTCTGTCCTCAAAATAATACATATTGGTAACAGCCATCACTTCATCTGCGGCGAAAGTGCGCGCCAGTGCGGTGACTTTCTCACGCACTTGCTCCGGAGTGCCCGCAGCCCGACTGTTGACCCGGCTGGCGATAAAAGCTCTCTCCTGGCTGCCCAGAGGATAGAGCTGCGCCTCCTGCGGAGTCAGCGACTGACCGTTGGACTGGCCGGTAAAAAAGCGGAACAGATTGATATCGTGAGTGAGCTGTAGAGCGAGGGCCTGCTCTTCGGAATCCGCACAAAACACACTGAAAGTCAGTATGGCATGAGGTTCAGGCTGCAAGGCGCTGGGCTGAAACTGGCGTTTATAATACTGAATTAATTGGGTATCCGCTTGAGGATTGATAAACAGACCCAGGTTATAAGGCAGGCCTCGCTGCGCCGCCAACACAGCGCTGTCGGGGCTGGAGCCCAACATCCACAGGGGCAACCCCGCTGGCGGCTTGGGACTCACAACGGGGGTTGCGTCATCCCGCCAAAGGTATTCGCTCAGTTGCTCTACTTGCTGGGGGAACTTGTGGAAGTCAGGCCTCCCGCTATTGGCCAGAGCGGTGGCAGTGGCCATATCCGCGCCAGGCGCTCGGCCTATACCCAGATCGATCCGATCGGGGTATAAATTGGCCAGCAATGAAAACACCTCGGCGACCTTATAAGGGCTGTAGTGAGGCAGCATGATTCCGCCTGAGCCGAGACGTATGCTCTCGGTAGCCGCTCCCAGTGCCGCCAGTAATACTTCCGGCGCGCTTCCCGCCACCGATGGAAAGGCGTGGTGTTCAGACACCCAAAAGCGCTCATAACCGAGCCTCTCACAAAGCCGCGCCATTTGCAGAGTTTCCTGCAGGGCCTCCGGAGCCTGGTCAGCCGAGCGGGCAAGAGATTGATCGAGAACTGAAAGTTTTATGGTCATAACCTGTAATCGGGACAGCAAAAAGGAGATCACCTTAGCAAATTTCCGTCCTCTGCACTCTTACGCGCATCGCCTTTTTGCAGACGCCGCATTATTTTAAATCAAGTCTGAACGCCAGTAATAGAACCATAGGCTGATAACGCCGCCGCCCTCGCCTCCTTATGATCGACAATGGGGTGCGGATAGTCCTCACCCAGTGAGATACCGGCGGCAGACAGTATCTCAGCGCTAGCCTCCCAAGGTTGGTGCAGGTACTTGTTAGGAAGGCCGCCAATTTCAGGTACCCACTGGCGTACATAATCGCCCTGCTTATCGAACTTTTCTCCCTGGATGATCGGGTTAAATATACGGAAGTAGGGTGAGGCATCGGCACCGCTGCCAGCGACCCACTGCCAGCTGCTGGAATTACTGGCAAGGTCCGCATCCAACAGGGTATCCCAGAACCAGTTCGCCCCGGCCCGCCAGTGGATCAACAGGTGTTTGGTCAAAAAGGACGCCACAATCATCCGTACCCGATTGTGCATATAGCCGGTATTCCAGAGTTCGCGCATGCCCGCATCAACAATGGGGTAGCCGGTTTGGCCGCGCTGCCAGGCGGTTAGCGCTGCCGGAGTTCCCAGCCAGGGGAAGGCCGTGAATTGCGTCTTGAAAGGTGCCTCTGGTAAATGCGGAAAGTGGCTGAGCAAGTGGTATGAGAACTCTCGCCAACCCAGTTCACTTAAGAACTTGTCAACTTGATCCTGCTGTTCAGACTGCTCATGCAGCGCATGCATCGCGGTCTGCCATATCTCTCGCGGAGAAATTTCACCAAAATGAATGTGGGGTGATGAGCGCGTGGTAGCCTCAAGCGCTGGATGGTCACGACCTTCACTGTAGTTTTGAATGCCTACTTTAAGAAAGTCATTGATACGTGACTCTGCACCGGCCTTACCTGGCTGCCACAGTGACTCAAAACCTTCGGCCCAGTTCGGGCGCTGGGGCAGCAGTGCCCACTCGTCAAGTTGCTCACTGACAACCGGGCCTGTGTGCCAAACGGTATTTTCAGGTTCTGCCCGGGGCACATCGACGCCTTGCCGCCTACAGGCGCGCCAGAATGGAGTGAATACTTTGAATGGCAGGCCCGACTGATTTTTGATGGACTCCGGTTCGAAGAGCAGCGATCCAGGGAACCGCTTCAGGTCTATCGCACGCTTCTGTAAAAAATCGTGGGCCGTATTTTCCAGCGCAGCAGCCCAGGGCTCATATTGACGTGAACAATAAATGGCCGTCGCGCCAGTTTCGGCTACCAACGATCCCAGTACGCCCACTGTAGGTCCGCTACGCAGTACCAGGCGGCCGCCAATTCGGTTCAGGTCGATCTGCAGGGACGTTAAGCTGTAATGCAACCACCAACGGCTGGCACCGCCTATCGCCCACTCGCCGGGCGCCTCGTCATCAAGAATATAGCAAGCTACCACAGGTCGACCCGTCGCGCTGGCAGCTAGTAACGCGGGCAAGTCAGATAGTCGCAGGTCCTGTCGGAACCAGTAAATAATGGGTGAGTTCACAACAGAAATACGTGCTGCAGGCTCAGGGAGATCACTGTGAAACTCATCTTCGAAGCACCGTTAATCATGGTGGGGCCAAATTAGCGTTTAGCCGCCTGCAGTGCGGCAATACGCTGCTCAAGCGGTGGATGACTAAGAAACAATGCGGCAATCCCGGTCTTGGTCTTACCGCTAATGCCAAACGCGGCCATTTGTGTTGGCAAATCTTCGCCCGAGCCACGCTGCAAGCTTTGCAGCGCCGCAATCATTTTATCGCCCCCGGCCAGCGCAGCCGCACCGGCATCGGCACGAAATTCCCGTCGCCGTGAGAACCACATAACAATTGTGCTGGCCAAGATGCCCAGTACAATTTGAGCAACGATCGAACTGATGAAGTAGCCAATGCCAAGGCCTCGTTGATTTTTCAATATCACGCGGTCGACGAAAAAACCGACCACGCGAGACAGGAATACAACAAAGGTATTCACCACGCCCTGAACAAGGGCCATAGTGACCATATCTCCATTGGCAATATGACTCACCTCGTGAGCAAGTACCGCTTCGACTTCGTCCTGACTCATGGTCGCAAGCAGTCCACTGCTGACGGCTACCAGCGCATTATTTTTGTTGGCGCCGGTTGCAAATGCATTGGGGCCGGCGGAATCAAAAATCCCCACCTCTGGCATACCAATATTTGCTGCCTGCGCCTGTCGTTGCACCGTCGTAATCAACCAACTCTCTGTGCTATTGCTCGTGTTCTGGGGATCAATAAGTTGCACACCCATCGAACGCTTGGCCATCCACTTTGACAGCATCAAGGAAATAAACGAACCCGCAAACCCGATGACTGCTGACATAACCAGCAATGCCTGCAGATTAAGGTCGGTGCCGTTTTCAGCCAGAATCCCGTCGAGACCAAGGACGCGGAAGACGATTGAGATAACCACCATAATGGCCACATTAGTGGCTAGAAACAGTGCAATTCGCAGCATAAAAGTACCCATGACTTCGATTAAAACAATAAAGACCGAGATTAAACCCCAGCGGCGCTTATAGACACAAGGTTTGGGGCAGAAGTGCCGAATTCAAGCGCGATTGTCATCGCAAGGTTCTGCATAAACGCCAGGGTCATCCTCGATATAGCAGAGAAGCCTATACCAAGGAGTGAGCCATAAACAAACACGATCAGCCGGATTTTAACCAGCGCGCTTACCATCGAAGCGGTATATGCGCGCCACTCGTAACCAATGCATCCTTCAATCGTCGTATGGCCTGGCTCTGGGTATCGATATTCATTGTCGTTTTATCTTCTAACAATGAAACATACTAAGATGACAACGGCCTCCTGAAAACCCTTAAAAAATCGAACCAAAGTGGAGCACGGGTCATTTTTATGCCCCAAAATAGCGCGCCTGTTCGCAGGCGGATCGCAGTGAATTTATTTGCTGACGAGAACCAAACTGCCTGCTAGTCTTGATCGCCATGCGTCGCTATAAAGCCGTACGGTCTACTCTCAAAAAAATTCTGGCTGACTACTAATGAATAAACCGACAACGTCCCAGGGCTGGCAGGCCCAACTGGATCTGGCGTACGGGGTACGAGGCGAAAAAACCTGCCTGATCAATAAGCAGCAGCGCGGGCCGCTCACACTGCAACGCTCTTTCTATCCTGAGGGCGATGTCTGTCACAACTATATTTTGCACCCCCCGGGTGGTGTCGTAGGCGGTGACTCACTCGAGATTAATGTAGACGCCCAAAGTGGCGCACACGCCTTACTAACAACGCCCGGTGCTGCCAAGTTTTACCGCTCTCGCGATAAATTGGAAGCTACGCAATATCAGAATTTCGCTGTCGCCAATGGTGCTGTTTTGGAGTGGCTACCGCAACAGAATATCTTCTTCCCGGGTGCCAATATAAAGCTCGCTACCCGCATCGATATCGCCTCAGGGGGAAAGTTTGCGGGTTGGGAAATGCATTGTTTTGGTCGCCCGGCGAATGGTGAGCAATTTACCTTCGGCACACTACACAGCCGAACCGAGGTGAGACTCGCCGGTGAACTGCGCATGCTCGAACAGCTTAATACCAACGCAGACGAAACGCTGCTATCGGCAACGGGTCTGCGCGGTATGGCCATGCAGGGATGTTTTATCGCAGCGCCTTGCACCGAACAAGAGCGCGACCTGCTGGCGCAGGTTTTGCATGGAAGCAACGGCACTGACTACCCGCATCCCATTGGCCTCACGCTGGTCGACGAGATACTCGTGGTGCGAGCATTGGGAGATCAGGCCGAGCCGATGCATAACATTTTTAGCACGCTATGGAGTACGCTGCGTGGTCAGTGGCTAGACCGGTCACCTTGCGTGCCTAGAATCTGGGCAACGTGAAATAAAATGTTTAGGAGAGAGCAATCCCGATGGAACTAACACCCAGAGAAAAAGACAAGCTGCTTTTGTTCACCGCATCGCTACTGGCCGAGCGACGCAAGGACCGCGGTCTGAAGCTCAACTATCCGGAAGCCGTCGCCTATATCAGCGGCGCAATTTTGGAGGGCGCCCGCGATGGCCGCACCGTGGCTGAATTGATGGATTACGGCCGCACACTACTGGGCAGTGACGATGTTATGTCCGGCGTTGCATCGATGATTCACGACGTTCAGGTCGAGGCGACCTTCCCCGACGGCACCAAACTGGTCACCGTCCACGACCCTATTGTCTAGGAGACAGCGATGATGCAGAAAAACATCATACCGGGTGAGTTAAGGGTCGCCGATGGTGACATCGAACTCAACGCAGAGCGCGCGCTAGTTACGGTTAAGGTCGGCAACATTGGCGATCGCCCGGTGCAGATCGGTTC
>JBLIEI010000017.1:0-70313 GCA_047633055.1 Halieaceae bacterium | reverse complement strand
GGCCTCTTGCCGGCGGGCGATGCACTCAGGGCGATAGAAACCCAATTGCGCGCCGGTGAAGAACTACCGCCGGGATGGCTGAATACGCTGGAGACGCTTAAAAACCAGAGCATCATCGCTTTGGCAGCGCAAATGGAAAAACAGTCGAAATCCTCGGTGAAAATTCAAGCCGACGCCACATAATCCGTCCCGCGTCACTATGCCGGTTATCGAAAAAGAGTCTGGTGCCGCCACTAAAAGAACAAGAGCTACGCGCTTATTCCTGTCGCTACTGGTGATGATATGGCGCCTGTTAGATTTAGTCGAGGAGGCTATAACCCGAACCCCGAAGATGAGCATAGGAACATGGGGCATTACAGGTGTTGATGCGGTAGTAGTGCAATGAGTAATTGTCGGCGCTTTAGGTTGTATTGTTTTCATCGCCTACCGCCACATGCGGCAAGAGCTCTCTCCTAGACCAATCGACCCATAAACCAGACAGCCTAAACCCACGCTGCAACAGTGCGAACCTCAACTGCGCCTGGCAACGCCACTCTCAAGATTTGCATTCTGCAACCTGATTTCACCAAGGTTCGCAATGCGCTATTTGCGCAGCGCCAAATTAGGCAACTATCCCGCTATTACCCCCCCTATTCGGCTGGCACGCAACTTGCTATATCTCATATAGACAGACTCAAACGCCGCCTCTCTGGTACGAGACCTACTTCACCGATTTGATTGTGGATAGACCGAAGTCAGACCAATGGGGCTGGGAAGTAACAACATTCACACACACCCAAGGAGATCCACCATGCAAACCATAACAGCACAACACATCACATCCTTCTCAGCTCAGCCCTATCGACCCCGCCCCTGCAAGGACTCTGGGTATGTAATGGATGCGTTAAGTCTGGCCCACCTGAATTTCGGTTTATTCGGGACTCTTTGCAAACTTGGCACCTCGCGGGAACGTATTTGTTCCGCTCTGAATATCAGCTATCGAGACTTCGACTATCTTCAGCAACTTACCTTGACTCAACGTCAGGAATTAAGCGGCAGGAACTAACCGCCATGCCTTGTACTTGAGGTAGCACCGGTGTCTGGCTTTTTGAATCACAGACGAGACCCTGGATCAACTGCGCCAGAAGAATCAGGAAATGCCGGGCCGGACACTTCTGGTACCAGAATCCAGAACACCGCCTGAGAATCCCTATCCTTGTCGGTTAGGTATGTAGTTAACAGCGCTGGCAACCATGTTCTTTCCATCAAATGCTATTTGACGTTGATCTTTACAAAGACATTATCGATGAAGAACGTGTCACTGTAGCCTCGGTTTTTTAGCTTCAACCTGCTGCTGTAAATGGCTCCGAACTTGGTCCACCACAGCCTGATGCTCTCGTCGCTCACTGTAAGTCCACGTTCGGCTCCAAGGTCTTTAACATCTCAATGACTGAGATCTGAGCGATAATAAAGCCAAATAGAGTGTCCGACGCGCGCCGGTATTACCCTGACTGCCTCGGAAGGCTGAGCAAATGGTAGCAGTATCCACCAACCGCGCCCGCCACGCCCTGTGCCAACAGGCCGGTCAATGTTCGGGTCGCCGCGATACCTGAAATGCCCAGCACAGCCTTCATTACCATGTGAATTGCCACGATCGCCACGAAACCCGCCAGAGTAAACAGCAGTGCTCTATGTGTTGGTAGCAGGCGGGTGAGTCCGGCGGCCACTGGCAAACCGAGAATGAAGGCCACCAGAATCAATAATAAATAGCTCGAGGACATGCCTATCAGGTCCTCAACGGTTGTTGCCAAACGTATGCCAACGCTGACCTCCAGCCCCATTCTCTGAACTGCACAGAGAATCGTCTGGGTGAACAGGATACTGGCCAGCACATAGGCCAAAACAACTGCGGGGAAAAAAGCTTTGAGCACACGCACCATGACGGTTCATCCTTGTCCTTAACTGTGTCTATAATGACCGACAATCACCTAAAGGAAAACCCAATGAATGCTGCATTACTGCAAGCCACGAGGTGGCTGTCTGGTCTTTTACTGCTATTAATGACCTCAGTGGCATTTGCACGACCTGCCGCTTATACCCTTACGACCATAGCAGACACGCTGGACACACCATGGTCACTGGTGCAGTTACCTGATACGAGCTTTCTTGTGACCCTGCGCGGTGGTGAACTACTGCGCGTGTCGCCAGATGGTGCTCGTTCAAAAATCAGTGGCACGCCATCGACCTATGTTGCGGGCCAGGGCGGCTTCTTTGACATAGTACTGCACCCGAAATTCGCCACCAACCAAATGGTTTACCTGTCTTATGCCAGCGGCACGCCTGCAGCTAACGGAACCGCTATTACCCGCGCAGTTCTTGCTGGAGATAGCCTGCGTGATGCCCGGCAAATCCTTCTGGTTAAACCTTTGAAGGATACGCCCCAGCATTACGGAGGCAAAATGTTATTCCTGCCCGATGGGACGCTGCTGCTCTCTACAGGCGATGGTTTTGAATACCGCGAGGCGGCCCAGGATCTGGGGAGTGAGTTGGGCAAGGTTCTGCGCATTAACGATGATGGAAGTGTGCCCGACGACAACCCCTTTATCGATGGGCCCGGCGAGCGCATCTGGAGCTATGGTCATCGCAATCCCCAGGGGTTTGCGCTGGATCGGACGAGCGGTACTGTCTATCAGCATGAGCATGGGCCGCGCGGTGGCGATGAAATCAATGTGATCATCCCCGGTAAAAACTACGGCTGGCCGGCCATTACCTACGGCGTAGATTACAGTGGCGGACATGTGTCACCGTTTACTAAAGCAGAGGGTATGGAGCAACCGCTGGTATCTTGGGTACCAAGCATAGCCCCATCCGGTATGGTCTGGTATAACGGCGAGGCGTTCCCGCAATGGCGTGGCAACTTGTTGGTGGGTGCTCTGGTTGACCAGGAGGTCCGCCGAATTGACCTGAAGAACATCCAGGTGCTGCTCCAGGAGCCGCTGTTTTCCGAGTTGGGCGCGCGTATTCGCGATGTGCGTGTAGGGCAAGATGGCCATCTCTATTTGCTCACTGATGGCGCAGACGCCAAGCTCATTCGGGTCAGCCCCGCGGCCCCCTGACCTAATCAGGCGAATGAGGCAGTAGCTGCCCCACTTGCCATCACTTGAATGGCCCCTATGACCCCATCAAAAAAAGATCTTTGGTTTCTACCGCTTGGCGGCTGCGGAGAAATTGGCATGAACCTCAGCCTCTATGGCCACAACGGCCAGTGGCTAATGGTCGACTGTGGCATCGGCTTCGATCGCGCTGCAGCGGGGACTCGCATTATTGCGCCGTCAGTGGAATTTATCGCTGCGAGGCGTCAACAACTGGTGGGGTTGCTGGTCACCCATGCGCACGAGGATCATGTGGGCGCAGTCGCCCATCTATGGCCTGAACTGCGGTGCCCGGTGTACTGCACCCGATTTACCTATGAAATTCTCAAACGTAAGCTGGTCGAGACGGGGCTGGAGAAAGTCGTCAAAGTACATATTGTCGAGCCTCAATTGCGACACCAGTTGGGCCACTTCGATATCGAGTGGTTTGGCCTAACCCACTCTACTCCGGAGTCACAGGCACTGATGATTCGTACGCCGCTGGGGAATCTCTTTCATACCGGCGACTGGAAGATCGATCGCGATCCGGTGGTCGGAGCCAGAATCAACGAAGCGGCACTAATTGCTCTGGGCAAAGAGGGTGTACTGGCGATGATCTGTGATTCGACCAACGCTATGCTCGAAGGGCATTCTCCCAGCGAAGGCATACTCTACGACAATCTATTGCGACATGCACAGCAGGCAAAGGGGCGCATTGTCATCGCCTGCTTCGGCAGCAATGTTGCACGCCTGCACACCCTGGGCAGGGTCGCCCTTGAGACAGGACGCTTCCCGGCGCTGCTAGGTCGCTCACTACACAACTACTACCGCGCCGCCAAGGCCAGTGGGCTATGGACCTTGGGCAGGGATTTTATCGAGACCCAACACTTGGGCTATCTGCCGCCGCAGGAGGTGTTCGCGGTTGCTACCGGCAGTCAGGGTGAGTCCGGTGCTGCGTTGAGCCGGCTGGCGGCGGGAAGTCATCCGGCGATGGAGCTTGCGCCAGGCGATACTGTGATTTTCAGCTCCAGAGTCATCCCGGGCAATGAAGACTCTCTGGAGAGCTTGTGTGCGTCCCTCAAAGCTCGAGGTGTGGAGGTCATTGTCGATACTGACACGGCACCGATACATGCATCAGGGCATCCTGCTCAGGATGAGTTGCGCGTTATGTACGACTGGATCAAGCCTCACGTAGCGATTCCTGTGCATGGCGAGAACCAACATCTTCGAGCACATGCCGGATTCGCCAAGTCACTGGGCATCCCCATACAGATTGCAGGTAACAACGGCGACCTGATAACACTGACACCCAACCCTGGAACTAGACGTGGTGCCGCTGAGTTTGGCCGAATCGAAATCAAACGCTGATATCAATTCGCCAGTTGCAACACCATCACGACCATGTCGAACCGATATTGGCAACTTGACTTTCGCAGACCGCAAACCACCCACCATCTGCAACCGCGCAACCGCCGTAATGACCCTGTGAATCTTCACGGAGTTCTCAAGTTCAGTTAACAGAATAAGTAAGAAAGTCGACTCACAACCGGCTATTTATATGCACTACAGCTAGCGCCCCTTTAATTCTAGAGCCGTTAATCAAAACGGAGGGCCTGTTTTTGCTAGACTGGATTTTCTTCAGATTCATACCTTAACTTTTCAGAATCCCTGAAGGGTATAAGGAGCATCTGGTCAATGCGCGAATCCCGAGGACTTCTAGCGTACTCCAAACCAATTTCCATGGTTTCCTGCTCATCGAAATCTCTCCGGGTGGCGGTACCAAAAAGATAATCGAACCACGGCAATATCGTGCCGTAGTTACTGTTGGTAAACCCGCGTTCACTGCAATGGTGCAGGCGGTGGAAGTCGGGTGTTACGATGAACCAGACTAGCCAGCGGTTAATCGCTTTCGGTATATACAGGTTACTGTGGGCAATAACATGCATGCCGCTTCTTATTGATTGATACAGCAATACGGCAAGCACTGGTGGGGATAACAAAAGAATGACCGGTAGCGTAATGACAAATGTGACGGCGATTTCGAAGGGGTGATGTCGATAGGTTGTGCTTACATCAAGTTCAACATCACTGTGATGTACTGTGTGGATCCGCCATAGCCAAGGCACATTGTGAAACAGCATATGTATCACGTAGCCCATAAGTTCATAAGCCAGTAGGGTGAGCAGGAAGGCAGTAGTTAGTCCCATATCGACGTTGCTAAGAAGTCCCAGTTGATAATGCTGGGCAAACCAAGCTGTTGCCATTGGTGTCAATGCGGCACAACCATGGGCAGTTATCAGACCAATGCCGGTCAGCGTAAAATTATTGAGCCACCTTCGACCCAACCCTGAGGTCTCAGCGCGTCTGGGCCATAAGCCTTCCCAAAGAAAAGCGCACACACAACCAACCAACAAAACATAGGTTGGCAGGTACGGGGACAGCACAGTTCTAGAGCTTACTTTCAGCCGGAAGGCTGGACGTCAATGCGTTTTATTTTGAGCGGTTTCGCACGATTCTGGCGCCAGCCAAGGCGATAACGATTACCACTCCGGATAGCACAAACGGTGAGTCCACGGGCACAGGCACCGGCGCCAAAACCCAGCCAGGTGGGCCAGCGAAGGCCACGGTACCTAATGTAGCAAGCGTAATTGCTAAAACGACTTTTTCCATAAGGATCTCTTCCAGTCAATTTTGAACAATTTTTAGTCTATAGGCTTTCCACCTACCGAGTCAACATGGGCCGCTGGTAGATTACAATAAAATTTGGGATCAGGTCTTGCGTTTTGCTACCACTGGATTTTACGGATAGAAAACTTAGGAGAGGGTCTTACATCTGACACGAGCATTAGAACGGACAAACAAAAAGGCGAGACCTAACCCTGTCAATACTGTGCGCAATCGTTCAGGAATGAATAAATATGAATTGCCTCATCACTGATGCGAATACAGTTTCAAGAAAAAAGGTTAGCTTTTCACACCTTCTTAAGTAAATGTCAGTGAATTTAACGCTGCCCTGAATTTTTTCCGTACCGTCGGTAACGCGCTAACACCTGAATCTGATGCAGCGACTGGCGGTATGCCAGCCGCGACTGACACGCATTGTTAAGCGTTTTATATAGCTGCACGCAACTCAATGTCATTACCTGCAATATCTTTTAGATAAAGTGAACGACCCATACCTTGAGCGCCGTACCTTTCTTGAAATTCGGAAACCTCAACACCTTTACTTTGGAGGTACGATTTCAATTCCTTTTCATCAAATTTTTCTATTTGAAGGCAGAAATGATCAACGTTGTTCCCCGTTGATTGTGGCGCGGAGCCTCCAGCTTTACCTAACTCTCCATTTACATCCACAATATCAATGAGGGAAGACCCTGCTCTGAGCTGAGTTAAACCAATATCATCTGATAATGATCGCTCTACAACACAGCCTAAAACGTCGCAGTAGAAATCAATAAGATCTCTATATCGCTCTGTGCGCAATACAATATGATCTAGAGCTTTGGGTTTTATCATAAGCATGTTCCTTGCCTAAAACTCTAGACACTTAACGCCTTGCTCACCAGCTTACCCAAGTCTGGTAGAGCAATTGGTTATAAGTGATTTACTCAATAGTTGAACTAGTTGCTTTACCAATGGACTTAAGTGCTCGTTCGATGTCACTACTCGTCGTTGCCCATGACGATACACTTAATCTCATTGCACTCTTCCCTTGCCAATTTGTAGCGCCAAACCAACATTCGCCTTCTGCTTGCACTTTGTTAACGATAGTTTGAATCTCGCTGTCTTTTCCAATTGTTGCAACAACTTGATTCAAAACAACATCGTTCAAAATTTCATACCCTAGCGCTTTTAAACCCTCGGCCAAACGCTGAGCGTGCTGACAACATCGATCAATTAGGTTTTCGATGCCGTCACTTCCCATTTCTTTAATAGCGGCCCAGACCTCAACGCCACGGGCACGACGGGAAAATTCCGGAACCATATCTTTCGGAGGGATGTCAGTACCCTGAGTTAAGTATGGTGCAAGTGTCGTCATCACGTTATGTACTGCTTGCGGCTCGCGACAAACTGCAATACCGCAATCGTATGGAGTGTTTAGCCACTTATGGGCATCTACCGCCCATGAATCCGCTAGCGCTACGCCAGCTACTTGAGACTTTTTACTACGTGACGCAGCAGCCCATAGCCCAAAAGCTCCATCTATGTGAACCCAGGCACCTTTGGACTTGATTTTAGCAATAATTTCTGCAAAAGGATCACTTGCGCCTGAATTTACGTTACCAGCTTGTAGGCAAATAATCGTGTCTGATCCTACCTCTGGGAACTCGTCAACTAACATACGACCTTCCTTGTCACATGCAACTGTTACACATTGTTCTTTTCCGAACCCTAGTAATCCAAGAGCCTTGTGAACCGCTACATGAGCTTGTTCAGACAAGACAATACGCAGTGGTGGTGCTCCAGCCATACCGATCTTTGCTACGTTTATGCCCAGCTTTTCATATTGGGCATTACGTGCAGCAGCTAACCCAATGAGGTTTGCGACGGAAGTCCCTGTAGTAAACCCAACACTACTTTTAGCTGGCAAGTTCAGTAATTCTAATGTCCAGTTCGCAGCGATTCTTTCAACATGAATTGCCGATGGTGCAGATGAATCTAAAACCGCAACCTGATCCCATGCCGATAATAAGATGGATGCACCCATCGATGCTGGTGTTGAACCTCCCACCACCAAACCAAAATAGCGCCCACCAGTGCTTGCCACCGTAGCTGGCGAGCCATATTCATGAAGCATATTAATGACAGCTTCGGGATCAAGGCTAGTTTGAGGTAGTGACTCGTTAAAATGCAACAAATCCATCATGGCTTGGGGGCCAGGACTCACTCGGCGAGCATTAATTGAAGACACGTAATCCTTTGCATGCTGAGATGCCAGCGCAACAGCCCTCAATGAATCATTTACTACATTTTCGTTGCTCATGAACAATTCCCCGATTACTTCTAACACCCAGTTAAGCGGCGAAGACGCCTCCATATAAAATATGGTTCACATTTTGTATGGAGGCGCTGTATCCCAGCGCATACAACGCGTGACTGCAACTGCCTGCTAGGTACCATCTTGCTCAATCCATCGATCGTAGAGGAAAATCGAACAGCCACTGCTATCGTACCGACGGCGTAGACAATCACTATCAAGGCAGACCCTGGTGCATTTAGGAACTGACCGCTCTGTTCAAAGCTAAGTTTGTTCGAATTCGCGACTATTTGTATCAAATCTGTAAGTGTAAATATTATGGCGATCGAAAAGCCAGATAAATAAAGAACGCACAAAAAAAAGTTAGCTTAGTCGACAAAGCCGCCCTCAAAATATGCACTGTATATCAGCACACTAAAACTTACCGTCAACCAAAACTCAACTGACGCGAGTACAGCTTCGTGAAAACAGGTGAGCTTTTCACTGATTTCCAAATTTCAGTGAACAGAATCAGCGAGACACTCTGCTCACAACAGGCTGTTTATATACCCAATAATTCTAGTCTTGGTGTCAGATTTCAGAGGTTCTTTAACCATTAGAAACTTATGACATGCGACCATGTCATCGTATCCACCTTGTGTCAGACACACAACTAAATCATAGAAAATTAACATCGTTTATACTTTAAAAATAGGTATATAATACAGCTTTCGAGTACTGTCTTCATATAAATGGGAGCAAATGTAATCGGTGTCATAACACTACTTGATGGCGGTATGGGCCAAGAGTTATTGCGCAGAAGTTCCCGTGCAGTTACTCCTATGTGGTCTGCTGACATCATGCTGAATGAACCAATACTGGTAAGAGATTTGCATCGTGAGTTTATTGATAGCGGTTCACGCGTGATCACGCTCAATACCTATACTGCGACACCAGAGCGCCTAAAAAGAGAAAATGAACTAGATCAATTAGAAAATCTGCATCAACAGGCCATGAATGCAGCCCAAGAGGCCGTTGAATTGGCACAGTGTAAAGATGTTGCGATAGCAGGCTGCCTTCCGCCTTTAGTTGCTAGCTACCGTCCAGATACCTTCTCGTCGTTTGAAGACTCGCTTGCGACCTACCGTCGCCTTGTTGAATTACAAGCTCCGGCTAGCGATCTGTTTATCTGCGAAACAATGTCGTCTATTACCGAAGCACGTGCAGCCTGCACTGCTGCACTTGAAAGTCGTAAACCTGTATGGGTTGCATTGACAGTCAGTGATGATCATCCAGAGCAATTACGTAGCGGTGAGTCCTTAAAAGACGCCTTACAAGCACTCGATTCTTTCGATATCCAAGCAACATTATTAAACTGTAGTCAGCCTGAAGCAATCAGCGCGTGTTGGTCGCTGTTGAGGATGGAGCAGCGTAGATTTGGCGCTTATGCTAATGGTTTTATATCGGTAAACTCATTGTACCCTGGGGACACTGTCGAGGAGCTTGAAATGCGTCGAGACATGAGCCCACAACAATATGCTGAACATGCAATGAGTTGGGCAAGAAACGGAGCGACAATCATTGGTGGCTGCTGCGAAATTGGACCGGCGCATATCAAAGCCTTGCATAGCAGACTAAGCAGCGAAGGATTTATTTAGGCGTTGCCGATTGTCATGCCGCTAGGACCTGGGACCAGGCGTGCGGTAACAGCGCCTGAAACGCGTTTTTTCCATCGACATTGAGGTATTCAGTTAGCAGAATCAGTGAGATTCTCTACTCACAACAGGCTTCAACAGACTGTTTATATATCGTATACTTCAGGTGCGCTGGTAGTCGTTCACACTCAAGAGGTCACTCATGAAGAAGTGGATTTGGGGTCGCTTAAATATCGGCTATGAGAGATTAACAGAGACTGCTGACGTCACATCCATAAGAAAAGAGCTAGACCCAGTTTTGGGCGGATACCTATTATTCTTGGTTGTCACATGCACGGCTTTGGTATTTCTAAGCATTTCAAGATACTTTGATACCGGCTGGCTGGGCCTCTACACGCTGCAACTCATCTTGTACTCGGCCCTGCTGGTCTTTGCATTTACACCTAAGCTACGCAAGTTTAGGCTGAATTTTATTATCGTGTTTTTCATGCTTGTGGGCACAGCTGGCGTCTTACAGTTTGGGTTCTCTGCGAATTCCGAATCGGCCTTCGTCACGGCCATGGTCATAACGACAATCGGCTTTGGCTACACAGGGCTTATCATCTCGGTCTGTATCACTCTGGTCATGCTGTTAGCACCCTATATCGCGGTCATGATCGAGCCCACAATCAGTACCGGTGTAAAACCGTACCTGCTGCCCCATACCGACTGGGACCTTGCCATACTTGCGCTTTTGTTCTTTGGAGGATCTGCGTCGTACCTGGTCCAGCGTCTAGTCAATGCTTTGCATTTTAAATCTCAACAACTCGATATATCGGTCGCCGATAATGTGAGAATTGCAGAGGATATGACGCGGTTGATTGATACTGCGAACGCCCCGATCTTCGGTATCGATGCGCAAGGAAATATTAACGAATGGAACCAGAAGTCAGAAATGATCACTGGCTTTAGTAAGACCGAAGTGTTCGGCCGGAACCTTGTGGCTGATCTAATTACACAGAATTATAAGGATTCGGTAGGCGAGGTTCTGGCAAGAGCTCTTGCCGGCGAAGAAACTGCAAACTTTGAATTCCCGCTGTTCACTCCGTCAGGGGATCGCATTGATGTGTTACTTAATTCCACAACACGGCGTAATGCCTCGGGTAACTCCATCGGTGTGATTGGCGTAGGTCAGGACATTACAGAGCTCAATAAAATAAGGGCTGAACAGGAGATCGAACGCAGAGAAGCCGCTGCCCAAATCATTCAATCATCTAAGCTGGCAACACTGGGAGAAATGGCGACATCAGTCGCACATGAATTAAACCAACCACTGAATGTGATTCGCATGGTCTCGGGGAACATCCGTAAGAAGATTGCTCAGGGCCCCCTTGATCCCGGATACCTCACCGATAAACTAGCGCGCATAGAGGGGCAGACAGCACGTGCGGCAGCGATCATTGATCACATGAAGATGTTCGGGCGCGAGGCGAAGGAAATCCCAGAATTGATTGATCCCAGAAATGTGGTGATGAATGCGGTTGATCTTATGGCCGAGCAATTGCGATTGGCTGGAATTGAGGTTGTGACGGAACTCTCGGAAGATTGCGGGCGTGTTTTGGGCCACACCATTCAAATGGAGCAAGTGATCTTGAATCTTCTCACCAACGCCCGAGATGCCATAAATGAAAGTGAGGGAGAGCCGAAAATCACGTTGCGGGTATTTGAAGTCGATAATGCTGTGCATATTACAACTCAGGATACTGGCGGGGGTATTTCTGGCGATGATCTGCACCGCATCTTCGATCCATTCTACACGACCAAGGAAATGGGTCAGGGGACGGGGTTGGGGCTGTCTGTCAGTTACGGTATTGTCCGGGACATGAAGGGAACGATTGCCGTTGAGAATACCGATGATGGTGCCCGGTTCACAATCACGCTGCCGATTACTCGTTAGTATGCATTGTTAGAAGGAGATGGATTACCTTAATCAAGATACTTCAAACCGTTTCGGCATCACCAACAACCAGGCTCGGCATAAGCTCGTTCGTGGCCACCCTGCCCCGCGCCATCAAAAGACCCGTTATCTTTCTTCAGCTTACCGCCCGAATATTCTGTACTCCATCCGACTTATAATGGGCAGGGCCGCAGTTCAAGTCTGCGAACACCCGCCATTTCGAAATAAATCAGTGGCTTATAGCCATCGACGTATCCGACTCTATAGCTTAGATCATCCGACTACGACAGCCCGGCTGTGCTAGTCTCTGGCTAAACGTCGCTGATACTTTCCCCCACCTAAATACGAGCAACCCAGTTAATCCCATGAAGTATTTCTATCCGCTCATCCCCTTCATTGCCGGCTGGGCATTAATACTGCTTACCAACACCTTTGCAGCCATTGGGCTTGTCAACGGCCTACTGCAATTACTGCTGTTTAGCCTCGTTGTATGCCTGCCCATTTGGATGACCGGCAGAATGTCCTACGTGGATATAGGCTGGCCACTGGGACTGACGCTGATTGGTGGTCTAACGTGGCTTTACAGTGATGGTGACCCCTTACGTATTGCCTTAGTGAGTATCGCCTATGTTTTTGCCGGGGGCCGTATGGGCTTCGGGGCGTTAAAGCTATGGAAGGCAGGACGCTTACAGAAGGAGTTCCCTAGATACGAATATCAAAAACAGCGTTGGATAGACGCAGGTAAAACCAATACACCACTAGCTATGCAAGTCGACGCCCTCTGGCAGGGATTAGCAAACGCTTCTTTCTTAGCAATGCCCGCCTTTGTTATAGCCGCCAACCCCAGCAGACAGCTACACATACTGGAGGTTATAGGCTTGTTGATATGGTTGAGTGCCTTTGCTATGGAATCGATGGCCGATATGCAAAAGCTGAGTTTCTTACTGAAGATGAAGAAAGCCGGGGAAAGAAACCGGGTTTGTAATGTGGGCCTGTGGAAATATACCCGGCATCCTAACTACTTTGCCGAGTGGATGGTTTGGAACGGACTGATCGTTGCTTCGATACCTTCTTGGATAGCCCTGTATGAAGTAGAAGCTTTACCTGTGTGGCTGTTCCTGGGAGTCGGACTACTCTTTGCCTCTTGGAAGATGTACAGCACCCTGGTGTTTCATACTGGGGCCATACCGTCAGAACATTATTCTGTGCTGAAACGGCCTGGGTATAAAGATTATCAACGGACGACTAATATGTTTTTTCCGGGACTTGGGAAGTAGAGCAGTTGGAGCGCAGTATAAGCGGAATAAATGCCCAAACTCAATTATTTAAAGACGAACTACATGCTGTCACGTACCGACGTGCAGGCACGCGCCGTGCTATTATATTGACCGCATAGCCACAGTAATCACAAGTCGTAACATCAATATCAAACGCTTGCTCAATCGCCGTGACCCGATCATTTCCCGATACCTGTCCGCCAGTGGTTTTTTCTTCCTTCTGCTGTTAGTTCTTGTCGCCTTGCACTGCCCTTGCCACGTCTCGCCGGAGTCACAGAGATTCAGTGTTTACTATTGAGCGCTAGGACCCCGTGATAGCGCGTCATCTGCCGTTATTTCAGTGCGGCAATTGAGAGGGCGAAAGCAATAAGCCCAATCACCACGCGCAACTCCAGGGTGTTCTCTTTTGAAAATACGATATCGTTCTTTTGCGTCTAACAAAGCCACCTCAAGCTGCTTTTTTCATTCCAAAAAAAACTCACCAACGCTGAGGAGCAATATAAAACAGCCTAAATTGGGCAGCATAAGACGCCGCTGGCGCTAGGACCGCTGGGAGTTGCCATGGGTGTGGCGCCGACTCTGCACAGCGTAGTGCTACCCCTATTGGCTGGACATGCCATCACCTTCTTTTCACGATGAACGTTGGCATCAAGCACTTCAACAACTCTCGGCGCGCATCAAAGAGCGAGGTAAGGTGGATAGGGAGGTCTATAGCAGCCATCTGCAAAGTATTTCTCAGAACCTCCCAGCCACCCTTGCCTCAGGTTGCCAGGCAACTCAACGTATCTACTTGCACGCTCAATCGTCGCTTGGCACTTGAGGGCACAAGTTTTCGTGTTTTGCGAAATACCGTGTTTGACAGAAGGGCCCGTGAACACCTGAGAGAGCCTAACGAGAGCGTGGAATCAATTTCCGTCGCTCTGGGTTATCAGAACCCGCCAAACTTTAGGCGTGCGTTCCGCAACCGCATGGAACAGAGCCCACCGGCTTACCGCAATAAGTCTTAGTTCGGCAAGCGTACTTCGGGGTTAAGCTGGTTTGCTTTAGTATCGACAGATTAGTTCTTTGAGGTCAGAGAAATCTAAGCTCATATCTCAAGCAACAGCCCTACTCCATTTAGCGCGCAATAACCTGTGCAATACCAAACATCGATTCACGGCTTATTATTTTTAGCAGTTCTTCCTCGCTCCAACCAATCGTTTCAATCGGTTGGAGCGGTAATACAATGTATCGCGTTTCTGCTGTTGTGTCCCATACTTGGATATTGACATTACTGGGCAGATCCAGTCCGAGCTCATGAAGTACTTGCCGTGAGTTTCTAACGACTCTTGCTCTGTATTCAAGGCTTTTATACCAGGTTGGCGGCAAACCCAAAACGGGCCAAGGCGTACAGGAACATTGTGTACAAACAACAGCATGGTGAGTGTTAGGTAAACATTCTAAGGCCACGATGTATTCTCCCTGAATACCTTCAAAGCCGAGTTGGGCGCAAGCGGCTGTGCCGTCGTATAACAGGCTTTTACGGTATTCAGGATCTAACCAAGCGCGAGCAACTACTTTTGCGCCGTTGTGCCAGTTAATTTCCTTTTCATAGTCGTGAACAACTTGCTCTAAAGCACCCTCTGGAATCAATTTTTTATCTTCAAGTGTTGTTTTTAATGCATTTACTCGTTGCTCCGGGCTTGCGTTGGTCTGTGTCACAACACTTCCTCCAGATAGCTTTCCCATAAATCGACAACCACAGTGTCGCTGTTAGCTTCATCATCATTCCATAACTCTGAACGAGTGAACATGACATGATAGGTAGGCTCTTCTCGGAAAGTGCCGCCATGCGCCGCATTATCGGGAAAAGAAAAATAAGGTGCTACGTGAATAATTTCACCTTCGCGACCGCGCACATACGCGGGCATCCGAGTGTGACCTGGCGTATGATTATTTCGGACTTTAACGCGATCGCCAACCGCAAATTTGGGCGCGTTTGGAGTATCTTTACTATTTTTTTCTACAATCGAATTTGGTCTTGCCAAAGGGTAATTTCCCGAAACTTTCGAAACTAGCTCACGCTTACTAATCAATCCCTTTTCGATTAACAAAGAAGCTACGCCAGTAAACACTCGCTCGTAATAGCTGGCGTCTAAGTAGTCATATGGATTCATTCGTTCTAGAGCGTGGCGATATTCATCGGGGTTATATTTTTGCAGTATGCCAATAGCGACGATATTAAGTGCAAAAGCCTCACCCTCCCATTGGTTATGAAAGGTGGGTTCGTTTTTTTCAACGGTTATTTTGCCGAAACCGTCCATGCCGCCCAAGTCGTGGATGCCGTCCATATTTTACCCTCGCGAGCTAGTGAGACAGATACGCTACGCGTAAATAGCATGGCCCGTCAAACTTATCCTGAAATCACGTTAACAAGTGAACCGGGGGCAGACCACGTTTAACTTCTCAAGTAGTCTTCGAGGCACCTTGAAATTCTTTTCGCTGATGCTTCTAGCGGCGTGATTCAAAAATTCGTAAATCCAATAAAAATTATGGAACGAAAACCCCTAACTATTGGAAAATCTTAGCCGTCCTTAAACGTGGTCTGTCCCTGTGTCCCCGTGTTATTCCCTCAATTTTATGATTTTACTTGCCGCTTATCACTATTCAAGGGCTTCCCTGCTTTTCGCCAGAGACATGGCCATTGCTGTGACTCCGGGAATACTCTCATCATTATTCTCGTTCACTTGCCATAGCTTCGAATGCTTCGCAGCTGAAGGGCAATGTGGGAACACCTTGGTGATCTCGACATGGAAAATCAACTTGTTGTGCCGATCATTTCCTCCCATCTCGGCAATCATCTGGGTATCGTTGGTCGCGTACGCCTCGCCATGAATTCTTAAAAAATCACCAACGCCAGGGATCATAAACATCAGTCCGACCTTAGAAGAGTTGTACAGATTTTCTACGGTGTGCAGCTTTTTGTTTCCCGGCTTGTCTAGAAAAGCCAGGTGCTGCTCATCAATGATTTTTACAAATCCTGGTTCACCACCCTTCGGACTGATATCGACATTGCCATCCTTACTAATACTCGAAATGAGAATAAAAGGGCTGTTCTGTATGAAATGGATACTGGTTTCTTCGAGCATGGGAGCATACGCATTCACCACAAGATCACGTGGCATACCATAGAGTTGTCGCAGTACATCGCTTTTGATATGCCTTTTATTAGTCATTCCCATCCTTTTTCTCTGTGGAATTTTTCGTAGCAATGTGGCTGTTCTATTGAGTTTTTTTATTTTTTTGAGTCGCCCCAGTTAAACGTAAATATAAAACTGACGCACTCCACTCAGTGAAAGCGCTTATCCTGAGATAGCGATAAAGCCAATCACCAATCTTATGCCTACCCAAACTAAATAGATTAGACACCGCGGCATAGGCATCCAAAAAACTCTGCGCTTGCCGTGTCAATTTGAACCTTCGTATCACCCGCATTCGCATCCTGGTCGGTTCATGAGATTGCTCCGCCCTATTCTTAGCATACTGCGAATTATCATGGATATCATCCGGCATCAGAGATTTAATTTGCCGGTACCACTGATACTGCTATAGAACCTTACTGCGCCCTAGTAATACTCTGGGTCTTAACTTCAAAATTTCAGCCAGCAATAGCTTCTCAGTCGATAAAGTGACTCTGCTCGCCAGACCAAAAGCCCTTTGCTCTGACGGCAGTAGTGTTGAGAGGCGAGCCATATAAAACTGATAGACTGCCTCTTTAGCTGCCGCAAGGACAGGACTTGCCAACACTAACTTGCCTTGAATAAAGTAAGTATTGATATCACCCAGCGATAGCAGTACCGGTTTGGTTTTGAATTTAAATGGTTTTAAAGACTTCTTAGCGCAAAAACGAGAAATATTAATCGCTGCATGGGGGCCCATATCCAAGGCTATGCTGGCTTGTTTGGGCAATAGTGTTGGCAGCGAGGCCGAATCACCGGCGACAAAGATATTGCTAAATCCTCTAGCTTGTAAATAGGCATTAACAGCAATTCCGCTAGAGCTATCTTCAGCATTTATGCTGTCAAGGTAGTCAGGCAACTTGGTGCCTGCGGACCAAATTGTCAGGTCCGATTTGATGGATTTTTTGTCGTTGAAATGAATGCTGTATTTCTTAACTTCAGTAATATTTTTGTCGAAGTAAAAACTAATTTGATAGTTTTTGCATTGGTCTAAAATGTCATCTGATAACTTTTCCGGCAGAGCCTTTACTAATCTTGAGGCGCTGTCGATCACATTAAAGTGCAGTTTTTTGTTTGTTGCGTACTTGCGTAATAACTCGCCCAAAACTTCTATGCCGGTAAAGCCACCACCAATAATATTGATATAAATTGAGCGTTTCTGGGTATTAAGAACTGCTTCAATATCGTTATGTATTTGCATTACGTCATCAGCATTTCGAAATCCATGTGCGTGTTTGCTGGCACCTTTAATGCCATAGTTTGATCGCGTATGGCCAGATGTTATCAACAACACATCGTAGCTTAGTGTTCGCTTGTCATCTAAGGTGACTGTTCGTAAATCACCGTCAATACTAGAAACTGCCTGATTAATAAAACAATGTCCTAGTCTTGTGATAATGGTTTCCAGATTTAAACTGAGACTGGTTTCTTTTTTAACGTTCGACAAAATTTCATGGATATTTGGTGTCCACTGAAAATTTTTCTTGGTGTCAATCACTGTTACATCATGGGATTTACTTAGCTTGCTCGCAGCAGTAAGTCCGGCGAAATTGGCACCTATAATAATAATGCGAGAGTTTTTTCGATTTAGTGTCAAGAGGACTTCCCTGAATAATTAAAGACGACATACTAGTTATAGCTGAGGATCTGTAAATAAAACGGGTAATTTTTGTCACTTAGAAAACTAAGGGTATCGACAAATTTAACGTCTTCAGACCATGGTAATCTAACCTCACGTTTCAAGCCACTGCCCTACCCCGTTCTTCGAACGCACTCCCTCTAAGACCCCGATAGCGTTCCGCCCTGATGAAGTGACGACCAAGATTGAATAGTATCGTGGGGTTATTATAACGATATCAGCGATTTAACTTGGCACTACCGTTTTTGGTCATCGGCCAGCCGGTACTGTAGATTACCGGGCGGGACACAGCTGCGCGTGTCCGTATTCATCTTGCACTCATTAGACCAATTGATAACAGGGTTGATAATCCTGTTCGCCCTCTCCCAGCTTCATTCGCTGCTCCCTAACGAGCACCCGCAACAGTCGATCCATGCTGGCTAGAAGCTTTGCGTCTCCCGAGAGCTTATAGGGTCCGTGACGGCGAACCTGTTCAATGCCAAAGGCCTTGACATTGCCTGCCACCAATCCGGAAAAGGCACAGCGCAGGGTACTGGCCAGCTCGTGCCGGGGTGCCTCTATGTGCAATTCCAAGGCAGACATATTCTCGTGCGTCGGACTAAACGGCTCCTGCAGGTCACGCGAAATCTCCAGCTCCCAGTTGTAGTAATAGGCCTGCTGGGCATGACGACGGCGAGCGTGCACCTCTTCGACGGCTGCCCGGACACTTCGACCTACCTCGTCCGGATCCCCGACTATGACACGAAAGTGTTGCTTTACCTCCTCGCCCAGGCATGCGACCAGAAACCGTTCCAGTTCGTCGAAGTACTGGCGACAAGTGTGGGGCCCGGCAAGTATCAACGGTATAGCGTCGCTGTTGCCCGGGTGCATCAGAATACTCAGGAGATAGAGAAGTTCCTCGACGGTGCCCACGCCTCCTGGAAAAACGATGATCGTGTGGGCAATCCTGACGAAAGCCTCCAGGCGTTTCTCGATATCCGGCATGATCACCAGTTCGTTGACAATGGCGTTGGGTGACTCAGAAGCGATAATGCCCGGTTCGCTAATGCCAATATAGCGGCCGGTCTTTATCTGTTGCTTGGCATGTCCCACCGCCGCGCCTTTCATCGGTGCCTTCATCGCCCCGGTACCACAACCCGTCACAATGTCCAGGCCGCGCAGGCCCAGCGCATAGCCTACCTGTTTGGCATAGTCGTACTCTTCGCGGCTGATCGAATGCCCCCCCCAGCAGACAACCATTTGCGGTTGCTCGTTAGGGCGCACAATGGCGGCATTGCGAAGAATACGGAATACGGTGTTGGTCATCTCGGCGGGAGTGGACGGCGCAGTCTGGGCCGCAGTGATCTTGAAATCGGTATACAGAATGTCACGTAATGCACAGAACAGATGTTCCTGGATACCGCGAATCATCTTGCCGTCGACAAAGGACTGGGGCGGCGCGTTGAACAACTCCAACGTAAGGCCACGGGGCTGGGGCCTCAGGCGGACCTCAAAGTCAGAGTAGTCCGCATAGATTTGTTCGGCGTCGTCCTTGTCACTGTTGGTATTCAGTATTGCCAGCGCACAATGCCGAAACAGTGTGAACAAATCCCTGCGACTACTCGCTAGCCCTTCAATGTCGGCCTGAGAGAGCAGATTGAGGGATTTGATTGGTTTTACAATGGCATGCGCAATTTTTTCCATAGAGGCATCATGCGCCTATCGGTGGAAGCCCTCAACTTGGCATAGACAATTCGCGTTAGGCGCTTGTCTGTATTCATACATAGATCCTAGCAAGATTGGCAATCCCGAGGAAGCTCGATTGGTGGCACTGTAGGAGGTAGGGGAGCATTGTGGGCGGAATGGAACTACACCAGTGAACCCTCTGCGCCAAAGTAATCGATATCAATGATATATCGGTAGCAAAAGCACTGGCGTGGATTCTTTAAATTGCCGAGGGCCGCTCAAACTTGTAATTCGCCAGGCGCACCTTGACAGCCGCTTCTATTAAGTTAATATTTTGCGACAAAATGGATACAGGGCACTTACCTTGTGAGTGATTACCTCGTCAGAGCCTCAGCCCTCCACGGTTATTCAGAAACTGTGGCCCAGTGCGGAGGAGACCCGCTGGCGATTATGGCGAGTGTCGGTCTGGGCAGAGCGGATCTGGATCCGGAGACCTGGATTTCCTACCCAGCGTACCTTCGCTTGCTCGACGAGTCGGCCCGAGTGCTTGATTGCCCTCACTTCGGACTCCAGCTATCAACCCATCAGGATATAAATATTCTTGGCGCCGTGGGCTATTTTATTCAGCAGTCCCCCAACGTTCGCGCTGCACTGCGAGAACTTAGTCAGTACTTTGCCCAGCACAACCAAGGCGCTGTGGTAACCACCGCGGTAGAGCAGGGTGTATTGAACTGGAGTTTTACCACCCGGCCCCAGCGGAATGCGCCGATTTACCAGCAAAGTGATCTGGTTGCGGGCATCGCGACCAAGGCGATGAATTTATTGCACGCTGGCTGGAAGCCACTGGCCATCTACCTGCCCCATGGAGCCCCCGCTGATACGCGCCGCTACCGCGCTCAATTCGAGTGCCCGATATACTTCGACTGGGAGACCACGATTATTGCCAGTGATGCGAATATGCTCGATATTCCACTGGCCGAAGCAGATCCGCGTCTGCACCAGGTGCTGGAACATCATTTGCGAGAACTGGATCAGACGTTCAGCGATGACTTCGCCGCAAAGGTGAGTTACCTGATCAAGAAAGCACTGCTGACTGGTGACTGTTCAGCTGAACGTGTGGCTGGTTCGCTGGCCGTGAATAAGCGGACCTTGCAGCGCAAACTCAAGGCCGTCGACACCAGTTTCAAAGACTTGCTCGACGATGTTCGCTTCGAAATCGCCTGTAATCACCTGCGCGAATCCGATGGCCCTCTTACCCTGCTCGCGCATATGCTGTGTTACTCGGGACTGCCCGCTTTCTCCAATGCCTTTAAGGCGCGTCACGGCGTATCACCGAGGGAATGGAAAAGGCTATATGGATAAGCAGTATCCCGCCCACATGCATCATGTGTGTTGCGCTTTTTACCATGAGCACGCAGGCGTACGGCAGGTCTATTCGTCGTAAACAGATTCTCCGCGGGTCAACTCTATACGACTACCTCAACGCTCTGGCGTATACCAAATCGGCGCAGTATACGCACGTTCCTGTATACTGATCGGTGCACCGCGGGGGATCTCCTCACCAAATCTGGCCGCATCATAGGTCGTCCAGCGCGGCGTCGGTATCTCCAGCACCCTGGCATAATAGAACGCTCTCACCGACGGATCGAAGTCGGGGTCTTTCCATACCGCGAGTAACTCCGCTTCACCAATCGTATTCGTCCAGGTTGCCGTTTTTCTATCGACCGTACTGCCAACGGCAGGCACGACCCCATCCTCGCCACGCTCACGCTTATCGGCATCACCCCAGACCACATCGTAAACTTTCTCACGCGCTTTTCCCTTTACATCCAACCATCCCTTGATGACTTGAATGCGATCGAGGTTTCCACTTTGCGGATCCTTCATTGCCGCTACCAGGAACGTGGGGGAGCCGCCGTGCGTTGACGCTGGCAGATCACCGCCCATCGGCACACCTTTACCGTAACCGATAACCGCTGGCTGGCCTGTGCGAGCATCCTCCTCGGTGAACTCGAAGCCGCCGAAGAAACGGACCTTGATTCGCGGGCCAGTCGTGGCGTAGGTTTCCTTTCGTAGCATGGCATCGAAAATGTCACCGCGGGTGTTTTCCTGTGCCCAAACTGCTACCACCCCCGACGCCACAGTCTGCCAACCCTTGCGCTTTATACCCAGCTCAGGATTACTTTTCTCATTGCCAGAAGATCGACCGGGATGCGGCTCTGTATTCGCCATCTTGCCAAAAAAATTGTTTTCGGCATTGGTGGCGAGCGCGGTATGGCTATCAGATGAACCAATCATCCCGAATTTAAAAGGATTGATACCGGTGGACGCATCCAACTCGAGTCCGCGCTTCAGCGCCGCGCGCGCATACTCGCCTGGTAGCATATCGGGCGTCTTGCCCGCACTCACATCGAGATTGCCCATATCCCAGGTCTCAAAATCGGCGAAGTCATCGTCTGGCGACAACAGCGGGTGCGCTTCACCATCCCCTTTGGTCTGGCTGACCTCAACCAGGGGTTCCCAACGTCTGCGGGCCTTCAGGTAGGCCTCATCCAAGGGCTTGTCCTTATCGAAATTGTCGACCAACGGAAACATCCAGCCATTGGACAGGTTGCCGTTGTGGGGAATCGCCAACATCTGTCCACCCGTTGTATGCTCCCAGTCCGCCATCCACTTCCACAGGTCTCTAGGGTCAGGACTGCCCAAAGGAGGGGTTGTAGTGTAGGGCTCGACCATTGTTGCCTTATCGCCGCCATCACGCATCAACACCACGCGGTGCAGGTTATTGCCCTTGACTAAAGAGGTCCATTCGAATCCGATCAGTGCCGTGAAATTTCCCGGATCATTATAGTCCTCTGCTGCCTGTACTATCTTCTCCCAGGTAGCGCGATAGGCTGGATTACCAGGCTGATAATTCAGTGTCTCGTTGATTTTTCCCTGAGAAAACCGCGCGATCATGTCAACTGTTGCCGCACGCGCTGCCTTTCCCCCTTTATTAAATGCCGCATTAAGTTCCCGCCCATAGGGGTCCGCCATGATATTGGGTGCACCAGCGAGAATATCGGTGATAACTCCCATTCCGTCTGTGTGGTCAGCGACGGCGAGGAAGTCGTAGGCCTGGGCCACCCTCACAGGTTGCCCTGTGTTGGATACGACCTGCTCGCCACGCGCGAAGCGATAGGCGTCGCGCGGCATCAGGCGTGTGCCACCGCCACCGGCGTCACCGGACAAACCTGTATGCACATGGACGTCACCAAACAGCACTTTACTCGGAAAGTTTTTATCGACATAGGGTGAGTACGTTGCGCGTTCAGCCGATTGTGCCGCACCGACGATCACTACGAGTGACAACATGCCGGCGGAGCAGAGACGGACTGCATGCTTCCAGAAACTGCTGTTGCAAACTACGGATTGCACCGAGGGACTGATTCGTTTCACTTAAATGCTCCTCAAAAAATATCGTTCCGTTGAGTATTTCACAATGGCTACAGCCACTCGTTACTCTCTATAAACGCTTTCCATAATCTGTTCCACGGCGAATGTTCCCGGTCGCTGTCTAGGCGGAAACTGTTCAAAGCTGCCAACAAACTGGCTGACAGCGCCGAAGGCGAGACTTCCAACGGAACCGATTTTCTTGTCCCACCACAAATTGTAGCTGTTAGAGTCTGTGTCGGCCCGTTCGAAGGGATCCCGACGCAGGTTAAATATCTTGGGTATACGCAAGACCACGAAGGGGTCACGCCATACATCAAAGCGGCGGGCGCGCTGCTCGGCGAACACAAACTTCCAATCGCCTATCCGGGCAGAGGTCAACAGACCGTCATCGCTGAAATAGAAGAACTCGCGCCTGGGTGCAATCGCCTGCTCACCCTTGAGAAATGGCAGGAAGTTATAACCGTCCAGATGCACTTTAAACGTATCACTGCCAACTCGCTTACCCTTTTTCAGATCCTCCTTAATCTGGTCGTCGCCTACTGCGGCCATCAGTGTAGGTATCCAGTCTAGGTGAGACATAACCTGGTTGCTGATCGCACCTGATTTAATCTCACCAGGCCAGCGCACCATCGCGGGCACGCGATACCCACCCTCCCAGTTGGTGTTTTTCTCACCGCGGTAAGGGGTAATCGCTGCATCGGGCCATTGATTAAAATGAGGGCCGTTGTCGGTAGAGTAAATAACTATCGTGTTATCCACTATACCCAACTCGTCCAGCTTGCCAAGCAATGTGCCAACGTGACCGTCATGCTCCACCATGGCGTCGTTATAGAACCCCTGCCCACCGCTGGCCCCCAGCGTTTCAGGTTTTACGTGGGTGTAATAATGCATGCGGGTTGAATTGAACCAAACGAAGAACGGCTTACCGTTCTTGTGGGCAGTGTCGATAAACTTGAGGGAAGCGGCTAGAAATTCCTCGTCAACAGTCTCCATACGTTTGCTGGTCAGTGGGCCACTGTCTTCGATCTTGCCATCGGCGTAGCTGTGTATCACACCGCGAGGGCCGTATTTTTCGCGAAAGCCGGGAATTTTCGGATAATCGGGGTCCTCAGGTGCCTCCTCCGCTTGGAGGTGATAGAGGTTGCCAAAAAACTCGTCAAAGCCGTGGTTGGTTGGCAGGAACTCGTCCTTGTCCCCCAAGTGATTCTTGCCGAACTGGCCGGAAACATAACCCTGGGGCTTAAGCAACTCGGCCAGTGTAGGGTCTTCAGGTTGCAGGCCAAGATCGGAACCGGGGATGCCCACCTTGGTCAGGCCGGTACGCACCGGATGCTGCCCCGTGATAAAGGCTGAGCGACCCGCCGTACAACTTTGCTCACCATAGTAATCCGTAAAGATTGTGCCCTCGTTCGCAATGCGGTCGATATTAGGCGTGTGGTAGCCCATCTGGCCCATGCTGTATCGGCTGATATTCCAGATACCGATATCATCACCCCAGATCACCAGAATGTTAGGTTTGTCGGCTGCACTCAGTAACGGGGCGAACGAAAGGAGCCCCATCAAAAGTACGAGTGACCGTAACGTGGTCTTCATTTTCATGCCGGCTATCTCCTCAATCCTGAGTTTGGTTAACGTGGAGACTAGAAGCGGTACCTTGCCTGAATAGCCAGTGAGCGTGGACGCTCGGGAACACCGAAGTAGGAGTTGCTGGCAGTGGTAGGCACGTCGTTGTTCCATACGCGCGACTCTTCATCGGTGAGGTTCTTGCCTACCAGTGCGATGCTCCACTTGTCATCAATCGTTGCCAGTGCAATACGGGCATTAACGCGCACGACCGAGTCATGCAGCGTATTCGGATCCAAGTCCAAAGCCGAGTAAAACTCATCGGTATAGTTAACGTCGGCATTGGTGCGGATTTCCAGATCGCCGCTTAGCGGAATAATCCACGTTGCGTTGATGTTGTAACTCCACTCAGGGGCAAACAGCAGGGTTTCGCCACTCAGGTCCTGGCCGCCGGCGCCCGGGGCAGTAATATTGCCACTGCCATCTGCAGCCAGGCACCCCGGATTATTCGAGGGATCTGTTGATTGAGGAATCGTGCAGGTGGCCCCATCAAATGCGTCATAAGTCGCATCCAGGTAAGCCATTGCACCACCAACGGTAAAACCTTCGGCAAGCATCCAACGGCCGTCTATCTCAATCCCCTGACTAATAGCTTCACCTGCGTTACCGACCTGGAAAATGTCGCCTACCAGGGAACTCACTTGCAGGTCTTCATACTCCATGCGGAAAATCGCGATGTTCAGGTTCGCAGCGCCATCGGCCAGGGTCATCTTGGCCCCTATTTCATAGGCCAAAACTGTTTCATCGTCATATTCAAGAATGGAACCGTCGATACCGGTTTGAATTACACCTCCGTCCGGCTCGCCGGTTGCAACACTACCGGTGCGCACCGTTGAACCGGCTCCGGTATAGGCTTCGTCGAAACCGCCCCCTTTAAATCCGGTGCTCACGGTAGCGTATAACATCGCCGAGTCAGTAGGGTCCCATTGTAAATTACCGGAGAAGGTGAAGGCATCTTCATCGCGAGAGAGACCGCGAAAATCATGACTGCGGACATCGCCAATCAAAACGCCTGAAGCCGGGTTAGCTTGCACAATAAAGTTCGCCGCTGGGCCACTGGTCGCTGCCCTGGCACCTAACAGGCCCTGGCTTCTAGTCACCTTATCCAGATCCTTAGTTTCTTCGTTATACCGCACCCCAACACCCATACGTACTGTATCGGTAAAGTTCCAGGTGCCCTGGGCAAACACTGCCCAGGAGTTAGATTCCTGCTCAAATAGAGAAGGTTGAGCCTCCAGACCAAGCCCTACCAGCGCAGCGACGCTAATTGGACCTAACAAAGCGAAATCTAAATCAGTATTCACACGACTGACATCGAGCTCAGCTTGTTGGTAATAGGCACCCACAATCCAGTCCAACGCTTCCCCGCCAGGAGATACCAGGCGCAGCTCCTGACTGAACTGGTCGTATTCCTCGTCCAGAGTACGTTGCAACGCCGCTACGGTGCTGAAATCTGTATCGCTAACTGCTGCCAGTTCATAAGAGGCATAGCCAGTAACCGAAGTCACGGTTGCGAAGTCCAAATCCCAATTAACGGTTAAGGCGAAAACATCAGTTTCCGCTTTGTCGACCGCAGCCAGGTTGGAGGCGCCTTTATCGCGATCACTCGTAAACGGAATGGGCTCATCACCCTGAAAATTGACGGGTTGATCTGACTGGTAAATAACAAAGGGACGATTGGCAGTTTCAAAATCACCAGTCTCGTACTTCGCCAGAACCTCGACATTATCGGCAGCATCCCAGAGCAAACTGGCGCGTATGTATAAGTTATCTTTGTCCGGCCCCTCTTCATTCAGCGTTTCGTTGTCCCACCAACCGTCCATACCCTCGTAACGGATTGCCAGGCGACCTGCGAGGCTGTCAGTGATACTGCCATTGATAACGCCAGTGTAGATCTGCTCGCCGTCTTCAGGGGCATACAGGGCCTCCGCGTAGGCATCAAACTCGTGATCCGGACGTGCGGAAGTAATATTGACCGCACCACCGATAGTGTTCTTGCCGAACAGAATAGCCTGTGGACCTTTCAAAACTTCAACGCGCTGTAGATCGAGGGTCAGAGGAACCGCGGCTAATTGCGCACGGCCTGAATAAATACCATCGATGTACAGACCAACAGATTGCTCAAAACCCGCGTTAGTACCTGAGCCGACACCGCGAATAAAAAGGTTGGGGCTAGCCTGTCCCTTGTTAATATTAAAGTTGGGAATATTCAACGCCAGCTCCTCGAGATCGACAATGCCGTTGTCATTGATCTTCTCACCGCTCATGGCAGAGACAGAAATGGGCACATCCTGCAGGCTTTGCTCACGCTTCTGGGCAGTAACAATGACCTCCTCTAGCATGAGCTGCGCCATGGTTTGCGACACGGGCGCAATCGCCAGCGCCAGCGCGGTCAGGACTAAGTGGGGCTTACAAATGGATAGGCTGTTGATTTTCATTAGAGTCTTTCCTCTTGATTAATTATTTTTTGTTATATGTGTACTAAGTTACCGAAGTAAACAATTTAATGAATTTAAGCGCGACGAACTTATGAATTCGCGACAACTAATTGATAGTAGGTGACACATGGCGCGATACTCCCCGCTACGACCTCGCAAACCGCTAGACGATATAACATACCAGGTCGTGGAAGACCAAGCCCTTGCTCGCATTGTTGATGTGGGACAGTGCGAGAGGAGTCTGCCTCGTGCCACCGAGAGAGGTATCCAGCGACGGGGCGGCATGAATATGAGTTTCCCCGTAGTAGGCGTATTTTTCAGAGGTCTCGGTACGACCTGACAACGGCTGCAGAAGTACCGCGGTAGAGCCGAGCAGTACTGTGAAGTTCAGTGCTCGTTTTAATTTTGACATTCATCCACTTCCATATTGGTATCGAACAGCACCGGCGAGTCCGTTTTACCCACCATAGTTCAACTGGCACATCCTGCGATGTTTATTGGAGCTTGCCGTTCTCCAAATTCTTTTTTAGGCTCCGCAGCGCGCTGCGAATATTATACTTCATACCCAGCGCGATTAGCTTACCAGTAAATGGAATCCGTGACTCGAAGCGAATGGCCCAACGCACCCGGATGTGCCCCTCTTCTTCGCTGACAAAAATATCGCCCTGATGCCATTTGAAAAGCGCCCCCGTAGTCAGTCTGTAGCGGTAGTGTCTACCCTCTTCCCAGGGTACGATCTCTTCGATAATGCGGGTACCGACAGTGCGCAACTCGCGGATACAACCGGGCCCGTTGGCCGAAGAACTGCCCGCGCGCAACACCTTTCCCTTGAATACGGACCCGTCGCCCAGCGCGTCGTGGTCGATCAGCGCATTCCAAACTTCAGCGGCTGGGGCTCTAATCGCGATTTCGTTTTCAACATAGGGTTCACCTGGGTTGAACCCCGAGAGTGACCACAGAGACTTGCGGGCATTGAGCATCTCCACACTGAAGCAGGCGGGATCATTGACGTACATAACACGAAAAATACCGATATCCACAGGCTTGCCGTTGGGCACCATGCCGTGTGCAGTAGCGCGCTCGAAGGCTGCATTGAATTCCTCCGTCTCGCGATAGCCAAGTGCTATATTCATAAAGCCCTGGTCACAAATTTGATAACCGTCGGGGCGCGGTTGCGGATCGTGGCTGGCGTATTCGACCAGTTCGATCATAAAATTGTCGCCGCGCAACACGGCGGTTTTAACCTGCGCACCCGGGAGTCCCCACAAGGCCTCGTGTTCGGGTGTATGGAGCTCGAAATTTTCGACTTCAGTCAAGCCCATGGCCTCGACAAACGCTGTGCGGGTGATCTCTAGCTGTGGCACCGAGACCCGTATGAAACGCGTGGCACAGTCCAGCTCGGGCCTGACAACATCGGGATCAGCATTTGTGATCCTGGTCATAGGGTCGGATTCCAGGACCTCGATCCAATTGCCTTCGGGATCCTGCAGGCAGACCCGGCGGTCGCCGGACGCTCCTACTGGCGCGGGGATAGTGTCGTCACTGTATGCCGCAATCCGATGCAGAGCCTTGTCGAAATCCTTCGCGTAGATTCCCACCATGTTGTAACCGATATCGCAGGGACGCCATCCAGGCGGCCTGGGTTTTGACGCCGGCCGGTAGAACTGGAAAAACTCCAACTGAAAATAGTCCTGTTGGTCCACCAGCCACGAAACCGTCTCCACAGGGTTTGGCGTAATACCTTGAATACGATCGGTGACCATGGGGGGACAACTGAAAATCTTGCCCGCTTTTACCATGCCGAATACGCGCTGATACCAGTCGCGTAAGTTCGCCGCATTGAGGGCGCAGATCGCTACCTGGCAGATGTGTTGGTCAGTTTGAGTACCCATGGCCGTTTCCATAACCTGGTTTGACACGCCGCTTGGGCTAGCCGAATTTCCAGCGCAACAGCAATATCGAGCATCTCGCGAAAAGCTCCGGAAAGTGGCGTGCCGCCCACACCATCAGCTTGGCCCGGACACCGGGTATGATGACCGCCCTGCGCTTCCCAATGCCCATGGCTATCTTTTCGGCCGCCACACTGGGTGGCATTGTCCCTATAAGGTCTTTCAAAAACCGGGTTTGCGGCACCGACATCTCACGCTCCGCCGCAATCATGGGGGTATCAACCTCAGGTGGACATACCAGATGCACCGCAACGCCCGTGCCGTCCAGTTCCTGACGCAGAGCCTGAGCCAGACCAGTTACCGCAAACTTGGACGCAGAGTAGGCGCTGTAACCATAGATACCGACTAGACCGGACATGGACGAGACAAAAGCAATCTGTCCCGAGCCCTGACGCAGCATCCCGGGCAGAACTGCCCGTGCCATCTCCCGACTACCGGCCAGGTTGATATCGACAATGCGATCGAACTCATCCGCGCTGGTCTCGAGAAACGTCTTATTTCCGGCGACGCCGGCGCAGAGTATGAGCAGATCGGGCTGGCCGTGGCGTTCCAGCACACCAGCGATTACGCTCGGCAGCTTTGCATAGTCGGTGATATCCACCGACTCGCCGGCGATGCGCTGACCGGTCTGAACGGCGAGCCGGCCACATTGCTCCAGTGCGCTATCAATCTTTGCCTGTCTTCGGGCCAGCAGGAGCAGGTCGGCGCCAGCCGCTGCGTAATGCTGTGCCAGACTCAGGCCAATACCGCTGGATCCGCCTGTTATGTAGACGCGAGGCCGGGTCATTGCGAGCCGGGAAGAGCCGCGTCGTCTGCGCCCTTCATCTTCGCCAGAACCGAGGAGACGATTCTGTCTACCAGGGAATTCATAAGGAAGTCGGGTAGATAGCGGCTGCAGAAATAGGCCAGTTGCGCCTTTTTCCCGGGGATGATGACGCACCGACCGGCATCCAACCCAGCCAGAATGCCACGTATCGCCTCGGCAACCGACAGGGTTCCACCAACGTCTTTCAGCTTGCGAGATACCGGATGCATGTTTTTCAGCTCCTCCACCACCAACGGCGTATCCACTTCCGGCGGGCAGATCAGGCTAACATCGATACCCCGGGGCTTATACTCCAGGCGCAGAACTCGGCCGAGACCGACCACACCGAACTTAGAGGCGCCGTAGGCAGCATAAGAGTAATTGGCCGCAAAGCCGGCCATAGAAGAGACCAGTGCAAGTCGCGCACCAGCACGCATTTTCGGTAGTACCGCAGCGGCAAAATTCCGCGAGCCAAATAGATTAACCTGAACGACCTGCTCGAAATGCTCCCGGGGAAGCTCTTCAAAGGGTTGAGCTCGCTGTATTCCTGCACTGTTGAGCGCAAGCCAAGGGTCGCCGATTTCAGCTATCGCCTTATCTACCGCTTCGCACAGAGCATCGAAATCTGTCACGCTGACCTGGTAGGCGACAATCTTCTGGCTCTCGCTTAAACGAGAGGACTCGAGCTCGCGGATAACCTCGTCGTTCACCACCAGATCGAAAATCGCGACGTCGGACCCACGAGTCAGGTATTCGCAGGCCAACGCCTTACCCAACCCGCTCATCCCGCCCGAGACAAAAAATGTTTTTGGTGACTTCATACTCTGTTCACTCCGACTCTGCGGGGTACTAACATTCAGGCCGCAGGCGGAATAATTTCCACCAGGCTTAGAACATCAACCTTCGCTGCCTCTTCCCGGCTGAGGCCCTCAAAGGCTTTCAGAAATGGCATATCCAGTTTCACAACGGTCCCGTCCTCGAGAAAGTTATCCAGATAGCGTCCGTCTTTACCATCGAACACGATGAACAATTCAGCGCCCTCGTCGCTCCACGGCGTATGGTCATTGCCCTCATCTTCCCATGCAGTTTCACCGGGAATAAAGCTGCCTTCGTCGTAGGCCCAGCTGCCGCTGATGGTGTAAGCGACAGCCCTGCAGTGGTGAATGTGGCGGGGCATACGCGTACCCGGATCGAATTTGATCTTGACTACGACGCGGTCCATTTCTACGTCAGCCTTCAAGACCTTGACGTGCACGCCCTCGGAGCCGGGCAGTGGAATCGGCAGATAATCCTGCTCGCCGTCACGGATAATGCTCATGGATTCGTTGATCATCGTATCTCTCCTTTTTGTATTTGATTTCTTGCTTGACTGTGGATAATCATAGAAAAATCTATATGCGATTAATTGAGACTCGGCAACTCATACTTATAAAACAGCCACAGCGTTAATGAGATCCGCATCCCGCGCCCAGTTCACGGGGGCGCTGGGCCAAAACTTTTCCGATGAATCCATTCGCACCAGTCATAGAAATCCTGCCGGGCTCGAATAAAACGGTATCTGTGGTGTTCTGGCTCATTGTCGCCATCCTAGTGTGATGTCGAATTTAGAGGTTGATAGTCTACGGGTTATACCCCAAAAAACTTAAGAATAGACGACGCATATTTAACAATAGGGGACGCCACGGCCTGCGCGCAGGTTAAAGTCCCGGTTCATGAAGGGAGCTAGCCAACCACTCTGTTTCGGTAGAGTTTCAAAGTTCGGTTCCAAAAAACTCCTTACCCTTCTTCCACTTACTGCAATCCAGCTTGGTATAACCCACCACCAGTCTCCGCATAAGCTCGGTCTCAGCTACCGTGCCCCGTTCCATCAGAAAATCTCGTTACCTTTCTTCTAGTTACTGCCCAACATCACCACAGGCCATCCGACTCATAATCGGGTGGTGTGGGGCAAAGAACTAACGAGGGTACCGGTAAATCAACTTCCTCTAGCCAGGCAAAAGTGGCCATCCATCTTCAAACCATTGCTCTACTCCATTCGCTGAACGCACTTAACCTCAAAGACAACGGTTGGCCGAATATGATTCCCACGCATAGCTTCCACCGTACTATAGTCACAGCTATCGAACTATAATATTGCTGGCGTATCACTATGTTAAACATCAGACCAATAACATCCGCACTGGCCCTGGCTTTATACGGAACTGGCGCTCTGGCCCAGGGCATGGCGCTAGAGGAAGTAATTGTTACCGCCCAGAAGCGGTCAGAGAGCCTGCGGGATGTTCCGATGGCCGTGAATGCCTTCACGTCAGATATGATCCAGGAAGCGGGCATCAACAATACCGCTGACCTGGCAATAATGACACCCAGCCTCCATTCGCTGAACGTGAGCAGCCCTTTCACGACCAAGCTGCAAATTCGTGGTATCGGCACAGCACAAAGCGACCCGGCCCTGGAGCCTTCGGTGGGCGTATTCGTCGACGGCGTGTTCCTGGGACGTAGTGGTTTAGGCATGTCCGACCTTACCGACATCGAGCGCATTGAGGTGCTACAAGGTCCCCAGGGTACGCTGTACGGCAAAAACACCAACGCTGGCGCGATCAGCGTGATTACCAAACGTCCTAGCTTTGAGGGGTTTGAAGGCTACGTAGAGGCGTCTGTTGGGGACTACGACATGCGCAACCTGACCCTGGCCGCTTCGGGCCCCATAAGTGATACGGTGGCCTATCGACTGTCGGGGAATATTCACCAGCGAGATGGCTACCTGGAAAATAGTGGCGCTGCAGACGGCAACGATGCCGATGACTGGAATGTACAGGGCAAACTGTTATGGGAACCCAACGACCGCTTAAGCCTTATGCTGGCGGGTTCCCACGTAGATCGCGACAATACCTGTTGTGTTCCCGATGCCACACAAGGAGATGCAGTACAGGCGGAGCTGGCGCGACAGGGCCTGCCTCAGGATAAGAACGACCCCAGAGACTACGAGGTAGCCACCAATGAGGATAGCGAATTCGAATTGGAGTCAGATTTGCTGTCACTGCACATCGACTACGACATAGATTGGGGCACCATTACCTCCATCACCGCCTGGAACGACTACGAGTACACTGCGAAAGTCGATAATGACCGCAGCGAGTTAGATATTTTGGGGGGGTTGCCCGAATTCAATGCAGGCGACAGCCTGTCCCAGGAATTGCGTCTGGATTCACAGCTGGGTGACACTATCGACTACCAGCTTGGCCTGTTTTACTACGAGCAGACAACCCAGCGAGGCGACGGCACCCCAAGCTTTACAATCGGTGATGACTTTCGCACCATTAGTCCGCAGTTTGCGGGAATTGCAGCACCTGGTGATTATTTGTTTGGCAAGGGCATCTGGAACAACGATACCTTTGCAATCTTCGGTCAGGCCACCTGGCATATTGGCGAGCGCTGGCACCTGACCGGCGGCCTGCGCTGGACGGATGAGGAACGAGAGGCCGACCTGTTCTCTGATAACGTCTCAACTGCGCCTTTGGTGGCCGTAGGAGTGACCTCCTTCCTGGGCCGCGTCAGTGCCCCGGTCGATGACACCTTTGATCGCTCCTCGGATAATGTGGACTGGATGCTCAAGACTGCCTATGACGTCGGTGATAGCACTATGGTCTATGCCAGTGCCGCAACGGGCACCAAGTCGGGCAATTTCAATGGGGTCAACGGCGACGCCGATGAGCGCGAATTCGACGACGAATATACCCTGAGCTACGAACTGGGCCTCAAGTCGACCTTTCTTGATTCAAGGCTGCGCCTAAACTCTGCAATTTTCTATACCGAGATCGAGGATTATCAATTCCAGCAGGCACTTCCCTCGGGCGGCACCATGGTCAGCAACGAGGCAGAAGTGGAAGTGTCCGGGTTAGACCTGCAGTTTGAGGCGTTGGCGCTGGAGAATCTGACTCTCACCGCCGGCCTGTTGTATATGCACGATTATGAGGTTGTCTCCGGCCCTAACACGGGCAAACCGCTTTCCACGACGCCAGACTATACTGCCAATCTGGGTGCTACTTTGGTCTTCCCCCTGGCGGGTGGAACACTGTACTTACGCGGGGATTATATGTACATGGACGATCATGTGACGAATAACTCAAATGAGCCCGACGACGTGGCTTTTCAGGATAGGGAGCAACTCAACGCCAAGCTGGGCTGGCGCAACGACAACTGCAACCTGTCGGTCTGGGGTAAGAATCTGACCGATGATGGCTATGCAGGTTTGACTTCACAAATCCAGCTCTTCAGTGGTTCACGGGCCTATTACCTCACGCCACCAAGAACCTATGGCGCAACCCTGCGCTATGATTTCTAAATCTGTTCCCAGTTGTCAGAGAATTAAAGGGGACAGACCACAATTTTTAAGAAAAATTGTGGTCTGTCCCCGATTCACCGATTCACCCGGAGAGGCAAACCATGTTCAAGAAAATCGGTTTAGGCGTTGTTGTCTTGATGCTCATGGCCATCGGCTTTGTCTGGGTCAAATTGCTGATGCCCTTGCAGGCATCAGCTGATAAAAATGGGCCAGATACCGCAGCCCGCGATTACGCCTTACAAGACGACAGTAAATTAACATTACCCACCCCACAAGCCGCCATTTATCAGGCGGCGCCCAACCCCGATATGAACCTGTATTGGGGTGAATTGCATCTGCATACAAGCGAAAGTTTCGATGCCACCCTGTTCGGTAACTCGATAGGTATTGAAGACGCCTACCGCTTCGCCAAAGGTGAACCGCTGAGCAGCCCCGGCGGGGAGCTCATGCAGCTTAGCCGTCCACTGGACTTTGTAGCGATCACCGACCACGCCGAGGGCTTCGGCACCCGCACCCACTGCGATAGCCCTGACCTATCGCTTGGCGAGCGTGCCGCCTGCTGGCTGGCAAACGAGCCTAACCCGATGATTTTTCAAATCCTGACCAAGGGTGTTCGTGGCACAGCAAGCCCTGGCGACCCATCAAAACCGGCTGGTGTCTATCAACCGACGACCCGGAAACCCCCTAAACCCGGTTCTTTCCCTACCTGCAGATTTGGCGATGGCGCGCTCGAGCGTTGCATTAAAAACGCCGGCGTCGATTGGGCCCGCTATGTCGAACTTGCCGACAAGTACTATGAGCCGGGTGAATTGACCACGCTGATTGGCTATGAGTATTCACCGGGAATGCCCGAACAGGGCAAACACCACCGCAACGTTATTTTCCGCTCCAACACGGTGCCAGAGCGCGCCCTTTCAAGCCTGGATGTGCCAAACGCCATAGAACTGTGGAAGGGGCTTGAAGCCACTTGTGGCAAAGATTGTGACTTCCTGACCATGCCGCACAGCCCCAACAAGGCATGGGGCCTTACCTATTCACGCTTCACCTGGGACGGTCAGAAATACGACGAGGACGACTGGCGTCTGCGCCAAAGGCGCGAACCGCTGACAGAAATATTCCAGATCAAGGGCGCGCAAGAATGTGCGCTTGGGGTTGGCGCTACCGATGAAGAGTGCGCATTCGCACAGGTGTTCGATCCCTGCCAGCCGGGCGAAACCACCGGCTGCGCCTTTGAAACAGGTTTTGTCCGCCAGGGGCTTAAGGTCGGATTGGAGCTTGAGCAGGAGCTGGGGTTTAACCCGCTACAGGTCGGCTTTATCGCCGCCACCGACAGCCACAACTCCAACCCGGGTGACGTGGAAGAATGGGACTTTCCCGGTGCAGTCGGTGCAGTCACGTCTTCTGCCGCACGGCGTTTGAGAGAGACTGAGGAAGCAGCTGCCCCTTATAAAACGATTCTGAAATTCCACACATCGGGCGGCCTGGCCGCGGTTTGGGCTCCTGAAAATACCCGCGAAGCAATTTTTGATGCCCTTGCCCGGCGCGAAACCTACGCCACATCCGGCCCGCGCATGGCCGTGCGCCTTTATGCAGGCTGGGGAATTGATGAGGCAGTAGCGAACGACCACAACGCGGTTCAGTCCTTAATAGCCAGTGGTGTGCCCATGGGCGGCGTGCTGCGCCCGGACGCCACAAAACAGACTTCACCCGGATTTTTTGTCTGGGCGACACGCGATCCAATGGACGCTCCGTTGCAAAGGGTGCAAATGATTAAGGGCTGGCTCGATGCGCAGGGCCAAACCCAGGAAAAGGTTGTTGATATTGCCTGCGCCGATGGGCTGACGGTAGACCCTGCAACGGGCCGCTGTCCGGATAATGGTGCGAGTGTTGAACTCAAAACCTGCAGCTTCAGCCCGGGCTCCGGTGCCAATGAAATGAAAACAGTCTGGCATGACCCTGACTACGATCCGGCCCAGGGTGCTTTCTATTATGTTCGTGTGCTGATGAACCCCACCTGCCGCTGGTCAAGTTATGATGCTATCCGCCTTGGGCGTGAACCTGATCCCCGTGTCCCGGCAACAATACGCGAGCGCGCATGGACCAGCCCCATTTGGTTGGATCCGGTCCGGCTAGACCCGGTCCGGCTAGACCCGGCAAGCTAACCTGCTGCAGTGGTAGTGATTGCACTGAGGCCTACCATGGGGCTTACTGCCGGTACTAGACGTACAACAGGACGTCCCTGACAGTGAATACAAGCACAAAGTCCCGGTTATACCCCATTTGGCTGCTGGCCCTTATTCTGCCCGTCGGTGGACGTTATCGCCGCGTATTGACTGCGGCCGTGATCATGGCCTTGCTTTGGCTGGGCCTGGATGCCCTGGGCGGCAAAGCCGATCATTACGAAAAGCTGTTTTTCGCAGCGGTCAGCGCCTATATGATCACGATTTTTTCGCGCATCGTCACGCAGTCTCAACGCGCGTTGGATGAAATAGCGCGGGAGCTCGATGTACCAGCCGATGTGATGGCCGCACAACGGTTATCGATTTCGCATAAAAGCGTGCTTTGGATTATCGCCACAACTCTGGGCGCCGTGACCTGTGGTCTACTGCATCTCACGCTCATATATGGCTCGCGTGGTGCCCCGCTCAATGAAGTTTTTTTCAGTGATCATTTTGTGGCCAGAAATATTGGAACTGTCGCCACCTGGTTGGTAATGACCACTAATATCAGCGCCCTGTTTGCCAACGCGCTGCTGTGGGCGAATGTGGGACGCTCAATTGAGATCGATCTCTTTCGGCCAGGCCCTGCCTGCATCATCGGGCGTATCGCGGTGCTGTCAACGCTGTCGGTGATTGGAGCACAAGTTCTGTTTGTTATTTTGATCATAGATGAGGGGTGGGACTGGGTGACGGTATTTCCCGGTCTTGCTGCGAGCTTCGCGCCGGCACTACTGCTTTTCATTATACCGGTCTGGCCTTTGCACAAAAGGCTGCAGGCAGCCCGACAGTCTATGCTGCTCGCAGTGGATGACGATGTTCGCGAGCTGGGACCGATCTCGGAGGCGCGTATTCGCGATGGCGCCGCGATCGATCAGTTTAATCGTCTACTCGTAATGCGCCGGGAAGTGCAGCAGGTTTCTACCTGGCCCTTTGATGGCACTAACCTGCTGCGCATTGTTTTCTATTTGCTGCTCATACCGTTGACCTGGGTAGGCGCTGCTTTGGTGGAGAACTTGGTGGACTTGTTTCTCGTCTAGAAAACATGGCCGATTATGATTCCCGGAATTGATTGCATAGCGCCATAATAACGTCATCAAAAACTAAGGATCCAGCTTTCAAACAAGAGCTTTAACGGGCTCTAAGCGTTCCTTTCTCCACTTCTCATGATAATAGTCACGGCTATTTGATAAAAAGAGATGAGATCAATGATTTTTCGTAATGCACTGATTATGGTTTGCTTACTGATTACCGCCTGCTCGGGCGACCCATCAGAATCAGATAAGCGAGCGCAGGCGCAAGCATACTATCGGACGACCAATACGGTAATCCCGGCGAGTGATGAAATCATAACGTTCCCGGCACTGTCTGCCCCCGATCCTAGTCGCCCCTTACCCTCTTTCAATCGCAACCCAGATCGCAATGCCTACTTTGGCGACTTGCACGTGCATACAACGCTCTCGTTTGACGCTTCTGCTTTTGGTACAACGGCCTCGCCGGCAGATGCCTATCGTTACGCCCAAGGCGAGGCGATCAAACACCCCGGTGGTTTTGAAGTACAGATGGCACAACCACTGGATTTTTACGCGGTCACCGATCACGGAGTATTTCTTGGGCTGATAAACCAGGCCGCAGATACCAGCAACCCGGTGTCGCAATACGATTTTGCAGAGCCCTATCACAACATTAACGAGTCGGTCGATGGTGGCCTATTGGACTTGGCGAAAAGAAGTAAAGTGTTTTACAACTTTATTAATGACGTGGTGGCTAGCCTTCTCGACGGCAGCATCGACAACACGGTTGTCAACGACGCCAGCAACTCAGCCTGGGTGCAAACCGTTGAAGCGGCGGATGACGCCTACAAGCCCGGAACCTTCACCACATTTGCAGGATATGAGTTCACCTCATCCACGCAGGAGCGAGAGGCCCTGCATCGCAACGTGATTTTTCGTGGCACTGAACGCTTACCCGCAGTGCCTTTCTCACGTTTCAACAGCATCAACCCCGAAGGCCTGTGGGATTGGATGGACGCACTGCGTAAACAGGATATAGAAAGCCTGGCGATACCGCACAACAGCAACGGCTCTAACGGCGCGATGTTTATGTTTACCGATTGGGCCGGCAACGCCATTGATCAGGAATACGCAGACCAACGCTTGCGCAATGAACCGCTGGTAGAAATCACGCAGGTTAAAGGCACATCAGATACGCACCCGCTACTGTCAAAAAATGACGAGTGGGCTAATTTCGAAATTTTCCCCCTGCGAACTTCCACCAGGGTACTCAGTGACCCACCTGGCAGCTATGTGAGAAACGCATGGCAACGCGGCTTATCTATGGATGAAAAAGATGGCGCAAACCCCTATAAATTCGGCGTAATCGGTTCCAGCGACACACATACCGGCGCAGCCTCATTGCAGGAGGACAACTACTTTGGAAAAATTGGATCGTTTGACAGCACTCCAGAAAAACGCGGCTCTGTACCGGCGAGCTTTCTTTACGGTACCTTGGTCAAACTGGCCGCATCCGAAATGGTCGAGGAAGTAGACGGACAAAACTACCTTGATTTTTCGGGTTACAAATACTGGGGCGCTTCGGGTATTGCTGGCGTATGGGCAGAAGAAAATACCCGTGAAGCGATTTATGACGCGCTGCGCCGTAAGGAAACCTTTGCCACAAGCGGCACACGGATAAAGGTTCGATTTTTTGCCAGTTACGAACTCGCTGACGCTCAATTGGATAGCCCGGAGCTTGCTAAAAATGCTTACCAAGGCGGCGTCACCATGGGTGCTACCTTGCAAGCAAATGCTAATCACCAACCGATGTTTTTAGCCTGGGCCGTGGCCGACCCCAACACCGCCAAATTACAACGTGTGCAGATTATTAAGGGCTGGCTTGAAAATGGCGAACACCAGGAGCAAGTGTACGACGTGGCCTGCTCCGATGGCTTGAACGTGGATCAGAAGACCCACCGCTGTCCTGATAATGGCGCACGGGTAAACCTGGATGATTGCTCTACCACGGCCAGTGTCGGCGCGGGCGAGCTTAAAACTCTTTGGCAGGACCCCAACTTCACGCCGGGACAAGAAGCGTTCTACTATGTGCGCGTGCTCGAAAACCCTGTCTGTCGATGGTCCACCTGGGACGCCATACGCGCAGGTGAAACGCCGCGCTCAGACTTGCCCGTCACTATTCAGGAACGCGCATGGTCATCGCCTATCTGGTATAGCGCGACGAGTAAAAACAACAACTTTGTAGATTAATATTGCTATGACTAAACAATTTGAATCGGTCGATGTGCTGATTATCGGCGCCGGCCTGGCGGGTATCGGCGGTGCTTGTCAGTTGCGCCGCAATTGCCCGAACCACAACTTTATGATCCTCGAATCACGCGAAACCAGCGGTGGCACCTGGGATTTATTCCGCTACCCTGGTTTTCGTTCCGACAGCGACATGTACACGTACAGCTATGGCTTCAAGCCCTGGAAGGACAAGTCGACGATCGCCGACGGCCACAAAATCCTCAGTTATATTCGTGAGGCAGCAGCAGAATATGACGTGGAGCAGCACATCCGTTATCAGCACAAGGTAGTGGCCGCCAACTGGTCATCCACCGACAATCGCTGGCTGGTGACCGCCGAGCGCGGCGATACCGGTCAGCAAGTAACAATAAGCTGCAAGTTTATGTTTAATTGCAGCGGCTACTACGACTACGAGCAAGGTTATACACCAGAGTTTGCCGGCATCGATGTCTTTAGCGGACAGGTCGTTCACTCACAGCATTGGCCTGAAGACCTGGATTACCAGGGCAAGCGAGTTGTAGTGATCGGCAGTGGGGCCACCGCGGTGACACTGGTGCCAGCGATGTCCAAAGACACGGCCAGCCTGGTGATGTTACAGCGCACGCCAACCTATATCGCCAGCCTACCCGCGGAAGATCCAATGGTAAAAAAACTGCGCAAGTGGTTACCGAATAGTTGGGCTTTCAGGCTGACCCGCTGGAAAAAGGTGTTGTTTCAGATTTATATCTACCAGCTATCGCGTCGGAAACCGCAAGAGCTAAAAAAAATCCTGCTTGGTGGGGTGAAAAAAGCTTTGGGGCCAGATTATGATGTCGCCACCCACTTTACCCCTGACTACAATCCCTGGGACCAGCGGTTGTGCGCGGTGCCCGATGGCGATCTGTTTACCGCGATACGCGAGGGGCGCGCCGAGGTGGTGACCGATCACGTTGATATGTTCAACGGCGAAGGTATCCAGCTCAAGTCCGGCAAGCAACTTGATGCTGATATTGTGATCCTGGCGACGGGCCTGAATCTTAAGTTTGCTGGCGGCGTTAAGCACAGCCTTGATGGCAAGGAGCTCGACTTAACCGAGCACTTTATCTACCGGGGGATGATGTTCTCTGGAATGCCTAATATGGCATTTACAGTGGGCTATACCAATTCTTCCTGGACCCTCAAAACCGATTTGACAGGAAAATACGTCTGCCGATTGCTTAATAAAATGGACCGCGGCAACTATTCAACAGTGACTCCGACCATGAAGGGGGAAATTGATGAAGTGCCCCTGCTGGATTTCGACGCTGGTTATGTGCTGCGTGCACGAGAGCTGATGCCCAAAAATGGCAATCGCCTACCCTGGAAGAACTACCAAAATTACATCAGAGACTTCATCGGTTTGCGTCTTGGCCGCCTGAATGATGACGAGTTGGAGTTTCGCTAATGACCCAATTTTTATCCAAAAATAGTCATTGTGTATCAATCATAACGCGCCAGGCCTTCACCCATTCTCTACCCTGCAGATTAAACCGACAGATCTTCAATGGACCCTAAGAAATGAAGAAAATACTAATACTATTTCTTGGCCTACTGGTTATTGTCGGCGTTGGCCGCGCGTTACTCAAAGTACCCGCAGTGCAGGATGCGGCGCTTGAGCGCGGCACGGCAGTTATTGCCAAACGCGGCGCCGTGCCCCTGCCGGAATCAGAAAGCCTCAGGGTCTATGTCTGTGGCAGCGCATCGCCGCTGGGAATGGGTCAGGCGCAGGCCTGTATCGCGGTCATAACGCCGGAGCATTTTTACCTGATCGACTCGGGTGCCGGCTCTACTGACAATATCAATCGCCTGGGGTTGCCCACGGAACGTTTGCAGGGCCTGTTACTCACGCATTTCCACTCCGACCACATAGCGGAAATTTACGAAGTGAACCTCGGCTCCTGGGTAAGGGGCCGGCCGGCACCATTAACCGTGTATGGCCCTCGCGGCGTTGCCGAAGTGACCGATGCCGTCAATGCGGGCTACCGGCAGGATCGAATTTATCGCACGGGTCACCATGGAGAAGACTTGCTACCACCAGCACTAGGGGTATTGGAACACAAAACGATTGCTCCGGGAGTTATCCTTGAGGATGGGGATCTCAAGATAAGCGCCTATGTTGCTGAGCATCCCCCCATTCATCCTGCCGTGGGCTATCGTTTTGACTACCGCGGTCGCAGCGTTGTCATTTCCGGCGACAGCAACGTAACCGACGAGACGCGGAAGATAGTCGACGGGGTTGATCTATTGCTGCACGACGCGCTATCACTGCCGACGGTAACAGCTCTGTCGGAGGCATTAGGCGCAGTGGGCCAGTCACGACAATCCAGGATTGTATTTGATGTAATGGACTACCACGCTTCGACGGACTCCCTGATTGAGCTCGGCGAAAAATCGAATGTAGACATGGTGGCCTTCTATCACCTGGTACCAGTGCCGCCAAATTCTGTCGTGGCAGATGTCTTCATGCGTGGGGCGCCAGACAACTATCTTCTCACAGAAGACCTCATGTGGTTTGAACTGCCCATTAACAGTGACGACATTGTTGTTAATCGTCCCTGATTCCAATTTGTAGGAGATGACTCATGGCGCATGACGAGCCAATTCGATTGGTAGGCGGCACTGGATCGCCCTACACACAAAAAATGGTAGCCCTACTGCGCTACCGGCGGCTGCCTTATGCGGTGAACTGGGGCATTCCTGCCCAGGCCTGTGAGGCGATGGGCGTGGCGAAACCCAGGCCCATCTTCGAGCCTACCTTCTTTTTTGAAGAGGCGGGAGACACGCAGGCCGTGTGCGACTCCACACCTATTATCCGGCGCCTGGAGGATACCTACACAGGCCGCTCGGTAGTACCCTGTGACCCAGCTCTGGCCTTTATCGATTATCTGATCGAGGACTTCGCTGACGAGTGGTGTACCAAGTACATGTTCCATTATCGCTGGCACGCACAGTTAGACGCCGGCAACGCCGGCACCCTGTTACCGCTGAGCATGAACGTCAGCATGCCGAAGGACGCCCATCAAGAGTTCAAACACTGGGTCGAGGAACGCCAGATCAGCCGCCTTTACGTGGTGGGTTCCAACGACTCCACCGCAGCGGTAATCGACGCCAGCTACCGGCGCTTTCTGGCCGCCATGGAAAATCATCTGGGCAACCAGAAGTACATGCTGGGCAACCGCCCTGCTGCTGGAGACTTCGGCCTCTACGGCCAGTTAAGCCAATTAGTAGGTTTCGACCCAACACCCAGAGCGATTGCCCACGAAGTTTCTCCCCGCACAGTTGCCTGGGTCGATCTCATGCGCGACCCCAGCGGACTTGAGCCGACAGAGCAAGATTGGGTTAGCCTGGCAGATCAGCCCGAGAGCTTGCGCGGCCTATTGGAGGAAATCGGGCGCATGTTTGCCCCCGCGCAACTGGCCAACGCCCGCGCCGCTGCGGCGGGCGACAAGACCTGGGATACCGAGATAGGCGGCGCACCCTGGATCCAGCAGACCTTCCCCTACCAGGCCAAATGCCTGCGATGGACCAATGAACGTTATCGGGCGCTCAGCGAGGCAGAGCGCGTAAGTGTCGATGCGCTGATTGAGGGCACCGGTATCGAGAACATGCTTTCAGTCGAATAAAGAAACCTAAGGTTGAGCAAGCTATCTATGAATCGAAAAAAATATTTATCTCGCATTGACGATTATCGATACTGTGGCACCTGTAATAGCAGGCGCGCCGTATCTTTTGGAACATGGATATAACGCGGCCCACCTTATGCCCGCCATATTCAGCTCGCCCGACCTCCCCCAGGGCCGGATTCTGGGCTAAAGTCACAGCTACATCGATATTGCCTATTCTGTCTGCGCCGTTTGGCGGTCTGCTATCGAAATTCAGCGAGACGCTCTGGCGGGCCTTCCAGTACGCTGATCAAGCGCTTCTGTCGCTTGATTTATTTGATCTTTCTAGCGCGCGGGTATTTTATCCACGCGCACCCACTGCACGGTGCGGCTTATAAAACCGACCCTGCCCTTGATGAGCATCCGGTCGGCCTCGGGTAGAGAAACTTCCACGTCCTTGTACTCTCCCAGCTTCTCGGCATAGATCTGGCCATGCCACAAACCCTGTTTGGATTTGTCGGCTGCCAGATCATTCAGTATCTTGCGACCCACGCGATCAGGAAATTTATCGTTACGCACCACAGTGCCACTACCCTCCTCCAGTCGAATCTCAATCCAGGCTGGATTTTGGGCGTGTTTCCAGATTCCTGAAATATCTGCGCTGAAAGCAACTGGTGCGAACAGTAAGACGCAAAGTAAAAGAGCACGTCGAATAATCATCAGAGGGCACCCTTCGTGGACTTAACAATGAGAATGGGAGGCACTGAGCCAGTGTTTACGTTTCATGGTTTGGGTGTCCTCTTCATTTGACTCTTCATCCGGTAAGCAACATAAAACGGCAGTAACACCAGCACTGTTAGCAAAAACATAAGGGTTGCGTCGCGGTACTGCAGCAGGATGTTAGAAAACAACTGCTTTATCTGGGTATAACCCGGCGGCACCGGCACCACCTTGTTATCGCGACAGTACTGCTCATAACGAGACAACATACGCTGGAAGCGCAGTGCTTGTGATGCGGATATATCTTCTGTCTCGCCCGGATCATCGACGATATTGAACAGACGCCATCGACCATCACCAACCGGTGGTTGGTTTGCAACCAGCTTATAGTCGCCCTGAAACAGGACGCCGTGATCGGTCAGTTCATAGCCGACCGAATCATCGGAACCGTAGACCCGCTCAACCTTACCGGATAGCAGAGGTGTCAGATCACGCCCTGTTATTGGCTGCACGGGTCGACCTGCGTAGCGTTCTCCAGGTGGAGAAATAGCAGCCAGAGACAGAATTGTGGGAGTGATGTCGGTTGCCCATGCAAATGCCTGTGTCAGTTGTTGCTGGGCGACAGCATGTTTTCCCGCGATGATCAGCGGCACCCGCATCCCCCCTTCCCCCGCATAAAATTTATAGTACGCCAGGGGGCTCGCAGAAGCGCTGGCGAAGCTGGGGCCGAGTGTGCTGTAGCTGCCTTGCAGACCCAGGTTGTCGTAGTCCAGGTTGTAACCGAGATTCTCTGGAACCAGTCGCTGGGGAAAGGCTCTGGGCTCGGCGGGGCCGCTGGCCTCGCTGCCGTTGTCTGAAGTAAAAATAAAAATCGTGTTGTCGTATTCCCCCCGCTGCTTGAGGAACTCGATCAGACGACCGATATGGAAATCCATGGCCTCAATCATGCCGGCGTAAACCGCCATGCGTTTGGCCTGATAGTGTCTGCGCTCTTCACTGAGCGCATCCCATTCCCCTGTCGTTGCCATGCGTACCATGGGTGTGTCTGGCGGCACGATGCCCAGGGCTGCTGCTCGCTCCATACGCTGCTGACGCAGCGCGTCCCAACCAGAATCGTACATGCCCATGTAGCGGTCGATGTATTGCTGAGGAGCCTGCACCGGTGAATGCACGGCCATAAATGGCAGGTAGGCGAAGAAAGGTTTGCCGTCTGGCAGATTGCTGTCGATGAACTCAATCATCTTATCGACCAAAAAACGCGAGGAATAAAAATCCTCCGGTAGCGTAAACCGCTCCCCATCGGCAAACCAGTTGGCCTGGTCATAGAGTGCAATATAGGGGCGTTGCTCCCAATTATCAGCGCCTGAATCCATCATGGCCATGGTGCGCGCAAAGCCGCGCCGGCTGGGCCGTTTGTGGGGCTCCATGCCAAGATGCCATTTACCCGCCATATAGGTGTGGTAACCGGCGTCTTCTAACAATGTCGCCACGGTCACTACGTCATCCCCCAGTACGCCTTGATAGTTGGCGTGCACCCGCTGTTGCGGGGCCAGCATTTCGGGAATGTTAGGCACCCCCGCGAGGTGACTGTCTACCCCGGTGAGAAGCATCGCCCTGGCGGGCGCGCAGTTCGCTGCAGTGTGGTAATTGGTAAAGCGCAAGCCCTGCTCGGCCAGCGCACTCAGGCTTGGCGTATTCACCTCACTGCCGTAAGGCGCAATATCGGTATAGCCCAGATCATCTGCAAGGATGAACACGATATTGGGACGTACTGTACTTACGGAGCGCTGCTGCGTTGTGTCCACTTCGACATCCGCTAGTGGTTCGACAGCAAACGCCCCCGTACTCACAAAGCCTACCCACAGTACAGAGACACAAAAAATCTGCCGTGAAAAAAGCCGTGTCACCCCTTCAAATCTGTTGTGGAAAGCGCTTGCGGCAAGCGGCGGGATGCAAGCAGCAGAATAAGTGCCACCACCACCTCTACCGTGATCTGACTGACCGCAAGGGTGGCATCGTGCAATAGCCAGGCGACGATTCGACCCAGGGCTGTGATCGCCAGTAACATCATGGGTGGGTAGTACCAACTGCGACGTTCACTAATCAGGGCAATGAGCATGCAGCTGCCCAGCGTCAGGAAGAAGCCGGCCATGTCGCCGATCTGGGAACTGAGCCCAATACCTTCAGCCAGCGTCAGGCCAAAATCAGGCGCTATTCCCGCGGGCGCCACTAGCCAGCGAACTCCCGTGACCACAAAAAGAATCGCTGGTAATAGCACCAACAACTTAAGCACTTTGTTCAATGTAATCTCCTTTCAATATTACTGTCCGCGACCCGCAACGACCTGCATCATTTTGTGAGCGGTTGCGGTGCTGGAGTTCTGGTTTTGCCCGGTGACAAAACGCTTCTCGTTATCCACCACGACATGAGTGGCAAACATATCGCGAAATGCGCTCTGACTCTCGTAAAGAGCACCGGCCTTGCGCAATTCGGTTTCAGGGTGCTGTGGGGTGATTTCAATATTGAGTTCTTTAATCTGTTTGTCGCTAACCCCGGTCATGCGACGCCCGGCGATCAGCAAATTGCCATCGCGATCTTTGGCATTGATCAGACCGAGCACGCCGTGGCAGACGCCGCCGATCACCGGTTTGCTGTCAGCGTAGTAGGCATCACTGATCTTGTTCGCCAACACGGGAGAATAACCAAGGTCATAGGCCGCGCCCCAACCACCGGCCAGAAAAATAATGTCGTAGTCGGTGAAATCAACGTCGTCGATCTTGATCGACTTATCTACCTTAGCTTTAAAAATTGAATCCTGTAGAAAGCGTTCTGTCTCCGGCGTGGCTGAAATACGCGACAGCGAATCCGGAGCAACCGGAATTTTACCCCCTTTTATACTGGCCACTTCAACCTGCATGCCGCCATCAAGAAAAACGTAATAGGGATGCGTTAGCTCCGAAGCAACTACTCCGGTAGCGGGACCATCGGTCTCGCCACGAGCGGCAAGCACGTCATGACTGGTGGTAATCACCAGGGCGCGCTTAGCTGGCAGTGCAACTGTGGGGCCTTGATACTCAGGGTGCAGACCCGCCTTGTGCAGAATCGTCGGCAACGCCAGGACGAACGTCCCCGCCAGCACTAGCACGCCGATCAGGCCATAAAACAATTTTTTCATCGGTAGAATCCCCTTGCACATTGCTAATAGCATTTTGAAAACCCGGAGATTTTACGCTTGAGCAGCGAACCCTGAGGAATCTTTTCCGGCCAACCGCTGCCTGCTTTCCTGGCATAGCTCGCCCCCGGGAGGGCGGCTCCATTCACGCAGCCTGAGGAGCTTTCCAGCTCTCGAGCAGGTGTCGATTATCATCGTCCCAGGGGTGAAAATCAGGATCGAAATACGTGAGGTAATCGGCGCGGAATTCGCGCAACACACCACCTTTTGCAAACAGAAATTTAAACCCACTTTTCAACGTGGACCACTTCCAGAGCTTTTTGTCCTTGCGCAGCATATAGGCGGTATTGGCCAGCAGGTTCCAAAGAAAATGAATGGTGAACATTCGTAAAGTCAGTTTTCTGATCTTATAGTCGCCGCTGACATAGTTGTAAACATCCATCGCGACGGACTTATGCTCCAGTTCTTCGGCAGAGTGCCATTCCCACAAACTTCGCATTTGTGAATCCACCTCGCTAAGCATCCAGCCATTGAGGACTTTGTCGGCAAAAATCGCCGTAATATGTTCCACACCACACGTTGCCGCGAGATGACCGACTGGCGACATCTTTTTGTACCCTAATCGAACCATGTTTTTTGTTCTGCCCTCCATTTTTTCCTGGTTGTAGCCGCGTAAATCACACAAAGCTTTGTTGTATGTACGGTGCTCTCGGGAGTGCATACCCTCTTGACCAAAAAATTGGCTCATCTCTGTTTTGAGCTTAGGGTCTTTTACTTCATCTTGATAATGACGAACACTGTCTATAAAAAAGCGCTCACCGTCGGGGAAAGTCATACTAAGGGCGTTAAAGAAAGCCGTTTTAAATGGATCGTTATCCAACCAGTCTTTGGACAACTGCTCGCTGAGCTCAAACTTGATATTCCGAACTTCGAGGTTCATACCCTCAGGCATACGTGAAGCGCTGGCGATGACTGTCATGTCTCTTCTCCTCGGTCATTGAAAAAGGCACAATACTCTGGGATGACAGATAGTGCGGAATCATATTCGGCCAATTATTACGTACTTTGGCATGGAATATAGGGGACATGGAATATAGGGGACAGACCACGATTAAATGAATATAGGGGACAGACCACGATTAAATTGTCCCCAGCGCGTTCCATGAGTCTCTGCCAAAATTAATCGTGGTCTGTCCCCATTTATTCCCCATTTATTCCCATTTATTTCCCCATTTATTTTTCCATTTATTCAGGGCTGGTAGGGACGCACATCCTCGCGAATTTCTATAGCGCTGTTGATTTCAGCCACACGCAGGTCATAAGCAGCCTGCAGGTTAAGCCAGCTCTGGGCATCCCCGCCAAATAGTTGAGCCAGGCGCAGAGCTGTATCAGCGGTGACCGAGCGTCTCTCTTTGACAATCTCGTGAAGCCGGGTCGTCGGCACACGCATACGCTGAGCTAAAGCATTCACACTCATTTCCAGTGGCACCAGATACTCCTCTCGAATTACCTCGCCGGGGTGTATCGGTCTCATTTGATTTGAAGCCATAAGTACATCCTAGTGGTAATCCACTATCTCCACGTCATACGCATTGCCGCCGTCAAAACGGAAGCACAGACGCCATTGCTGATTTATGCGGATGCTCCACTGCCCCTGTCTGTCGCCGGTTAACCGTTCCAGCCTGTTGCCAGGGGGAGACTTCAGAAACTCCAATGTTTCCGCACTGTGAAGCAGAATCAATTTTCTCTCTGCCTGAGCGCGAAACGACCGAAACTTTGACGAGCACAGCCCACCAAACAGGCGCTCTGTGTTCTTGCACCGGAAGCTTTGAATCATTTGTGAAGGGTATTACGTTACAGATTATACGTCAAGCGTAATACTGGACCTCCAGATCCAGAAGAGTTAACTAGCCATATACCGGCCAACCAACACGGAAACCTGCCTACGCGACCCGCTGCTGGCGATACTGGCTGGGCGTTACGCCATTCCAGCGCACAAACGCCCGGCGAAAGTTCACCGTCTCGGCATAGTCCAGCAGGTGCGCTATATCGGCAACGGTCAAGTCAGTGTCTGCAAGATACTCCCGGGAAAGCAAATCCCTGATCTCGTCGAAGGTAGATCTAAAACTGGTAGATTCAGCCTCCAGGCGGCGCCTCAGGGTACGCTCACTGACATGCAGACCCTGGGCTACCTGCGCGACATCCAGGAATTCCCCTGCGGATTGGATCAGTAACTGCCGTACGGCGGCGGTGGTTTTCTCGACACTGTTCAGCCCGCGTAGTATCTCCTCGCACTGCTGATGAAAGACCACATGCTCGGCACGGTTCGCCGTTCTAACAGGCGTGTCGAGAATCTGCGCCGGGAGAAACAACTGACTGTGTTCACAGTCAAATGTCACAGGCACGTGAAATGCTTTCTTATATGAAGCCGAGTGCGCAGGCCTGGAATAACTCAGTTGTAGCTCTACACCCTCTGCACTCTCTACCTGGCTTCCATACAGAGATCTCCCCACTACAGAAAGGTTCGAGAAAATCAGTTCAGCTGCCAGCTGTTGCTGTGCTGCAGTGCCTCTGGTTAGATTCGCACGCAACAATAAGCCGCCCTCATGCTCATACTCTGTCCAGCTGGGCCTGAACAATACCTGCCCATAGCGAAGCAAAAGCTGAAGGGTCTCGCGCAGGCTCGCACAGCTCATCAAAGCAAAACCAAAGCTGCCGTAACTGGCAATGCCAAGCTCTTGTCCCAGACGTAACAGCAGGCAGGGATCGCCTGAAAGGTCCACTGCAGTTTCCAGTAAAACCAACGCTTCGGACCCTGAAAATACAGCCTGAGCGGTACCGGAAACAGTGACACCTCGCTGGTCGAGTTCACCAAACAGCTGCTCGGGGCTAACCGCTGATTTCTCCAGCAGCGATAGCAGCTGCCTGAAAAACTCACGTTGCACTTGATTTACTTTCATCTCACTCTCCGTGCCCCAGGCTGTACCAAAGGCGCCCCAAAAGATCTACAAGCAAGCAACAGCCAAAGCAGGAATGGCCGAATATGATTCCGCATCTGTTACGCCGAACACTATACTCCACCTAAGTGAAAATTGGGAATGGGCGCTGATCAAAACAGTCACGCCGCTTCAAAAGCGAGAAAATCAATGTCCCATTTATTGAAATTAAGTGCTGTTACGCTGCTGCTTTCGGTTTTCGTTGTTAGCTTGAATAGACACGACTATGAATAATCAGACAGTCAGTACAGGGGCATCTGGCTCTGTTACAAGCACAGCCAATCAACCCCTGGCGGGTCACCGCACCACCCTGACCCTGCTAGTACTGGCTTATACCCTGTCGATGTGCGACCGGATGATTCTATCGATCCTGTTTCCGGATATAAAAGCAGAGTTTGGTTTAAGCGATACCCAGTTGGGTTTGCTAGGCGGGCTTTCATTCGCCCTGTTTTATGCCACCATGGGTCTGCCTATTGCGCGTCTGTCTGATCAACACAGTCGCAAGCGCATCATTATCGTCAGCCTTGTTATCTTCTCTGTGATGACCGCTTTTAGCGGCCTGGCCGCCGGCTTTATCAGCCTTCTGTTACTGCGCGTCGGTGTGGGAATTGGTGAGGCAGGAGTGAATCCTGCCAGCCACTCGATTATTGCTGATTACTTCCCGCCCAAGCGTCGGGGGTTCGCTATGGCTACGTTAATGCTGGGCGGCAGCTTCGGCATGATCCTTGGTTTTGTTGGCGGCGGTATTATTGCCGAAGCTTATAACTGGCGCATTGCGCTGGTATCGGTCGGTATTCCCGGTTTGTTGTTGGCATTCTTTATGGCCAGATTGCTGCGTGAGCCTGCCAGAGGCACCTTTGAAACTGCAGAGCCTCTGCCTTCGCCCCCCATTCTCACCACTGCGGCGCAAATGTGGGGCAACCCCGCTATGCGACACATGATGGCTGGGGGCGTAATAGCAGGACTGATGTCATATGGCCTCACCCAGTGGTTACCGACTTTCTTTATCAGAACACACGAGCTCAGCCAATCCGAGGCCGGTATGATGATTGCGGGCGTGTTCGGCATTTCGGGGGCGATTGGCGCGCTGGTCGTGGGCAAGTTCTTTGATCGCCTTTCCGTCCGTGGTTTTCAATATGGCCTGTGGATGCTTGCCATGATTCCGTTCGTCTCTATACCATTATTTGTCATGGGGCTTTTTGCTGACAATCTGACCACGGCAATACTGCTGTTCGTTATTCCGGGTTTCTTCGCGAATAGTTTTATGGGGCCATCGCTGGCCATGGTGCAAACCCTGTCGCCAGTGCACTCGCGCGCTGTTTCCTCGGCCATCATGATGCTGTGTCTCAATCTCATCGGTTTAGGCCTCGGCCCACTGCTGGTCGGTGTGCTAAGCGATATGCTTAGTACCGTCTATGGCGAGGGCTCCTTAGGCGTTGCGCTGGCCTGTTTTGGACTCTTCGCCTTCTGGGGCTCTGTGCATTTCTGGCTTTGCGGCCGGGCTCTGGAAAAACAGCAATCAACAAGAAAATGGGGTCTTTAAAAATGAATACCCGGAAAGTAATCGCTTTGCTATTGATCGCAATCGTTGGCTTCGCAGTGTTTAAAATCTTCTTTGACGAGGGTCGACCGCATAACCCCAAGGTTTTTGGCCCGCCTGCGAAAACCCAATGGAAGCCGGTTGGTGCTCGCGCCGCGGGACAGCATAGCTACGACGTCATCCCCGAACCAGATACCTTTAATGCCATACATGTGAATGTGGCCAATTCGGATAGTGTCTGGGGCGTCGCCGCTCCGATGTTTGAACTGGACTGGGTGGCAGAGCCTGCGTACTTCGTTGGCAATGGCCCCCTGTTTGATAACGAAGGCAATCTCTACTTTAGCCCGCAGTTCTATCACGGTGAGCGCGTGGTGCTGGTTTCACTCGATGGCAAAACCGGCGAGCGACGTTGGGCCATACCCGCCGACAACAATATACAAGCAGGCAGCCCAGCTTTCATATTGAACGACCCGGAAAACCCGGGATCCCAGATCATTTATATCGTGGGCTATAACCGCGTCATGGCCCTGCGGCCGGATGGTTCGGTGATATGGAGTAAGGCTACCGGTTTAAGCATTCCTGCGGAGGAGCTCAGCAATCAATCACCCATAAATAAAGCAAAGGGAAAATTTCATAGTTTCAATTATCACCCGGCGACCGATTCACTGATATCGATAACCAAAGCCGGCGCATTGTTTGCCTTCAGCCGCAAGAGCGGAGAATTGATAGCACCTATCGGGCAAATACCCGGCGCGCCTGCCATCAGTGGCAAAGGTACCAAGATTCCTAAATTTATCCTTAACAAGGTCGACCCATTGATGGATAACGCCTTTGGTAAAACCGATGAAGGCCTGAGTTTGTTCTCATCCGCCGTGAATTATATTTATGGCGGCGGCGGTATAGTGACCAACTTTTTCAGTATTGATCCTGATAGCAGTCGTATCTATATGGCCGCTACTGCGCCAGATGCCGAAGATGGTACCGAAGACGGCAGGTCTGAACTGGGCGCAATTTACGCCCTCGACTTAGTTGATGACGGCAACGGTGGTTTGGAATTCAAGGTATTGAACCGTAAGACCTTCCAGGGCGGCACCGGATCAACACCGGCGCTTAGCGCAGACGGGTACCGCTTATATGTATCTGATAATGAGGGTCATGTTATTGCGCTGGATAGTGAGTTGAATGAAGTCTGGCGGGTGGATGTGGGCGAGCCGCTGGTGGGTTCTATCACCGTGGCAGCGGATAACAATGAACTCTACGCCGTTACCGCCAAAGACGTGATCCAGTTGATCGACAACGGAGACGGCGGCACTAGGACGTGGACTGCGCAGCTAACGGGCTTTGATGGTTATGCCAATGTCGATGTGCAATCCAATGCCTTGACCGCAACGGTAACCGCCAACGGCGTGGTGATTATGATCGGTGGTGGTAAATCATTGCTAGGTAGAACGCTGATGTTGCATATGGGGATGGGCCTGCTAGACCGGGAAACCGGTAAGCTGCGCTACTTTGCCGAAGGTCGAGAGGATTCACTGGCCATGAGCGTTGTGGCGGCCGATGGCAGTATTTATGTCGCCCACTCACCCTTACGGCGCGCCGTAGGTAAGGCCATGTATCCCGAGTTAACGCTGGATGTTACCGGTGGTATTGCGCGCTTCAAACCGATTCGCCTGGATTTGCTGGCACGCGACGCTATCTGCGCCGCCGAGGCGCGCGGCGCAAATGCCAGCACCTTGAACCAGATTACCGAGTTGGCAGCCATCAACACGGATATCCGGCAGATCAAGGTATTGCTCAACCAGGCCGGTAACGCCATCACCAAGGCAGTCAGCGAGGGTGACATGACGGCTGAGGATGCCGGCACGCTGGGTAGTTTACTGGAGCAAAGCGCTGCCAATCTGGCACCGGCCAATCTGGAGCATGCGGCGACGGGCCTGGCTAGAGCCTGTGCCATGTTCGACTAGTACAATGTTCTTTGGTCACCCACCCGGGTGGGTGGAGAATTTTGCATTTCAACGGTTTTGACAACTTAACTTTTCCGGATCGGAAAACATCCCCTATTCGACATCAAGCCGCTGCTTCTGCCTGTGGTGTGCGCATTACTAATTCCACCGCTCAAACAACAGCTTGTGCGAACTTGTGTTTAAATTTCACCGCATTAAAGTATCTTCATGTCTGAAGCCATTGAGCTACTAAGCCATTTTTTTGTCTCTGCTATCAAACTGCTAAAGCCTGGCGGAGTGAAAGTTGTAATGGCGGAATCGATGGCGATGAAACAGCAACTCATCGTAATGAATCGAGGCAAGAAGAGATCACCTGTACTCTGTACATCGGATAGATTTCTGTTTGGAATATTGGCTTTTTTTATCAGTGAAAGTCGGCTCAAAAAGATTGCAGTTATTATTAAACCCACCACACTTCTTACTTTCCACAAATCACTGGTTAATCGCAAATACAGCAGACTATACTCGAATAAGACCAGGAGAATTTTAGGTAGAAAGCCACGAGATCAAGCAATTATTGATCTTGTTATCGAGATGAAAAGGCGTAATCCATCTTTCGGCTATGGCCGTATTTCAATGCAGATATTCAAAGCATTCGGGAATACCATTAGCCGCTTCGCGGTTGGCAGAATACTGCGTAAAAACAAGGATAAACTACCGTCTGGTGATGGTCCCTCGTGGTTAACGTTTATTGGCCATATGAAAGACAGTTTGTGGTCCGTAGATCTTTTCCGTTGTGAGTCGATTATGCTGAAATCCCACTGGTTTATGGTGGTTTTGGATCAATATACCCGAAGGATTATCGGATTTTCTGTCCATGCTGGTGACTGCGATGGCGTCGCCTATTGCCGGATGTTTAACGAAGTTATTTCTAGCAAATCACTGCCGAAGTATTTGAGTTCGGATAATGATCCACTGTTCCTGTTTCATCGATGGCAATGCAACTTGAGGATCCTTGACGTTGCGGAATTGAAATCAGTACCTGATACGCCGACTTCGCATCCGTTTATTGAGCGTGTGATTGGGACCACCCGAAGAGAGTATCTGGATCATCTTATGTTTTTTAACAGTCGCGATTTGCAAGATAAACTCGATCAGTTTCAGACCTATTACAATGATGTTCGAGTGCATTCTTCTTTGGACATAAAGACACCCACGGCAATGGCTTATGGTGAAGCGTCGGACAAGAAGATTGTTTCGATCGACCATTACCAATGGAAAAAGCACTGCAACGGCTTATATCAATTGCCGGTGGCGGCTTGAATTTAGTATTTGGCACAGGACAGGCGTCATCACCTTTGGATTCCAGTTCCTTTTGCCATTTGTAAAGCAGATTTCGCCGGATTCCTAATTCGCGAGATATCTACATCCCATTTTTCTCGGACTCCTCTAGATAGGCGAACAGCTTCGATCTTGAACTCTTTGGCATAGCTTTGTCGTTTTGTCATAAATCACTCCAATAGTGGTATTGTCTACACTCCCTCTATCCGGCGAGCTCTCTATCGCGAACAAACAACATGTCCATGACTATCTCGGAATTCCACAGCTTCAACTCCGATTCACTCTTTTTGCGAATTTGGTCGAGTGCAGCGATGTCTCGCACCTCGAAGTCATCATCCACCACCACATGAACCAGTAAATACGTAACGCGGCCGCGTTTGCTGACCCTCAGCTCGACATGCTCCGTGCTAACGCAGTTCAGTGTCTCTAACAATTTATTTTCGATCTCGTCGACCACGTGTTCGGGAGGAGCCATCGCCACGACCTCTTTCAAACTGTCGAACAGTATCTTTGCGGGTATTGGCAGCGCCAACACCACCAAACTGATGAGTAATAGTGGGTCGACCAGCGGCGCATAACGACCTAAACCCGACAATTCTAAACTCCAGGCGACGATGAAGCCCAGCAAAACGCCGAAACTCAGTAGTCCGTCAACAAACCACGTCTTTGCCTCCACCCCAACCAAATCTGAACGATAGTCCATGCTGCTACGCCGCATTCGCCAGGCAATGTAAAAGCAGCCTGTCGTCGATATCGCCCCATACACAATTGCGAGCCCATATTCCGCTTGGTTTCCTCCCGCCAAAAGTCGATTGACTGCGCCCGTCAGAGCAAATACGCAGGTTACGATGACAATTAATGACTTAAACAAATTGAGCGTAGGCTCCATCGCAGTGTAGCCGAAATGAAATTTGTCATCGTCCGGTCGCTGAGCCAAACGTGCAACTTTCAATGTCAAAATCGCCATGCAGAAAGCAATCAAAGAGTAAACGCCATCGAACAAAATGGCATCAGATTTTGTTATCAGTGCAAAGCCTATTGCCAAGACCACAAAAAACAACACTCCGTAAAGTGAGATTTTAAGGGCGCGTTGCTCATTGTGTGCATGTGTGCGTGTAGCCATAAAGGGGACCTACTAAGTTCGAGTTGGGCAAGGATGATGTATTCAATTTCTCTCCAATACATCAACTATAAATCTTCCCTAAGCCCTATTGCAGTTCTTTCGTGTATTTCTCACGCATGATGAACTTCTGGATTTAACTAAAGGTAACTAAAGGGGTCAGAGCCCTTTCTTTATTTGCCTCTCCCCAATCCGCCAGTAAAATTTGATATCCACGCCGAAAAAAGGTTCTGACCCCATATTGCCGCCGTATTGCCATTCTGGGTTGGACTGTTGCAATGCAAGTTAGAAGACGCCGCACTCCTGCAAGGCGTCCGCCACTTTGATGAAGCCGCCGATGTTTGCCCCGCGCACATAGTCGGTTTTATCATCTCCCCCTTCGGCTTCGCCGTGTTTGAGGCACTTGCCGTGGATGTCTTTCATGATTCCCTGCAGGCGCTTGTCGACTTCTTCGAGCGACCAGCTGATGCGCTGTGAGTTCTGGCTTTGTTCCAATCCAGAAACGGCCACACCGCCGGCGTTGGAGGCTTTGCCGGGAGCGTAGAGCACGTGCTTCCTTAGCAGGTGCTGCGCTTTGGATTCGCAGGGCATGTTCGCGCCCTCGGCCATTGCGATGAGTCCGTTGTCGATCAATGATTTCGCTTCGTCACCGTTCAGCTCGTTCTGCGTGGCGCATGGAAATGCTAGGTCGGCTTTCACTCCCCAAGGGCGTCCCTCTTTGAAAGTGCAGCCGAATTTCTCCGCATACTCCTCGATACGCCCGCGCCGCACTTCCTTCAAATCTTTGAGGAAGGCGAGTTTCTCCTCGTCGATGCCGTCAGGATCATGGATGAACCCAGAGCTGTCGCTAGCGGTCAGCGGCTTGGCTCCGAGCTGCACCAACTTTTCGATGCAGTAGAGAGCGACGTTCCCGGAGCCAGAGACGACGGCCGTCTTGCCTTTGATGCCATCATCGACCGCGCAAAGGATCTCGCGCATGAAGTAGACGACACCGTAGCCGGTCGCTTCTTTCCTGCCGACACTACCGCCGAACGAGATTCCCTTGCCGGTCATTGCACCGGTGAAGGTGTGCGACAGGCGACGATACTGGCCGAACATGTAGCCGATCTCCCTCGCACCGACGCCGATGTCTCCTGCGGGCACGTCCTTGTCCGGGCCGATGTAGCGGTGCAGTTCGGTCATCAGTGACTGGCAGAAGCGCATCACCTCGCCATCGCTCTTGCCTTTCGGATTAAAGTTAGAGCCACCCTTGGCACCGCCCATAGGCAGGCCGGTAAGGCTGTTCTTGAAGATCTGTTCGAAGCCGAGGAACTTCAGCACGCTCTCAGTGACGGTTTCGTCGAAACGCATGCCGCCCTTATAGGGACCGATGGCGTTGCAGAACTGCACGCGCCAAGCACGGTTGGCGCGGACATTGCCTTCATCATCGACCCAGCTCACGCGGAATGAGATGACGCGGTCAGGTTCGGTTAGCCGCTCCAGCAGGCATTCACCTTGATAGTCTTTATGATTCGCAATGAATGGCAGCACGTCGGCGGCCACCTCTTGGACGGCTTCGTGAAATTCTTCCTGGCCTGGATTTCGCTTGCGCAAGCCAGCCATGAATTGGTCGATGTTGGTGCATGTGTTCTTCATAGGCATACTCGATTGGTAATGGTTGATTACTTGATTACTTGATTAGGAGTATATCAACAATAGTACACCGCCCTGATCGATGCCATAGGGGTCACTTTTCTTGACTTTAGAGCCTTCTAACTAGCGGCTCTGGTACACAAACCGAGGGTCAACCTAACGCGCTACCATGGCGTTCTTGCCCCTAATCACCAGTGCCGTGGGCTGGTCACTCCAGCCAAACGCGGCAAAGGTGTGAAGCGCATATCCAATGATGAAGTACGCTCAGCAGGTGAGCGTCACGCCGCGAAGACCTGGGCTCAACGTCTTAAGCGCGTCTTCAACATCGATATCGAGATTTGCGGTCGGTGCGGCGGGGCGGTCAAGGTCATTGCGTGTATTGAGGACCAGGGCATCATTGACAAGATTCTGGCTCATCTTCGCGACAAGGATCCAACCTCCTCCACCCTGCCGCTATTGAGACCACCATCTCGGGCACCCCCTGAGACCTTGCCTCTTTTCGCTTGGAAGGGCGCGCGGTAGCAGATCCCAGTCCAACTGCACTCAGCCATCAAGGAAGCCAGTGGAAACCGTGTGGCATGAGCTGCTGCGTGCCGTCGTTCAGGATTGAACGGATATGAATGGCATGCCCAACACGGTGACTAGGGTTTTTGGATCAATAAGCGCGAATTTCTCCCGATCAGCAAGCCCAGTCGACAGAATCAGCGAGGGTGTCTACTCTCAAAAGGGCCTTTATATTTCCCATACTTAAGCATCAGCGGTTGGGATTGGGATTGGGATTGGGATTGGGTATCATTATTTTTTTTGAAGGAGATAGGGGGAAAGGAGGGGGGAAAGGTTATGCTTTTCAGGCCATTGAATTAATTTGTAAGTATGCCTTTGTAAACTTGAATGTACATCAAATATATGCCGAGCTTCATGATGCTTTTCATCCTTACCATCATGCACAGAAACTGTTATCGCTTCAGACTGATTTCATATTGGACAAGACTATTTCTGGCTCCTTATCATATACGCTTGACAAAAACAAAGTAAAGTCCCATTGTTTTTCTGAATAGTCGAATTTTTCACATGGTAGTGCGGATCGGACGGGAGCGCGCGCGTGGGCAGCCCCCGATCAGGCGCACCGGTCACTAAATTCATGGCGGAGAATAATATGAAAAGAACAGTCTTCTTTCCAGAATTGAAATTGTCTTTCGGAGGCTCTCGCGGTCTAAATGTTTTTGTGTCACTCTTGTTGTTTGCTGTCTTTGCGGGTCTGGCGCCTGCCGCGCACGCGGCGACAATCACCGTCGATTCTCTATTAGACACCACTGCTGTTGACGGTGAGTGCACGTTGCGCGAAGCGATTGAAAACGCTAACAACAATGCCGCGACAAACGCCGATTGCGCTGCAGGTACTGGCGCAGACACCATAACCTTCAACCTCAGCGGCACGATTACACTTGTCTCAACTCTACCGAACATCACCGATGCGGTGGGGCTGACGATTGATGGGGCAGGACAAACGGTGACCATTAGCGGTAACAATACAGTGCGAGTGGCGAGAGTTGATACAGGTGCTTCGCTAACCCTGAATAATTTGACGATTGCTAATGGCTTTGTCGCCGGCGACTTCGGCGGCGGCATTAACAACAGCGGCACAGTCACCGTTACGAACAGCACTTTCTCCGGTAACAGCGCGAACTCGGGCTACGGCGGTGGCATTGCCAACTTCGGTAGCGGCGGCACAGTCACCGTTACGAACAGCACTTTCTCCGGTAACAGCGCGAACTCGGGCTACGGCGGTGGCATTGCCAACTACAGTAACGGCGGCACAGTCACCGTTACGAACAGCACTTTCTCCGGTAACAGCGGGACCTCGGGCTTCGGCGCCGCCATTGCCAACGCCAGCATCGGCGGCGGCACAGTGACTATTACCAACAGTACCTTCAATTTCAACGACGTTACCGGCGGCGGCGCATCCGCCGCCATTTCCAACGGCATTACAGCCGGCACAGTAACACTTCGCAACACCATCGTTGCCAATAGCGTGGGGGGCGGCGGGAACTGTAGTGGCACGCTCACCGACGGTGGCAACAACTTGCAATTCGGCGGCACAGTCGCTAACTCTTGCGGCGCGACCATTCCAACCGGCGATCCCGTCCTCGGTGCGCTGGCAAACAATGGTGGTCCCACGCAGACGATGGCGCTCGGCGCCGGCAGTGCGGCATTGGACAATATTCCCAATGCCGGGGGGTGCGGTTTTGGTATCACGACTGACCAGCGCGGCGTCGCGCGTCCGCAGCCCGCTGGTGATTCGTGCGACATCGGCGCGTACGAGTTTGTTGCTGCTGTAGCTACTGTCCCCGTCCCCGTCCCCATCCCCGCGATAAACATATGGTGGATGATGCTCTTTATGCTTCTCGCCGGGCTTGGCTCGCTACACTACATGAGCAACAGGACATAAACCATTCCCGAAAATTGATCTTATAATAAATCAGGGGGGGGGGCATTCCGCCCCCTGATGCTTTTCAAGGATATAAAAACTCTCGAGTATAGGTGGTTTCAACGCGATATTGCCCGATGCCCTAGAGTACTGAAGTAGTTTTTGCGTCAGCTTTCGCCTAGAGCGCCTACTTTTGGTCACGTTTTTCAGTCAAATCACCGCGAAATATCACCACAGCGGGTTACCCATGTTGGATTTTACCCCGTACTGCCGCCAATTCCTGTCCTTAAGACGACAGATACCGCGCTGTTTCCTTTCGGAAACACCTGGCTTTACGAAAATATCGATTTCACGCCTTCAGGCAAACAAACCCGTTGCTGGCGGGGGCCTGGATTTCGGCAGCAGGTCTACTCCGGTTGGAGTCACTTTTTCTTCAAGGTGAGCGAGTATCTTTCCGATCACCATACCGTAGCCTGCACTATTACTATGCCCACCGTACTCATCATAATCCAACCCCCGGTGCCGTTACTTCAACCGTTTTATTACAATGAGGCATGGTTGGGCGTCGGTGAGAGGGGCGTGATTTTGATATACCCCATGGTTACCGGATATCGCCTGACTAAGCAGCTCTCACATCATCCCCGCACCAACTTAATCATAGCCTCAACATCGAATACCGCGACAGTAATTCTATCCGATGGCTTAACAGGATCAATTTCTAGGCCCATTAAGGAGCCATCCGGTTGCTGGCCTTCAGCCATCATCACCATAATCTCGTCAACATACGAATTGAAAATCCATTTTAAACGGTTATGTCCGCTTAGAATATTGAATTGACCGCCTCCACCGCGATTAACGTTAACTTGAATTGCGGGTAATAGAAAAATCAGCTCATCGTCGGTTAGTCAGAACCAGTGAATGTTAGGTGGACCAACCCATTCTGTGTTGCGAAATTCCGGGTCTTTCCTAAAAATCACCTCTAGCACGTCGGCAAATAGCCATGCTGGGGTGCACTCCGGATGATAGAGGTTTGGTGTCAAATCGATAGGACTGGGTTGGTTGAGCATCATATTTCTCCGTTACCCATGTATTTATCCAAATGTAATTTTTGTGAGTAGGCGGGGCGCAGATGTGACTGTGGTTGGAATGCTCCCAATACATCTTATTGCGTTATCAGTATACAAACTAGATACGATTGAATGGCTTTCCTTCTGCGGTAGCACTCCACTTGATCTGTATGCAAGACGTTGGCTTTTGGTGGTAACGAGCCATTAGGGTGCAACCGGGGCGCTATTTCGCCTAATAGATTATATCTATTATAAATGGTGATATAATTCACTCAGCCTATACTAAATCAACCATAGGAATCATGGGCATGGGAGAGATACGAACAGCAGCACAAAGGCAACGCGATAAAATCAAGTCCGGCATGATTATTGGCCGGTTGCAAAAGTGCGTTGTGGGCGAAATTTCAATGCGTCCATCACAAGTTTTGGAAACATTGGAAAAAAAGCCGTATTGGCGGGCTGTTTAGCGTTATCACTGCTCACCGTGACGGCTCCGCTGCATGCGGATGTCGACTATCAAAAACGTGTAGAAGAAGCGCACGCCCTTTTTACGGACAATAATGATGGGGCAAACGCAAACTATATCCCAGTACTGGACGAAGTAGATTAAAGCTTGTTTGGTGTGGTGATCGTAACTCGCGACGGTAAGACTTATTCCGCCGGTGATGTCGATCACCAATTTTCCATCCAGTCTGTGGCCAAACCGTTCACTGCTGCGCTGGTCATGGAAGCCCAGGGCATCGATGCGATCAGGGATAAGATTGGCGTCGAACCTACCGGCATGCCTTTCAATTCAATCACTGCCATTGAAATGAACGACAAGCGTTCACGGAACCCCTTGGTGAATGCAGGTGCGATTGCTGCGGTGAGCATGATTGAGGCGAAAGATGCTGACGAACGATGGAAAATTATTCTCGACGGCTACGGTGACTTTGCTGGCGAACCCCTGCAATTACAGAACGATGTTTATGTGTCCGGGGCGGCTACCAATTATCGTAAGCGAGCGATAGCCTATCTGCTGTATCACTATGAGCGTTTGTACAGCGAACCGCTGGAAGCGACGGATGTATATACCAAGCAAGGTTCGGTGGGTGTCAACGCGAAGCAATTGGCTATGATGGGCGCAACGCTGGCCAACTGGGGGACCAATCCTAAAACTGGCAAGCAGGTGCTGCGCAAGGAATATGTGGATGAACTGTTGGCAATCATGATTGGCTATACGTAACGAATATTACCGACAGAAGGCGCTGGTGGACCACCGGTAGCAAACGCTGGACCTTATGCAACAGGAGCTGCAACCCCTCAAAAACGATCAGCCAATGCAGGAGACCGCGGTGATCGCCGAAGCTAAGCCAGCGACGATTGCAGCTGCCCCGGAGCCGATTGAAGCAAAGGACAAGGCGGAACTCGGTGTTGATCTTTATGGTTTTGTCATGGCCGACGCGATTTATCACTTCACGCGCGTGGACTCTGACTGGAGCGACACGCTGCGGGTGACAACGATACCTACCACTTCCGGTCAATATGGCCGGGACGGCGATTTTGTGGACAGTGTTCGCCAATCTCGCCTGGGCATCAAAGGCGAGGCCTGACTCTAACCACTCATGTTCTTTTAACTTATGGGGTAGACATAAGTTCGTCAACTAACTCAATGCAAAGCATTTTCTGTAGTCCAGTATTACTCTTTCTCTTTGTGCGGTTAGGCTTTTAACACCCTTTCTGTCTAAGCCTCCTCGGGCACCCCTGAGGCATTGCAAGGCATCGGGTGAGACAGACCGGCCAGTTGCAATGTGCTTCTTTTAGGTAACGCTTATTTATCTGGATGTCTGCTCAAACCAGGCTTTTTATTTTTACCAGACTTTTTGCGAGCCTGTTCAACTGTACGATCTGCTCGCCTGGCCTTAAAGAGTGATTCTTTTGCTTTTTGGGCATTTGACATCTGTGTTTTCTCAGCTAGATTAAGTAAATAATAAAAACTTACAAATCAGCAGAGGCGTATATGTCTAGATTGATGGTATTGCTGTACGGCGTAGTTAGTTACTTTATTGGAGTCGCCGGGTTGGCGGCGATAATAGTAGTTCTCGCAGGCTTTATGCCATGGGGTTTCTTACATGACGGATCTTATGGCTCGGATCAGCCAATCATGTGGAATTCTTTGTTGGTATTGATTTGGGGGGTCTTGCATACCGGGATGGCTCGTCCTAGCTTCAAAGCTATATTGACCCGGCTTATTCCCGAACCGGCAGAACGACCGACTTATGTTCTGGTTGCAGGCGTCACCAGTGTTGCTCTTGTTGGTTTTTGGGCGATCGTCCCTGGACAGGTTTGGCATGTAGAAGCTGAATGGGCAGTCGCCTTATTGTGGGGTTTATTTTGGTTTGGTTGGGTTTTCTTGTTAGCGTCAACCTTCGCTATTAATCATTTCGACTTATTCGGCTTACGTCAAGTTTACTTAAACTATAAGAAAATGCCTGCAGCGCCAGAGCAGTTTGTTAAGCGGGCTATGTATCAATATGTGCGACACCCGATTCAAACAGGTGTTTTAATCGGTGTCTGGGCAACGCCCTTGATGACAATGACTCAGCTGGCATTGAGTCTTGGTTTTACGATTTATATTATGGCCGGCCTGTGGTTTGAAGAACGTGACCTGATAGCCGAATACGGAGATGAGTATGTAAAGTATCAAGATCAAGTGGGTAAGTTGTTCCCGAAAATTGGCGGATCAAAATAAGCAGGCCTACGCTGAGTTGATCTTATTAGTCAGCAGAACAGCCGTGATTAGACGGTACTGGCAATCTAACTTTCGCAGACCGCAAACTACCCATTATTTGAAAACAAGCTACAGCTCTAGTCCATTCAGTGAACGCACTTATCCTGAGGTTACGGTAATGCTGAGCACCGACTTTATGGCTACCCAAGTTAAACAGATTTTATACAGCAGCGTGGGCCCCCAAGTACCTGTGAACTTGCCTAACTGCCTTGAATCTTCGCATCAGCCGCTTTCTCACCCTCCTAGGCTCATAAGAATGCTCAGCGTGGTTTTTGGCATACTGAAAATTACCGTGGATGCCATTAGGCGTCATTTCTCTGTGAGCAACACGAGCACTTTGTAGCTTATCCGTCAAGATTTCCATTGGTTCGCCGCCATGACTTCGCAATAACCTTTTGAAAAACCCTTTGGCTGCTATGCCATCAGGCTTTGCCCGGAGATATACATCCGCCACTTCGCCATCCTGATCTACGGTTCTCCAAAAGTGATGCTGCTTGCCGTTGATCCTATGGTCCGGCTCGCCGGCGAAGACTTCATCAATCAAGAATGTGTCGCCATAACCGCGGTGTTTCCGACTCAGGCGCTTTACATATTTGGCACAGAACTTGATGCACCACAACCTGACGGATTCGTAACCGACCGCGGTTACTCGCTCGGCCAGAGGTCCTCGATGTCCCAGTGACAGGGATCGAATCGTTAGTAAATCAAAACAACGCAAAAAATGATGTCAGGAGGAAAGCGGTGGCGTTTGTAGGTATTCATCGGCGGATTCTGGCCGTTATGACGAAGTAGCTTGTCGTTGCCTCTCAAACGGCTACTGCGCAATCAGCAGCTCCACCTGTCTGAACTCCCCAACACTGAGCTCCAGAATACGGCATATCTGCTCCTCCGATCTCCCCGATTTATAGAGGTAGGTGAACATAGCCAGATTCAATAAATCCAACTTCAATTGGGTAACTGGATAGCATGCCTTGATCCTAGCCTTGGTCACGGCAACCTGTCTCGCAACCTCTCTGGATTTGGAAGTCTCATTTACAGTTAATGTGTCCATGACTCACCTCTCTTTACCAATAGATTCTGTATTCCGGTTCGGGTCACAATGACTTAACTGGCGATAATTCAGCGGCGTTTCGCCGCTGATCAACCAAATTGCGTTTTATATGAAGATTATGGGGAACACTTTCGATGACTTCTCGCTCAACACGCAGAGGGCAACCCTGTGCCAAATAATCGTTTCCACAACGGGCTACTTCGGGAAGGATGAAATTTTTCGCATGCGGTTCCAAAGCCACGCCTATACATATCGCTACAGAAGGAAAATTTATTGCACTGCTAAGCACAGACTTTACGCCTAGACAAGCTGAGCAGATTGGACACAACAACCTGCTAGATTGCGAATTCGCCAGAGACACGTTCACCGCTCTGTCCTCAATAACTTCGGCAGTAATACTTGCCAATACCGGCAGATTCCACGAACCGACGGAATCTCTCCTCGTCAATTTGCATTACCGCGCATATTCGTGACTTTGAAGCACCGGCCTTTTTGAGTGAGCAAAAAAAATTGAAACCTTCAGACTGATTATTTTCCAAGTCAAATCCAGACTCCTTTTTTCCCTCGTGTGGAGTTACCGGTACTACTTTTTGATCGTCTGAGTGGCTGCATACAGTCATGATTATTCCCTCGCATCGAGTTATCACAATTTTCCGAGATGACGGTCTATACAGATTGCTACTGCAAGCACTGAGCCAATTAATGTCATCTGCCTTCCTTTTATTAGCAGAGTGCGGCCTAGTATCCGTGGGATACCTCTATCACCGCTGTGATGCGAGTATTTGTTGAACCGACTACGAAAGGAGGAAGAAATATACCAGCTTTACGAACAACTATTTGCAGGCGATATTCGAAGACTTCGCTATAAAACGTTTCACCCCTGTACTTTACTGCGCTAAATGCGTTTCAAAATGCGAAACAGGGCGACAAGAAACAGGGGACAAGAAACAGGGGACAGACCACGGTTTCATCCGTCCATGATCCACCTTCCACCAAAGAGCGTGGTAGTTTCATCGTGGTCTGTCCCGATTGTCCGATTTTCGCCCTTGGAACAGCTAGTGCGGAACGATTCCGCCATCAGGGAAATAGGAGGTGTAGTGTTGTCCGTCGTCTTCGGCGGTGCAGGACTGGTCATTCCTGTAACGCGGTACGACCACATTTACCCTGCCAGTCTGCGAGCCAAACTCGTTGGTTGCGGTAAAGTTGATAGCATACACACGGCCGTTACCTGGATTATTTTTAGTACGTTCTGCGCGCAGGAACAAACGTTCCTCGTCTTTGACGACACTGACCACCGCATCTATGTTGTGATTGGCCTTGTTACTCAAGGGGTCCTCATCCTGAGTAACACTATCTATAATCACAGATGCGCCACCGTAGATGCCTTTAATTTTGATCCGTTTAAGCTTTTTATTTGGGGGTCGGAGGCAGTCTGAGCTTGCGTAAGCATATTCAACAATCGGGGGTGAATGCGTACCCTGTACACCGATAGTTACCTGATCCGTCGATGTACCACCGTTGCTATCCGTTACCTTTAATTCGTAGGTCAGTTTTTCAAGATTGCCTGTGGCGTTAGGCGCTACTGATTTTGCTCGGGCTTTTCTTTTTCTAGTGATGTTCGTGCTTTGCCCCTCCACCTGTGTCCAGAAATAAGTCAGCGTGTTGCCATCGGGATCACTACTGCCTCTGCCATTAAGGATAAAAGGCTCTCCTGCCTTTACAACTCGAGCAACTCCGGCCTCGGCAATCGGGTCGTTATTTTCTTGGCTGATCGTAACAGTGACACTGTCTACTGCGCTATCAACCGTGCCGTCACTAACAGTAAGGTTGTATATGGCGGATGTGCCTAGAGCGCCCGAGTTTTCGGGTGTAAAAGTAAAATTCGAATTTAGCGAAGGGTTTGGCGAATTGGCATCCGAGAGTGTGACCTGGATGCCGTCAATCAACTGCGTCCACTTAAAGCTCAGATCCTCACCGTCGAGATCACTGCTTAGTGATCCATCGAGTGTTATTGGAGAGCCTGCTGTGACGGTCTGATCCTCTCCGGCATTAGCTTCAGGTACAGTATTCACGTTCTTGACAATGATGTTAACAACGTCCCAGGTCGTCCCATTAGCATCGGTGAAAGCTACTTCAAATGAGATCGTTTCATTGCTATAACCTACCAGAGGTGCAGTAAAATTCGGGTTTATCGAGTTACTAAAATTGATGAATACACCTTGGCCTTCTTGGCCGTCTGCCACTTCCTCCAGACCGAATTGTCTCCACACGTATGAACCTTCACCACTCTCACTCCCATCGAGTGTGACTACGTCTCCTTCATTAACGCTTTGATCTGGGCCCGCGTTCGCGCTTGCGATCTTCTCTACGACGAAACTGGCTATACCATCGTCTTCAATAATAAAGTTATTAATCGCGCCAACCGCACAACCCGGCGCACCCATGATGTTATCAGCGCCTAGTGTAACGGCCGCGACCGTTGTAAAAACACCACCACAGGCATCATCAATGCCGGTTAGTGTCGTACCTTCCCCAGTCGTGACGTAGGAGCCCGCCAAAATTGTCCCTATCACTATCGAGTCTGCGCCTATGGTTGTGTACCCCCCTGTATTCCAGATAACAGTGGTGTCCGGGGTTGAATTAATCACCTCTATTGTGGTGCTCGCACCAAAGGCAAGGTAGCTATCGATATTGAAAACAAAAGCGCTGCCTTCGCCCTCGTCATCAAGCGTGATAGTTATGCCCGCAGTCGTCGTCAGAGCCGTTGCATGATAGATGCCCCCTGTTAAGACAGTGTCTGTAGTCATCGTCGTAGCGAGTGAACTCCCCCCCATACGTTTCAGCGCTACTTGCGCCTGGCTAAGTTGCGCTTGTTGGTTATCTATCTCACCCTTGGGATCGTTGGTAAAGGGCGCAGCACTCTCCGGTGCAGTATCGCCTCCGACGGTTGCATCCGCTGCAATTGTAATACTCGTTCCAGCCGTAGCATCGCCACCAACCGTTGAATTCGCGCCTAGCGTGAGGGGACCCGTTGCGGCCGTAGCATGTTGAACAACCACGGCACTGTCGCCAAGCGTTAGGGCGGTTCCGGCCTTGGCGCTGCCTCCGACCCTTGCTAACGCACCGAGTTCTGCCGGTGTGCCACTTCCAGACGTCAGATCACCGCTGACCACTGACTGCCTGCCGACGAATATGGCAGCTCCGGCGGTAAGATCGCCGCCCACCATAATATTGTCCTCAATGACAGTTGCGCCTAGCGTTGCGACGCCTCCGGTGACGAAATTGCCACCGACCGTACTATCCGCGCCTAGCGTTCCCGCGTCACGGGCTGTAACGTTGCCACCTACTTTTGCAGCATCGCCGAGCGTTACCGCTGCGCCGGCCACAAGATTGATACCAATTTCTGCATTCGCTCCGAGCGTTGCAGCCGCAACCGCCTGAAGATTTCCGCCGACGCTTGAGCCCGCGCCCAGTGTTATGGCCGCGCCGGAATACACCGTCTGGCTATTCAGGGCTGAATCTAGCAACGGCGTGTTCGCTTGCGCACTAGATGCAGCAATAAGCATCGAGATAAGGAGGATGTGTTGTATCACTTTCATAATCATTCCTTCATTTTTGTTGTGGAAATCTTTTTCACTAATTGGGGAGATAGAAGCACAAGGTGCTTTAGGCACCGTCAGAGAGGTCTTGCCAGAAAGTAATCATTGCAGAATCTCCTCGTTCAATTGAAAGTTAATAATGGCCGTAGCATTGCGACTATCGCGCTGTGAAACAATCAAAAACTGGAGAAATAGTCACTTTCTTAAAAGGCCAGGTAAATGCTGCCCGTTTAAGTCGCCGATCTCAACACGTTGAGTTGTTAAAATATTGCTACCTGTGATCCAGGTCACGCTCCCGGACGCATTCCTTAACCCACGCCCTACCGGCCCACCTGATTTCTCTTCGCCAACTCTCTTCTGACTACCCGCTAGCACTGTCGAAACTGTCGGGGATAAACTGTCGCAGAAATTGTCGGGGACAGACCACGATTAACTAGTGGAGAGGTCTGCCTGGTCGACCTGCTGTGACCCGCCGCTCCAGGTGTTGCTCTATCTCTCGCTGAAAGTGGCTATCGCCCAGTACATAATTTCCGTTTGTCGCGGTTCGAATCTCATTCAGCTGCTTCTCATCCATGTGAGATGTGATCAATGCGTTATAAGATGTCAGCCGCTCCATAACGGTGTCGCCCAAGCCCACATAGCTCGAATGTGGAATCAAAAAATCGCTATCCTCACCTTCTCCATTAAATCGAAAACTCGACCATTGATAGTCCTGAGGGCGAGTCACCATCCCTGCGCGAACAGGGTTGAGCTCAACATAGCGGTAACAGTTTAAAGCGTAGCCTTCGTCTTGCGCGAGGCAAGACTTGAATCGACCCTCCCACAATGTGCCACTACGCCGATAGGTGCGATTAATACGTTGAACACATCGCTGTCCCAAATTCTTCATCATCAACGACGCGCTATCTATTGCGTCCGGCGTCAGCAATAAATGTACATGATTCGTCATTAAACAGTAGGCATGGACGGCGCAGCCAAAGTTGGCCGATTGCTGTCGGAGTTGATCGAGGTAGAAGAGGTAATCCTCATCGGCAAAAAAACACGCAGACCGATTATTCCCCCGCTGGATGATGTGCCAGGGTATGCCAGCTACTGCGATGCGTGGTCTTCGAGGCATCTTGAAATCCTTTTCGTGGATGCGTCTAGCGGGGTGGTTCACAAAATTCACAAAGCCAATAAAATTAGAGTACAGAAATTCCCTGCTGTTGGAAGATCTTAGCCGCCCTTAAACGTGGTCTGTCCCGGTTATTCCGGTTATTCCGCGGTTATTCCGCGGTTATTCATGTCCCGGTTATTCAAGTCGCCTCTTGAATGAGAAAATCAACCTCTTACCAGAGATGGCTGTTAAGCTCGGCAGAGTACTTGGACGTGCACCTGCCCGCTGGATGAACCTCTAGGCTGACCATACGCTGACAACGCTGGCTACTGACCCGGTTATCAAGAAATGTGGAACCCATCAAAACACCTTTCACCGGATGGCCGCTGCGTCGTCGGCAGCATCAAGCGTAAAACTGGAGCGAAGAGGCCGCTTGGCAGCAAGGCAGGGGCTTAGAATCTTGACGAGTCAAACCGATTAGACGGTATTGACACTTTAACTTCTAGAAACCTGGCAAATACAGTCTGAGGGTGTTGAAATCGTAACGTATACACGAAGCCAAACAGCTAGAAGGTTAAAGACACCCAGTTCGGCCTGTCCATGGCGAATGGGCAAATCACTAGCAATATGAGAAGGTTATCTAATGTCGCT
>JBLIEI010000016.1:0-71435 GCA_047633055.1 Halieaceae bacterium | reverse complement strand
GCTACGTCGCGGGCCCGGCGGGCGTTGCGGCATGGCTGCTGCGTAAACCGTTACTCATCCACGAGCAGAATGCAGTGGCGGGCACCACTAATCGTCTGCTTAGCCCATTGGCGGCGACGGTGATAGCCGGTTTTCCTGGTGCATTTAAAGACGATGTGGATTTTCGTGTACTGGGTAACCCAGTGCGCAGGGAATTACTTCTGGCAGCGGCAGACCACCCCTGGAATTTTTCTGGGCAACGGCCGCTCAGATTGTTAATTGTCGGTGGCAGTCTCGGTGCCAAGCCACTAAATGATATGTTACCGACGGCCGTGCAACGCTTGCAGCAGGGCGCAGTGCCGTCCCAACTGGAAGTTTGGCACCAGAGCGGTGAGGCCCATCTGAACTCGGTCCGAGCGGCCTACGGAGACCAAAATGGCGGCGAGATTCGCGTAACCGCGTTTATAGAGGATATGGCCGCGGCATACAGCTGGGCTGATTTGGTGGTTTGCCGCGCGGGTGCATTGACGGTGGCGGAACTTGCCATTATGGGCCGGCCCGCGATATTGATCCCTTTGCCTCATGCGATTGATGATCATCAGACAGCCAACGCGCATGCACTCACCGACAGGGAAGCCGGAGTTTTGTTGTCACAGTTGGAGCTAACAGGCGAAAAGTTAGCGAAGGAAATAGCGGCGTTTATCGTTGCACCTGATCGCCTGGCGGCCATGGCTGAGGCGTCGTTGTCAGTGTCTTTACCGAATGCCACAGTGGCCGTTGCGAATTGTTGCGAGGAGTTGATGCGCAATGATTGAGCCAGGCATGTATCAGATTCCAGAAATGCGCAGGATTAGACGCATCCATATGATCGGTATTGGCGGCTCCGGCATGAGCGGTATTGCCGAGGTGCTGGTCAACCTGGGCTACGAAGTGGGCGGCTCTGATCTGCGCACGAGCACCGTTACTGAACGGCTACAAGAAAAAGGGATAACGGTTCATATCGGCCACGCTGCTGACAATGTGGGCAACGCTGATGTGGTGGTGAGCTCTAGCGCCGTCAGTGATGATAATCCGGAGGTTGTGGCTGCCCGGGAAGCACGCGTACCGGTAGTGCCTCGAGCAGAAATGCTGGCAGAACTTATGCGCTATCGTCATGGTATTGCGGTCGCCGGTACTCACGGCAAAACCACCACCACCAGTCTCATCGCCTCTATATTTGGTGAAGCGGGGCTGGATCCCACGTTTGTAATTGGCGGTTTGCTCAATAGCGTTGGTAGCAATGCTCAATTGGGCGCCAGTCGTTTTTTAATCGCGGAAGCGGATGAGAGCGACGCCTCCTTCTTGCATCTGCAGCCTATGGTAGCCGTAGTGACCAACATCGAACCTGACCACATGGAGACCTACGGTGGTGATTTTGCGGTGTTGCGCAGAACCTATGTGGAATTTCTGCATAATCTTCCTTTTTACGGTCTGGCCGTGTTGTGTGCCGATGATCCTGTTGTTGAGGCGATGGTGCAGGATATCACCCGGCCGGTAGTCACCTACGGATTTTCGCCCAAGGCAGACTATCAAATTGTTGATCTGCAGCGCTTGGGCTTGGCTACCCGGTTTGTAGTTCGCCGACCGGGAGAAGCATCTCATCTGTCAGTAGAGCTTAATATGCCGGGTAAGCACAACGTGCTGAATGCAACTGCTGCGATAGCGGTCGCCTGTGATGAAGGCCTGGATGACGATGCTATTCAGCGAGGGCTGGCTGGGTTTCGCGGTGTTGGTAGACGCTTTACCCAGTTGGGAGAAATGTCATTCCCGGGCGGTTTAGTGCAGCTCGTAGATGATTATGGTCACCACCCGACCGAAATTCTGGCGACGCTTGACTCCAGTCAGCAGGCTTGGCCAGACCAGCGCGTTGTCATGGTTTATCAGCCGCATCGATACAGTCGTACGCGCGACCTCTACGAAGACTTTGTTTCGACTTTGTCCAAGTGTGGTCAATTAATTTTACTGGAAGTCTACTCTGCAGGAGAAACTCCCATCGCCGGCGCTGATAGCCGTAGCCTGGCGCGGAGTATTCGTCAGCGTGGCCTAGTGGATCCGATATTCGCCAGTAGCATCGAAGACGTACCCGAAATTCTACGAGGCATAGTTCGAGACGGTGACGTGGTCGTTACTCAGGGCGCGGGAAATATTGGCCGCCTGGCCAAAATTATGCAGGGCAAGTTACCCAATGAGGGGCGCGCCCAATGACCGTTGATACATTGAAGCAGGGTCTTGTTGCGGTGCTGCTTGGAGGAAACTCATCGGAGCGAGAAGTGTCACTGCAGAGCGGCAGCACCGTGGTTCAGGCGCTGCAAGCCAGAGGTTTTAGGGTGCTGCCATTGGACCCCGCTGACAGTGATTGGGTCCAATCTGTGCAGCGGGCAGACTTTGCCTTTAATGCTCTGCACGGACCGGGCGGTGAGGACGGTACCGTTCAGGGCGCCTTGGAGATGTTGGGTATTCCCTACACAGGCTCAGGAATACTGGGCTCTGCTCTGGCTATGGATAAGGTGCGTAGCAAGCAGTTATGGCAGGGCATTGGGGTTGCAACTGCGGGTTTTATCAACCTCGATCAAGACAGCGATTGGCAGTCAGTCATTGACCGCTACGGCAAAGTTTTTGTAAAACCTGCTTGTGAAGGTTCAAGCATTGGGATGACGCCAGCTGCGACTGCGACCGCGCTAGCGCAGGCCTATGAAGCGGCCAGCGCCTACGGTGGCAGTGTGCTCGCTGAACAATTTATAGAAGGTCCAGAATACACCGTGGCGATTCTGGGCGAGCAGGCGCTGCCGTCGATTCGAATGGAGACGGATAACGAATTCTACGACTATGAGGCCAAATATCTATCGGACGAAACCAGTTATCACTGCCCTAGTGGTTTGGAGGCTGAAGAGGAGGCGGAAGTTACCGCGCTCTCTTTGCGCGCTTTTAAGTCACTGGGCTGCGGTGTATGGGGCCGGGTCGACGTAATGCGCGATATTGACGGAACGTTTTATGTACTGGAGGTCAATACCATTCCCGGTATGACAGCGCATTCGTTGGTGCCAATGGCTGCCGGAGCGGTGGGGATAGACGTTCCAGAGCTGGTTGAACGCATTGTCACACTGAGTTGGGAGGGTCGGAATTTTGGTTAAGCCTTTACTAAGCTCACCGCAGAGTCATCGTAGCCGACGCAGCACCGTGGGCCAGGGGGCGAGCCGTAAGCAGGCTCCGGTGCCGCCTTCTAAAACGGGCTTCGCCTGGTTGAACCGTGTTTTGATTTTAGCCGGTGGTGGCGTAGTTCTGGTCGCGGGCCTCCAGGCTTTCATTACCCTGCAGGCAATACCTGTTGAGCAAATTACGGTCACCGGCAAATTACAATATACCCGGGCAGAGGAAGTACAGGAGTTGGTGCAGCCTGCGCTGGTGGGCGGATTTTTGAGTGCGGATCTGTCGCTTATTCGCCAGCACCTGGAAGATATGCCGTGGATCTATCAGGTGACGGTGCAGCGGCGCTGGCCCAGTTCTCTGGAGATACATGTCGTCGAACAACTCCCTATAGCGCGCTGGGGGGATTCTGGCTTTCTCAATCATCAGGCACAGTTTTTTGAAACCATAAACGAAGACAACTGGGTAGCGTTACCTCTGCTGGTGGGGCCGGACGGTACGGCTAGACAGTTAATGGCCAGCTATCAGCGACTGGAAGAACTGCTGGCACCGCTGAGTTTGGAGGTTATTGAGCTGTCAGTGGATGACCGCGGCCAGTTGCAAGCCATTCTCCAGGGTGGAACCGAACTGTATCTGGGGGGTGATGATTTTGTGGAGCGGGTGCAGCGTCTACTGTCCCTCTACCGCAATGGGTTGAACGCCCGGTCAGCAGAGGTTGCCCGGGTGGATCTCAGATACGAAAGCGGGTTGGCGGTGGCGTTTCATAACCCCGTTGAAGTCGCCGGGGTTACAGCCAATCTAATAAGAATAGGGGAGTAGAACTGCCATGGGCAGCGGACAAGATAAGCGCATGATCGTCGGATTGGATATTGGCACCTCCAAGGTCGTCGCTATTGTGGGGGAGATTAGTGTCGATGGCGATATCGAGGTAGTTGGGATCGGATCGCATCCCTCCAAGGGCATGAAGAAGGGCGTAGTGGTCAATATTGAGTCCACCGTGCAGTCGATTCAGAGGGCCGTAGAAGAAGCTGAGTTGATGGCAGGTTGCCAGATCCATTCGGTCTATGTTGGTATTGCCGGCAGCCATATTCGTAGTCTTAACTCGCACGGCATCGTAGCGATTCGTGATCGAGAGGTGTATGCCGCTGATTTAGAACGCGTTATCGATGCAGCTCAAGCGGTGGCCATTCCCGCCGATCAAAAAGTGCTGCACATACTGCCTCAGGAATATGTGATCGACAACCAGGAAGGTATTAAAGAGCCTATGGGAATGTCGGGAGTGCGCCTTGAGGCAAAAGTGCACTTGGTCACCTGTGCGGTTAACGCCGCACAAAATATCGAGAAATGTATTCGCCGTTGCGGCCTCGATGTCGAAGAAATTATTCTCGAGCAACTTGCCTCCAGTTACTCAGTATTGACTGATGACGAGCGCGAGTTGGGTGTCTGTCTGGTAGATATCGGCGGTGGTACCACGGATATTGCAATTTTTACCGAGGGCTCTATTCGGCATACCGGTGTCATTCCGATCGCAGGCGATCAGGTCACTAACGATATCGCCATGGCCCTGCGTACGCCAACTCAGTACGCCGAGGAAATAAAAATCAAGTACGCCTGCGCTTTGACGCAACTGGCGGGAGCGGACGAAACAATCAAGGTGCCCAGCGTCGGTGATCGCCCACCGCGGGATCTTTCCCGGCAATCACTGGCTGAGGTCGTCGAGCCGCGCTATGACGAACTATTCACTCTGGTGCAGGCAGAATTGAGGCGCAGCGGATTCGAGGATTTGGTTCCTGCGGGCATCGTTTTAACGGGTGGTACATCCAAAATGGAAGGGGTGGTCGAGTTGGCCGAAGAAATTTTTCACATGCCGGTGCGCGTTGGTTATCCCCAGGGTATTCAGGGGTTAACGGATATTGTGCGCAACCCGATCTATGCCACTGGCGTCGGGCTTTTACAGTATGGCCTGCAGCATGCGGACGACGTGTCACCTTCAGCCAAGGGTAGCGGCAGTGGCGAAAACTTGTTTAGCCGATTGAAGGCCTGGGTGCAGAATAATTTTTGAGAATTTAGAGCAGTAAAAGGTCGTGCGACAGCGCGGCAATACCATAAAAGGGGAGTAACACCATGTTTGAACTAATCGATAACATTCCACAAAACGCGGTAATCAAGGTCGTGGGCATAGGAGGAGGCGGTGGCAATGCGGTCAAGCACATGATTGAAAACAATGTCGATGGCGTTGATTTTATCTGTGCCAACACCGATGCGCAGGCCTTGTCTAACATCGATTCCAAAACCGTCCTGCAGCTGGGTGGCGAGATTACCAAGGGCCTTGGCGCAGGTGCCAACCCTGAAATTGGCCGTGCAGCGGCCATGGAGGACCGCGAGCGGATAGCGGACGCCCTGCGCGGTGCGGATATGGTTTTTATCACCGCTGGTATGGGTGGTGGTACCGGCACGGGCGGTGCTCCGGTAGTCGCCGAAGTAGCGCGTGAGATGGGGATTCTGACGGTTGCAGTAGTGACCAAGCCATTTCCGTTTGAGGGCAAAAAACGACTTAAAATAGCGGCTGAAGGTATCAAAGAATTACAACAGCACGTGGACTCTTTGATCACTATTCCCAACGAAAAACTGCTGGAGGTTTTGGGAAAAAATACCAGTCTCTTAAATGCCTTTAGAGAGGCCAATGATGTATTGTTGGGCGCAGTTCAGGGTATCGCAGACTTGATTATTCGTCCAGGGATGATCAATGTCGACTTTGCTGATGTCCGCACTGTAATGTCCGAAATGGGCATGGCGATGATGGGTACCGGCAGTTCCTCAGGCGAAAATAGAGCCCGAGAAGCTGCAGAGCGAGCCATCAACAGCCCTCTGCTGGACGATATAGATTTACAGGGCGCACGCGGCATACTGGTGAATATTACCGCCGGCCTCGATCTGTCACTTGGAGAGTTTTCCGAAGTAGGCGACACAATCGAGGAGTTTGCGTCCGAGGATGCGACAGTTGTTGTAGGAACGGTTATTGATCCTGATATGGCGGATGTGCTGAAGGTGACCGTTGTCGCAACTGGCTTGGGTTCAGAGGTGACCAGGACGTCTCTCCAGGTTGTGGAGAGTGAGCCTAGAGTGCAGTCTGAGCTGACTCCTGAGCCCGACTATAAACAGTTTGACCGCCCACCGGGCCTGCGTCGAAGTGCGCGGTCACAGGCAGGGGGCCAGACCGCAGCTGCCAAAGCTGAAGCCGGCGGCGAGGATTATTTCGATATCCCCGCATTTCTGCGCCGCCAGGCAGACTAAGAGGCTACACCCGGGGCACGTTTCGGTGGTGGCGACATAGCCACCGCAACGGATAGGTTGGAATAGTTATGATTCGACAGCGTACATTGCGCAACAGCATAAAAGCCACGGGTATCGGTTTACACACCGGAGAAAAAGTCTATTTGACTCTCAGCCCTGCCGCTGTTGATACCGGTATCGTTTTCCGCAGGGTAGATCTGAGCCCGATAGTGGAAATACCTGCTCGCGCTGAAAACGTTGGAGATACAACACTATCCACCAGTCTTGGAACCGGTAATGAACGTGTATCCACGGTTGAGCACCTGCTGTCCGCAATGGCAGGCCTGGGCATCGATAACGCCTATGTTGACGTCAGTGCGCCGGAAGTTCCGATTATGGACGGCAGTGCGGGGCCCTTTGTTTTTCTGATCCAGTCCGCTGGTATTGAAGAACAGAATGCACCCAAGAAGTTTATTCGCATTAAACGACCGGTCTCCGTAGAGCAAGACGACAAAGTAGCCAGCTTTCTCCCCTTTGATGGCTTCAAAGTGTCGTTTACTATCGATTTTGACCACCCCGTTTTTCGCGATCGCACTGCCCACGCCGAAGTCGACTTTTCCAGCACCTCTTTTGTTAAAGAGATAAGCCGAGCCAGAACCTTTGGATTTATGCACGAACTCGAGTACATGCGCTCCAAGGGCTTGGCTCGTGGTGGTAGCGTTGATAACGCAATAGTGGTCGATGAGTATCGGATCCTCAATCAAGATGGTCTGCGTTACGATGATGAATTTGTTAAGCACAAGGTGTTGGATGCCATCGGTGATCTCTACCTGCTAGGCTATAGCCTCATTGGCGAGTTCCGGGCTCACAAGTCCGGTCACGCTTTGAATAATGCTTCGCTGCGTGCGCTGATTGCCCAGCCTGATGCCTGGGAGATGGTGACATTTGACGACGAGGCTACCGCGCCTATCTCTTTTATGACCAACCCTGTTCCAGCAACCTGAATTACCCACTTTTCCAAGTATTTCCTCCGTTTACGACTGGGTTCTGAGTCCTCAAATGGCAATTTTGAGGTCTTTATGGCATAGTTCGCGGCCAAATTGCATCATCTAATTGCTAATGAAGATCATTCTCATTAATCGCAAGTGCGGCGAATCGCGCTCCATAGAACTCGGGCGGTGGTCCCGTGCGCTGCTATCCCTGTGCTGCCTTGGGCTTCCGCTGGGCATGATTGCTGCCGGCTATTTGGCAGGACAGGAGAATGAGACCCGCTCATTACGGGGAACTGCTTTAGATACACTGGAAGATGCTTTGGAGACCCAGGCCCAACAGTTGGCCCTTCTGCAGAGCCAAGCCGAAAGTAAATTGCAGGGTATGACTCTTAGCCTTGCTGAATTTCAGGCGCGGATGACCCGGCTGGATGCGCTCGGTGAGCACATTACAGCGATGGCTAAATTGGATGGCGGCGAGTTCGATTTCAGCCAGCCACCCGCGATTGGTGGCCCTATCGGGGGAGAATTTAATGTCGATTTTCAGGAATTTGATGTAGTTCAGGAAATCGGTGCCTTTGAAAGACGCATAAGTGATCGTGAACAGCAGTTAGAGATTTTGGCGTCACTGCTGACTAATCGCAATCTCGAGGATCAGTCCTGGCTCTCAGGCCGTCCCGCGGAAAAAGGCTGGATATCGTCCTATTTCGGTCAGCGCACGGACCCCTTCACTGGCAAGCCCGCCATGCACGAAGGTATCGACTTTGCTGGTAAAGAGGGCACTAATATCATCGCAGTTGCCGGCGGGGTGGTCACTTGGACAGGTACCCAGTCCGGTTACGGGGAAATGGTCGAGATCTCCCACGGCGATGGCTTTGTTACCCGCTACGCTCACAATAAGGAAAATCTGGTCGTCGCTGGCGACGTGGTCCGCAAGGGTGAACCCATCGCCCTCATGGGTTCAAGCGGCCGTTCCACCGGCGCTCACGTTCATTTTGAAGTGTATAAACACGGCCGCCCGGTCGATCCATCGAGTTACGTTCGCCGCACACAGCGCTGAACTATCCCTAATTAGGCTGTGAATCAACCCGGTTTCTCTGGTCCGGGGCACCCGCGTATTTCTCAGGTATTAAATCGTAATGATGAATAGTGTTTTGAAGACAGTGTTTGGTAGCCGCAATGATCGTGAGCTCAAACGCATGGGCAAGGTTGTGAAAAAAATCAACGCCCTGGAGGAGTCTCTACAGGAGCTCTCACACGAACAGTTGTCCGCCAAGACCGGCGAATTCCGACAGCGGCTGGAAGAGGGTGCATCGCTCGATTCACTGCTACCTGAGGCCTTTGCGGTGGTTCGCGAAGCGGGTCAGCGATCTCTGGGTATGCGTCATTTCGATGTGCAAATGATTGGCGGCATGGCGCTATACGAGGGCAAAATTGCCGAAATGCGTACCGGCGAAGGTAAAACCCTGGCGGCGACACTACCCGCCTATCTCAACGCATTGACGGGTAACAGTGTTCATCTGATAACGGTCAATGACTATCTGGCCAGTCGTGACGCACATTGGATGAGTCCGCTGTATAACTATTTGGGAATCTCTGCTGGCGTAATTCGCTCGGGTCAGAGCCAGCAGGAGAAGCGTGACGCTTATAGCGCAGACATCGTTTACGGCACCAACAATGAGTTCGGTTTTGACTATCTGCGCGACAATATGGCCTTCAGCCTGGAAGACCGTATGCAGGGCTCGTTAAGTTTTGCGATTGTCGATGAGGTGGATTCGATCCTGATCGATGAGGCACGAACACCGTTGATTATTTCCGGTGCCTCCGAGGACAGCTCTGAACTCTACAAGCGGATCAATAAACTGGTACCGCTGTTAAAGCCGTATACGGAGGAAGACGGTGGCCACTTCACCATCGACGAGAAGCAGCGCCAAGTCGAATTGAACGAAGAGGGGCACGAGTTTATTGAGGGATTGTTGGTTGCAGAAGGCCTGCTTGATGAGGGCGAGAGTCTCTATGCAGCCACCAACTTGAATCTCCTCCACCACGTTTACTCTGGCCTGCGCGCCCAGGCGTTGTTCCATCGTGACGTTGAGTACATTGTGCAGGACGGTCAGGTGGTGCTGATTGATGAACATACAGGCCGTACGATGGCGGGACGTCGCTTGTCCGAGGGCCTGCACCAGGCGATCGAGGCTAAGGAAGGGGTTTCTATCCAAAGTGAGAGCCAGACACTTGCCTCAACAACGTTTCAAAATTACTTCCGCATCTATGGAAAACTAGCCGGCATGACCGGCACCGCTGATACCGAAGCGTTCGAATTCCGTCAGATTTATGGTTTGGAAGTGCTGGTTATTCCGACCAATGTGGAACAAAAGCGTGATGATATGAATGACCTTGTCTACCTCACCCGGGAAGAAAAGTTTGATGCGATTGTCAGCGATGTGAAGGAATGCATGGAGAGCGGTGCACCGGTGCTGGTCGGTACTGCGTCGGTGGAGACTTCGGAAGAATTGTCGTTGCGGTTTCGCAAGGGAGGCGTTGAACACAAAGTACTGAATGCAAAGTATCACGAACAGGAAGCTGAAATTATTGCGCAGGCTGGTAGACCGGGGGTGGTAACGATTGCGACCAATATGGCTGGCCGCGGAACCGACATCGTACTGGGCGGTAATCTGGAGGCGGAAATTGCCGCAGCAGGTGAGATCAGCGAAGGACGCCAAGATGAAATTAAAGCCGACTGGAAGCAGCGTCAGCAGCAAGTACTGGCAGCAGGTGGGTTACACATTCTTGGGACGGAAAGACATGAGTCTCGCCGTATCGACAACCAATTGCGCGGTCGGTCTGGCCGCCAGGGTGACCCGGGCGTATCTCGCTTTTATCTGTCGCTGGAAGATAATTTGATGCGTATCTTCGCGTCCGACCGTGTCAAAAGCTTTATGCAGGCTTTGGGGATGGAGAAGGGCGAGGCGATTGAACACCGTATGGTCACTAACGCTATCGAAAAAGCACAGCGCAAGGTCGAGGGTCGCAACTTCGATATCCGCAAGCAGTTACTTGAATACGACGATGTGGCCAACGATCAACGGCAGATTGTCTATCAACAGCGTAGCGATTTGCTGACTGAGACGGACATTTCTGAGAGCATCACGGCGATCCGCGAAGACGTAGTAAATGAGGCTGTTGACGGTTTTATTCCGCCAATGAGCGTCGAGGAGCAGTGGGATATTTCTGGTCTGGAAAAGCAACTGGAGGCAGAGTTTGCGGTGTCACTGCCCCTTCAACAATGGCTGGATACCGACGATTCGCTGCACGAGGAGGCGCTGCGGGAGAAAATTCGAATAGAGGTACAGCAGGCTTATGATCGCAAAAGCGAATCGGTCGGGGCTGATATGCGCAAGATCGAAAAGCAAATCATGCTACAAGTTTTGGATACTCTTTGGAAAGAGCACTTGGCGACAATGGACCATCTGCGCCAGGGCATACATTTGCGTGCCTACGCGCAGAAGAACCCCAAGCAGGAGTACAAGCGCGAGTCTTTCGCGTTGTTTGAAGAGCTGCTAACTACCCTCAAACATGAAGTCATCAAATTTCTGAGCCACGTGCAAATACAGCGTCAGGACGAATCAGCCCTGATCGAACAACGCCGTCGTGAAGAGGCTCAGCGTGAAAAGCTGGCTTTTGAGCATCCGAGCGCATCCGGTCTAACTCAGGACGGCCCACCCGGGGAGCCGCAGGCAGCTGCAGAGACGCCGCAGACCTTCACTCGGCAGCAGCCAAAAGTAGGTCGTAATGATCCCTGTCCCTGTGGCAGTGGTAAGAAGTACAAGCAGTGCCACGGCAAATTGTGATGAGAGGCGTGTAACGATGGCGGTGGGTAAAGATAGATTGCCAGCACTTTGTCCGGTTGCTGGCATACGCCTTGGAACGGTATCCGCGGGAATCAAAACCGTCGGCAAACCGGATTTAGTCTTGCTGGAGGCAAGTCCGGGTAGTCACTGTGCCGGGGTCTTTACTCAAAATGCGTTCTGCGCCGCCCCCGTCACCGTAGCGCGACAGAATCTACAATCCTGTAATCGACAGCCTCGATATTTACTGGTTAACACCGGCAACGCCAATGCTGGTACAGGACAGCCTGGTATTGATGATGCCAGGGCCTGCCTCAGCTCGGTGGCTAAAGCGACTGGCTGTGAAGTTACGCAAGTACTGCCATTTTCGACGGGAGTTATCGGTGAGCCCTTGCCGGTGGCAATTATTGAACAGGCCATACCATCGGCGGTGGCTGCGCTTTCCGACCATGGCTGGGCGGATGCGGCGATCGGGATACTGACAACAGACACGCGGCCCAAGGGCGCGTCGCGGACATTTTTGTGCGCCGGGGTTGAATACACCGTAACGGGAATAGCTAAAGGCGCGGGCATGATTCGGCCCAATATGGCCACCATGCTCGGCTACCTCGCTACCGATGCCGCTGTTTCCCCGGAGGTCTTACAGAGCATACTCAGTGATGCCGTCGATCTGTCGTTTAATCGCATTACTGTCGACGGCGATACCTCCACCAATGACGCCTGTGTTTTATTGGCAACGGGCAAGGCTGGGAATGCTGAGCTGGTGAGTTATGAGGGTGTCCTTTACCGAGCCCTGCGCGAAGCGGTGTTGGACGTTTGTCAGCAGCTGGCTCTGGCATTGGTCAAAGATGGGGAGGGTGCCAGCAAGTTTGTGACGGTGCAAGTAAGCAGTGGTGCCAGCGAGCAGGAGTGTCTGGATGTCGCATTTACCATCGCTCACTCACCGTTGGTCAAAACCGCACTGTTCGCCAGCGACCCTAACTGGGGGCGGCTACTGGCTGCGATTGGACGGGCAGAGGTCGATAATCTGAATGTGTCTCTGATAGCTCTGTACCTCAACGACGTGTTGATCGCGGAGGGCGGTTGTCGAGCGGCCAGTTACACGGAGGAGCAGGGCGTTGCCGCCATGGCTCCTGAAGAAATCACCATTCGGGTGGAGCTTAATCGCGGAGCGAATGAGGTTAAGGTGTGGACTACCGACTTTTCATACGACTATGTTCGAATCAACGCTGAGTATCGTAGCTGAATGAAAGAGGTTCACGTTGCAGTCGGCGTCATTCTCGACAGCGTCAACCGAATTCTTATTACACGCCGGGGCGAGAATGCGCATCAGGGCGGTTTGTGGGAATTCCCCGGCGGTAAAGTGGAGTCAGGAGAGACTGTTCGACACGCATTGCAGAGAGAGCTGCAGGAGGAGTTAGGCATTACCATCGGTATTGCCAGCCCTCTCGTCCAGGTACACCACGACTACGGCGATAAAGCAGTGTTGCTTGATGTGTATGTGGTTCAGGAATTCAGTGGTGAGCCTAAAGGGTTGGAAGGGCAGCCTCTGGAATGGGTTACGGAAACTCAACTGAAAATATTCGAGTTTCCTAAGGCAAATGCACTTATAGTCGAGGCCGTTGCTGTACTACTAGCGGATCGCTGAGGTGCCGGTTTATAGTTAACAGCGGTAGGAAAACGGGCAAATTGGTCAGTTATTCTTTTCGCGGGTCAGGAACTGGTTATGTAGGCTCCGCACTAACTCGTCTAATTTATCCAATGCCCCAGAATTGTCGATGACGATGTCCGCCAGTTTCAGCCGATCTGAACGAGACATTTGTGCAGCCATAATCCGTCCCACCTGATCTGCGTCGTTGTTATCCCGTTGCACCGTGCGCTCAAGTTGTAACTGTTCAGGTACGTCGACCACGATGACGAGCTCGGCTAACGACTTTTGACTGGTCTCCAGCAGCAGCGGCGAACTCAATATAGTGTAAGGCGAGCGGGAGGATTTTAGTTGCGCGAGCATCTCTTCTCGAATCAGAGGATGGGTCAATGCTTCTAGCCAGAGGCGTTCCTGTGGCTGGGAAAAGACCGTTGCGCGCAGGGCAGCGCGATCAAGTGAGCCATCTGCCAACAAAATGTCTGCTCCAAAGTGTTCTGCTATTTTTTTCAAAGCAGGTTGGTCGGGTTTAACGATGGTACGCGCAACTTTATCAGCGTCAACCACGGTAATATTAAATGCCTCAAAGCGATTCGTTACCGCCGATTTGCCACTTCCAATACCGCCGGTGATACCGATGATTAGCGCCATCAGTTAATACCTGACATTTGCAGATACCGATTCATAATCTCCTCACCCCAGATAAGGCTGATAAAGCCTGCAGCAGCAAGGTAGGGGCCAAAAGGTATGGGTATCTCCTTGCCTCGACGCTTGATGACCATGAGCGCTACACCTACGACAGCACCCACCAGGGAAGACATCAGGATGATGATCGGTAAAGCCTGCCAGCCCAGCCAAGCACCGAGGGCAGCCAGTAGTTTGAAATCACCGTAACCCATACCCTCTTTGCCGGTCAGCAATTTAAACAGCCAGTACACCGACCACAATATGAGATAGCCAAAAATTGCGCCGATTACTGCACTCTGTAAGGTCGCGAATGTGCCAAAAATATTGAACAGCAGGCCCAGCCATAGCAGGGGCAACGTTATATCGTCTGGCAATAACTGATGGTCGACATCGATCATCGTCAACGCGATAAGCGACCAGGTGAAAAGCATGGCGGCGAGTAAAGCCCAGGATGCGCCAAAATGACTGCCCACTAATACGGTCAAGGCGGCAGTAGAGATCTCTATGACCGGATAACGACTCGAGATGGCTGTCTCGCAGCAGCCGCACTTCCCGCCTAAGATCAAGTAGCTGACCACGGGGATATTTTGCCAGGGTTTAACGGGTGATTTACAGTGCGGACAGTGGGAGTTCGGCGTGGACAGGCTAAGGGGCGGATCCGTTGGCCCCTGACCTACCTCCAGCAGTTCGCAACAGTCCTGTCGCCAGCGTAACTCCATCATTAGCGGCAGACGATAGATCACCACGTTTAAAAAACTGCCTACTATCAGACCCAAGGGTAGAATGCAGGCATAAAAAAACCAGGGGTGTAGCTCGTAGACCTCAAACACCAAGTGTTTTTCCCCATAGGATAAAGCGGTTGAATCAGATCACCGATCCGAGCATGAAGATGGGCAGATACATGGCAATCATCAAGCCGCCTACCAACACTCCGAGGATGGACATGATGAGTGGTTCCATCAAAGAGCTGAGGCTGTCTACGGCGTTATCTACGGCCTCTTCATAGTGGTTGGCGACATTATCGAGCATCTCGTCCAGAGAGCCGGACTCCTCACCGATAGAGACCATTTGTAGCAACATGCTTGGGAACAGGCCAGTGGATTTTATTGACTGGTACAAGGTATTGCCAGTGGTGACGTCATCACGTATCTGTAAGATAGCGTTGGAGTATACGGAGTTTCCTGCGGCTCCGGCAGTAGATTCCAAAGCCTCAACCAGCGGGACACCGGCAGCGAAAGTGGTCGCCAATGTTCTTGAGAACCTTGCTACCACTGCATCGTGGACGATACTACCTACTACTGGGGCCTTCAGCGCTAATCGGTCGAGAAATTTAGAAAACTTGACGGATCGAAGTTTGAATTCGCGAAAGGCAAAAAAGGTCGCAAACATACCCATAAGAATGATGAACCACCAAGCTTGTACAAACTCCGATAGCCCAACCACGAACAGCGTAAAAGCGGGTAAGTCGCCGCCGAAATTCTTGAATGTTGCTGCGAATGTGGGGACCACTTTGATCAACAGGATGGCGGTTACAATAACGGCTACAGCGATCACCGCGCTTGGGTAGGTCATTGCCTTACGAATTTTAGCTTTCAGCTGCTCCGTTTTTTCCTTATAGGTTGCAACTCTATCGAGCATCACTTCCAGCGTACCCGAGGCTTCGCCGGAGGCTACCAGGCTGCAGAACAGATCATCAAAATGTCGGGGATGTTTCGCTAGAGAAGGCGCTAATCCGCTTCCCGATGCGACATCATTTTTGATGCCAGTTACCAAGTCCCGCATGGTTTCCTTGTCAAGTCCCTCGGCGACAATATCGAAGCTTTGAACCAGCGGTACGCCGGCTTTCATCATGGTGGCTAACTGGCGGGTAAAAATAGCAAGATCGGCCGGTTTGACAGGTTTGCCTTTACTACCGAACAAGGGCTTGCCTTTTTTCCTGACTGATCTTGGCTTAATGCCCTGCCTGCGCAACTGAGCCCTGGCTAGTGACTGGCTGGCTGCTGCAATCTCCCCTTTTGAGTCGCGGCCATTCTTGTCTTTGCCACTCCAAGTAAAAGTGTCCCCCCTTGCTGTTGTTGCCATCTTGCTAGCCGCCCCGGGTCAAAATCCGTATCCACTGTTTTAATATTAATCGGTTGTTATTCTATTAATTTCTTCCAAACTTGTCTGGCCCTTTGCCACCTTCAGTAAGGCCGATGCACGTAGGTCATCAAAGCCCGCCTTCCGCGCCATGTCCCGAATTTGTATGGCATCGCCTTCCTGCATGATCAGGCGAGCGATTTCAGGCGTTATCGGTACCACTTCATATACGCCGACTCTACCTTTATACCCGTCCACACAGTTGGCGCAACCCACAGGCTTCATAATTGTAGCGTTTTCCAGTGTTTCTTCGCTAAATCCGGCTTTTAGAAGAGTCGCATGAGGAATGTCATCAGCAGGTTGACTGCATGCCTTGCATAACCTTCTCGCCAGACGCTGGGCAATAATCAGGCTGACCGACGTTGCCAAATTAAAAGCCGGCACCCCCATATTCAGCATGCGCGTTATCGTCTCCGCCGCACTGTTAGTGTGCAAAGTAGAGAGCACAAGGTGACCAGTTTGAGCGGCTTTTATAGCGATTTCGGCCGTTTCCAGGTCACGTATCTCGCCGACCATGATGACGTCGGGATCCTGGCGTAGAAAAGAGCGCAGTGCTTCCGCAAAATTGAGCCCAACTTTTGCGTTTACGTGCACCTGGTTAATACCGGCCATATTAATTTCTACCGGGTCCTCAGCGGTGGAAATATTACGCTCGGGGTCATTTAAAATATTCAGACCGGTATAGAGAGAGACCGTTTTGCCTGAGCCAGTAGGCCCGGTAACCAGAATCATCCCCTGTGGTTGGTTGAGTGCCTTCAAAAACATCTCTTTTTGATTATCCTCATAACCCAGCGCTTCAATCCCCATTTGGGCGCTTGACGGGTCCAGGATCCGCAGGACAATTTTTTCGCCGAACAACGTGGGTAGCGTGTTTACCCGAAAATCGATCGCTCGGTTGCGAGAAAGTTTCATTTGAATACGGCCATCCTGGGGAAGGCGCCTTTCGGAAATATCCATTTGAGACATTACCTTTAATCGAGCAGCCAATCTTGCCGAAAGGGCCTTGGGTGGTTTGACCATCTCACGCAGGATACCGTCGGTTCTGAACCTGACCCGATAGTACTTTTCGTACGGCTCGAAATGTATGTCTGACGCGCCCTGTTTAATCGCGTCAATCAGGACCTTATTGACGAATCGAACGACAGGCGTTTCGTCTATTCCTTCTGCCCCATCATCGGCCTTGTCGGGACCTTCCCCCGACTCGATATCAATATCGTCGAAATCACCTGAGTCTAGACCTTCCAGGCCATCATTCAGTGAGTCCTGTGATTCTATCCACGCAAGAATCATGGCGGAGAGCGCAGATTCTTCTACCAGTATGGCATCGGTATTAATGCCCGTGTGGAACTTCATTTCGTCTAGAGCGGCAAGATTAGTCGGATCTGACACGGCGACAAAGAGACGGTTACCGCGGCGAAACAAGGGCATGGCGTGATGTTTAGTAACCAGGTCAGGTTCCACTAGGCCATCGGGAAGATTGGATTGGTTTAGTGCTGATGTGTCGAAGATGGGCACCCCGAATTCTTTCGAGGCGATTGACGCCAGGCCATGGCCGTCGATATCCATCTTTTCGACCAGAACCTGGACAAAAGGCATTTTCTCTTGTGATGCCTGCGTTTGTCCCCGGGTAGCCTGCTCAGCCGTGATCAGTCCGTCGACAACTAATCTGCCTGCCAGTCCACTGAGTTGGCTTACTCCCCTATCATTCATTCAGCAAAATCCTGTTCCCGGTGGTCTTTTAGTTATTCGAGCGCAGGGGAAAGTATAACTAGCGATGACAAGAGCTAACAGCGTTAAGTGCCAAGTTATCGGGTGATTTGGTAAGGATCGTTATTAATGCCGATTTGTGGTCTGTTGATCCGTCGACTTGACCCAACCCGCCATGACTTGGCGCAACCTCGATATCAGCATCCGTGACGAGGATACGGAAAGTGACAAATATTGTCATATTGCGCCCATGGGGCGAGTTTGTGGTTTTTTTTGACGCCTCTAGTGGCGGTAGCGACGTCTTCAGCCCGATACTATTTATACGTTAACTTGTTGAAAAACATGATATAAATAAATCCCGAGCGAAGCGGCTTAAGGTTGGCATCAAATCTGCATAGTATCGTTTGAACTAAAACCGACAGGTGATAACGCGCCTGCCAGTAATTATCTAATGGAAAATCAATCATGAGCATGCGAAAGAAAGTACAACAGGGTTTTACCCTCATCGAACTGATGATCGTTATTGCGATCGTGGGCATATTGGCGGCTATCGCGCTGCCTGCATATCAGGATTACGTGGTTCGCTCGAAAATGGCTGAGCCTATGGCCGCTTTATCAGAAGCGAAAGTTACGATCTCCGAGTTCTATGCAACCAATAATAGCCTTCCATCGACCGATGCATTGAGTGGCATCAATTTCAACCCCAATAAAGAGATCGTTCGATCCTTACTTTGGACCACTACGGGTATTATTACCGCAACGATGCAACCTAACGTCATCCCAAGTGGTGCTGCCACCTTAGGGTTTGCACTATCTGCTGCAACTCGCAGCGACGGCTCCATTGTTTGGACTTGTACTAATTTAACGGCACGAGTAGAAGGCGGTTCGGGGATTAACAGCAAGTTTCTGCCGGCCAGCTGCAGGGGGTAATAGCGACCTGCGGTATGCAGTTAAGTTAAGAACTGCAATTATAGAAGCCTGGCGCTTGCATAAGCGCCAGGCTTTTTTTATGGTGATTCCGCTCTACGCCAATTTTTCAATCTTCATAAATCGAACATAAATTTATGGGCAGCCACCAGTTTTCGGCGTATGTTTTTCCCCTGCTCTTGGCTCTCGCTTTCGTCACCTATGCGTTTGGCCTGCCGGGCGGCCTGCAATTTGATGATATTCCGACCCTTGTTGAAAACGCCAAGCTCAATATTGCGAGTACTGAGTTTGATTCTTGGCGTATTTCTGCGCTTAGTGCGCCATCCGGGCCGCTTGGCCGGCCAATCGGCGTGCTTACATTCGGGCTCAATCGCCTGGTACCTGAGCCGTTCTACGTCCTTTCTTTAAAATTGGTCAACGTACTTATCCACCTGTTCATTGCGTGGCTGGTGTGGATTTTTGCCAGACAAGTGGCTTCAGGCGGCCAGTCTCAAACCGACAGTTCTCCCCATAGCCTTTGGTTTGCAACGTTGGTGAGCGCCCTTTGGCTGTTTAATCCGTTACACGTCTCAACCGTTCTCTATGCGGTACAGCGGCTGGCTCAGTTAAGCACGCTGTTTGTGTTGGCGGGGCTGTGTCTGTTCATGGTGCAACGGCGTAGGTGGGTGAGTGAACTTGTTAAGCCAGGCGAGGTGCTCTCACTGTCGCTTTGGTTGACCCTCTTTCTAATGTTAGCGCTGTACAGCAAAGAAAACGGCGTACTACTACCGTGGCTGGTGCTCGCAGCGGAAGTGTGCTTTTTCCGGGGGGTATGGGCGGGTAAGATCAGGCCTGCATTGAGACGTAGCGCGGTTGTTGCGCTTATTATGCCAGCCGTCGTCATTCTGACGCTGGCAATGTTTCCTTTAGACTTCATTCAAAATGGGTACATTCAGCGTGACTTTGATTTGGCACAGCGCGTGCTGACTCAGTTGCGCCTCAGCTGGACCTACATCGGCTGGTTTCTAATGCCGGAGCCATCGGCCCTGGGCTTTCATCATGACGATATTATCTGGTCCCAAGGCTGGTTAAGGCCTGCTACTACGCTGCTGTCTCTTCTGGCTTGGGTCGTCGTGCTTGCGGTCGCAGTGAAATGGCGGGATAAGAGCCCCGTCGTTTTGTTTGGCCTGCTATTTTATCTGATTGGTCACAGCCTGGAGTCGAGTATTTTCGGGCTCGAAATGGTATTTGAACACCGGAATTATCTGCCCAGTGTCGGCATAGCGCTAGTCACTGCTGCTCTGTTTTTTGCACTACGAAAATACTTGAGGTCGGAGCTCAACTTCTGTTTGTTATCTGGAGGCGCTGTTGCGGTGTTCGCACTATTACTTCTGGCGCGTACTTCCGCCTGGTCGGATAACCTGGGGCTGAGTGCAAGTAATGTCTACCATCATCCAGAGTCTGCCAGGTCACACTACGCGTATGCCTACAATATGCTTGAGTTGCATCGTTCTGAAGACTTGGATGAAGAATCTCGTCTGGCAGCACTCTTCATCGCACGGCAACACTTTTCTCAAATGCTCGAGATCGATAATGATTCTCTTGCGGCATTGGTTTCACTTCATAGGATAGATAATAATTACCTACGACAGGAGGAAGAGTCTGCACGATGGATGGCAAAGATAGCCGCCGTAGCCGCTGTTAAGCAATTGAATGCGTCTGATGGTACCGCCATCGGTGTGTTGATTGACTGCGTAATTTCAGGGGGTTGTGTTGCTAAGTCCGGTGACCTGGTAAAGCTACTTCGAACACTTAGAGACCGGTACCCCACTCACCCGCTATTTATCAAGTTAGAGTACTCCTATGGCTCTTTCCTCGGCGTGGACGGGAGCAAGTTACGCGCACTGCGCGAAGAGGCAATCAGGCTGCAGCCATATAATCCGGAGTTTTATCATGAGGCGATTACCGCGTGCAGTGAAACGGGAGATGTCGGCTGCATGTATACCAATATGCAGAGTTGGCTTAAATACGATACGCGGCGGTCTGACCTGATTCGGTTAAAACGAATGTTTATTGAGCCTGCCAATTAGATGTCTATCCCGGCGCTAACGCTGCAGCGACTTTTGGTCTTAGCACTGCTACTAGGCAGTGTCGGAACAATGATTTGGGCCTACTGGCCAGGTCAGTATGGTCCCTGGCTGCTAGATGACCGGGCCAATCTGGATATCTTGAGGTATGTTGAGCCGTCGTTTGCAAGTGCTTTGGACTATGTCTTTTCGAATGCTTCCGGGCCGCTTGGGCGACCAGTGTCGATGTTCAGCTTTGTTGTCGAACGGCTTTTGTTTGGCACCGGAACAGGCGTCGGAAAACTGGTCAATATTGGCTTGCACGCGGCGAATGGCTTAATGGTCGCTTGGCTGTTTACCCTGCTGCTGTCGCACAAAAAATTCCCTCGGGCAGCAATGTTTGGCTGTTTGGCGGCTGCGGCATGGATGCTTGCCCCGCTCCACGTTAGCACTGTGTTGTACGTGGTCCAGCGTATGGCGATGTTGGCGACTTTTTTTAGTCTGGCATTTCTGGTTACCTACGTGTACTGGCGTCAACATCTGGCGCGCCTGGGCCGTGCAGGTGCATTGACAGTTGCTCTTGTCCTGCTGCTGTTGTTAGCCGTTTATGCCAAGGAAAACTCTGTTGTGGTGGTGCCTATTGCACTACTCCTTGAATGTTTGTGGTTTAGAGGAATGGAAACCGATGACCGGTACCGGTTCTGGCTGGACAGAGGCAGTGCAATAATTTTGGTGCTCGCGATTCTCAGCCTTCCTATTCTGATTGTATGGGGATGGGACTGGGTGCAGGCGGGCTACAAGGCCCGTTCATTTACGCTGGAGGAACGGTTGCTGACCGAAGCCAGGGTGATGTGGGACTATGTGGGGCAACTAATTTGGCCTGATCTGACAGGAATGGGGATTTATCACGACGACTATATGGTTTCTCGTTCCCTCTCAGAACCAACTGCTACCTTAGCCGCCGTCTTGGCTTGGGGCGGGGTAATTGTGTTAGCAACCCTTTGTTGTTTTTTTCGCCCGGGTAAAGCGCTGGCTTTTTGTATTCTCTGGTTTTTGATTGGCCACGCGGTGGAATCAAGTGTCCTCGCCCTGGAACTTTACTTCGAGCACCGGAATTATTTCCCCTCGGTAGGTCTTTTTCTGTTGATGGGCCTCTTTCTTGGAAAATTGGCGGCCCAGGACAAAGGTGTAGCTGCGCCTTTGCTGCTGCTGTTGCTATGCTATCTGGTCGTCGTTGCTTCGAAAACCAGTTCGCAGGCCCAGTTGTGGTCGAGTGGTCCTTTAATCCGAATGAATGCCGTGAATCATCACCCTCGCTCTTTTCGGGCCAACCAGGATATGGCTATCCAGCTTGCCAGTGTTGGTGCGCTGGATGAGGCTCTAAGCTACTCTCAGGTTGCCCATGGTTTCAGCGACAGAGGGCGACAGGGGGATTATCAGATTTTCGATATTGCACTGCATTGTTTGGCGGGGCGCGAAGTTCCGTTCTCCCTTTTGCACAGCTTGGGGAATGCTGATCCTGGTCGCCCTTTTGCCGTTGTCTCTACGATGAATGGATTGTTTCGAATACTCCGTGGCCCATCATGCCCGGGACTTGACAGGGTCGCGCTGGCTGATCGTTTGGCGGAGATATTCTTGCGTGCCCCGACTCCTATCCAAGCCTCTGCCAATATATTCGCCCTATTTGCCAGCTTTGAAAATGATCTTCAGCGTTATGAAAATGCCTATAAATATACAGAGCTGTTCTTGGCAAGTGCGCCCAATAATATCCGCGGACTGCTCATGCAATTGCATTTTGCTGTGGCGCTGCAAAGAAGGGTTGAGGTGCAGAGGTTAAAGAAACGACTCTATGATCTGGAATTGAGCGGCCATCTGGATACCGCACAAAAAAACACGTTACGCCTGTATGACTAGAAAATAATAGTGAACGCCTGGCAGGTTAAAAGCGCACTCAAGTTATATTTTTCTTCTGCCAGCACTGAGTTTTTTGCGCTTGTTTCGTCGTGTTGACTAAATCGCAGACTAAAGCCCGCAATTCGTGTTGTCAGCAGGACGTCAAGGTATAGACGACCGACCGAGAAGTGTTGGAAATGTATTGCATTTGTAATGGCCGCCGTTATCCTTCTTTTAATTGAGTCTACAGGAACAACCGTGTCCAACTTAAGCAGCAAATATCGTTTGAGCATAGTTATTCCGGCGAAAGACGAGGCGGATGCGCTGCCAGAATTCTTGTCACGCCTGAAAGAGAGTGCGCCCCGGGATGCTGAGGTGATTCTGGTCAACGACGGATCGATAGATGCCACCGCCTCGATTGCAGAGGAGGCCGGTCTCAAAGTCCTGTCTCATCTTTACCCAAAAGGCAACGGCGCGGCTATCAAGACAGGTGCTCGTGCGGCCACCGGCGATTACATCGTTTTTATGGATGGCGATGGCCAGCACGATCCGGGGGAAATCGAGAAGCTGCTGGGGAAGGTCCAAGAGGGCTACGATCTGGTTGTTGGTGCGCGCTCGGGGCGTGAGTCCCAAGCTAGCGTAGCGCGTTGGAGTGCCAATAGCTTATATAACAAACTCGCCAGTTGGATGGTTAATCACAAGATAGAGGACCTAACGTCGGGTTTTCGCTGCGTGAATCGTAAGAAGTTTCTGAGCTTTCTGTATCTGTTACCAAACGGCTTCAGTTATCCCACCACGTCAACAATGGCATTTTTTCGCGCCGGCTACTCTGTTGGTTTTGTGCCGATTACGGTGTCTCAGCGCGTGGGCAAGAGCCACATCAATCTGTTGCGTGACGGCGTACGCTTTTTTCTGATAATTTTTAAAATCGGAACGCTTTACTCGCCGTTAAAAGTGTATTTCCCCGCCGCCGTGCTTATCTCGGGAATGGGGGTGCTGAATTACGTGGTGAGCGCCATTTCTAGCGGCGCGATGCGTTTTACTAACATGAGTACTCTGTTGATTCTTTCTGGGGTGATTATTTTTCTGCTCGGGCTGTTGTCAGAACAACTCACCAATCTTCAGTACAAGGATATTACTGAAGAAGATTTGTAATGATTGGTTAATACGGGACCTCCAGCGCCAGCGTCTCCTTAACCTGCTCCATAACGACATAACTGGTCGATTCAAGGACGCCCGGAAGGGTCAGCAGGGTCTCGCCCAGGAGTTCCCGGTAGGCCCCCATGTCGGCCACTCTCGCCTTGATCAGATAATCAAAGTTGCCAGATACCAGATAGCATTCTTGTATTTCCGGCAAGTCATAGGCGCTGCGGGTAAATTCTTCGAAAATATCCTGTGAAGTGCGATTGAGGCGGATTTGCACAAAGACGACTAGCGCGGCATCCAGGTATTGCGGGTTCAAGTGTGCCTGATAGCTGCGAATGACTCCGTCCTTCTCGAGACGCTTCACTCTCTCCTTACAGGGTGTGGTACTTAGGCCTACCTGACGCGCCAACTCGGCATAACTGGTGCGCGCATCTTTTTGTAGAATTCTGAGGATATTGCGATCAATTTTATTCAATTGGTGAAGTTTTCTCTCCATCTTACATCTCTTTCTCAGCGTATACGCCTGGCTAAAAACACTATAACTAGACGATATAACTAAAAATTGGGAAATGATAGTTGAATCGGCTATGAATCGATAAAAAATAAAGAGAAAAAGTCACTTTCTCGTCGCTATTCTTTGTTCACATTATTCATGCACTGGAGAACTGACATGTTGATTGGCGTCCCCAAGGAAATAAAAAATCACGAGTACCGAATTGGCCTCACCCCAGGGGGTGTTAAGGAGTTGGTGCAAAATGGCCATCAAGTCATGGTCCAGTTCGATGGCGGGCAGTCTATTGGCTTTGACAACGCGCAATATCAGCAGGCGGGGGCCGAAATCGTTGATCTCGCAGAGGATATTTTTGACCGCGCCGATATGATCGTTAAGGTTAAGGAGCCGCAGCCGGCTGAGTGCAAAATGCTGCGCCCCGGCCAGGTTCTTTTCACCTACCTCCACCTGGCACCTGACCCCGTTCAAACCGCGCTGTTGGTGGAGTCCGGAGCGACTTGTATTGCTTATGAGACAGTGACTTCGGATGGACGTGGCCTGCCGCTGCTGGCTCCGATGAGTGAAGTTGCTGGTCGCATGTCGGTGCAGGCAGGGGCCCACAACCTGGAGAAGGCGCAGGGCGGTAACGGCATGTTGCTAGGCGGCGTTCCTGGCGTTGAACCGGCTAAAGTGCTGGTGATTGGTGGGGGTGTTGTCGGCATCAATGCGGCGCGTATGGCGATGGGGATGGGTGCTGATGTCACGCTGTTAGACCGCTCTCTGGACCGCCTGAAAGAACTTGATATGATATTTGGTGGACGCTTGAAGACTATTTACTCCACTGCTGACGCCATTGAGCACAATGCGCTGGAAGCAGATCTGGTGATCGGTGCAGTCCTTGTTCCTGGTGCCGCTGCGCCCAAGCTTATTAGCCGCGAGTTGGTTGGTCGGATGAAGCCCGGTTCTGTTATGGTCGATGTTGCGATCGATCAGGGTGGGTGTTTCGAGACCTCGAAGGCGACGACTCATCACGAACCGACCTATATCGTGGACAACGTTGTGCATTATTGTGTGGCAAACATGCCCGGTGGTGTTGCCAGAACCGCAACTATGGCGTTAACCAACGCAACCCTGCCTTTCGCCCTGGAGCTGGCTAACAAGGGGGTGTGCTCGGCATTACGCGAAAATGTGCATTTGCGCAACGGCCTCAATGTCCATGCGGGCATGGTCACTTATGAAGCAGTGGCCGATGCGCTGAACTATGACTACGTTGAAGCGCAGGTCGCGCTGGCTGCTCAAGAGCTCAAGAGGAGCGCTTAGGGCACCTGACGCCGAAGGTGGTGCAGGTCATCGAAATTCCCGGTGGCCCGCCTACTGCGTAGTATTAAGTGCCATATCTTGCCTTGGCTTCGCGGCGGCGAGCGTGCAGCACTGGCTCGGTGTAACCGCTGGGCTGTTCACGCCCCAGCAAGACAAGGTCACAGGCCGCTTGAAAGGCGATGCTGTCATCGAAATTGGGCGCCATGGGGCGGTATGTGGGGTCGGCGCTATTTTGACTGTCCACGATAGACGCCATGCGTTCCAGCGTTTCGCGAACCTGAGCCTCTGAACACACGCCGTGGTGCAGCCAATTGCAGATATGCTGGCTGGATATGCGCAGGGTAGCGCGATCTTCCATCAGGCCAATATTGTTAATGTCGGGTACCTTGGAGCAGCCGACGCCGTGATCAATCCACCTGACGACATAGCCCATGATGCCCTGGGCGTTATTGTCCAATTCCCTTTTAATCTTCTCGTCTGATAGACCGACAGCACCTTTCAATGGAATGCTGAGTATGTCGTCCAGAGATGCGTGCTTGCGCTGCATAATCTGTTTCTGACGTTCAGCCACGTTGACTTGGTGGTAGTGAATGGCATGCAGCGTTGCGGCCGTGGGTGAGGGCACCCAAGCGGTATTGGCTCCGGCCTGTGGGTGACCGATTTTTACTTCGAGCATATCCGCCATACGATCGGGCATGGCCCACATGCCTTTGCCGATCTGAGCCTTGCCCTTGAGGCCGCAGGCCAAGCCTGTATCTACATTCCAGTCCTCGTAGGCATTGATCCACGGCTCCTGTTTCATCGCGCCTTTGGGGGTGACGGCGGCGGCCTCCATGCTGGTGTGAATTTCATCCCCGGTGCGATCAAGAAAGCCGGTATTGATAAATACAACCCGTTCCTGCGCTCTGCGTATGCATTCCTTGAGGTTGACAGTGGTGCGCCGTTCCTCGTCCATAATGCCCAGTTTCAGCGTATTGCGGTCCATGCCCAGTACATCTTCAATGCGATCAAACATGTCGCAGGTAAAACTGACTTCGTCCGGGCCATGCATTTTTGGCTTCACAATGTAAACACTGCCGCAGCGAGAGTTGCTTCGTGCACCCTTGCCGTTGATATCATGCATAGCAATCAGGGCGGTAAACATGCCGTCCATGATGCCCTCGGGAATTTCCTGCCCCTGTTGATCCAATATCGCTTCATTGGTCATCAGATGGCCAACATTGCGCACAAACATGAGGCTGCGCCCCGGTAGTGTCAGTTCGCCACCTGCTGCTGAGCTGAAAACCCGGTCCGGGTTGAGCTCTCGGGTCAGGGTCGCGCTGCCCTTACGGAAGACCTCCTGGAGGTCGCCTCGCATCAGTCCCAGCCAATTGCGGTAAACGATGGCTTTATCTTCAGCATCAACAGCAGCAATCGAATCTTCACAATCTTGAATGGTGGTTAGTGCGGATTCCAGCACCAGATCTTTTACGCCAGCACTGTCTGTGCTGCCGATGGGGCTTGAGGCGTCTATTTGAATCTCGATATGCAAACCATTGTGGCACAGCAATATGCTGTCGGGGGTAGCCCCCTCGCCAGTGTAAGCCACAAATTGCGACGCATCACTCAGTGTGGTGACCTGCCCGTCAGCCAAGGTTATTTGAAGAGCGCCATCTGCAGCAGCGTAGGCAGTAGCGGCACTGTGATCACCTGCCATCAGCGGGCAGTGCCGGTTGAGGAAGTCGCGGGCAAAAGCAATGACTTTGGCACCGCGAACAGGATTGTAGGCGCCTGCGCGCTCAGCACCATCGTCTTCGCTGATCACATCGGTACCGTACAGTGCGTCATAAAGGCTACCCCAACGGGCGTTGGCAGCATTCAGGGCATAACGAGCATTCATTACCGGCACTACCAACTGCGGGCCGGCGAGTGTAGCCACTTCCGGATCTACGTTACGCGTGCTGATTGTGAAATCGTCACCCTCGGGCAGCAGGTAGCCGATTGCTTGTAAAAACGCCTTGTATTGGGCCTTGTCATAATTCGCCCCCGGGTGCTCTGTGTGCCAATTGTCGATTTGGGCCTGCAAGGTTTCGCGTACGGTCAGAAGTTCGCGATTGCGAGGTACCAAATCGTCAAGGATCCTCTCAAACCCGGTCCAGAATTGATCGGCAGTGATCCCGGTGCCAGGAAGAATTTCGTCTTCGAGGAGCGTATTGAGAACGGTGGCAACTTGAAGGCCACCCTGTTGAATGCGGTTGGTCATGCGAAAACTCTCTATTGGCGCGCGCGTAAGTTGCGCAGGGCTCCAAATGTATTCTGTAGAATTTTAAGAAGCTCAGCAGAATTTAGCAAATTTATCGATTCTATCGTTGGCATTGCTTTGGTGAATGACTGAAATCACACAGTCGGTGGCTGCCCATCCATCTCTCTGGCAGTATTAACGATGAGTTTACGTAGCCATTTGTTAGCAGGATTGTGCTGCAGCAGGGGGCTCCAGGCCATTTTTAGTTCCAGTGGCGGAATCTCCAGCGGTGGCTCGCGCAGCACGAGCCGCGGATTGTCCTTGTTGAGTTGGGCCGCTCGTGTTGGCAAAGTTACGATCAGATCATTTTGCTCCGCCAGCGTCATCGCCGCCTGATAGTGTCTGGTAAAGACCCTGATCTGGCGTTTTTTGCCCAGTTTGTTGATCGCCGCGTCTACCCAACCCAGACGCTGCACGTCGTCCGGATTGACGCCTACACCAACACCCATGCCAGTTTTGCTGACCCAGACGTGTTTGGCCAGCAGATAGTTTGCCAGCGAAAAGTCTTCCAATATCGGGTTTTCAGGGCTCATCAGGCAGGAAAAACTGTCTTTCCACAGGTTAATCTGGTGAAAGGATTGTGGCATCGCGTCAAAGCGATTGATTACCATGTCGACTTTGCCCCGCTCTACATCGAGGAAGCTCACATCACTCGGAGTCATGATATCCAAGGTGAGTCCTGGCGCTGCTGTTCGGAGTTTGCCCAGAACGCTAGGAAACAAGGTTGATTCTGCATAATCGCTCGCCATGATGCGAAAGACGCGTTGTGCACCTGAGGCGTCAAAGGCTGAGCGCGGTTGCACGGCTTTTTCGATATTGGTTAGCACTTCGCGGACTATCGGCTCCAGTTCCAGCGCCCGCTCTGTTGGCATCATGCCGTCGGATGTGCGTACCAGCAGAGGATCATCAAATAGATTTCGGAGTCGTCGCAGACCGTTGCTCATTGCAGGTTGGGACAGGTTGAGCTGATTGGCGGCCCGGGTAACATTGCGTTCCCGCAACAACGCATCAAGGTATACTAAGAGATTGAGGTCGACCCGATTGATATTCATTGAACGCTCCGTTTGGCGAGCCATTTCATTCACGCAGTGAATGGTGGAAATGGAAACTATCGATTGGGAGAATTATACTCGGCTCAATAGAATTACCAAACGCTGTTTAAAATTGTTTATCGAACCAGGAATTTTTTATGCCTTATTATCGTGCACCTCTTGAAGATATGAGCTTCGTTATCGACGAATTACTGCAGGTGGAAGAAGCACTGGGTGGACTGGATGGTTTCGAAGGGATGGGTGTCGGGCCGGACCTGACGACGGCCCTTTTGGATGAGGCTGCAAAATTTGCCGGCGACGTGCTTGCGCCTCTACGCCCGGTGGGTGATGCGCAGCCCGCGACCTGCAAAGATGGTCGGGTGACGGTATCTCCGGGCTATGATAAGGCTCTGCAGCAGATGGGAGCCGGAGGCTGGGTGGGCATCTCCGCCCGTGTTGAACATGGCGGACAGGGTTTGCCCGAGCTTTACGGTACCGCAAGTTGTGAGATGTGGAATGGGGCTAATATGGCGTTTGCCCTGGCACCCTTTTTGAGCAGTGGCGCCGCCCTGGCTATTGCGACCCACGGCAGCGATAACCTGAAGCAGACATACCTTGAGAAAATGCACAGTGGTGAGTGGACCGGCACTATGAACCTGACTGAATCTGGGGCCGGCTCAGATCTGGCCGTGATAAAGACAAAAGCGGAGCCCGAGGGCGATTATTACCGCATTAGCGGTCAGAAAATTTACATCACCTGGGGTGATCATGAGGTCACCGATAATATTGTTCATCTGGTGCTCGCCAAAGTACCGGGTGCACCTGAGGGCAGTAGAGGTATTTCGCTATTCTTGGTGCCCAAATTCCTGGTCAATCCAGATGGCACTCTCGGCGAGCGCAATGATGTCTTCCCGGTATCCTGTGAGCACAAACTGGGCATTCATGGCAGTCCTACCTGTGTGATGGCTTTTGGCGACAATGATGGCGCCATTGGCTATCTGGTCGGTGAGGAGAATCGCGGTCTTGCTTGTATGTTTACCATGATGAATGAGGCTAGACTCAAGGTGGGCTTGCAGGGGCTGGGGTCTGCGGAGGGCGCGTATCAGAAGGCGGTCGGCTATGCACGCGACCGAGTACAGGGCGGGGTGCCTATTATTCAGCACCCCGATGTAAAACGTATGCTGTTAACTATGAAAGCACTGATCGAAGCGGGCAGGGCGATGGCGTACTCCGACGCCATGAACATGGATCTGGCTCACCATGGCGATCCGGCTGCTAGGGCCAGCCACCAATTTCGTGTTGACTTGATGATCCCTGTTATTAAAGGTTGGCTGACGGAGGTCGGGCAGGAGCTCACGTCCCTGGGCGTGCAGGTTCACGGGGGCATGGGCTATATCGAAGAAACCGGCGCCGCCCAATATCTGCGCGACGTTCGTATTACCTCAATCTATGAGGGCACCAACGGTATTCAGGCAGCAGATCTGGTGTCTCGTAAGCTTGGTAGGGACAATGGTGGCGCCATGGCTGAATTGCTCGAAGCGGTAACGTCGACAGTAGTTGAGCTGGGGGCCGTTGAGAATCCAGCGCTGTCCATTATTCAGCGGCAGCTGTCGGAAGCTCTGGCTCAACATCAGCGCGCTACCGGACAAGTCCTCGCAGCGCTGAAAGAATCCTCTGAAATAGCCTTGGGCGCCTCCTTTGACTATATGATGATGACGGGCTACTTACTGGGTGGATGGCATCTGGCGCGCTCAGCGCTGGTTGCCAATGCTCGGATTGTGTCGGGCAGTGACAGACAGTTTTACCCTAAAAAGATAGCCACGGCGGTATTTTACGCTGAGCACGTTCTGCCAAGATGCGCAGGGCACGGCGGTTCGATCACCAATGCACAAGGCACTATGCAGAGCTACCCAGTGGCATGGCTGTAGGTACGATATGAGCACTTTGAGTACACCGGATCTCTCCGACAACGCACCGCAGGCACGCGCCATAGAGCTGCAGTTCAACAACTATGGGGGTGTGCATGCCTTTTCCGGTCAGGTGGTAACCATTAAATGCCATGAGGATAATTCGCTGGTCAAACAGATCGTAGCCGAAGCGGGTGAAGGCCGGGTGATTGTCGTCGACGGAGGGGGTTCACGGCGCAGGGCTTTGCTAGGCGATATGCTCGCCGAGCAGGCTGCTGCGAACAATTGGGCTGGCCTGATTATCCATGGTGTGATCCGCGATGTAGACGAGATTGGAACGACTGCGCTGGGCGTGCAGGCTCTCGGTTCGGTGCCGGTTAAAACGGAGAAGCTTGGCGTTGGTCAGCGTGATATACCGGTATCATTCGGCGGTGTTGACATCAGCCCTGGCGATTTTCTCTATGCCGATAACAATGGTGTGTTGGTTAGTTCAACGCCTTTGTCTTAGACTCAGAGTCCGGCTAGCACCTAGATCAATCTCATTGACAGGTCGAGAGCGTTGCAGTCCTTGGTTAAAGCGCCAATGGAAATGTAGTCCACGCCAGTTTTTGCTATGGATATCAGTGTATCGGTAGTGATATTGCCGGAAGCTTCAAGCGCGAGTTTACCCTCAACCATGGCAACTGCTGCCTTCATTTCAACCAGCGAAAAATTGTCCAGCATGACCCTGTCACAACGTGCGGCGAGGGCCTCCTGCAATTCTTCCAGCGTCTCTACTTCCACCTCCACCAGCTTATCTGGCGCAATCTGGCGAGCTTTTTGTACGGCTTCTGCAATGCCGCCACAGCCAGCAATATGATTTTCTTTGATCAGGAACGCATCAAACAAGCCGATACGGTGGTTATAGCAACCGCCAGTGCAAACAGCGTATTTCTGAGCATGACGTAAGCCGGGAATTGTTTTGCGCGTATCCAACAAACTGACTGAGGTCTCTGCCACCAGGTCGGCGTACTGACGGCAGGTGGTAGCCGTGCCTGAGAGGAGCTGCAAGAAATTAAGGGCGACCCGCTCTCCGGTTAATAAGCTCCGGGTGGGCCCCTTTACCGAAAACAGGATTTGTCCGGCGCTGATTCGTTCGCCGTCCTTGCAGCACCATTGGATTTCGATATTGGCATCGACCTGTGCGAACACGGCATCAACCCATGCAACGCCACAAAGCACGCCGTCCTCTCGCGTTATTACCTGTGCATATCCAATCTGTTCGGGTGCTATCAGGCTAGCGGTGATGTCACCGCTGCCGACGTCTTCTGCCAACGCTGCGCGCACATTTTCTGCAACCGTATCTGAGTTTATCGTGTGTGTCATAGTATCTTGAGGTGAGGGTTTCTTGATGTGGCGTGGATTGTAGCAGCTGTGATGGGGGCCTGTTAGTCTGTGCTTGAGGTCGGCCAGTGTTTTAGCGAGGATCAATGAAATTTGAAATGCATGAGGGCTGGGTTAAGGGTGCTAGACGGGTGCCATCTCCCAACTGTGGGCTTCGTCCTGAGTCGATAGAGCCTGACTTACTGGTCATACACAATATTTCCCTGCCACCCGGAGAGTACGGCGGAGACAGTATTGAACGGTTCTTTTGTAACTGCCTTGATTGGTCGCAGCATCCCTATTTCGAAGAAATAAGAGGTATGGAGGTGTCCGCTCACATGCTGATTAAGCGCTGCGGTGAGTTACTCCAGTTTGTGAGCTGTGATGATCGCGCTTGGCACGCGGGTGTTTCGCAATACCAAGGGGCTGATAACTGTAACGATTTTAGCATTGGTGTTGAATTGGAAGGTACCAATGAGGAACCTTACACAAAAGCTCAATATGTTGTGCTGACAGGTCTTTCTAAAACGCTTGTCGCACACTACAGTAAGCTGGACGCGGACCGTATTGTAGGCCACAGTGATATTTCGCCCGGGCGCAAGACCGATCCCGGGCCTGCTTTTGACTGGGACTACTATCGGTCGACACTGGCGGCGGGGGAAAACGGGAAATGACATTTCTGGCACTAATTATTGCAGTTGTCATGCTGCAGGTATGGGGTGAAATTCGTGGCGACCGTTACGATAGCTGGTTTCTAGGCTGGCAAACTAAAGTCTGGGGCAGCGGTTTGTCGCAACCGTTGGGGTTTACTTTGTTGATTCTGGTGCCGGCGCTGCTAGTGGTGGTTGTGCAGGGCGTTTTGGAGTCAACACTGTTTGGATTGTTGTGGATTGGTGCCGCCGCTGGCGTTTTGTACTACAGCTTCGGCCGTAAGAATTTTTCTACGCTGGTCGAGCGCTACTCAAATTACGTGCAGCAGGGCGATTTTGAAGCGGGCTGGCTGTATTTGCAGGCAGAATTATCTTTTTCTCCAAACCCATCGGGCTCAGCAGAAACCGATAAAGAGGAGGACGGCGTCTCTTCTCCTGAGCAGGTGCACAAGAGCCTGATCGGCTCTCTGGTTTATGAAGGCTATCAACGCTGGTTTGCGGTGGTATTCTATTTTGTGTTGCTGGGCCCGGCGGCCGCCTTAACCTACCGACTCCTGCAGATATCGCTCAGTGGCAGTTCGCCGGCCACAGCCAGGCGCTGGATAGCTGTGGCGGACTGGCTTCCCGCGCGCTTACTGGCTTTAACCTTCGCTCTGGCAGGGGACTTTGTCCGCAGCCGCAAGGTACTAGCTGAAATGTTCCCCGGTTCAGGTTGTACCGCTGGCGACATTCTCAGTGATGTCAGTCGCAGTGCGGTGGGGGTTGCCCCCAATGCCGCCGATGCTGGCGACTTTGGTCTTGCTGCCGCAGCTGAGGCCCGCGAGCTGGGTGCTTTACTGGTACGAAGCGGCGCCTGCTGGTTTGTAGTGTTTTCTTTGTTGGAACTTTTTCTGTAGCCACTGCTTACGGTGTGGGTCGTTCGGCCATCGGGCACTTTCTGGTTTTACTGCTAACCTTGAGGTAGCTGTACCCCTTTATTACCCGCAAGCAGTGCCACATATGCCGAAAGACCAAACGCAAGAGGCGACATTACGCTCTGTCTTCGCGAGCCTGTCACCCTCCAACTCACCTAGACGTCTTGAGTTGACTATCGTATTTCACCCTGATGCCCTCCGTATCGGTACCCGGGCGATATTACCGGCGGATTCTCGAGGTAAGACCCTGCTGCTGGGCCGTTACACCCCGCTTTTTACCAGCCAGCAAAGTGTTGTCGGTGAGGGGGAGCTCAGTCTTGATGATCGACATGTCAGTCGCAACGCTCTGCGCCTTAAACCTGCGCCTGGTGGAATCCGTATTGGCAAATGCCCGGGGGCCTGCCGCTGCCGGGTGGATGGCGAAGAGTTGGATGAGGAGAGAGCGTTTAGCATCGAACAACTGGACGCAGGGATCAGTGTTTTTTTAGGTCATTCGGTAGTTTTGTTATTGCGCAGACGGGGCGTTAACCAAGCGCGAAAGGGTGTGCCTGCGGGCAGTGCCAATGATGGCATGGTCGGGAGCAGTACATACATGGTTGCCTTGCGCGAGCAAATAACGCGCTTGGCGGCACGTCCTGATGACGTGCTGATACTGGGTGAAACTGGCTCGGGCAAGGAGCTGGTGGCACGCGCACTGCACAATAAGAGCGTTCGGGCTAAGCGGCCGCTGGTGGCCGTCAATATGGCGGCAATTACACCGAGCCTCGCTCCGGCCCTGTTGTTTGGCACCGTGCGCGGTGCTTTCACCGGCGCCTCAGGCAATACAGCGGGCTTTTTTCAGCAGGCGGCGGGCGGTAGTTTATTTCTTGACGAGGTCGGTGACACACCGCAAGAGATTCAGTCACAGCTATTACGGGCCGTCCAGCAACGCGAGATACAGCCGGTGGGCGGTTCGCTATTGAGCGTGGATTTGCGAATTATTTCTGCAACTGACGCTGATCTCGATAATCCGGGCAGTGGTTTTAAGGCCGCGCTTCGGTATCGCCTGGCGGCAACCGAAATAACGGTGCAACCACTGAGGTGTCACCGGGAAGATATTGGCGAGTTGGCTTGGTACTTCCTGCAATCGGCCTGCGCAGAACAGGATAAAATCGCCTTGCTTCCAGGTCCCGCCAGTACCGAGACAGGCCTCGCACTGTGGGCAGAACTTTTCCACCTTCTGTTACGGTATCCCTGGCCGGGCAATGTACGCCAGCTGGCGAATGTCATAGCACAGGTAGTACTGGCCAGTGACGCTGAGCTGGTTCTGCCGCAGAAACTGGAGCGAGAGCTAACGCAGTGGGAGAGCTCGCCGCCACCTACTGCCCTTGACTCCAAGAAAAAACGACGACCGTTTGTTGTAGCAAGTCACGCTGAAATTGATGCGGCTTTGCTGGCTGCGGACTACCAGGTTGCAGTAGCGGCAAAACAACTGGGTGTTACGCGTCAGTCCGTTTATAAATATATCGATCATTCACCACAACTTCGGTTGGCTGCCGATATTCCGCTCGCTGAGCTGCAGCAAATGCTTAACGCCTGCGCCGGTGATTTCGCCCAAGCCGCTCTCAAGTTCAAAGTATCTCGCCACGGTTTGCGCGCACGACTGCGAGAGTGCAGGGTGGGTATGGTCCCAGGTGCGCCCATGTGATTGGCCGTGTGACGACGAATCGGGTTGGGCCCTACAGACTGCTGCGTTTGATAAAGCGTGGTGGGCAGGGCCGTGTCTTTCTTGGCTTTGACGAAAGGTTGCATCGCCAGGTTGCTATTAAACTCTATCCCCAGCCAGAGCGGCGTGCTGCTCGTAGACAGTTGCTGCGGGAAGCCCGCCTGGTCGCGGCATTGGATAGTCCGCGTCTGGTCAAGATATTTGACATGGTGGTGACCCGCGAAAACCTGGCACTGATCATGGAGTACGTCCCCGGCTGCGATCTGGAGGAACTGCTGGCTGTGGTACAGATATCCCAGTCCAGCGCTCTGCATATAGCGGCAGATGTTTCAGCCGCATTAGCCGCCTCACGACAAGCAGGCATTGTTCACGGTGACGTTAAGGCGGCTAATATCCTGATTACCCGAGAGGGCAGGGCCAAGCTAACAGATTTCGGTATTGCCGATAATGCCGGCGACGCGAGTGTGGGCGCAGGTAGTGCCAGTGCATTGGCGCCTGAGCAGTGTATGAGGGAACGCCTGGATGTACGTACCGATTTATTCGCTTTGGGTTGTCTGCTCTATCGCATGTTAATGGGTGAGCATGCCTTCTTTACAGATGGCCAGTTTGATGTCGATCGCTTGCTGGCACAGGAACGCCCACAACTAGCTGATACGGGAGTGGATGGCAGCCTCATTGGCGATGAACTGCGCGGGCTGGTATACAGGCTATTGCAAAAAGAACCAGACAAACGTCCTGATAATACGCACGAAGTGCGCCGTGTGATCCGTGCGGTGCGACGGTCATTGCCGCTGCATTTGGGCAACACGCTGGATGTTGAAGCCAGGCCCTGGTTTCGTCGTGAAGATGTTATTCCCCAGCAGGAGAGTGAGGAGCGCAGGACGACTTATGAGCCCCCGCCCCCCGGGTTGCTGTCCCTGGAGTTTTGGCGTCAGGTAGCGATCGGGCATCCGCACTGTTTGTTTGCTGGTGTTGCGGTAACGGGGCTGTGCGCAGGGTTGATGGCGTGGACCTGGCTCAGTCCGCAAACGGTTCATTTTCTGGGTCCAAATATCGCTATGGGTCCACAGGTTGGTCGAGCCGGCGATATTGATATCACCTTGGTGCGAACCGAACTGATGGCCGTGGCGCAACGGGCACTGGGCCGGGTTCGATTTACCGGTGAAGGGGTGGCGCCGATCACGCATTTCTCTACAGCACCGCCGCCAGATCTCTTGGCCCAGGCAGACGAACGTCTAGGCATTGATATGCGCTGTAATGCCAGCGTCTGCTTACTTGAGTTTAGTCGCGTTCGGGCGGATAAGGAGTGGCGGCAACAGGCGATGTTGTTGGCTGATGACGATAAAAGCCAATGGCAGGACGCCGTCCAATCTTCGGCCCGAGCGCTTTACATGAAGTGACTGGGTTTAGATGAAGCTGACCGAGGCAGCCAGCAGTAGTTGAGAGGCAAAGTAAAGAGGGGTGCCCCACATGCCATTCAGTTTTGTTTTCTTCACGAACTGTTGTCGCGCGACAGCCAAATCAGAGATGGCAAAACCCCAGGCGCCAGTGAGTATGACAAGCCCAGCGGAATTATGGGTGGTCAGACAAGCTGCAAGGAGCATGGCGGTAATCACCAGGATATAGGCATACACCGGAAGCTTCATCGCCGGCGGCAGATGTGGGCGCAGCCACCGGGTACTTAAAAACAGTAATATAAGGGCCGGTACGCTGCCGACTAACAAAGCCACCGCGTTGAACCCCAGGTGCATAAACGCCATCACATACAGAAGGTGGCCGCAAAGGAAAGCACTTAAGCCGGCAAGAAACGCCGCTTGACCTTCCTGCATCAGGCATAAATCTCCGACCATGCAGGTGAGCAGCCCCGCCAACAGCCAGCGGCCGTAGACAGTGTCAGTGGCACTCAGAGCCCAAGCTAGATAAACAAATGAGAGCGCTGCCAGTGGTTTAAACAGCAGTCTACCGGGGCGGAACTGAGTCGCATCGCTGAGTATCAGGCACAGGGTCGAACCGATGCCCAACAGCAGAGTATAAGTAGCCTCCGGGTTATCGATGATTTCATTCAAGAGCCTTCACCTGCTCCAGCATGTCACGATTTTTGATTGCGTTAATACCATTATCCCTAGCGATGCGTTCCATGTAGCCGGAGAGGTAGTCAATTTCGGTGCGTTTGCGGTTGTTGATGTCCTGGAGCATAGAAGAGCGATTGTTCGCGGTTTGTTGTATAACCTGAGTCACCTTTTGATGTAGCCCTTTAACAACCGTGCTAAAACCGATACTGGAACTTATTTCCATTATCTCATCGCAAAGGGCGGCAACCTGGGATCGTAACTCCAGGCGCTCATGCAATTCGCCATTAGGGCATTGATTCAACGCGGTCAGTGGATTGATCGCACAATTGATTGCCAGCTTCAGCCAGAGTGCCTGCTCGATATGGGTGTCCCAGTGGCACTGTGGTATCGCTGTTTGCCAGTGGTTAAACCAGTTTGGCGTTAAGGCATTCTTCTGACCAAGCGTGGTGGCGCCGGCGCCGGCGTGAACCAGGATGCCCGAATCGTTGAAGTGTGCACCGTGGGTGGTAGTGCCAAAATAATAGTCGGCACTCAGGCCTAGCTGCTTAAGCTCATCCATGAAACCCATGCCGTTGGCGAGCACGACAATCTGAGTTGCTCGGCTAATTCGATGCTGTAGCGCCCCGACAGCACTGGCGACGTCATAAGCTTTCGTGGTCACTAACAGATGTTCTATAAAGTCTGTGTCTGCGGCGCAAGACGAGTCAAAGCAGTGCTCTGTGAGAACTTCAGCGCGCTGTATTATCCGTGTATCAGCCACTTTTTCGCCACGACCGATTAGCGAGATATCGCAGCGCATCCCCTGTAAAAAACTGGCAAACAATGAACCGATTGCCCCGGCACCCACGACATGCCATCGAGTGGTTCCCAGGGTATTGGTTAATGCGTTGTCTGGCATTACTATGTGCTTCCGAAAGCGACTAACAAGGACTTGCACTATGCCATCATTCGACGTGGTTTCGGAAGTGGATCTGCACCAACTCACTAATGCAGTCGATCAGGCCGGTCGCATCATCGGCAACCGCTTCGATTTTAAGGGCGTGGCGGCATCCTTCGAGCGAGAGGAGCGTAGTATTGTCATGGTGGCTGAGGCGGAGTTTCAGGTAAACCAGATGGAAGATATGCTACGTAGCGCGTTGATCAAGTGCGATATTGATCCGGGGGCCATGGATATTGGTGAGATGGTGACGACCGGTAAGCAGGTGAAGCAGACCGTGCAGCTGCGGCATGGGCTGGATAGCGATCAATGTAGATCCGTCGTAAAGGCGATAAAAGACGCGAAATTCAAGGTGCAGGCTCAGGTACAGGGAGAGCAGGTGCGAGTTAACGGAAAAAAGCGTGATGATCTGCAGCAGGTTATCGTGTTGTTGCGAGACGGTGAATTTGGTTTGCCCCTGCAGTTCAGTAATTTTCGAGATTAAAGCGACCTCGCGGCCAATGCTGAATGCAGGGCTTTAGCGCGCCCCTGGTAATCCTCTCTCAACCACTGCCACTTATTTTGGGACGCGAACCAAAGGATTTCCAGGTAACGGTATAGGCAGCAGTTGGCGGTAAATTTTTGTATATCGAGCGGCTCAGGCTCTCTTTGTAAGTAACAGCAAAGCAGGTGAAATGTGTTTTTTTCGTCCAAGGCGTCACCGCAGCACAGCGCGGCGAGGTCAAACCAGTAGCTACCCATGGCACAGTATTCCCAGTCGACCGCCCAAAGTTTGCCTGCACTGACAATCCGATTTTCACTTAGCAAATCGTTGTGACAGCAGACCAGCGGTTCCTGTAATGCGGATAACGTTGTCAGAATTGAATGAATCTGGGCGCTCACACTGCGGATGTCTCGCCAGATCTCAGCATTGTGCTGGTCGGCAAGATGTTCATAGCGGTTGATGCGCTCTTTGATGTCCAGGCGCTGATGCAGGGCGGGCAGGGCATGGATCCCGCGCAGTAATTCGGCAAGATCAGCTGCCGCCTGACTTTGATCATCATCTGGCGGCAGGTAGTCGCAGACCAGGGAGCCCAGTTCCGGGTTTAGATAACGGGGGGCGGGGGCAAGCCCGGCTGCGTGGGCATTGTTTAGGGCGCGCCACTCTATTTGTCGGTTGATACCGAGTTGTGCGACGCTGACGCCATCGATTCGAACGACATACTGATGTTCGGCGACCACTCGCACGCTGTAGTTGCTCAGACCCTGGCCCATCACCTCGACCGGCACAGGCTTATCGGCCAGTGGTATATCGGTTCGCCATTGATGCCACTGGGCGAGCGTCTGTTCCAGTTTTATCTGGACTGGGCGCGGTAGTGCTGTAACCATTTCCAGTATCCGAAAATCACAATAATAAGATAGGCTGCAAATAACAGCGCGGTCAGGTAAAGCTCACGATCAATATATAGGTAGATTGACACGGCATCGATGACCAGCCAATAAAGCCAGTTCTCCAGAATTTTTCTGGCTACCATCCACGTGGTTAAAATACTGCCCCAGGTGGTGAATGAGTCCAGGTAGGGCAGGGCTGCGCTGGTGTGCTCCTGCAGCAGCCAGCCGCTGACCAGCGTTCCGACTGCGACGGCTGCGAGAGCATAGCCATGTTGACTGGCCTCCCAGCGACTAACCGGCAACGAGTCAGTGCGGGAGGCACCCGATCGCCAATGCCACCATCCATAAACCGCCATGGCCAGATAATACACCTGCAGCGCCGTTTCCATGACCAGATCTACCTGCCAGAAAAGATAGAGGAATATTGCGGAGCCGATAAACGCTGCGTACCAACACCATAAGCTCTCCTTCATCGCCAATAGCAGGTAAGTTATCCCCAGAACTACGGCCAGTAACTCCAGCCACGACATACTTGCCAGCGCGGCGAGCACTGCATTTGAGGCCGTGGTCGAATTTTCGCTCACTGGCTTAGAACTAACTCGCCGGGGATTAATTTACAGACCAGCACCTGTCTACCAAAGCGTTCAAAACTGGTTTTAAGTTCGGCCTGTATCAGGGCAAAGACTTGCTCGTAGTCGCCGCATATCTGCGTACTCATGGCGTTGGTTACAACTTCAACGTCCTCGTGCTCAGCGACCTTGTCGATAAAAGCGCGGATAACGCTGATGTACTCTTCGGTGAATGGATATAAACTCAGTTCGGCAGTTAATTTCATGGGCGTGTTCTCTAGTTAGAAGAAATTGTAGTTGGCGCTAAACCCAATGACTCGAGGATCTCCGTATTGGTAGTAGGGCTCCAGCTCGTATCCTTTTCGCGGGTCGTTGCCAAACGTTCCAAATGCGCGCACAAAATAATCCTCGTCAGTAAGATTACGCGCCCACAACGCCAGCGACCAATGATCTTTTTCAAATCCAAGCCTTAGATGAACAAGGTTGTAGGACGGTGACTCCACTTCATGGCGGTCAGAAAAAAAGAACTCGTCTTTGCCTTCAATATCTAGACGAGTATAAAAGCCTGCGCCCAGTTCGAGTCGACCGCCCACGGCGTACTGATAAGCAGGTGCCTGGGCTTGGTCACGGCCAGCGAGGTCCAGTCCGTCGGCGTTAATGTAATCGTCAAACTCGGCTTCCAATAAACCTAAATTGGCGTACAAGGCGAGTCTATCGTTGGCTTGATATTCGACCTCCAGTTCCAGCCCATAGTTATTGCCTTGGGCTGCGTTGTCCGTATAGCCGATAAATTCGGTGCTGCCATTGTCTCTGGGGACGACCAGTGATCCACCAACCTGTTGGTCTTTCCGGTCCATATAAAATAGCGCCAGCCGCACCCGCACCCGCTCTTCCATATAGCGGGCCTTGTAGCCCAGTTCGTAGTTGATCAAGGACTCCGAATCGAAATCTTCCAGTTGTGAGAGGCTGGCAATGATGTTCGAATCTTCGCTAATTCCCTGGCTGGATAGAATGCCAGCATTAACGCCGTTGGCGCTATAGCCCCTGGCAACGCTGGCGTAGATCAACGCGCTTTCCGTGCTGAAGTACTCCAGAGCAAGACGGCCGCCCCACAGAGTATCCCCGGGGTCGGCGGCCACGTCGTTATTGTCACTGTATGTTGTATTGCGACGCTCCAAGCGCAGCCCGCTTACCAGTGAGAAATTGCTGCCCAGATCCGTTCGCAGCTGGCCGAAGGCAGCGAAGGTGTCAGTGTCATAGCGGCTGTTGAAATCCTGTGCCAGGAAGTCGTATTGGCGAAGTAGATCTTCTCTGTCGCCAAGATAATACAGGCCGACCACCCATTCGTTATCACGGCCAAACAGGTTGGTGTCCTGCGCGGAACTGAGCCTCAGCTGAGCGCTATAACTATCTCGGTCTCTGGCATAAAGGTCAAAGGCCGAGAACTCTGAGTCGGGAGCAATGCCGACAAAGCTCCAGTCAACATCGTAGCTATATTCCATCTCAGAAGAGGCAACGCTCAGCTGCGCCTCAATGTCCACTGTTTGCGTGGCCCTGTTCCACGAAAGACTCAGTGCATCGGATTCGAGTGTGTCGCGTCCGGGCTCGTCGGACAAAGTGCTGCGAGTATTGTCCAGTGAAAAAGCGTCGTAACCGTTGTCTACATCCGCGTGCGAAAGGCTCAAGTCGATCGTATTGTCTGCATCCACAAGCCATCTAAGCTTGCCCCGAATACTCGTCTCATCGCGGTTATTGGAATCGTCGACGCCCAGATAATCGTTCTCGATGAAACCGTCACTCTGATAGTCGCTGACTGCCAATCGGTATAGTAGAGTGTCGTCGATCAAGGGGCCGGCGCTGACGATACCCAGATCCCAGGTGTTGTACTCGGCGGCAGTTGCAGATATCGAGAGCTCAGGTTCGGTTTGAGGCTCACCGGTGGTCACGTTGATCAGCCCTGCAAGGGCATTGGCGCCGTGCAAGGTGCCCTGTGGTCCCCGTAAAACCTCAATTTGTGCCACGTCAAAGAGGGTCCCCGGCACTCCTAGACCACTGTAGTCTATACCATCAATGACAAAGCCCACCGATGCGTTAAGCGGTTCGATAAATTGACTACGCTCACCAATTCCGCGGATTTGAAAAAATCGGGGACGCGAAGAGCCGCTGGAAAAGTTGACGTTGGGAGCGACGCTCAGGGCGTCCTTCAGATCCTGGGCCGCTCGCTGTTGAAGGTTGTCGCCTGTAAGCACACTGGTACTGGCAGACTGTGAATGCAGGGGGGTATCTCGAAATTCAGCGGTAACTAAAATCTCTGTAAGCCCGCTGGCATGAGCCAGCGGAGTGACGAGATAAAGCACAGCGAATGACGGTATTAGCGAGAACGTATAGCGTTTCAATTGGAACTCCAGCGTGTGAGAAAAACGGTATTGACTGCGCAGCTGGAATTGGGAAAAACACCTATTCCTACGCCGGTTCTAACCGGATCAGGTTCAAAGGGTTCGCCACATGGTGTCTCAGGCGGATATCAAGATCGCGCCACCCCTTAGGTTTGCATCGTAAGTATAGGCCGCTTACACTAGTATTCCAATAGAAAAAGAGGTCGCAGCTCGGCGTCCCTCAATTTGGCAGGGTAAATCGCATGGCAGATGACAAGAGTTATTCCGGCCAGAATACCGAAGAAATAGAGGGCGCCCCTGCCGTTGAGAGCAGTGCGGAGATTCGCGAGCGACGACTAGCTAGTACCATTTGCGTTAATCAATACCTCTATTCGCAATCGCAGCAGATGCAGTTGATGTTGATGGAAGCCACTGATCTGCAAGCCCTCCTCGAGGTGCTGTTGGTCAGTATGCCCAGGCACTTCGGCTTTAGAGTGACGGAACTCTGGCTCTACGATCCCGAAAACGTTCTTGCTGGATTGATTAGTGGTGCACAGCGTTACGGCAGCCAGTTACTGCTACATCATGATGCTTTCGAAATGCAGGAGCTGTACGATCTGGAACCAGATATTGCGGTGATCGATGCCACCGATTCGCGGATGTTCGAGGTGCTGAAATCTGATCAGGGTATCGATTATGCGTTGTTAATGCCGCTGATGGATTCGGGCCGATTGATGGGCAGCTACCACTGTGGAATGACCGAAACCTCGATCGCCGAGGGGAGATCTGAGCAGGACGTCATTGCTCATTTGGCCTCGGTCATTTCTATTTGCTTCAAGAACGCCGTTAGCCGCCAGCAGGTATCGCAACTGACCATGCTCGATCCGCTAACACATATCAGTAATCTGCGAGGTTTTGAGAAAGATATTGCGCGAGAAATTGCCAGGGCGCGCAGAGGTGATGTGCCAGTTACTGTGTTAATGATGGTCATCGACGAATATGAAGATCTGTACGTACACTACGGTAAAGTAACTGGCCAATTTGTGATGAAGAAGGTGGCCGAGCGGGTTTCCTCAGGTTTGCGTGAAACTGATTATATGGCCAGGTTATCCGATTCCGATCTGGCGGTATTGATCCCCGCTAGCAGTGAAGCGCTGGGTCAGGACATTGCTGAGCGCATGCGCGTGGATATCGATGATTTCGCAATCGACGACGGGCGTGGAGCTATTTTGCATGTCACCCTTAGTATTGGGGTTGTTACTTGGGAGCCACGGCATTTTCCAGCGGTTGATATGGCGCAGTTGGCCAAGCAACTTGAGTCGGAAGCCAGTAAGGCGGTGCAAGCTGCAGCAGGCGGCGGTGGAAATTCAATCGTGATTGGTCGGTTGGGCACCTTAATGGTTTAAAATATAAGGGTACTTTTAATGAGTGGTCTCGACGACCTGTTTGCCAATAATCGAACCTGGGTAGAACAAGCTAAAACGGACGACCCGGAATTCTTTAAAAAACTCGCTAATCAACAATCTCCGGAATACCTTTGGATAGGTTGTTCAGACAGCCGTGTACCTGCCAATCAGATCGTTGGGCTACCGCCAGGTGGGATATTTGTGCATCGCAATGTGGGTAATGTTGTTGCACACTCCGACTTAAATTGCCTGACAGTGCTCCAGTACGCAGTGGATGTGCTCAAAGTTAAGCACATTATTGTAGTGGGGCACTATGGCTGCGGCGGCGTCAAGGCGGCCTATGAAGACGGCGATAACGGACTCATTGATAATTGGCTGCGCAATATCAAAGATGTCTTGAGTGAACACCGGCACCACGTTAATGCCCTGCCGGATACCGAGGCCAGGCTGGATTTACTGTGTGAGCTTAATGTTCAACGTCAGGTTTCCAATGTGTGCCACACCACCATTGCTCAGAAAGCTTGGGCTCGAGGCCAACAGCTGTCGGTGTACGGCTTGGTTTACAGTCTGAAAGATGGGCTACTCAAGGATCTGGGTTGTACTGTTGATAGCGCGAGTGACATATCCGAGGCCTATCGGGTGTCGAGCTCAGACGCTTGACAGCTCCGATTCACTTCACGCTTGCTAGATTCATTTCGGTGAGCATCTCGAGAAAATTATGAATAATTTGATGCTCATACTGCTATGTATTTTTATCAGCGTTGCCCTGATGGTGATACTGGGCGAACGATTTTCCAAACCGGTAGATTCGCAAAAAATGCAAAAACTTAGCCGCTGGATTCTGCCGCTTGTCGGCCTGGCGGTGGTGCTGTCCTTGCTTAAATACGTTTGGAATTGAATTGAAAAATCCCACGCTGAGATAGTGTATTGCACGAGGCGAACAGGCATAATTGCGGTTTTTCTAAAGCCCGCTCATACATCATGCAGGCTATTAATCTACGTTAGCTAACAGGAGAGCCGCATGGCAGAGCAGAAGGCAACCAATGTGCACTGGCACGAAGGTGACATCACTCGCGAGCATCGCGCAAAAATACTGGGTCACCGGGGCGCGACGCTTTGGTTTACCGGTTTGTCTGGCAGTGGTAAGAGCACTGTAGCCGTTGAGCTAGAAGGTATTCTCACTCAAATGGGTGTGCTGGTGTACCGCTTAGATGGTGATAATGTACGTTTGGGAATCAATAAAAATCTGGGTTTCAGCGCTGAAGATCGAACGGAAAATATCCGCCGTATTGGCGAGATAGCCAAATTATTCGTCGATAGTGGTGTTTTGGCTCTGAGCAGCTTTATTAGCCCTTATGCCGCCGATCGAGATCAGGTGCGGGCGCTGCATGAAGAAGCGGGCATGGACTTCATCGAGGTCCATGTCGACTGTTCACTGGCGGCAGCTGAGAGTCGCGACCCCAAGGGGCTGTACAAAAAAGCCCGAGCCGGGGAGATCAAGAACTTCACCGGCATTGATGACCCCTACGAAGCACCTATTAGGCCAGAGATTCACCTCCACTCCGATCAGCAAAGCCTGGAAGAGGAAGTGAATTTGATTCTAGATGAATTGCGTGCACGCGGTATTATCGACAGCGCTGAATAAATAACATTGCGGGAGCACACAATGATCAAACCACATGGTTCAGACCAACTGAACGCACTTTATGTCTCCGATGATGCGAAGCGGAAAGTACTGGCGGATGAAGCAGAAGGCCTGCCTTCGTTGTTGCTTAATTCTGCTGCAGCGGCCAATGCTGTCATGCTGGGAGCCGGCTATTTTAATCCGCTGACCGGTTATATGAACCTAGCGGATGCAATGAGCGTTGCCGAAAATCTGCATACGGTCGACGGGCTTTTTTGGCCGGTCCCTATTGTTAACCTCAGCGATGACAGCAGTCTCCAACCCGGTAGCCGAATTGCACTGCGTGACCCTAATGTAGAGGGCAATCCGGTACTGGCAACCATGGATGTCGATACTGTAGAGTCAGTCTCGGACGAGCAAATAGATTTTATGGCGGAGAAGATATTCCGCACATTGGATCCAGGGCATCCTGGCGTCGCAACGTTCCGTAGCCTCGGTCGCACCTTGTTGGCGGGCCCTATTCAGGTATTGAGCCTATCTTACTTCCAAAGTGACTTTCCCGAGACTTTCCGCACCGCAGTCGAGATTCGGGAGGAGATCGCTAGTCTGGGTTGGGAGAAAGTGGTTGCTTTTCAGACCCGTAACCCCATGCATCGCGCCCATGAAGAACTCTGTCGAATGGCCCTGCAAGATTTGTCTGCCGACGGAATATTGATCCACATGCTGCTTGGCAAGCTCAAGCCAGGTGACATTCCCGCCGATATTCGCGACGCGTCTATCCGTAAAATGGTCGACGTGTACTTCCCTGCCAACACGGTAATGATTACCGGGTACGGCTTTGACATGCTTTATGCGGGTCCACGCGAGGCTGTGTTGCACGCTGTTTTCCGCCAGAATTGTGGTTGTACCCACCTGATCGTTGGCCGGGATCACGCCGGTGTCGGTGATTATTACGGTGGCTTTGATGCTCAGACCGTATTCGACGAGGAGGTGCCGGACGGTGCGCTGGAGCTTGAAATCTATCGCGCAGATCACACTGCGTACAGTAAGAAGCTCGATAAAGTTGTCATGATGCGAGACGCTCCAGATCACGATAAAGACGACTTTGTGCTGCTTTCAGGAACGGCTGTGCGCGAAATGCTGGGTAAAGGGATTGCGCCTCCGCCGGAGTTTTCGCGTCCGGAAGTGGCTAAAATTCTGATGGATTACTATCAGTCTAACGACGGCTGATGCCGCTTGCCGTCCTGAACTTAGGCGGCTACTGAAAGAGGGCTACTGCGGCGCTATTACCATACAATTGTCGCGGGTTGCGCTTGCGCCTTTGCACCCTATAATCAAAGTCATAATGACGGGAGCCAGGCTTTACTGTGTGGTGTACCGATGTACGTGTAGGAGTGTGGTGTGTCGTCGCAGTGGCTAGAGAAGACCAGTGAGTTACCAGCGCGTTTGATTGGGCCGCTGGAAGGTGTGTGGCGGCGGCTTACGGAGCCTGCCCGCGCGTCTCGTCTGCGTCAATTTATTATCTTGTTGCTGGCTTTATGGGCATTGACCGCAGTCGGTAAGCTGGTGTGGATTTTGCTCCCGCAACAAAATGCCGCCTTGCCTCCATCCGGCACTATTATTAACCCAATTAAAGCGAATGAGATAGCCTCAACCGATTCCACGGTGAATATTGATTTACTGCGAAACTGGCATCTTTTTGGACAGGTTGGCGCCCTGGAGAGTGTTGTCGAGATTGAGGACAGTGCTGCCCCGTCCGCCACGATTCGAGAAGGTATCGAAAAGAATGCCAGTGAGACCCGATTGGCGTTGAAACTGCGAGGGGCGTTGGCTGCTAGCCAGGATGGCTTGGGTCAGGCCATCATTGAGTATCAGTCCCAACAGGAGGTATATGCGGTCGACGATGCAATGCCAGTGCCAGGAAAAGTGACTCTGGCGAAAGTGATGAACAGCCAGGTTGTGCTGGATAATGGAGGCACCTACGAGCTACTCACTTTGTTTGAAGAGTCACCATTGGACGAACAGTTACCCGGTATTGCGCCAGCCACATTAAGCCAACCCGGAAAAAGCGTTGTTGGAACAGGAACAAAAAAACGCTTTGAAAGCGATGCCTACTCGGCCTTGGCGGGCTCATATCGCGAGAAACTATACGCTGACCCACAGGCCCTGACAGACGTTGTAGCAATCAGTGCTGTGCGCGATGGTTCGGACTTGCTGGGCTATCAGATCGCGCCGGGCAAAGACGTAGCACAGTTTCAGGCGCTGGGATTCAAGACAGGGGATGTAATCACGGCGGTGAACGGTATAGCACTCACCAATCCGGCCAATACCATGCGCCTCTACCAAACCATGCGGACTGCCAGCGAGGCAGTATTCGATTTACAGCGAGACAACCAGGCGGTCACGCTTAGTGTCAGTCTGGATGCCACCGCTGCAGAACAATGATACAGTCGCAGATATTATTTTAAGGATAAAAAATTCGTGAATGCTGTAACCCGGCTGCTGAGAATCGCCTCCCTGGCCGCCTTTATTTCGGGGGTTCCTGTCTCGTTTGCTCAGGATTTTACCGTTAATCTCAAAGATACCGACATCCAGGAACTCATCAAGTTTGTCGCCGATGCCACTGATACCACTATCGTGGTGGACCCAGCGGTGAAAGGCAAAGTCAAAGTCATATCCTCCAAGCCGATATCACGGGACGAATTGTACGATCTGTTTTTATCCATTCTGGATGTTCACGGTTACACCGCGGTGAGGTCAGGTGGCGTAGTGCGGGTCATTCAGAGCAAAGACGCACGTTCCTCGGCAGTTTCGGTGCGCGATAATGGCATCGGCAGCGGCAATGATGAATATGTCACCGAGGTTATCAGGCTGGACAATATCTCCGCCGCTAAATTGATCCCGGTACTGCGCCCACTGGTACCGCAGCAGGCCCATATGGCCGCTTATGCCCCCAGTAATGCCATTATCATTTCTGATGTCGGCGCTAATATTGATCGAATTCGCGACATTATTCAGCGTATGGACCGCAGCGCCGTGCAACAGACAGATATCGTCAAACTGCGTTACGCAGTCGCTGAAGATATCGTCAGTATGTTAGACGAACTCAATAAGTCGGAAGCCAAGCAGAGCGGCGGTAATGAACCGGAAATGCTGCTGGTGGCCGATAGCCGGACCAACAGTGTGCTGGTCAATGGCGACGAACTGGAGCGCGCCCGTATCGGTCTACTGATTGAACATCTGGACACGCCCCTCCAGCAAAGTGGCAATGTCAAAGTGATCTATCTCGAGTATGCACGGGCCGCGGAAATTGCGGATGTATTAACCCGGGTCATGCAAAATATTAGTCGACTGGACACCTCCGAAGACGGCAGATCGGCGCGTAACACGAGCAATACCTCTACCATCGAAGCTGACGACGGCACCAACTCGCTTATTATTACTGCCGATACAGATGAAATGGCGGCGCTGGAGGCGGTTATCCAGCGCCTCGACATTCGTCGGGCACAAGTGCTGGTGGAGGCAATTATCGTTGAAATGCAGCTGATTGATGGGCAAGATCTTGGCCTGCAGTGGTTGTTTGCCAATCAAAGCGGTTTATTCGGTAGTAATATTAACAACAGCGATAACAATCGCGCGCGAGGTATCGCCGACTCCGTTTTCCCGCCTGACACGGGAGATGGCAGTACTTCCGGCACCGACGGTGACTTTGATCTGGCTGGTCTGGCTGGTGCCCTAGCCAGCACTCCCGGGCTCTCTCTGGGTTGGGGCGCGATTGACGACAATCTCTCCATGACCGTTATCCTCAACGCCCTGAAGGAACAGACCAACGCCAACATACTGTCTACGCCTAGCATACTCACACTGGACAATCAGGAGGCCTACATCACCGTGGGGCAGAACGTACCGTTTGTCACGGGTTCATTTACCAATACCGGTGCAGGCGGTGACGGTGCGCAAAACCCTTTCCAAACTATCGAGCGTGAAAACGTCGGTATTACCCTTACTGTGACTCCGCAGATTAACGAGGGTGATACGGTGGTATTGGACATCGAGCAAGAAGTGTCCAGTCTGACCGGGCTTTCAATAATTGCCTCAGATCTGATTACCAACGAGCGTAAAATTGCCACGAGAATTATGGCTTCAAATAATAAGGTCGTGGTGCTGGGTGGCCTGGTTCAGGATGATGTCCAGGATGCAAGCCAGAAAATACCGATACTAGGTGATATCCCCTTTATTGGCCGTCTGTTTCGGACTGACGCGGTACAGGTTACCAAGACCAACCTGATGATCTTTATTCGGCCAACAATCATCCGCGATGATCGTGATCTGGATGCGGCCAGCGCTCAAAAATACCAGTACATTAGAGATCAGCAAACTTTGCGTCGAGAGCGGGGACTGATGTTCCTTGACGATGGCGAGCTTCCAATGTTGCCAGAGTGGGAAGAGCAAATCAAACAGCTCGATCAAATTAAGGAGCAGCAGACCGAGGCGGAGACGCAGTAGTGATCGAGCCAGCCATTACACCCCTGCGCGAGCCAGCAAGTTCAGAGCGCATTGCCGAACTGCCTTTCAGCTTTGCTAAACAGCACAGTGTCTTGCTGGACCTGGGGAACGATGGCCCTCTAATATATTATCAGCAGGCGCCAGGATTACAGCTTGTGGCAGAGCTGAGGCGCCATCTTGGCCGGTCTTTCAGGCTGGAGGCAGTGTCCCCTGAGGAATTTCAGCGGCGCCTGACACTGGCTTACCAGCGCAGTAACAACGAAGCAGAGCAAATGGCGCAAGACATAGGCGCCGACGTTGACCTGAGTCGGTTAGCCGATGAAATCCCGGACACCGGCGATTTGATGGATGCGGAAGATGACGCCCCCATTATCCGGTTGATCAACGCGATTCTTTCTCAGGCCGTCAGGGAAAAGGCCTCTGACATTCATATTGAAACGTTCGAAGACCGCCTGAGTGTTCGCTACCGCATCGACGGTGTGCTCGCTGAAGTGCTGTCACCCAAGCGGATGCTCGCACCGTTGTTGGTATCGCGTCTGAAGGTTATGGCTAAACTGGATATCGCAGAAAAACGTGTTCCTCAGGATGGTCGTATCTCGGTTCGCATCGCGGGTCATGCGGTAGATATACGAATGTCGACCATGCCCTCGGCCCACGGCGAGCGTGTTGTTCTGCGGTTGTTGGACAAGCAGGCCGGGCAGCTGGAGTTGGCGCAGCTGGCGATGAACCAACCGGTTTACGACAGTTACGTTGCCGCTCTGAGAAAACCCCACGGCATTATTTTGGTTACCGGGCCTACCGGCTCTGGAAAAACGACTACCCTGTATGCTGGACTCTCACACATCAACGAGACCTCCAGGAATATTCTTACCATTGAAGACCCGATTGAATACATGTTGCCGGGGGTCGGTCAGACCCAGGTTAATACTAAAGTTGAAATGACTTTCGCCCGGGGTCTGCGCGCTATTCTGCGTCAGGACCCGGATATTGTCATGGTGGGTGAAATTCGGGATTTGGAAACTGCTGAGATAGCCGTACAGGCTTCGTTAACCGGTCACCTGGTGCTGTCGACACTGCATACCAATACGGCGATCGGGGCTGTGACCCGGTTACAGGATATGGGCATTGAACCTTTTTTGTTGTCCTCAAGCTTGCTGGCGGTGATAGCGCAGCGACTGGTCAGGCTGCTGTGTAATGATTGCAAACAGGCAGAGCAGGCGACTTCTGCAGAGCGGAAGTTGTTGGGGCTCAAAGAGGGTGCCGAAGCGGTTCAGATTTATCATGGGGTGGGCTGCGAGCATTGTAACTATAGCGGGTATACCGGTCGGACTGGCATCTATGAACTCATTGAAATAGACGATGGTCTGCGCTTGTTGATACATGAAGGTGCGAGCGAGCAGGCTATGCTGCAGGCGGCACGCCAACGCTACCCCGGTATTCAAGAGGATGGTCGGCGTCGTATCATTAGCGGAGAAACCAGCATTGAGGAAGTGCTGCGGGTCACCGCAGTAAGCTGAGCAGGGCGATTACTCAATGACAGCATATCGATACCGTGCGCTGAACACCGAGGGAAAACTTGTTCGAGGTGTGCTGGAAGGCGATTCGGAACGACAAATTCGCGGTCAGCTGCGGGGTCAGAGCCTGAGACCCGTAGAGGTAGATCTTGCCAATGCTACCGATGCCAGCGGCAAAAAACCTGCATTCTCTTTTCTGCAACCCAGAATTAGTACGGGGGAAATGGCGCTGCTGACTCGCCAGTTGGCGACTCTGGTGCAATCCAGTCTACCGATTGATGAATGCCTGCAGGCAGTGGCGGAGCAGACCCGTAAAGCTCGCACCAAGGGCTTGTTGCTGCAGGTGCGTTCGCGGGTTGGCGAGGGCCATACGCTGGCCTACGCGATGGGTGAATTTCCCCTGATTTTCAATGAAATGTACCGGGCCATGGTCAGTGCGGGTGAGCATGCGGGGTTTCTCGGTCTGGTGCTGCAACAGCTGGCAGATTATACGGAGCAGCGCCAATACACCGGACAGAAACTGAAGATGGCGATGATATACCCCTTTATTCTGATCGGTGTGGCTGTCGCTGTGGTAGTGGCCCTGATGGTTTTTGTAGTTCCGGAACTGGTGGGGATTTTTACCCATACGAGTCGGGAGTTACCGGCGCTGACAAGGGGTCTGATTGCCGCCAGTGACTTTTTTAGAGATTATGGCCTGTGGGCGCTGGTTGTTTTGGTTGCCCTGGCTGTTCTCGTGCGCCGCTTGCTTCACAGTCCGGTACGGCGGAAAATCTGGCATCGCTGGCTCTTGGCAACACCGGGAATCTCCGGTGTTGTGACTGCCGTCGATACCGCGCGCTTTGCCTCTACGCTGAGTATATTAATGGCGAGTGGCGTACCTTTATTGGAGTCTCTGCGGATCGCTGGTCAGGTGCTCACCAATCTGGTGTTACGCGAGGACAGCCAACAGGTTGCCGAGCGGGTGCAGGAGGGTAGTAGTCTCAATCGGGCACTGCGGGAGAGTGGGCGATTTCCACCGATGATGGTACATATGGTCGCCAGCGGCGAGAGCAGTGGTGAGCTGGAAGCCATGCTGGAGCGCTCGGCCAATAATCAGGAGCGAGAGCTTGAGATGACGCTCGGCACGGTCATGAGTTTGTTTGAACCGCTGATGGTGGTGTTTATGGGAGGGATGGTGTTGACCATCGTATTAGCCATACTGCTGCCAATATTTGATCTCAACACAATGGTAAGATGATGTTATGACACTAAAGCACAGGGTTAAATTACGCCACCAGGGATTTTCCCTAATCGAAATTCTGGTTGTTCTGGTTATTATGGGGCTGCTAATCAGCGTGGTAGCGCCCACCGTCCTCAATCGCGCAGATGAAGCCAGAGTGCAAAAAGTGTATGCGGACTTTAAGGCTATAGAAACAGCGCTGAAAATCTACCGACTCGACAATTATGTCTATCCCACAACTGAGCAGGGCTTGGAAGCGCTAGTGGATGCCAGCACGCTGGCTCCTGAGCCGAGAAATTTCAAGGAAGGTGGCTATCTGTCAGAGCTACCTCAAGACCCTTGGGGGCGGCCTTATCTTTTTCTCAGCCCGGGTGAAAATGGTGAAATAGACATCTATTCGCGTGGCGCAGACGGCTTGTCCGGGGGTGAGGGGCAGAATGCCGATGTCGGCAACTGGAAAGTCGAGGAATAAATCGCCATGAGAACACCACGCCAGCGCGGTTTCTCCCTGCTGGAGTTACTGGTTGTTCTTTTTGTTATCGTCATTGTAGCTTCCCTGGTGAATCTTTCGGTGTCATCGGGTGGCGAGGACCGGGCCTTTGAAACCGAGGTTCGCAATATCGCAGACGTCAGCCGTTATGCGCTTGACGAAGCCGAACTTGCGGGTGAAGATTTTGGCTTGTTGTTGCTCAGGCGGTTTATTAACGGCGAAACAATCTACGTTTATAACTGGCGACAACGACAAGCCGACGGGTGGCGAGAGCCGGAGCTTGCCAGAGATGTTTTTGTTGAGCGCGCGTTCCCAGCGTCGATAGACATGGAACTCGAGCTTGAAGGGTTGCTTGTGCCGGATTTCGCCGGCGGTGACGATCCAGATCCCGAGCCACAGATAATATTCTACGCCAGCGGCGAGACTATTCCTGGCGCCCTGCAGTGGCGAGCGCGCAATAGTGGCGACCTGTTATGGCGCCTGGAATGGGATTTGTTAGGTCGGTTTACGGCCATGCGGCGGGGCCAGCCGGTAGAGGAAAATGATGACGCGAAGTTTTAACAGGCGCGATCGCGGTTTCACCCTCGTTGAGGTGATGGTGGCGCTGGCGATTGTTGCTATAGCGCTACCTGCGTTGATGTTCGGCCTCTACCACCAGTTGGATGCTATGGCCTATTTACGCGATAAATCTCAAGCCCAGACGGTAGCACTCAATAAGCTTGAAGAGGTGCGTATTCTCGCCAAAGCGACGGGCAACGTGCTTCGTGGGCGAGAAAGTGGTGCCACTGAGTTGGGCGACAGACAATGGTACTGGTGGATAGAGAGCACGCCCACCCAGGCACCGCAGTTTAATCGTTTGGCAATCAGTGTCGGCCTGAACGAAGAGACGCCGGAGAAGACCCTGCATACGCTGGTCGCTTTTTTCCATACCGATGTACAAACCGATCAAGCTCAAGGGGGTGCTGGTGGGTAAGTGCACACCCGGTTTTACGCTGATCGAGGTGCTTATCGCGCTCGCTATCACTGCAGTGGTGGCGACCCTGGCCTACAGCAGTTTGTCTACGGTAATCACCGCGATGGAAAGCTCGCGGGATAACGCTCAACGCACTTACCAGATTAATAGAGCCATGTCGGTATTGTCCCGTGACATTAGGCAGTTTGTGCAGCGCCCGGTAAGAGATGAATTTGGCGAAGTGGAACCGGCCTTGACGGGCGGCCAGGCGGCCCGTTTTATGCTTAGCTTGACGCGGGCGGGTTGGCATAACACCAATAACCAGCTCCGCAGTCATCTTCAACGGGTGAACTATGTGTGGGAAGAAGATGGATTGTGGCGAGAGTCCTATCCGGTGTTGGATCGCGCAGGTGATACCGAGGCATCGCGCGTCCTTTTATTGGATCATGTTGAGCAGATGGAGTTGCGTTTCCTGGGATCATTAGGAGACTTGAACTCCGGTCGAGGGTCAGACATTGATACGCGTAACTGGAGTGAAAACTGGGTTATCGATACCAGTCAGCCTGGGATCGAACTATCGGTTCCGGCCGCTATCGAAGTCAATCTGCAGTTAACCGATTGGGGTGAATTGAGGCGCTTGTATGCATTGCCCCCAATCTGAAGCAGGTCCCAATAACCGGCAGCAGGGTGCAGCTTTGATCGTTGCCATGTTGGTATTTGCCCTCTGCGCTGCCATAGCGGTCGCAATGTCTAGAGAATTTACTCTGTTCTCCCAGCGGGCTGGTAACTTGTTTCACCGCGAACAGGGCTATGCCTATCTTCGAGGCGCCGAGGAGTTGGCAACCTTGGTGCTGGCGCTGGATTATGAACAGGATCAAAGCCGTGATACGCCGCGGGACGATCTGACGGAAGATTGGGCGCGTGATCCGGAACCGTTTCCGTTGGATGAAGGGGGTTGGTGGTACGGTAGTTTGGAGGATTTACAGGGCCGTTTTAACCTAAACAGACTTATCGGGATGCCGGCGCAGGATAGGCAAAAAGCAACCGGAGCTGAACGTTTTACAGCGGACCAGGCGCAATTTATTCGCCTGCTCCAGGCCTTGGAAGACGCGGATGTCAGCGAGCAGGCAGCGATCAATATCGTTGAATCTATTGCCGACTGGTTGGATCCAGATAGCGCAGTTTCCCCCAACGGAGCTGAAGACGACTATTATTTTTCGCAGACACCAGCCTACCGCGTTGCCAACCGTCCTATGAGTAGTGCCAGCGAATTGCGTGCCGTCGCCAATATGACACCAGAAATATTCGCTCAGCTTAGCCCGTGGGTGACAGTATGGCCGCAAACTCCCGAGCCGCTCAATATCCATACCGCGGGCTTGCCGGTGTTGCGGTCTATAAATTCAGATGATGATCTCTCGCCACTCAGTGAAGCGGAGGCCGAGACACTTTGGCAGCAACGCGATGAGTCCGGCTTTGAAAATTTGGAGGGGTTTCTCGCCAATCCGGTGTTCGAGGGGAAAAAAATCGGTAAAATCGCGCCGCTGTTAGGTGAATCAAGTAACTACTTTCGGATGAGTGCGAGGGTAGAGATTGCCGGGCGGGAGCTGCAATTGTACAGTGTGTTGCGTAGAGCCGAGCGGCGCATCGAGAGTATCGTCAGAGCAAGTGGCAGTCTTTAACTATCTTAGTTCAATACCAGTGGGAGACCGGACCGAATTATGACCAGCAGTGAAAATATCACCGTGCTGCGCCTGATAAAGGGCAGACTTGCCGCCTGTGTGCCAGGCAGTGATGAGCAGCCCAGGTGGCTGGATGGAGAGATCGCACGGTCCGCCTTTGTTACGGAGTCTTCCCAACGTGTTCAGTCAGTGGTATTTGCAGCGCCCGGCGAGGATGTTCGATTGCAGCGACTGACCATTAGTCCCGAGGAAAAAAAGCACCTGGCGAAGTCCTTACCCTACATGTTGGAAGAGCAACTGGCGGGCGATGTTGAGCAGCTCCATTTCGCCTCTGCCGTCCTTGAAGAACTCGATTACGCAGTGGCAACTTGCACGGCGTCTAAAATGCGTGAGTGGCAGATTTTGCTGGCGGATTTTGACGGGGTAGCCCTATGGGCCAGCGAAACGCTCTTGCTGCCCTGGCGTGAAGGTGAATGGTGTCTTTTATTCGAGGCCGATAAAGTCGTGTTACGCACTGGTGCTTGTGAGGGCATCAGCGCCGAACGTGAGTTGTTGCCTGTTTTATTGGCTGCAGCCCTGGTCGACGCTGCGCCCCCCAAGGCGCTTGTTGTATATGGTTCAGAGCAGGCAGGTGAGCTCACTGAAATTCCGAAATCGTTGCACTCTCTGGTGCAGTGGCGCAAAGGTAATTTTTGTTCCGCTTTGCTCCTCGCTGATGCGGTTAACGGGAAACCCAACCTGTTGCAGGGTGAGTTTTCTATTCGCCTGCCGCTGTTGCGCTGGTGGCAGCAATGGCGGCCAGTAGCGGCGGTTTTGTTAGCGGCCTTTGGCCTGCAGCTGCTGGCGACCTGGGTCGATTACAGGCAGCTTAAGCATGAGAATGAGTCACTGCAAACTGCTGTAATGGCCAGTTACAGGCAGGCCTATCCGACGGGTAATGCTCCGGATCCAGAAGTGCAGCTGCGTCGCCAATTGGCCTCAATACAGGGTTCTGGTCAGAGCTCCGGGTTTGTCAGTCTGATCGCTAAAGTAGGTTCAGTCATCGCTGGCCGTGAAGGCACCTCCATCGCTAGTATCAACTACAGTGACCGTGGTGGAGAGCTGCGGATGAATATTATCGCCGCTGATTACACAGCGGTGGAGCAAATCCGGGAGGGTATCAATAAGACCGGCCTCAGAGCGGTGATGGAAAGCTCCAGCGCACAGGGTGAGCGGGTGCGAGCGCGCATACGTGTGGGAGGTCCGTCGTGACGGCTCTGTGGCAACGATTTGGACTGCGTGACCAAATCAGCCTGTTGATACTTGCCGGCTTTATGATTGTTTATATAGCTTACATGGTGCTTTGGTCGCCGCTAGATAACCTGCGTGATGAGATGATCCAGCGAAATTTTGCTACCTCGAAGTCCCTGCAACAAGTGGATGCGATGGTGTCGCAAATAATTCGCCTGCGCGACACCGGCGGCGCGAAAAATGGCAGCGCCAGACGTAATTTAACCGCCGTCATCAATCAGTCCACCCGCCGTCAGGGGCTTGCGGTTAGCCGGCTGCAACCCAATAGCCGCGGTGAGATTCAGGTGCGTTTGGAGGCAGCAGTCTTTGACGATCTGATGTCATGGCTGCATGCCATGGAGTATAGCCAGAGTTTATTGGTTCTGGAGGTGTCGCTTACGCAGGCCGGCGATTCTGGTCGCGTTAACGCGACCGTGCGAATCGGCCAAGCAGGTTGAGGTGATGCTTACTCGATCCTGGGCCGCGGGTCTTGCAGTGCTCACGCTGGTGCTGATTGTCGTCAATGCCCCTGCAAGGTTATTGGGCTATATTTTACCAGATCAGGGGGTCACCTTATCCGGTTATAGTGGCAGCCTTTGGCGTGGGGGTGTCAGTCGCTGCCTTGTTAGTGTACCTGGCGGTTATCTTCATCTGGGCGCCGTTGAGTGGTCTCTGCAGCCACTATCGCTGTTGCTTTTATCTCCATCGCTGTCGATTACCAGCCGGTGGGGCCAGCAGCAGATTTCCGGTCAGGTGACGGTTCACAGCAGCCAGAAAGTCAGTCTGGCGGATTTCGACGCTAATATCAGCGCGCGTGTTCTTCAGCAGTTTCTGCCGATTGCATTGGCCGGTGACCTCTTCGCTCGTGTTGAGCATCTGATAATAAGTGGTGGCGAATCGCAGCGCGCTGAAGGCAGGTTGGTCTGGCAGCGAGCGGTGTGGAGGTCGCCCCAGGGCACGCAGGCTTTGGGCAGTTATGCTATCGATTTTGCACAGCAAGAGCAGACACCGCTAATTGGTGAGCTGATAACCTTGGAAGGCCCGATCAAGGCCGAAGGTTCTTTCCAGCTTCAGGGGCGGGCCTATAGTGTGGATGTTGCCGTTGGTAGTGAAGGTTCGATGAATCCACAGTTACAGCGTGCATTGTCTCTTTTAGCTCGTCCAGTAGAGGATGGCTATCACCTGGTTCTCCAGGGTCAAATCTAAAGAAATAGGGAATGAGGTACGACGATGAGTAATATTAGTTTTCGAAAGTATGAATGCGTTATTTGTGGGTTTATTTATGATGAGGCAGAAGGGATACCGGCTGACGGCATACCTGCGGGAACTCTATGGGACGATCTTCCTGAGGAATGGGAGTGTCCTGATTGCGGTATCTCAAAAGCAGATTTTGATCTGATGCCCGACTAAGGATTCACCCTACAACATTGGGATTACAGTAATGATTGAACAAAGATTGCAGTCCGTGCGGGCTGCAATGGCCCAGGGTGATTATGCTGCACTGGTGATCCCCAGAGCGGATGAATACCTGGGCGAATATATACCGGCGCACAATGAAAGGCTTCATTGGGCGACCGGTTTTACCGGGTCTGCGGGTGTTGCACTGGTATTGCAAGATACCGCGGCGATCTTTGTCGATGGACGCTACACCGTTCAGGTGGGTCAACAGGTCCCTGCCGAATCATTTGAATATCTGCACTTGCGGGATAATCCACATATCGCTTGGCTAGCGGCGCAACTACCCGCGGGGTCACGAGTATTGTGTGATCCTAGACTCCACAGCCGTACTTGGTATCTGCAGGCCGCCGCTACATTGGCGGACGCAGATATTGAACTGGTTGCCAGGGTAGAGAATTTGATCGATGCTTGCTGGCAGGATCGTCCGCCGGCCTGCATTAAACCAGCGTTGTTACTGGAGTTGGAATTTACCGGTGAGGGAAGCGAGGAAAAGCGGCAGCGAATCGGACGTCTGGTAGCGGCTGAGGGTGCAGACGCTGCGCTTATTTTTGCTCCTGATTCTGTGAGTTGGCTGCTCAATGTGCGTGGCACCGATATACCCATGATGCCAATTTTGCAGAGCTTTGCGTTGCTCGAATCAAATGGTGACATCACTGTACTGGTTAATTCTGCCCGTATACCTGCAGGGTTTGACCAGCACGTGGGTAACGGCTGCGTTCTTATAGAAGAAGCTAATGCCGCGCAATTTTTGTCAAACCACAAGGGGCGTAAAATTCTTGCTGATGCCGCCGGTGCCAATGCCTGGACGCAGATGTTACTGGAAGAGGGAGGCGCCACGTTACTGTCTGGTGAGGACCCCGCTTTAATACCCAAGGCCAGAAAAAATGTAGTGGAAGTGGCGGGTGCCCGTAGCGCGCATATTCGTGACGCCGTCGCAGAAGTGCGTTTTCTAGCCTGGCTTGATGCCGAAGTGGATGCTGGCCGCCTGCACGACGAGGCCATTCTCTCCGACCAGCTGTACCAATTTCGCCAGCAGGGAGACCTCTTCCACGGAGGGTCTTTTGATACTATCTCTGCCGCTGGTAGCAATGCGGCGATGTGCCATTACAATCACAATGATGGCATGCCGGCACAGCTTACGGCAGACAGTGTGTATCTGGTGGACTCTGGAGCGCAGTATCGCGATGGTACCACTGACATCACTCGCACCGTCGCCATTGGCGACCCCGGGCAGGAAGTGAAACGCCTCTATACCCTCGTGCTGAAGGGCCATATTGCGCTGGATCAGGCTCGCTTCCCCCAGGGCACGACCGGGACCCACCTGGACGCGCTGGCCCGGCAATTTTTGTGGCGTGAAGGATATGACTACGACCATGGTACCGGCCACGGGGTGGGCTCATTTCTCAGTGTCCACGAGGCGCCGCAGCGAGTGGGCCGTGCGTGGAACAAGACGGCTCTCCAGCCGGGCATGATAATCAGTAACGAGCCCGGTTATTATCGCGATGGTGGTTTTGGTATGCGCTGTGAAAATTTGGTGGTGGTGACTGAGGTTGTGGACTCGCAAGGCGAGGTGCCTATGCTGCAGTTTGAGGCGCTGACGCTGGTTCCCTTCGATAACCGGCTGCTGCAGCCAGAACTACTCAGCCCCGCTGAACGCGACTGGATCAACCGCTACCATCAGCGGGTGCGTGAGACTATTGCGCCCTTAGTCGAAGGTAGTGACAAGGAATGGCTGGACCAGGCTACGCGGCCCGTATCCGAAGCGCACCAGGCGGCATAAGGTCGGTGGTGATTTGCCGCCTGAATAGCAGAGTTACATTGTGTAAACTCGCCGCATAAATAAAATAATAGGAGAATAACGATGGCAGCAGCTGGCGGGGCACACTGGTCTTCACGCTTTGCGTTTTTGATGGCTTCGGTCGGTTTTGCCGTGGGCTTGGGTAATATCTGGCGTTTTCCCTATGTGACTGGCGAAAATGGCGGCGCCGCCTTTGTTATTGTTTACCTCGCCTGTGCTTTCATCATAGGGGTCCCAATTCTTATTGCCGAGTTACTTATCGGCCGCCGCGGGCAGGCCAGTCCACCGGCTGCGATGGCTGCGTTAGCGATTGAAAGCGGCAAGTCCAGTCACTGGAAATGGGTTGGTGGAATGGGCCTGCTGGCCGCCTTTACCATTGTGATAGTTTACTCCGTCGTGGTGGGGTGGGTGCTGTGGTACCTGTTTGAAGCGCTGACTACTGGCTTTGCCGGCGTCAATGCTGTCAGTGCTAGTGCCAATTTTTCAAGTATGCAAAAAAATAATATCGGCATGTTGTTCTGGACCCTCGCTGGCCTGGCCATAACCGGTGGAATAATTTTCTCCGGTGTGAAAAAAGGTATTGAGCGCGCGGTCAGTTTTATGATGCCCTTGATGTTCCTGTTATTGCTCGGGCTTGCCGGCTACAATTATTTCGCCGGCGGGGTTGAGGAGGCGGTTACGTGGCTGTTTACCCCCGACTTTAGTAAAATAGGCCCTTCCACCGTGCTGGCGGCAATAGGTCAGGCGTTTTTTTCTATCGGTGTCGCCATGGCCGGGATGATGGTCTACGGCTCCTACCTGCCCAAGTCGATATCGATTAGTCAGTCGGTACTTATAATTGTCTGTGCCGATACGCTGGTTGCACTACTGGCCGGGCTGGTGATTTTTCCCGCAGTTTTCAACTATGGCTTGGACCCTGCTGCGGGCGCTGGTCTCATCTTCCAGACCTTGCCCGTGGCCTTCGCGCAAATGCCCGGCGGGCACGTCTTCAGCGTCCTGTTTTTCATCATGCTTTCGGTCGCTGGTATTACTTCCATGGTCGGTTTGGTGGAATCCATCAATGCCTGGGTGGAAGAACGTTTTAATATTTCCAGACATAAGAGCGCGCTGATTGTAGTCAGCGCAGTGGGCTCGCTCAGCATATTCAGCATCTTGTCCTATAACCTGCTGGGCGAGTGGACGATTGCCGGCAATAACTTCAATGACACCATGGATTATTTTTCCAACCAGATTTTGTTGCCGCTGGGGGGATTGTTCATCGCTATCTTTGCCGGTTGGTTTCTCAGCCAGGAAGCGAGTCGCGACGAACTGGGCCTGGGTGCCAAAGCGTATGGCCTGTGGCGTTTTCTTATTCGCTACGTGGTACCGCCAGTGGTGCTGATCATATTTGTCATGGGTGTGATTTAGTCGTTATAGTGTGAGGTGCCTTGATTAGAGGAGTGGCGAGAATAACCTGGCTACACCCATGGCCAGTGGGAACCAACGAGGTTTGGCGGCCATTTCTTCACGGGTGACCAGATGGGAGTGTTGCATATCCCGCTCTAGCATTCCTGCTACCTGTGCGGTAAACACAGGATCATTGGCCAGCAAAGTAATCTCAAAATTTAGCCGAAAAGAACGGTTGTCGAAGTTCGCCGTGCCAACACCGCCCAGTTCGTCGTCCATGACGAACACCTTCTGATGCATAAATCCATTTTTGTAGCGGTATACCTTTACTCCGGCGGGCAGTAACTCCTTGGTAAACGCCCAGTTAGCCATGCCGACCATCATTTTGTCCGGCTGGTCGGGAATGATCAGGCGCACATCCACCCCGCGCAGGGCAGCCAGTTGCAGAGCGGCAATAATGCCCCGGTCGGGAACGAAGTACGGGCTGGCAATCCAGATACGTTTGCGTGCGTCGACAATCACCTGGTGGTACATTAAACCGGCTTCTTCGAATTCGCTGGCAGGGCCTGAGGGGAAGATCAGAACCTCTGAATTACCGGCAATACTGCCGCTAAAATCCCATTCAATATCGAGTGTGCTGCGGGTTGCCCAACGCCAGTCTGTGGCGAAAGCCAGCTCAGCGGCTAATACTGCGGGTCCCTGCAGACGAGTGTGAGTGTCACGCCAATGTCCTATGCGTTTATTTAACCCCAGATACTCCACACCCACATTGTGACCGCCAATCCAGGCAGTTTTACCGTCCACCACCACGACTTTTCGGTGGTTGCGAAAATTGAGCTGAAAACGATTTCGGTGGCCCTGAGTCGTATTAAATGCCGCCACCTTAACGCCAGACATGACTAGCTGTTGACACAAACGACTCTTGGCAAACTTACGGCTGCCGATTTCGTCGTAGAGCAGGTAAACATCTACCCCGGCGCGGGCCTTATCCGACAGTATCCGTGCCAGCTTTCTACCAAGGTCGTCATCCCGAATGATATAAAACTGGAACAATATGTAGTGCTGGGCGGTAAGCATCCCGGTGCTGATGCTGCTGAAAGTGGCTTCGCCATTGATCAGTAGCTCCACTTTGTTACCGCGAGTGGCGGGCGCATGGGCAAGTTTATAGAGCATGCTCCACAGCGTGCTGTCGTCGGCAGGCTGGATAAGGTGGCTGGCAACTGAAACCTGAGCGGTAGTCAATAAGCTGTCAAATTCAGCCTCCATTTCTGCTCGTTGTTCGATATAGCCATCAAAGCGATTGCGGCCGAATACCAGATACAGTGGCACACTCAGGTAGGGGAATGTCAGCAGCGAGATAACCCAGGCAATAGCGCCTTGAGCGGTACGTACCTTGATGACGGCTTCCAGCGCAGAAAAAATGGCCAGCACATAAAACAAAATCACGGCAACGGCGATGAGTTTTGCGTACAGCTCGATATCTTGCATACCTTGAGTCTAGCAGTAGCCAGACCAGGGTGGAATCTTTAGCGTAGTGCGCTCACGTGGAGACTATCAGAATGCGAATTAGCGAAGCGCGTTACTCAGTGAAGGCGTTGGGTTTTTACTTGCAGTTTCGGGAATAAACTGAGTCACAGCAACAGTTATTAGCAGCAGCGATAGAATGGCAATCATCAGGTTCTTCTTGCTCATGTTTGCGGCTCAGTAGAGGTAGCGTTTTTCGAAATCCTGAACGAGCAGTGGTGCATCGTAGGCAAAGCCCTGAAGAACGTCGCAACGCATACTGGCCAGTTCTTTAGTAATTTCTTCGGTTTCGACACCCTCGGCGACCACCTTAAGGGAAAAGTTGTGGGCCAGATCAATTACCGCTTTGACGATGGCCCGGTCTTTTTCAGATTTTAACATGGGTATTACGAAACATTTGTCGATTTTTATTTCGTCCGCGGGCAGGTCGCGAAAATATGCCAGTGACGAGAAGCCGGTGCCAAAATCGTCGATTGAAATTCGTGCGCCCATGCCCCGGATTTGCGCCAGTTTATTCAGCATGATCTTCTGATTCTGCACCATAATGCTCTCGGTCACTTCCAGGGTCAGGCGCTCAGGCTTCACGCCGTAGATATCCAGAGAATCTCCTACTACTGCCAGTATTTCATCATCTAGCAGTAGTGTGGGGGTGACATTTACCGAAATTGACAGGTGCTCAGGCCAGCGAGCGAGGCGTGATACAGCAGACTTTATTGCCCACCAGGTCATGGGTCGAATGACATCATTTCTTTCGGCCACGGGCATAAATTCGTCGGGGTGACGCACCGTGCCGTCTTTGGTGTGCCAGCGCATTAATGCTTCGGCACCCACCAGAGACCGAAAACCCGCATGAATCTTGGGCTGATAGTAAAGCTCCAGCTCGCCTACTTCTACGGCAGTTTCGAGCTCTCTGACTAACTGACGTTTATCGACGTAGGACTGCTCGCACTGAGGACTGTAAACGGCAAACCCCTGGGGTGATTTGCGGGCCTCATGCAAGGCCATACTGGCCTGGCGCACGGCGGCATCGGTATCCGTAGCATTCGAGCGGACGTTGGCGAAACCCGCTTTGATCTCCATTTTTACCGGCGTATTAAAAATGTAGTGGGGCTCTTCGAACATACGCTCCAGTTTTGCGGCCGCCAGTTCAATCTGCGCTCGGCTGCTAACGCCATCCAAAACCACACAAAAGCGGTCATTACCCAGCATATTCCAGTGATCATTTTCGCGCGTCCAGTGTTTTAGGCGATCGACGAAAACGTTGCGCAAGTCTTTGAAAGAGTCTGGTCCGTACGTGTCGCATAGTCCGTCGGAGTCAACCAGCTCGATAAGCCCCAGAACATTACTGGTAGGGGAGGGAATCATATGAAGTAGTCTTCACTGTTGACCCCGAAAGAACCCGCTAGCAGCTCACGACCAATCCAACGCGCTGTTGCAATGTCGCAGTCCTGATGTGCCAATGCGATAATCTCCAGCTCATCTTTGGGTTGCTTGGTTTCGTCCAATACGACGACGACCTCAGGCTTCAGGCGGCGGCTATCGTTCTGTCTCACTACGATGGCGACTTCACCACTATTTAGCTCCACTAAAGTGCCGGTAGGAAACAGGCCAATCGCCTGGATAAATTGCTCTACTAATGATTCCTGAAATAGGCAGCCCTTCGCATCTATAAGCTCCTGTGCGGCCTCGTGGGACGTTTTTGGATGCGCATAGGGGCGCGCTGTGATCATCGCATCATAAGTATCTGCGAGTCCGGCTATGCGTGCCAACAGCGGGATGGATGCACCCTCCATACCCCTGGGATAGCCAGAGCCATCCATCCGCTCGTGATGGTTTTCAATAATTGCGATAATTTCGAAGTCAACATGACCTGACTCCATGATCATTTCAGCACCGAGTTTTGGATGAGCCTCTACGATCTTGCGTTGTTTATGAGTGAGTTTGTGCGGTGTATGGAGTATTTCTGCCGGCAATTCGGTCATGCCAACATTGCACATGGCGCAACCTATGGCGAGTTTCTCCAGTTCATTCCTGTGCAAGCCTATGTGCTTGCCAACAATTACCCCCCAAATAGCCATGGAGATGCCGTGGTTATAGAGGTAATCGCCGCTCGCCTTCAGACGCAGCAGGGCGGCCACAGCTTCCTCATTGCGAAACACGCCTTCGATCAATGGATTGACCGCTTCTTTCACCGCGTTGATATCGGTAGGTCGGCTTTTACGCAGCGATTCGAAGACCTTGTCGAGTGTCGCGGTGGCCGATTCAAAAGAGACTTTGGTTTGCTGGAACTCGGTTTTTAGGGCTAAACAAGCAGTGGTGTTGCGAGCAGTGGGGCATGTAGCCAAGCCTAGAAATGTCTGGGTGCCTTTGTATTCCGCATCGACGAAGACGTGCTGGACATATTTAGAGATGAACTCTATGTCGTCGTAATCACGAACTACAAAACCCTGCAGGGAAAATGGTGTTTCTAGCCAAGGTCTATCGATTTCTGCGACGAACATCCCTGGCTCAAGACTCATCGCCTGTATTTCCACTAACCGCATTTTTCTTCCAAGTGCGAACCGATCCCCTACACACTAAGTTCAGCTGTGGACCTGGTCGAGCAATTAGCGCAATAACTGTGAGCTAGGTCACCAAAAAGAGAGGGATTTCGCGTTTATTCGAGCGAAAAAAGGCTCTACAGACCTAGTTTGTACCGATTTGTACCAGTTTGTACCGATTTGTACCAGTTTGTGCAGATTTGGGCAGATTTGTGCAGGTTTAAGTGACGTTATCTTCTCCCCAGTAAGCCCGCATGCTCACGACTTTGCCCTCGCTGTTGAATTCGAACACGTCGATAATTTCAATCGTCATTCCCTGCACCGTAGCCTTGAATGGAAATGCGACCGTATTGCCGGCGCAGCGTGGACTGCCAGTGAGTTCAAGTTTGGCACCGGAGCCCAAGGCTGACTCGTAAAATGTACAGATAGCATCCATACCGGCATAAGTGTCTTTACCCACGGGGTCTTCCACTACCGCATCGGCGGCATAAATATCCCTGATGATGTCGATATCGGCTTTTTCAAACGCTTCCACATAGCGGTTTACGGCGGTCACTTTCACGCTGTTTTCCATAGTCTGATTCCTGTCAGATAAATTGTTTTCGGTTTTTATAATTCCAGCGCAGCTGTTGCTAGGGCTGAAGGTCTACCTCTCGCTTCAGGATATTGCCTTGAGTACCTTTTACTAACCATCCTAAGGGTGCGTGCGGCAGGGGCAAGGGTCTATGGGGCCAGCGAATATGATCCAATCGGGCGGATTGCGTTGTAGATTGGCTATTTCGCCTGTGGTTCATTGCGTCAAACCGCTGTGGTTGACCCTCTCCCGCTACTACGGGCATGCTGGTGTGCCTTGCTTTCTGGAACTCTATCTTATGCAACGATTCGACAATAAAGTGGTGCTGGTAACAGGTGCCGGCAGTGGTATCGGTCGTGCTGCAGCAGTACGCATTGCGGCCGAGGGTGGCGCGGTGTTCTGTGTAGACTTACATGAACAGCCGTTGGCGGAACTGGTTGCGGAGATAGAGGCTAGCGGGGGTACGGCCAGCGCGTCACAGTGTGATGTCAGCCGGGTGGAGCAGGTCGAGGCGATAGTGTCAGAATGTGTAGCCCGCTATGGCAGTCTCTACGCCCTGGTCAATATGGCAGGTATCTTACGCTTTGATGATACCGAGAAATTACAGCTTGATGATTGGAATAAGATTATTGCGGTGAACCTTACCGGCACCATGCTACTTTGTCGGGAGACGCTGCCGCATCTGGTGAAGACTCGTGGCAGTATTGTCAATGCGGCCTCGACGGCGGCTCTTGCGGGCTTGCCCAGCGGAGCCGCTTATTCGGCCAGTAAGGGCGGTGTGTTGTCCATGACCCGCAGCATCGCTATTGAATACGGCAAGCGAGGGGTGCGCGCTAACTGTGTTTGTCCAGGGGATATAAAAACAGGCATGACCCGCGGTATTGAATATCCGGACACCATGGATTTTGAGTTGATACCCCGGGTGGTGTCCCTCACAGGCGCTGTTGAGCCAGAGGCTGTCGCAGGCACTATTGCGCTGCTGGCCTCAGCAGACGGTATTCATATAACTGGCGAGGAAATCCGGGTTGATGGTGGCACTCTATCCTGAAGAGCGCCCAGGTCTATTGAGTGGGCGTACTGCAGTTATTGTGTTTCGATCTTGCTGCACGAAAGGGCGAGCAACAGTACCCGTTATAAAACCTTTGCGCTGAGATGATTCATTCCAGACTGAGGATTACCCTGCGCTGAACTGATCGAGAAAAGCTCGAATGCGTTTGGCATTGGCACCCAGATCGCTAAGGCCAACCCGGGAGACCGATCTCACGTCAATCACTGAACCTCCTTCCGTTGCACTTACTCGAATTGCGATGTCGTCCTTGAATGCCATGACGGCTGTAGTCGCCACCGCCTCAATCATACCGTTGCTCGGGTACTTGGCTAACACTTCCCAGCCGAGGTCTTCGGCCGTGGCCAGGGCCCTCGCATAAGCCTGCTCCGCATCCAGCCCGGAGGTTAAAGTCGTGATGTCAGGGTAGGCGGTTATTTGTTGGGCGACGGTCTCAGCAGTGGTGTCCAGACTGTTGCTACTGTCTCCCCTGGCTTCTACAGCAGCGATAAATGCTGGCGGGTTGTCAGTATCTGTGGAGATGTCGTGGATCGGTGGCACGTCGCCGCCGCCAGAGAGTGTTAATAACAGAACACTGCCAGGCACGAGCCAGACACTGCGTTTGAGAATGGCAGTCCTTTTATCGGCAAATCGGGGCAGCGCCAGCAGAATTAAGCACAGCACCAACAACACAGCCGAACCCAGGCAGGCCAGAGCAAAGAGTAACAAACCTTGCTGCCAAACGCCGGAGCGGACCGTGATGACTGACAACGGCAGTAACACCAGCATAGTGGTTCCCAGATAACCTACCCAGTTGATAAGGCTCGATGGCTTGGCTTGATCTGACATAGTTGACTCCAATGTGATGTTTATAAAATAAATAAAGTCAAGAATACTACGCCTGCAGCAATCGCGCGAGCGCATGCTTGTACTCGGCGCATAGGTTATTCGGGTTGGTTTAGTTCAACTGGATATCCCTGAGGGCGCTTTACGCGAAGAGGAATTGAGCTTTGTGCAGGCATTTGCTTAACTGCTCGGCGCAGTGGTTGCAGTAGGTGTTGAATGTGATTTTAGAACTTTCTAGGAGAAAATTGTAATGGGGCGAGTCAGCGACAAAGTGGCACTTATTACCGGGGCGGCCAGCGGTATGGGCAAGGCCGATGCCCGTCTACTGGTCCAGGAGGGCGCCAAGGTCGTCATTGCCGATCTTAACGAGGCTGACGGTAATGCCCTTGCGGATGAGCTGGGAGATGCTGCGATATTTATGCGTCTGGACGTCACTGATGAAGACAATTGGCGGCAGGTCGTCGATGCGACCGTGGTGGAGTTCGGGCGTTTGGATATTCTGGTCAACAACGCCGGGTTGATGTTGCTGGGCAGCGTAGTTGATACGGCATTGGCTGACTGGCGTAAAATAAATGCGGTAAACAGTGAGGGCGTATTTCTGGGGTGTAAGCATGCGATTCCGGCGATGACCGCCACTGGCGGCGGCGCTATCGTTAACATGTCTTCGGTATCGGCGATGCAGGGTATGTCTTTTTGCGTGGCCTACGGTGCCAGCAAAGGAGCGGTTCGGGCTCTCACTAAAAGTGTCGCAATGTACTGCAAAGAGCAGGGCAATGGGGTGCGCTGTAACTCTATTCACCCCGACGGCGTAGCCACACCCATGATTGTTAAGGTGGCCACAGGCAATGACACCGCTTCCCAGGAGGAGATAGACGCCCTGGCCAGCGCAGCCAATATGTGCGACCCCGAAGATATCGCCAATCTGGTGTTGTATCTGGTGTCAGATGAATCCCGATTTGTGAACGGGGCGGAAATGCTCATCGACAACGCCGCTACGATCACCCCGCCCCAAATCGTCTAGCGCTATCTGACACTGCGCCTGGGAGACCACTCAGTTGGAAAAATTAATTATTTGTCTGTGGCGCCCGAAGGCGGTTGATGGCGATGACTTTCGCGATCAGCTGCTCGAGCTGGCTAATTCGCAATGGTTATCCAGTGTCGCAGTGCGCGGTTTGCGGCTTACGGTCGTGGACAGTAATGTTGCCACCGCCGAAGGTCGGCGGATCGCCACAGCGGATGCACCGCCTGACGCGGTGCTTTCAGTTTGGGTTGATGCGGTGGCCGAGCACGCGATGCTGTTGCAAAGCCTGGTGCAGCTGAGTGCCGCTCAAAGTTGCTATCTTGTCACCGAATCGGATCAATTGGCCGACGCAGCGCGGCCGGCGCCCATTGCCGGCAGAACGCCAGGATTTTGCCAGGTAGTGTTGATGCAGCGTCCAGACCATTTGTCAGTGGTGCAGTGGTTGGACTTGTGGCAAGGGCAGCATACGGCTGTCGCCATCGAAACGCAGGCAACATTTGCCTATCGCCAGAATGTCATCGTCCGTCCGCTGTCGAAAAATGCCGCGCCTGTTAGTGCGCTGGTAGAAGAGAACTTCCCGGAAGCCGCCATGACATCAGATTATGCGTTTTATGGGGTAGAGGATGATGCCGGATTGGGGGCTAAGATGAATACTCTGCTGGCCAGTTGCTCGCGCTTTATCGATTTCGAACGTATCGAGGTTATTCCCATGAGTGAGTATCTGCTTAAATCCGTGACACATTAGGCCCCAGCAAATGTTCGGATGGCATTCTCAGTGCTTACCAGGACTAGGCAGTAACGGATTCGCCATCTGTAGTGGTGTTTTCAGTATCGGGGGTTGCGCTGACGTCATTGGCTATTGCTATTTCTCCAGCATCTTCGACAGCGGGTATCTCTGGTAGTGGCACCGCACTGACCTCCAGCACTGGATAGCCGCGGCTGTTCAGTTCAACGGGCAGAATCTCGCCGCGCAACTCAACGTCTTTGGAACTTAGCTCAAACAGAGTGTTCAGGGCTTCATCGTGATGCTTCAGTCGCATGCTGGCTTTAGGATCATTGCCATCCACCCACATCTTCGACTTGCCCCAGTAGTGGCCGAGCTGATTTCTGATTACAAATAGTTCATTCATGGTTGCTTGAAGCCTTTGCCTGCTAAGGCGCGCAGTGTAAGCATTTGGCCGCCTTCTGGCCAGCCTGCTAGGGCGAACGAATGCGATTTTTTAGCCCACTAAAAAGTCCTTGGCCTGATTAACCTTTGCTGCCAAATAGTGATTCCCGCCGCGGTCAGGATGTAGCTTTTGCATCAGGCTTCGGTGGGCACTGACTATTGCTTCCTTATCGGCATCTTCCTCCACACCCAAGACGGCTAAGGCCTCCTCTCGCGTCATATTGGTAGTGTCAGCCGGTTGGGCTGAGCCAGGCTCAAAACCACTTTCTCCCGGGAACCGTTGCTGGAGGTAGCTGGCCAGTAGCTGTACGGAATCGTTGTCTTCTCCTCGACAATAGTTCAGCAGATCTTCAAGTTGCTCGCGATCCATATCACTTAAGCGCCAGTCCTTATGGCGCCCCATGAGAACCTCGCCATTTAAGGCCCCTGTATCGTGGTCCAGGTGCATGCTCAGAATGTCTGTGGCTACAGTGGAAGTTTGCCCGGCACTGGGGCCGCCCCGTCCTTTGAGCGATGCCAGCATCGGAAAGAAGCGAATCAGCGAGGGCAGCGATTGTCTGGCAAGCACCAACATGCCAGTGGCAGCCGCCCCTAGCCAATGCATCTTGCCTGCGATTGTCAGGGCAATGACAATGACGAGTGCTGTCGCCAGCCCCAGCTTCATATATTCAGAGCGGCGTTTGTGTGGTGGTACCGATTGGGCTCGTCGAAACAGAATGTATAGAACGGCGGCAATGGCTAGTAATAAGATGAATCTTGGCACTTAAGGTCTCAGGGCTTTAGTTGGCGAAGCAGCAGTTTAGCACCGTCGCTGTTTATGTTCTCCAATGCCGTGTGGCCGCCGGCAGCGTAGCTTGCCACTGCACCCAATAATCCAGCCAGGGTGTCAGCACTATTTTGGTCAAAATGGGCATAAGCGCCCTTGCTCAACTTCGCCATATTGCAGAAGGTGGCCTTAACTGCATTGG
>JBLIEI010000015.1:0-73817 GCA_047633055.1 Halieaceae bacterium | reverse complement strand
AACAATTCAGTGATCAGGAAGCTATCGCCGATGCTATGACGGTATTGAGGACGATCTACGGGGCCGACATACCAGAGCCGACTGAGTACGTCATTACACGCTGGGGCAACGATCCGTTCAGCTGCGGGGCCTATTCCTACTTGCGTGTCGGCGCCAAATCTTCACAACGCAAGCATCTGGCCAAATCTGTTCAGAACAAGCTTCTATTCGCGGGCGAAGCCACCGACAACCGATACCCGGCTACCACACAGGGCGCATACTGCTCGGGCCAACGCGCTGCCAAACGGCTGTTGAAACGCTATCAGTAGCTAAAAGTTCAGATTGTTACCATCCGCATCGAGCAGTCGGATTTCACCGATATCCAGAGCTCGCAGCTCAGCCTCGATAGTTGCCCTATCACCCACCACAACCCAAACCAGCTGCTCAGGTTTCAGAGTGTTCGTGGCCGCAGCCGTCACTTGTGATAGTTGCAGCGCAGTCAGTCTTGCCGCGTAGTTGTTCCAGTAGTCATCACCCAGATCGTTGGCAACCAGTTTTTGCAGATCGCGCAGCACCGCTGGGCTTGTTTCCCAGCGTCCAGCAAGCGATAACACATTGGTCCGCTTGACTCGTTGGAGTTCCTCTTCCCTGGCAGGTGTTTCACCCACAAACTCTTCGATTTCACGAAGCATTTCGGCCAAACTCTGCGCCGTTTTATCGCTTTGAACCGGTGCATAGACCAACCAAGGGCGCTGTTTTGCAGTCGCCTTGATAACGCTACGTGCGCCATAAGACCAACCCTTATCCTCCCTCAAGTTCATGTTAATGCGTGCGCTAAACTGCCCACCCAATATATCGTCCATCGCTTCTATCGCGGTCTCCTGCGGGTTATTCATGGGTGCGATAAGCTGGCCGGCAAATATCATGGATTGAACCGCGCCTGGCTTATCTAACAGATAAAGTATCGTGCCAGCGGGAGGCTCAACTATAGGGATGACCTTTTCGGGTACCGCCTGTTTACGCCAGTCGCGAAATAAGTTCTCAATTCGGGGTTTGATGTCTGCCAACGTCGTGTCGCCGACCACAATCAGAGTCGCATTATTGGGCCGGAACCAAAGCTCGTGCCATTGTTTCAAGCTGTCACTGGTAACCGCATTAATACCGGATTCTGTACCCGAGCCGGTTAGCGGCTTCGCATAAGGATGACCCTCGCCGTACATCAAGGCTGGAAGTACTCTCAGGGCCATGTCTAGCGGCTGGCTTTTTTCCTGCTGGATATTAGCGAGGTACATGCTACGTATACGCGGAAGTTCGGCTTCCGGAAATGTCGGGTTCAGGACAACGTCGGCGAAGATCGCCAGCGCATCATCGAGATTCTCGGTGAGCGCAGACATTGTAACGCTGGTGCTGTCCAAATCAGCTCTGGCCGACAGGGTGGCACCCAGCTGGGCTAGTTCAGCGCTGATCGCCAGCGCATCGCGCTTTTTGGTGCCCTCGTCCAGCATCGACATTGCGACGCTAGCATTACTGGCTTGGTCGGCGGCATCGGTAGCATAGCCCCCATCAACCGTCAGGCTAAGGTTTAATACCGGTATGCTTGCGCGCTCGACGACAATCACCTGCAGGCCATTGTCGAGAGTGATTCTGGAGAACGGTTTGAAACTGGCTGGCGCAGTTTCAAGCTGCGCTGGAATATCACTGCGATCCGCCCCCTCCGTGTTTGCCGCTAGTGTTGGGTACGGTAGGTAGTGAGCGACAAAAGGCGCCTGCTCTCCCAGCCAGACCTGCGTCGCTTTCCGGACTTGCTCAGGTGTAGCCGCAGCTATTTCGTCCAGGTAGCGCTGGTAACCGGCGGCATCATCACCGTAAACAGCGAACTCGGCGAGCACAGAGGATTTACTGCCGCCACGGCCACCGACTTTTTCAATGGCACGAAGAAATTCTGCACGCTTCACCGTTTTTACGCGCTGTAGCTCCTGCCGCGATGGGCCCTTATCAACCAGACGCTGCAGCTCTTCTTTGGCGATACGCTCGACCACATCGATGTTTTCACCAGCCTTTACCGAAATCTCAAGGAGCAGGAGTCCGGCAATCTCGAAGAAATAGGCCCCGCCATCAAGATCACTGGCCAGTTGCTCGTTATAGACCAATCGCTCATACAGGCGCGAGTTTTTGCCGCTTGCCAAAATGTCTGCAGCCAGACTGAGTTGCCGCGCTTCGGTGGTGCCCCACCGTGGCGCTGACCACGCCAGGTACAGTCTTTCCTGCGGCACTCTGTCCTGCACGGTAACGCGCCGCTCAACGGTGTGCCGAGGAATCCATTCCTCGTGAACAGTCAGTGGCGGGCCAGCAGGAATGTCACCGAAATAGTGATCGACCCTCTTGAGCACCTCGTCGGCCTCGACGTCACCAGCAATAACCAGCACCGAGTTTTGCGGCCCGTAATATGTGCTGAACCATTCGTGCATTTCCTCAAGACTGGCAGCCTCCAGATCTTCCATAGAACCGATTGTGCTCCATGAATAGGGATGACCAGGAGGAAAGATCTGCTTCAGTGCCAGTGCAAATATTGAGGAATAAGGTTGATCATCACGCTGGCGCTTCTCGTTCTGCACCACGCCCCGTTGTTCGTCCAGTACCGCCTGAGTAACCGCTCCCAGCATATGCCCCATCCGATCCGACTCAAGAAATAACACCCGATCCAGGGCACCCACGGGCACCGTTTGGAAGTAATTGGTCCGGTCGAACCAAGTGGTGCCATTCAGCCCAGTGGCTCCCATCTGTTTCAGTTGGTTGAGGTAGTCATCAGGCGCGTTTTCAGAACCTTGGAACATCAGGTGCTCAAACAGGTGCGCGTAACCGGTTTGCCCCGGCTTCTCGTTTCTGGAGCCCACGTGATACCAGATATTGACCGCGACCACCGGCGCCTTACTGTCCTCGTGGACGATCAAGGTCAGCCCGTTCGCCAAGGTGAACTCTTTGAAGGGGATAAGTTCCAGATTCTCCGCTGTAACAGCAGCGGGAAGTGTCAGGCTTAGCATCAGTAGATAAAATATAGGTTTGAAAACGCTAGAAAATGATGTCATAAAAGAAGTCCATGGGTGTGGGCGACAATACAGGCTTGAAGGATTACCATTATACCGGTTGGATGGCGGTAAGATTGGTTTCCAGGACAGCTTTTGACAAAAAATAACCGGGCCGCTCGTAACATTCAGCGTTAACTCTTCGGCAACCACCCATCGGCGCCTATGACATTACAGTGTCTGAACCCGCCCGGTGCAGAGCCTTGAATTTGAACGCAGAAGACGACAAGGGAATGAGCGGGTATACAGCCCGCTCTCAATCACGTTAACTACAGGTCGTAACCACGCTCATCGTGCAACACGAGATCCAGACCCTGAGTCTCTTCGTCATCATCAACGCGCAGACCCACCAACAGGTCTACCACTTTAAAAATCACAAAGCTCGCAACAGCCGTATAGACAATTGTGGCAACCACTCCGGTTCCCTGGATCATCAACTGGCCGCCAATACTGCTCACTCCATCAGAAAACCCATTGCCACTGAATATTCCTAATTGAGTTGAACAAAATATACCGGCTAACAACGTGCCCAGTATGCCGCCGACACCGTGGACCGGGAAAACATCCAGACTATCGTCGACGCGAAGTTTGTTTTTCAGGTAGTTGGTGGCGAAATAACAAATGACACCTGCACTCAGGCCGATAACGACCGCACCGGCAGGACCGACAGAACCGGAAGCTGGAGTAATAGTACCCAAGCCAGCGACCATGCCGGTCACGATACCCAGGACAGAAGGCTTACCATGACGCAACCATTCCATTGCCATCCAGGCGAGCGCACCGCAGGCAGCTGACAGATGTGTTACTAACATTGCCATAGCAGCGCTACCGTCAGCGGCCAAAGCTGAACCGGCGTTAAAGCCGAACCACCCTACCCACAACATGCCAGCACCGGTTACGGTCATGGTCAGGTTGTGAGGGGGCATCGCCACGGTGCCAAAGCCACGGCGTGGCCCCATTATGATAGCGGCAACCAGCGCGGCAACAGCGGCAGTGATATGGACTACCGTACCGCCAGCAAAGTCTTGTAGACCCATCTCACCAAGCCAGCCGCCACCCCATACCCAGTGACAAATCGGAGCGTAGACGACAAGCATCCAGATTGTACTGAACAGAAGCATCGCCGAGAATCGCATGCGTTCAGCAAAGCTACCGACAATCAGCGCCGGCGTTATGATCGCAAAGGTCATTTGGAACATGGCAAACAGTGGGGCGGGAATCGTGCCGTTCACGCTGTCCATGGTCATTCCAGCGAACATAATATTTCCGAAATCACCGATGAACTTGCCCTGCTCTACACCCTCGCTGCCAAACGCTATGGTGTAGCCCATGACAAACCAGACCAGTGACATCAAGCAGGTCAGCGCAAAACACTGCATCAGCACCGACAGTACATTCTTAGTCCGAACCAGTCCCGCATAAAACAGCGAGAGGCCGGGTATGGTCATGAACAGAACCAGAGCGGTAGACGTTAAAATCCACGCCGTGTCAGCGCCATCAATCTCACCTGCCAGCGCTACAGAGGACACGACCGAGGCGGCCAGTAAAACACCAACACTTTTTATAATTTTCATAAGAGTCTACCTGTTATAGAGCGTCGTCGCCGGTTTCCCCGGTACGAATGCGAATGCTTTGTTCCAGCGCTGAGACAAATATCTTGCCGTCGCCAATTTTACCGGTGTTAGCTGCACTGCAAATAGCCTCGATGGCGGACTCGACCTGACCATCGGCAACCGCCAACTGCAGTTTTATCTTCGGCTGGAATTCAACGTGGTACTCGGCACCACGATACAGTTCGGTATGCCCCTTCTGACGGCCATAACCCTTAACCTCTTCAACAGTCATACCCGTGATGCCCATTTGCTGCAGCGCTTCGCGGACATCATCAAGCTTAAAGGGCTTAACAATCGCGGTAATCATCTTCATTGGCGAATCCTCTTTTTATTAGTCGCACGATTATTGTATTATTCGCGGGCTTTGGTCCCTCGGGGCGAGTGGCGCACCACAATGGTGCGGGGCGTCGACTCTGTCGATCAGGCATCGTGCCACAACTTGGGGCAAACGTTAAGTTCTGCTAGCCCGCTGGACTCAATTTAAGTGCTGACTGCAAAAATTCCGCCAAGGAAATCGTAAAATGCTCGCCAACAAACATATCGTTATTACCGGTGCTGCCGGATCGCTTGGCCAGGCCGCCGCCAAAAAAGCGGCAGAGTACGGTGCAACGGTCACCGGTCTGGACATCGTAGCCGCCGACACCCTCCCTCATTGCCAAAACTATTATCAACTAGACCTATTGGACGCGGCCGCTACCAAAGCCCGTTTCGAGCGGATCGGGCCAATAGACGCGCTGTTCAACATCGCAGGTGGCTTCGCCATGGGTATAAGTGCGAGCGACCCATCAGACGATCAGTGGGAACTCATGTTCAAACTGAATGTGACTACTCTGCGCAATGCCACCCGCGCAGCGGTACCTGCGATCACCCAGGCTCGCGGCACAATCGTCAATATAGGTGCACTAGGAGCACTGAGCGGGGCGGCAGATATGAGCGCCTACTGCAGCGCCAAATCGACGGTAATGCGCCTTACAGAGAGTCTGTCGGAAGAACTTAAAAGCGGAGGTGTAAATGTAAATGCCGTGTTGCCCAGTATCATTGATACACCGCCTAATCGAGACGGGATGCCCGACGCAGATTTTTCAGCCTGGGTTACACCCGAGAAACTGGCAGAGGTGATTTGCTTTTTGGCGTCGGAAAGAGCGCATGCAATCCATGGTGCGCTGCTGCCAGTGAAAGGTTTATCGTAAAAACGTCATCGACGAACTCCGACGGGGTCAGGCACCACATGACCCCAGGCACCCGAAAGCGCTGCCGGTCAGAGTGCGGAATACACCGTCTTTCCGCCCTTAATGGTCGCCATAACGTTAATGTCATTGAGAGCGTTGGCTTCGGCTGCAATTGGGTTTGCATCTAAAATTACAAAATCAGCAACTTTGCCTGGCGTGATTGTCCCTTTGCTGTCTTCCTCAAAACTCTGGTATGCGGCGTTTACCGTTATCGACTTAAGTGCCTCTTCAACTGAGACACGCTGTGACTCACCGAGCACCTGGCCGCTGCGGGTCGTACGGTTAACCTGACTTGACAAGATCATTATCGCGTTAGGCAGGGTTACCGGTGCGTCGTTGTGCGCGGTATAGAGCATATTGCGGTCCAGTGCTGATCGCGTCGGCGAAATTCGCATGGCACGTTCCGGCCCCAGCACCGAATCCCGGTGCCAGTCTCCCCAGTAAAAAGTGTGCACGGTCATGAACGATGGAATCACGCTCAGAGCCTTCATCGCATCCAGTTGATCTTCACGCGCCGTTTGTGCGTGGATAATAACGGGGCGTACGTCCTTATCGCCATGTTTGGCTCTAGCCTTGGTCACCGCAGTAACAAACTGATCAATTGCAGCATCACCATTGCTATGTACTAATATCTGCCAATCGTTGGCAAAAGCCATGTCGACATATTTGTCGAGGTTTTCAGACTTCATCGCCGGATAGCCCGCGTAGTCGTCATCAAGACCCTCGGGTACGACATGGTAGGCTTTGGTTAGCCATGCCGTTTTTGCCTGTGGCGAACCGTCCAGGGATAGTTTGATACCACCGACTCTAAAGTGATTCTGATACTTGCGCTGGTCTATGCTCATCAGTTTCTTGAGTTTCTCATCATCGCCGTAGAATCCAGGGTCAGGATAGGCAACTACGTCAATCTGTAATTCGCCTTGGGAGGCGAAACGCTGGAGTGAACCAATGCCTGCCAGATCTGATCGTCCCTCTTGAGCCGTGGTAAAACCAGCAGCGAAATAAGCGCGCTGAGCGGCCTGTAACATCGCCATTCCGGAGGATGCGCTGCTAGGCGCCAGCAATGGCAGCAACGGGACAAATAGAGCCACCTCCTCCAATACACCGTTGGGCCTGCTGGAACCGGCAATGCGCTGCAACACGCCGCCCGCCGGGTTCGGCGTATTCTCATTGTAGCCAAATAATTCTAGCGCCTTGGAATTGACCACACCCACGTGCCCTGATTGATGGAGAATCACAACCGGCAAGGTAGTACTAACGCGGTCGAGTTCCGCTGCGGTTGGATGCCTCTTCTCTGTCAGCTGGGAATCGTCGTAGTTCATCCCGAACACAACACCCGATTCTTGGGCCTGAGGGCTATCGATATGGGCTTTCATCTGACGGATGATTGTCGCAATATCGCTGCTGATGCCCTCGGGCGGTGCCGCGAGGTTTGCCGACATCACCGCAAGGCCCACCATACCAAAGTGACCGTGGGCATCGATAAACCCCGGCAAAAGCGTATTGCCGTCCAGGTCTACCATCCGGGTATCCGAGCCACGCAATTTTTCCATATCGGCTAGCGAACCGACGGCGAGAATTTGCTCGCCACTGACAGCGACCGCCTCGACCCAGGGCTTTGCAATGTCCATCGTAACAATAGTGCCGCCGGCATAGATCTGGGTAGCCGTTGGCACAGGCTTCTCAGCTGCACAACTAACTCCAGTGAATATCAGACCGGCAACCATAACCAGACTATTGATTGTTCTTTTCTTTCCGCCCATTGAGAAACCCCATGAATATTGACTGTAAACACTGCGTTACGGCAGTGTAGCTCATCCAGGCATTTGAACCATGCTCAGGTTTCTACGATCAACACCTGACTTCGCGGTGAATAGTCCGATCAAACGCTTTGCTCTTCGCACACTCAGCGGTACATTGAGGGCGCTAAAGTAACTCCAATTCAAGGCTCAGTGCATGGGAACCTACATAGTAACCGGGGGTGCCAGCGGTATCGGCGCTGCCATCAAAGCTCAACTGGTGTCGGAGGGCCACAGCGTACTCGTGGTCGACATCCTAGACGCTGACATTGTTGCCAATCTGGCAACATCTGAGGGTCGCGGCATAGCAATTGATGCTATTCGAAAACACTGCACTGACGGGCTGGCAGGCTTAGTGACTTGCGCAGGTCTGGGCGCAAGCACCACCGATCAAGCTTTGATCTCCGCAGTAAATTATTTCGGAACAATCAATCTGATTGAAGGTTTACACGACCTGTTGATGGCCAATGGCGCTGCAGTGCTGCTAATCTCATCGAACTCGGCGTCAATGGCAACCAAGGAAGAGTATGTACAAACGTTACTTGGCGGAGACGAAACTGCCGCTGGAGCTATTGCCCAGACTATCGATGCGCAAATGGTGTACGCGGGGACGAAGCAGGCCCTCACTCTGTGGATGAAGCGTAATGCCCCTGTCTATGCCACTCAGGGCATACGAATTAATGCCTTGGCGCCAGGACTCGTCAAAACCCCGCTCAGTGACGCTATACAAAACGATCCAGTTTACGGCGAAGCGGTGAGGCTCTTTGCAGATTCAATTCCCATCGGCAGACAAGGACAGCCCAAAGACATTGCTGCTGCTGCCAGTTTTCTCCTCAGCGAAAAGGCGAGCTTCATCTGCGGGTCCGTGTTGTATATTGACGGAGGTCACGATGCATTGTTCCGACCAGAGCAGATTTAATGTAACGGAATCGCCATGAGCGCGCTCAAAGAACACTATCAGTCTGCGATAAGCGAACTAACGAAGCCTGGCGCCCCGTTCGAAACGGTGAGACACGACCTGGGCGGAATCGAGTATTCTGTCTACCTGAATGCTCCCAAAACCTTTATCGAGTTGCTCGATAAAGGCCGTACTTACGGTGATCAAGAGTTTCTTGTCTTTCAGAACGAACGCCTCTCCTTCAACGAGTTCTACCGCCAAGTTGATCTACTGGCACTGCAACTGAGAGCGGAGTTCGGCGTCGGAGCAGGCGACCGGGTAGCTATTGCAATGCGAAACTATCCAGAGTGGATGGTCGCATTTGTCGCTGTGGTTAAAGTCGGCGCAGTCATCGTCCCGCTAAATAGCTGGGGACTTGCCCAGGAATTGCAACAATGCCTGTCGGATGCGCAGGTGTCGCTGATATTTTGTGACGAAAAGCGTTTGCAAATTCTCGACCCGAATGAGCCGGAGATTCCTACGATTGTGGTACGAGCGAGCGCATTTATCAACGACGGTAATCGTCATAGATTCGAAGACGTGATAAACGTAGATAATCCTGCAAGCATCCCGGACCTTTCCACGGCAATGACCGTGGACCCGGAAGAACTGGCCATGATCATGTACACCTCTGGCACGTCCGGCAAACCCAAAGGGGCAATGTTCAGTCATCGAAACTGCTGCCAGTCGCTAACCAATTTTGAAGCGGTTGGCGCCGCCGCGTATATCTGCAACATCGACTCATATAACAGGCATGGACAAAAAGGCATGCCGCCAAGAGCTTTACTGGCAGTCCCGCTGTTCCATGTCAGCGGACTTTTTTCACAGTTTATTCTTAATCTACGCGGCGGCCGTTGCCTTGTCATGATGTACAAATGGGATCCTGTCGCCGCCTGCCGATTGATAGATCAGGAAAAAATTTCCCTGGTCATGGGTGCGCCCTCCATGTTGTTGGACCTGTTAAGCAACAGTGAATTCCAGACCATTGATTCAAGCAACATCATAAACATGAGCGCGGGCGGCGCAGCCACCCCCAGCAAACTGGCAGAGCGCGTTTCTGAAAAAGTGCCCTCTGCCCTACCCGGCGCGGGCTGGGGTATGACGGAATCGGGGGCGGCAGGTACCGCATTCACTGGCTATTTTGTCAATCACAAGCCCGGATCCAGTGGTTTTGTAAATCCAATAGTCGCGTTACAGTTTTGCGATGAAAGCGGTAAGGAAGTGCCATCGGGTACACCGGGAGAGGTATGGTTGAAAAGTCCCACTGTTATCATGGGCTACCTGAACGCGACCGATGCGAATTGCCGCGAATTCCAAGACGGGTGGTTCAGGACCGGCGACATTGGCTATCTCGACGAGGATGGCTGTATCTTTATCTGTGATCGTGCCAAAGACATGGTGATTCGAGGCGGAGAAAACATCTACCCCATTGAGATAGAACATCGCATCCAGGCTATGCCCGGGGTAGAGGCAGTCGCTGCATTCGCAGTGCACAGTGAACAATACGGCGAGGAGGTCGCCGCTGTTGTAAAAGTAGCCACTGGCAATGTTAAAAAAATCAACGCTAACGACATTAAACGCCACTGCGAAGCAACACTGGCGTATTTCAAAGTACCGAGTTTTATCGTAATCACTGAAGTCGCACTACCCGTCAACGCCGTGAACAAGGTTATCAAAAGCGCTGTGCGGGAAAAATTCTTCCCTGAGCTTAGCGCAATTTATTCGTGATGCCTGCCATGGCTGCAAAGAGTTCCGAGTCCGGGATAGACCCATAGCTGGCCATTTTTTCCAGCCTATTAAAGTCCAAATACCCGGATCGCATTTTCGCGCAGGAATTTGGGCCATACTTCATCTTTAAACGGCACATTAGGCATATCGCTGAAGATCCGCTCCAGCGACAATCCCATAGGAAAGTACCCTGCATACATAATTTTATCGGCACCACGGGTGTTGGCGAAGTTCACAATGGTGTCCGGATAGTGTTTAGGCGCAAAGGCGCTGGTCATATAGTACAAGTTGGGATACTTCAACATCAGCTTCGCCGCCAGTTCGGTCCAGGGCTCGCCTCCGTGGCGCATCACTACCTTCATCTCTGGGAAAAACCAGCAGATCTCGTCGAGATGTTCAACTTTTTGCGCGCCCATGGGCACGCGCGGCCCTGGCACACCCACACAGGGACAAAACGGTATATCGAGATCGACACAGGCTACAAATATCGGATACCAGCGCTTGTCATCCAACGGCACCTGCGGGCAAAGGCCTGCGGGAAATGCCGTCACCGCCTTGATGTCGTATCGTTCCTTAAGGCGACGAATTTTCCTGACCTCTTCCATCCCACGATTCGGATTGCACTCGTAACTGGCAAAAAATCGATCCGGGTGTTTTTCGACCGCTTCATTCTGCGACGGGTATTGATCTTCATCGACAGACATCATCGCCCGTTGAATGCCAAACCGATCCATCTTGTCCAGTGTATAAGCCAGATAATCCGCCTGCTCGCCCGTGTCGGGAATATCCTTGAACATATACTGCGCGGGCATTTGAAACATCTGCCGGCTCTCTTCGTCCATTAACAGGGGCTTAATGAAGTCGTAAAAATTGGAGTTGTCCTGACTCGGTACTGCCAGCATTAAATCAATAATGCCGATATCATCGGGCATTGGCATAGAAAATACTCCTAAATACTACTGTCTTATTTCACCAAGCTGAGATCACTTTGAGGAACAGGGGATGGCAGGGGGCACGCTATTCTTCATGCGAGCGGGCTATTCAGCTTGAGCTTTCACCAAGGCGCCACCCCCTGCAGTGCCTGCCTCTATGAACCTATCCATAGCGCGCTTCAGCCCGGGACTTTCGCGCAATATGGGCGCAATTTCCTGCACCTGTTGAGATTGTATTTCACGCCTAGCCTTTGCCGTGGCGGCGTCAGAAGTGGCGGCACCCTCAAGGGCTACTATTTGCTCCCCATAGCGCCCCATAATTTCAGCGACCTGTTGTTCCTGTTGATCGTTGAGTCGCCACTGTTTAGCCAATGCGCGGGCGCGGTCTTTTGCCGGAATCTGATTGTAAGCTTTAAAACGGGCAGCGCGTCTAGCCGCCTTGGCCTGGCGCCTCTCATCGCTCTCGACAGAAGCGCTATTTCTACTGATTCTGTCGGCATTAAATAGTGCCACCGAGTTCGGATCACGTTCGTCCGTTTGTGAATCTTCCGCAATTAAAGCAACTTGATCCAACATATCAGTCGACACTTTGGGGGCTGACGCCTCCCCTGAAGCAGAGGAAACCTGCGGCTGGGTAGGCTCGGCCGGACCGAGAGAATAAAACGCTACCGCAGCGCCTGCGATAAGCAGAGCTGCAATTAAAGAGGCGGATATCAGAGAACGTGAAACTAACATGCTGAATAGTTTACCACTGGCGGCACCAATTAATCGGAAAAATTACTATAAACTATTGAAAGTACAGTCTATCATGCGAGTGCATTCATATAAGAATTATCAGGTGGCCCTCGTGCTGAATAACAGAAAAAAAGCGCTTTCTCTGGCTGTGGCCAGTGCTTCGATGGCAATCGCTCTGGATGCCGCTGCCGCTACCCACGTAGTCACCAGTGAAAGCGACTCTGGCGCTAATACCTTACGCGACGCCATCTCAACTGCGGTTTCCGGCGACCTCATTACCATTGATGTCAATATGGTGAATACGATCACCCTTGACAGCTCGCTACTATCTTCGGATAAGGCACTGATCATCTCCGCGCCAGTCGATGATGAAGGTAAGCCACAGGTTAACATCACCGCCAGCGGGGCTGGATTTCGACTGCTCACCTTGACCAACGCTGAAACAGCACCCGTAGACCAACTCCCATTTATCATCAGCGGCCTGGAACTCACCGGCGCGAATGTGCACGATATGGGTGGAGCAATTTCCTCGAATTACCAAACGTTGGTCGTTGACAAAAGTATCATTAGTGGCAATACCGCCTTGGGCGTAGGCGGTGGCATCGCAGCCTATGGGGGTGAGCTGTGCCTGCAGGGCTCAGAGTTGAGCGACAATCGTGTGGAGGCTGCGGCCAGTTCCGGTGGAAAATATGCAATAGGAGGCGGTGCGGCCGTCAACGGCATCCTCAACGTCGTCCCGTCTTTAAATGTGGACGATCTGGGCCCGATTGACGGCGTCAATTGCCTGACCTCAGGGTCCGCAACCGCGCTCTTCGGCTCGGTTTCTGCAGACTTTAACGCCGCTGCCGCCGATCTAGCAGGCAATCCGGACGGTGTGGACATACTACCCAGCAGTGTTTCCGGCAACACTGCTGAAGTCACGGCAGAGGTGGGCTTTGAAAACAGCTACATCGCCCTGGGTGGTGGCCTTGCGGTGCTTGAATCCAATTTCAACCAAACCGAATCGGTTTTACTCGATAACGCCTGCAACTCGATAGGTGACAAGTACAGCGAGGCTTTACAGTGTACCAACGTACTCGCCTCCTCGATTACTGGCAACGAAGCCAGAGTCCAAGTGACAACAGCGGACGGCCTCCCGGAACCCCAGTATTCAGTGGTCTCCGGTGGCGGCGTATTTATTGGCACCTCAGGCGTCGAACTGGGAATGCTGCTGACCAGCAAGTACTCCGATATCAGTAACAACAAGGTAACATTGGAAGGCTCAGGGGCGCGGAGCGCTGACATTGTCGTTGGTGCTGGTGTTGGCGCACTAAACAGCGCAATCCCATTTGGTGTGTCCAGTTTCTGGAGCGCAATCTCTGGCGATTCTGAATGCCCTGATCTTGAAAATCCAAAATACTGCGGTATCCGGGTCTCTGTCGGTGCCAGCACGGTTACCGGCAACACAGCCAGCCTTGACCTTGAGCTTGTAGAAAGCGGTGATGATCCCCGCGACCTAATCGCTGGCGGCGGTATTGGTGCTGTCAACTTGTTTACAACAGATCTCGGGATTGAGAAGTACAATACCCTCCCCGCGGTACAATCATTCTTCTCGACCATCTCGGGCAACACCATAAACGCCAGCACAGCGGACGAGTATACCGGCGTTCACGGCGCTGGCATTGCTGTGGGCAGGTCAGTGATTGACGCTCCTGCGGCGAGTGCTCTCGCGCTATCAGACGGCAAATATGTAGGCCTGTTCTCCGGGAATTCAGAAAACACGGTGCTGGTGACAGGCGCAAGTAATGCGGGCTTTAGCGGCATAGTCAGTGGCGGCGGCGTCAGCGCTGCCAACCCGCTAATTATTGGCAAGAAGCCCGAGTTCGCCGTTATTTCCGACGAGGAACCCGAGGAAAAATACGGCCTGGCAATAGATGGATCCTTATTCACATCGCCAGGGGGCATCGCTGGCAATTCTATAGAGCTCTCCACCAGTGGCGGTGGAGTGTTGGGAGTGATAGCCGGCGGAGGAGTTGCCTCGACTGGAAAGTACGGATTTCAGTTAGGCACAGGTGCCTTGATAAGTGGTAACCAGATCACTGTTAATGCATCAACCTCTGAGGGCAGTATCTTCGTCGCCGGTGGCGGTGGCGCCGTGGTGCCTGTCGACGGCGGAGAGAGCTCAACATCGCTCTCAAGTTGGAAGTACTCCGTAATCACAAACAACTCGGTCACCGTAACGGGCGGGGCAGACCTTAGCGTCGAAGCCTTTGGTGGCGGCCTTGGACTAGGACTAAGCAGCGGTGATGGACGGAGCGCGCCCTTGCTGTTCTCTATGGTGGCATCTGAGGTGTCCGGCAATACCATTGAGCTGACCTCCGTTAATACAGACTCTTCGGCTAGAGGCGGCGGTGTCGCCGGTGTCGCCGGTGCCGGTGACGGTGACGGTGGCAAGTACGGCGGGAACGTTGTCGCTTCAACGATCGCAGGTAACACTATTGCTCTTTCAGGTGCCGGCGGTTCCGTTGCGGGCGCAGGTTTGTTTCTGGACATTAAATACGACGGCGGCGGCATCTTGAATACTACGATTGCTGGCAACACCGGGTCGCTTGGCGGAGCGCCTGGTGGCGGCCAAGTTTATCTGGTTGGCGATCTCGAAACGTTCCAGCTGCACAACTCCATTGTAACCGGCGAGACTGCCCAAGGTGAAACAGACGTCTACTACGAAAGTGAACCCGACGTGGCAGCAACGGCCGTACTTCACGGTGTCGGCAGCCCGATCAGCGGCTTTCTTGCGCCAGCAATCGCAGATCCTGCATTCTTGGGCGACCTTCAATTCAATGGCTCAAACTTTAGCGACGGCGACGATAAATACGGATTTTACCAGCCAACCGCCACTATCGCGCTGCTGCCGGGCAATGGGGCAATTGACCCCACAGAGTCAGACGCCTGCATTTCTGCTGAAACAAACGAATTCGATCAGCGGGGCTATCTGCGTGATGAATGTCCCGATCTCGGCGCTTATGAGCGCAGTGCGGAAACGGACGGCGACGGGCTAGCAGACGAGGCAGAACTCGGAGCAGCCGCCACTGACCCGGATATTCTTGCGTCGCTAGAAGCCTTCCCTCCGCCATACGGTCTCCTTCTCGCCAGCGGTGACGGCAACAGCGATGGCTTCCCTGATGTCGATCAAAGTTTTGTAGCCAGCTTCACTTCCGAGACGGCCGGCGCTCTGACGCTATTCGTCAACGATCCGGGACCAAGCCTGGGAATGGTGACGCCGGCAGCTGGCATGATGGCCGGCGGCTTTGATCTGTCTCTGGGCGGCGTCAGTTTTAGCGTTCTAACTGACACTGACACGGATCCAGTGGAACTGTCATTGATTGCTCCCGCGGTGGACGGGTTTTCACTGAGTCTGGTCAAGCAAATGTGTAACCCTGCGCCAGCCAATCCTGATGAAGGATGGGAAATACTTGACGATTCTCCAGAGCCCTTTGGCGACGGTCGTGTGCGCTTTACTTTCGTATTGGAGCCCGGTGGCCCGTTCGACTGTAACGGCGATGCTCCCAATATCGAGGACCCAATCTTTATCGCTCAGGCTGGAAATGTGGCACCCACGCCAGTACCCAGCATGCCCGCGATGCTGTACGGCCTGCTGACCGGTGCTATCGGTGTACTGGGTATGTTGGGTCTACGGTCGCGCAAGAAAAAGTCCTTAAGGTAGGCTGGCCCTCATAGATGAATGATTCGCCCGCGGCTCAGACCGGGTCGCGGGAGAATTCTCTCGAGAGCATACACACCCGCACCTTTACCGATATCCTGTCGGCAAACAGTATTTCAGTCCTGATCACGACATATCAGGCGGGCAAGGTCATTATTGCTCGTGAAGATGGTGGCGTCACCAATACGCACTTCAGGGGTTTTCGCAAACCCATGGGCCTTGCCGTCACCAAGAACCGCTTCGTTCTAGGCGCTCTCGGGCAGATTTTAGATTTTCGCAATGTCCCTTCCGCCGCACACAAGCTCGATCCCAAAGGCCGTCACACCGCGTGCTATGTACCAAGGGCTACGCATGTGACCGGCGATATAGATATCCACGAGCTTGCGATCATCGGAGACGACATCGTATTCGTCAACACGCGCTTCTCCTGCCTTTGCAGGCTCAATAGCGAGTACAGTTTCGAACCCATCTGGCGTCCATCGTTCGTCTCGGCCTATGACCCCCGTGACCGCTGCCATTTGAATGGATTGGCTATCCGGGATAATGCTGTCCGTTATGTTTCGGCACTGGGAACATCTGACGAACCCGGTGGCTGGCGAAAGAACAAAACCGATGGCGGTGTCATCATAGACGTGCTAGAGGACCGGATCGTCAGGGGCTCGCTGTCCATGCCGCACTCGCCAAGGTGGTACGCGCAAAAACTCTGGTATCTTGAATCCGGCAAAGGAGACGTTGTTGCCTTCGACCCCGATACCGGGGCAGAGGCCCTGCGCGTCAACTTGCCAGGATTTACCCGCGGCCTCGATTTTTTCGGTCACTATGCCTTTGTGGGAACATCCCAAGTGCGTGAAACTGCGGTATTTTCAGATCTTGAGATCACCCGAAACCAACCGGTACGCGACAGCGGCGTTTGGGTTATCGATGTGAGAACAGGCAAGATTGTCGCCTATCTGAAGTTTACTGGCGGCGTGCAGGAGATCTTCGCTGTGAGTGTGCTACCCGACGCTTTTCCAGATATTGCAAGTGAAGACGAAAAGCTCGCCTACAGTACCTTTGTGATACCGGATGAACTACTCAGTGAAGCTGTCACCCCCGACGCTGACTGGAAATCAACCGAGGACTACTTTGAGGCCGGGAATGGCCACATGAATAATGGAAATCTAGAAGGCGCCATTGAATGCTACCTGCAAGCCCTTGAGTCTGATGCAAATTATTTGCCAGCGAGATACAACCTCGGGCTTGCCTATTTCAAGCAGGATGACCGAGCACAAACAAAAGAAGTCATGCTGGAGGTTGTCAGGCGCGAGGCAGGACACGCAGAAGCACTCTACACCTTAGGCCGACTTGCATTTGATGCGGGAGACAGTAACGCCGCGATTGACTACTTCACCCAATCAACCAAGATCAGACCCCGTTTCGAGGCCGCACGAACCGGCCTGGCAGAAGCCGTTAGTGCGTCTGAAAAGACCGCACAGTCGCTTGGTTGAGCGCCAACATAACGCAGCAGCCCCACTAATCGATTTTGATGCTCGCGCCCTCGAAGTACTTAACGCGCAACTGCAGTTTTTCAATATAACCGGCCAGGCACGAACCTACATCGGGGCCACGAGCCATGTGTACGTTCTTGTTGAGTTGATCATTTTGAAGAACATACGCCATACCATGCATATCCTTTAATACCGGATGCTCCAGGTAAATCTTGTTAAACTCCTGATAGATAAAGTCGAGAAGTTTGGTCGCAACAAAGGCCCCCTTGGCATCGGGGCTTACGAAGCTGCGGAATCCCATAAGACTGGTTTTGGCCGTCTCATAGGGCGTCTTGAAAATGCTGGCCACTGCGACGATCTTGCCATCCTCCCAGGCCAAAGCGGCAACCTGTGGCAGCCTGGCGAGGCAGGACTCCCTGTCAGCGATTACCCCCCAACTCAGCCACAACCCAATAATTTGCTGCTCTTCTGCACTGGTCAATTTGTTCCAGCAAAAGTTCAGATCCAGGCCGGGATCCGGTGCCAATTTATCTACCGCCGCCTCGAAGACTGGCCCATCGGCAAATAGCGATGCATGTTCAAAGTAGTAAATAAACTGGGGATAGCCGCTTTCTGTGATGCCTACCAGGTTGAACTGGACCGGCCGATTCTGCACCGAATGGGTATGGGAAAAGCTACAAAAAACCTCTTTTAAGTTGATCATGCTCACTGCTTCTACGTCAACAACAAACCCTATCCCACGCGTGTCCTCACCCCGATCAAACCGTTCTTCAAGCAGCTCAACAACGAAATGATAAAGTTGATAAGAAATCCCTTGCCGGCGAAACCCGGAACTAACAATAGTGCGCAGTGTGAAAAGGGGCTGGTCAACTCCATCGTGCAGTATCACGCCAGCTGAGGAGACTCCGGCGAGAATGTCTCCATCCCAGGCCAGCGCTACGACTTCACTCAGCCTTTCATCGTGGTCGGAGATGACTGCGTCTTCGTGTTTCCACAAGGCAACTATCTTCGCTGATACCTGCACGCTCAGGGGCTGTTCAACGTGTTCTATGCGCACTGTGTTTTCGTTCATGATTTCAAGCCTGTTAGGTCATGCAAAAAAATAGTTTAGCACTGCGATATCCGCGCAGGATGTCACAGTTGTCACTGCGGGACTTTCACTTTCAAATCATCGAAGAAGCGTACACGTAATTCTCGCTGCTGGGCATCGGCGCCATGCAAGTGGAACCCCGTCACAGGGCACACCACCGGAAGATCGGTGCGGTCAGAGTAAACCGTGAACAATCCCACGGCATCCTCAATGCGGTGGCTGCCTGCGCTGTTCAGCTGATCGTAAATTTCCCTGGCGAATATGCCTAGTATATCGATGTCGCCCGTATTTGCCGAACCATGAGGGTGAATGCCGAGCAAACTTCCGTTGATTTCGCGAATAAGGCGGGGAATCAGCTCGCAAACCGCGACCAGCTGGCCATTGCGCTTTAATGAGTACAGGCTCTTACTGCTGACTATCTGCTGTTGCCTGGCAGGTTTATTGACACTGGACTGCTGCTCAAGGAAAGCTAGAACATCACCCCTGTCCGCATTTTGCGGATCCTGCGAGAATGCCTGCACCGAAGCTTCACTGCCAAGGGTCTCTGCGGTATTGACCCATCTGGCTAAAGCGCCCTTGGTTGCATCGCTGTCATTAGTAAAATAATGACAATACTCTGGGTGTCCTTTCGGTGTGAATCCAGACAGCAGGAACTGTTTCGGCGTCTTGTTAATCGGGAACTGAAACGTTCGGACGCAATGTATTTGACCGCGCTCGGCAACGATAGGCGTTTGGATGACCACCTTGACACCGACGGGCCCGACCTCGAAATTTCCCCGCCTGTTGTCGGCCAGTTCTTCGACCAGGTGCGCCAGCAGCTCAAAGGCGAGCAGATTCTGCCGGAACTCAGCTGCCACCAGCACCCTCATGCCGTGGAAGTAAAGACCGTTGTAAATGCCCTTTTCAACGGCGCTTGAACAAACTCCGACCAGGTCACCGGCCTCGTTCCGGGCGGTATATCGAATCTCGGCAATGCGAGTATCCGTATCGGCGATACCAACTTTTTCGTTTTCCCACAAGGACACGATCTCCGATCTAAGCGTCGGGGATAAGGGCCTTGACGCCCTTTCAATATCAAAGCTTGGATTCATACTTGCGAGCATTACCCTTCAGTACATGGGTTGTTACATTGAACGCACAGTGGCTGCGCCCATAGCGGGTCTTTTTAGTAGGCCGACGTACTGGTAACGGCCCATTTTATCTTCTTATACTTGCAAACGGGCATAAGTTCAAGGTCACTAAACTCAGTGAGAAATCGCACCATCAGGTACGGCAGATTTGGCTCAGGGGGGATTTGAGGTCGAGCTCCAGCTCGGTCAGTTAATTGGCTTGACCGTTACCGTCAGGTTATCCCCCCGGGTAGCAACTTCCTCATACAACCGCTTATAGCCAGTGTAAGCGATTTTCCAACCCTCATCCATACGCACATACTTGTCGTCATAGAGCGCGGAACCGGTCAGCGTGATTTTAGCTTCCAGGTCGATAAATACATCGTGAAGATACCAAATACCAGTAGCCGTATCGCCATCGACTGTGATCTCCGGATGATGGCCATGATGCATGCCGAATTTTTGTGGCGTGAACGACTGCGCATAAAAATTACGCAAGGCATCCCAGCCTTGAAGATCAAACTCATACTCACCACCTTTGAAATAGGCCGTGGCATCGTCTGTAAATACCGACTGTAGACCTTTGAAATCGGCTGTATCCAAAAAACGGAAATAACGTGCCTTCAGTTGTTTGATAAGTTCTATCGCTTCCAGATCGATCATTGTGGTCTCCAGCACTTAATCCTGATAATCATTAATCTGCTTGGCTGCCTGATAGGCCATGGTCATCGCCGGACCCAAAGTCGCGCCCGGCCCCGGATAGGTGGACAGAATGGCTGCAGAGCAATTGCCTATAGCAAACAGGCCTTTGATCACCCCACCACTCTCTTTCAAAACCCGCGCGGAGACATCGGTTGCCAGGCCACCCAGGGTGCCAAAATCCCCAGCTTCTATTCGCATTGCGTAGAAAGGGCCTTCATCGATGGTGGCTAGACATGGGTTGGGTAGCACTGCAGGGTCTGCATAGTAACGATCGTATGCTGAATCGCCCCGCTGGAAATCTTCATCTACACCGCTGTGCGCAAAGCCATTCATGCGCACAATCGTCTCCTCCAGACCTTGAGGATCAATGCCCATCTGCTCTGCTAGTTCGGTAAGAGTATCCGCTTTGCCTATAAAACCGGTATCAAACCATTTCTTGGGTACAGTCCAGTCGGGCCGCATCGCGGCCGTCATCAAAGGTCCCACCATGTAATTGCGGCGAAAACGAGAGTCGAAGATATGATAGGCGGGCGCACAGGGATTATCGTCCGAGTGAGCTTCAAATAATCGTTTCTGGAAGGCCATATAGTTCTGCGACTCATTGGCAAAACGCCAGCCCTTGCTGTTAACAACACAGGAGCCGGGAAAGGACTTTTCCATAATGCTCAGCCGCGGCGCGGGTTCGTCTGGCACACAGAGGGTGGTGGTCCACCATGCCCCGTTTAACAGGCGAGTGCTAGCACCCAGTTTTAAGCCAGCGCGCAGTGGGTCGCCCGTGTTGCCGTGGACACCGGCACTCCACTGCGTATTGGTAGGTTGCGGCAGATACTGCTCTCGCATGGCCTGATTTTGTTCGAATCCCCCGGCGGCAAGTATGACGCCCTTACGGGCCTGCACCCGCAGGGTTTGCCCTTGGCGAGAAACCAGTGCTCCGACCACCTGCCCATCCTGCTCTATCAGGTCCACCATGGGACTATCAAACCAGACGGGTATATTCCTTTGCTTGAGAGAGAGATACAGCCTTGCAATGCCTGCGGCGCCGCAGCACAAACGCCGCGAAATACGGGTCTTAAATCGCCAAGGAATATCGAAAATGTACTTTACGATCATGCTGAATGTTATTTTTATCCAGCCTGGCAATTGCAACATCAACACCTGTGCTTCTACTTGCGTAAAATGGATCACCCCAAACAGCCGCATCATATGATGTGAATACGTCATACGTTGGTAGTCATCTCCCAGTTCAGACGCATTAATGGGTTTGGGCTCCAGGGAGCGATGACCGGATTTCGCTCCAGGGTAACTCGAATAGTAATCGGGATAATGACCCAGGGATTCATAGGCAACCTCGCTACGCTGCCCCAGAAATTCCAGCATTTTCGGACCATTTTGCAAATAGGTGTCAACCAGCTCTGGAGGTATATCCTCACCAGCCAGCGTATGGTCGAGATATTCCGCCGCCTCGACCAGCGAATCATCGGCGCCACAGGCCTTGGCATAATGACTACAGGGTACCCAGATACCGCCACCCGAAGTAGCGCTGGTGCCGCCGATCTTGTCGGACTTTTCTATCACCAGCACGTCCTGGCATCCCATTTCATAGTTACAGAGCGCCGCCGTCAAACCCCCGTTTCCGGAACCGACCACCAATACATCGACGCTGTGATCCCACGCATTTTCTTGCTGCTCCAACATCTATTGTTCCCTTCGCGAACTTGCCTGCATTTACAGTGTTCCCTGTTCCCTGGCCATATCCAGCGCCAGATCCTCAATCATGTCTTCCTGTCCACCCACTGTGCGCCGCCTACCCAGTTCCATCAAAATGTCCCTACTGGACAGCTTGTATTTTTCGGCGCTACGCTTGGCAAATAAAAGGAAAGAGGAATAAACCCCCGCGTAACCCAGCGTCAACGAATCTCGATCAACTCGAACCATGTTGTCCATCATGGGCACGATCAAATCCTCGGCAATGTCCATCACCTTGAAAAGATCCACACCCGTTTCAATGCCCATGCGATCGCAGACCGCAATAAAAACCTCCAGCGGAGTATTGCCAGCGCCTGCGCCCAACCCGGCCATGGAGCCGTCTATGCGATTTGCACCTGCCTCAACTGCGGCCAGAGAATTGGCTATGCCCATGGCCATATTGTGGTGACCATGGAAACCCAGCTCTGTCTCCGGCTTTAGTTCTTGGCGCGCCAATGCAACACGCGAGGCGACATCGTCCGGCAACATATAGCCCGCAGAGTCCGTTATATAAACGCAGTTAGCGCCATAGGATTCCATGAGTTTGAGTTGTGTTACCAGTTCGTCTGCTTCAATCATGTGGGCCATCATCAGAAAACCGACGGTATCCAGACTACCCATCTGACTGGCAAATGTAATGTGCTGCTCGGATACGTCTGCCTCCGTGCAATGCGTTGCTATACGGATAGTTGAGATACCGCAGTCCACCGCCATTTTGAGATGGTCGATGGTTCCTATGCCAGGAAGCAGCAACGCCGACACCTTGGTGTGATTGACCACTTTGCACACTGCGGTCAGATATTCTTCGTCCGACGCAGCGGGAAAGCCATAGTTGACGCTCTTGCCACCCAAGCCATCGCCGTGGGTGACCTCAATCATTGGCACTCCCGCTTCATCCATCGCCCTGGCCACGGTCACCATCTGCTCGACGGTGATTTGATGCTGTTTGGGATGCATGCCATCGCGCAGACACATATCGTGCACGGTAATTTTTCTGCCCTTTAAGTCCATGTTCTAATCTCCTAAGCTGCGTACGGCACAAATTCACCGGACAGCATCTGCTCAGCATACAATTCTGCGGTGCGCAGTCCCGCCGCCGTCATAATGTCCAGGTTCCCTGCGTATTTGGGGAGAAAATCACCCAGCCCTTCAACCTCCATATAAATAGAAACCCGTTTGCCATCGAAAACCGGGCCGTTTTTCAAGGTATAACCGGGCACATACTTTTGCACTTCAGCAATCATCGCCAACACCGACTCGGTAATCGCGGCTTCATCGGGCGCCTCTTTTGTCAGGCAGTGAACGGTGTCACGCATTATCAGCGGTGGTTCTGCCGGATTGATCACAATAATGGCTTTACCTTCATCGGCGCCGCCAACTTCCGCAATACCATTGGCGGTGGTGCGGGTAAATTCGTCAATATTTTTACGGGTGCCAGGGCCGGCGGACTTGGAGGATACGGTGGCCACAATTTCGCCGTAACTTACCGCCTGCACTCGACTCACTGCTGCGACCAAAGGGATAGTCGCCTGCCCGCCACAGGTCACCATGTTTACGTTCATGGCCTTAGCCGCTACCGCCTGCTCAAGATTGACCGAAGGCACGCAGTACGGACCAATGGCTGCCGGGGTCAGATCAATCATCACTGCGCCATACGCGTTAACCTTGCGGCTGTTTTCAGCGTGAACATAGGCGGATGTTGCGTCAAAACAGATTTGCACTCGGTCCTCGCGCATTGTCGGCAGCATTCCGTTCACGCCCTCAGCCGTGGTCTTCAATCCCATTTCATGCGCTCTTAGCAGCCCGGGCGAATCGGCTATTACACCTACCATCCATACCGGCTCAATAAGATCGCTGCGCATCGCTTTCACCAGCAAGTCTGTGCCGATATTTCCCGGACCAATAATGGCCGCCCTAATTTTGCCACCCATACCTAACCTCTCTGTTGAATACGTTATCGGCTATCTAGGATCTTCACAGTAGTATAAGGAGACTAGGCGGCGAATGGCGGGGATTCAAGCAAATGAAGCCGCTTAGTTATACCGCGGGCCATTGTTTGCCTGCCCGGAGACAAATGTGCAATCGTCAGTTTTGATGGTTACACTAGCGTCGACTTTTTGCGCGGAAATAGCACCATGTTAAACAAGCAATGGACCGGCCTGCTCACAGCCACTCTCCTTTACACGAACGTTAGCGCAACGGTCTGGGCACAAGGCGATATAGACCTTACCCCGTCGTCGCCGCAGCGCAATGTCATCCTGATAATCGGTGATGGCATGGACGATCAGCAGATTACCATTGCCCGCAACTATCTGGTCGGGGCGAATGGTCGATTATTGCTCGATGAACTGCCTATGCGCGGTGCGGTACAAATACTGGCTATTGAAGACAAACTCGGCGGCAAACCCGTCTATGTTTCTGACTCTGCCAACACGGCGACCAGCATAGCCACTGGCGAGATAACCAGCCGCGGGCGCATATCCACCCGGGCGGGAGACAACCAGATTTTTCCCACGATTGCTGAAATAGCACAGCAGCGAGGTTTTCGGACCGGCCTGGTCTCCACTGCCAGCGTTACCGACGCCACTCCAGCGGCATTTGCTGCACATATGAGTGCACGACTATGCCAAAGCCCCGATCTGATGCAGGAAGTGTTCTACAGCGATGTTTTTATGGGTGATTGTGCCCAAGAGACGAAAGCTAAGGGTGGGCCTGGCTCGATCTCCGAACAGCTGGCAGAATCCAAACTCGATGTTATTTTGGGCGGCGGCAGTCAATACTTTATGCCGCTCACCGAAGGTAGCACTTCGAGCACCGTGCTAGAGACAGCCAGAGCCGCTGGCTTCACTACGGTAGCCTCGGCGGCAGAGCTAGCAGATGTCGCATCTGTCAATCGCTTATTGGGCCTATTTTCACCCGACACCATGCCAGTACGCTTGCGCGGCGAAAATGGCCGGAAAGCGGAATCACCGGAAGCGAGTTGGTTGAATTCTATCCACCACTATCTGGGCGACGTCACCCAACCCGCCGCTATGGTGTGTGAAGCCAATCCGGACTTTTCTGGGATGCCTTCACTGAGTGAAATGACGGACGCTGCTTTACACATTTTGGACCGGGAGGAGTCCCCTGGGTTTTTCCTGATGATTGAATCTGCCTCGATCGATAAGCAATCCCACTACCGTAAGCCCTGCGGCTCTATCGGTGAACTCGAGCAGCTAAATGAAGCACTGGCCAGTGCCTTGGCCTTCGCTGCATCTCACCCCAACACATTGGTATTGGTCACCGCAGACCACAGTCAGGCCGCGCAATTAGTACCCATAGACAGTCTGTTCAGGTCATTCCCGATACCCATTTTTACCCCGGGAAAACTGGCCCGTATCGAAACCCCGGAAGGCTCATTGATGGCTATAAACTACGCCACCAATAATTTCTCGGCCGAGGAACACACTGGCGCTAATGTGCCGATTTTTGGCAACCAGGAAGCGATTGGTCGGGTACCCACCTTCCTAAGCCAGCCAGAGATTTTTGAGGTAATGCGCGACTACCTGCGGCTCGATTAATTCGGGTCTTTCTATAAAGAGGCTCCGGAAACGCTCAAAACATCACTGCGCCGCCAGTTGGCCGTTCTCCTTCAATACAGTAGAATCGCCGCTTCTCGCTGATATTTTATTGAGGTCTCTCATGCGCAACGCTAAATTTGCCGTACTACTCGTCCTTTCTCTGTTTCTCGCAGCCTGCGGCTCCACCCCTACCTGGGGCGGGTTCTCTCCAGTAGAAGCGGAGAATCTTAAAGCCCTTGGCCTGTCAGCCGGTGAAGCGGCAAAGTACCGGGAGATGGGTTTCAACTCCGACACAGTTCAACGCTGGTTCGACGCAGGATTTAAAGAGCGCAGTACCATTACCGCATGGCATGACGCGGGCTATACCGCCGAGGCATCGGCCGATTGGCACCGGGCCAAATTTAATCTTGAAGATGCCCGCAAATGGCAAAATGATGACTTCACTGCCGTTGATGCAAAAGACTGGCGCACCAAAGGCTTCGACCTTAAAGAGGCAAAGAAGCTGCGCGAAAGGGGCCTGAGCGCCGAGTAACCTTCTCCCCCGCAGGAGCGGTCGACGGTCAAAGATTGACCCAACTATTCAGGGCGCGCAGGCGAAACTGCTCGCCCTGAAACTCTAGCACCACAGAGTCAGGCAATATTTCTACTACTTTTATACCGCCAGACAAACCGACGCCCTCCCTGGTAGATCTCCCATTTAGGACCACAGTCGACTCACTGGGCCTCCCGGAATAATTGTGAACGCTGTACATAATGGTAGGAATTTGGTCCTTGCGCTGCTGGGACAGACCCGCCAGAAAAGGCGCTGGATGTGCCTGCAGACTCGCATCTTCAATTTCTGACTGGGCCTGTGCAAGAATTTTTTCCATATCCACACTTTCAGCGTCCGTCTGCTTCGCCGGAGGATCTGCGCCAGCGGTAACGCCAGAACCCACCTCAGCTCCCGCAGGTTGTCCGTACAGGGCTGCTACATCACTCGCAGCTTCATCATCGACTGCCGCACTCCGAATTGCAGCCGGGGAGGTAATCGCCGGCAGCGAGTCGGGAGAAGCGACCGAGGTCGCCGGCCTGACGATTTCCGCCGGTTTTCCCCTCTGGACAGAAACCACGCTGTTTGCTTTGCCCTCTGCCAAGTTCGTGTGGGCTGAGGATAGCGGCGCTTCATGACTTCCTCTGTCTGCCAGCAACACCCAGGCAATGACAGCGGCCGCTACTACAAGCACTAATACGATCCAGGGTAAGGTCGAAAACATGGAAAACCTCCCCGTAGCGTCAATATTTCCACCCACAAAGTGTTCAGTGGCAAGCCCTGGCACCGCACCGCCCCCCCGACGTTCCGCCTCTGAGCGATTAAGCGCATCGAGAATCAGTGACATGAGGCCTTCCCTACCAGTAATCGAGAGATCATCGTTGCACCAGATTTGCCAAGTCGTTCAACAGACGCTCTCGCGCTGCCGCAGGAGTGAGATCGATACCCAGCTGCTCGTTAATTTTTAGCAAGGTTTGCTCACCCACTACCCCGTCATCGTCCAGGCGGTTCGCTCGCTGGAACAATCTGACTCGCTGATCAAGCGCCTGGTTAAACTGATTGCCGGCGAGACTCTGCGATTGGTGATCGAGTCGGGCGAACAATGCCGCCACCTGAGCTACAGCGGGTTCGTTATCACCCAGCGCCAAAGGACGCGAAAACCCGGCAGGCGGATGCCATAAGTATGCGAACTTTCCGGTCCACAGCGGAGCCAGCATTGCCAGATCGACTTCCCTGACACCTTTGCTGGACGCCAGCGCTGCCGTTCGACCGATTATTTCAAGCAAAATAACACTCACCGCGAACCGGTCATTATCTATCAGGTTTAGTAATAAGGGTCGATTAAACGAGGCGAGCTCACTCCATGTCTGGCCACGTGAGCGGCTACATTGCAAATGAGCCGCTGGCTGCACCTGGCATAGTTCCAGAGGCGGAGCAGCCTGAGAGCTCAAAGACCAAAGTAAGTCCCAGGCGTCCAACGGCGGCATCAGCCAGGCATCGGGATTATCCAGCTCCGGGTTAACGTCGGCCCTTAGCTCGGCAACCGCAGCAACCGGCAACACTTCCGGCGCTTTCGCCTCCACCAAGGTGGCTGCCGGCTGTAATTTCACGACCTCTCGGTCCGCCATAGGTGTACCGCTCTGCCCCAGATAATACCAACCGAAGGCTACTGCCAGTATGGCAAGGGCTACGCTAGTCCCGGCACCCGCAATAGCGAAAGCAGATCGCTGCGCTGGAACGACTGCAGGTGCCTTACCCATCACCTCTAGCGCTGCCGCTGCCAAAAGAGACTTATTCGCCTGAGTGGCATTCTTGCCATAGGCGCCCAGCAGGGTGCGATCACATAACAAGTTGATCAATCGGGGAATACCGCGGGTGCGCCGATGAATGTCCCGTACCACCGCTATTGGAAATAGCTCGCGGCTGGCGGCAAGGCCCGCAATGTGTAACCGGTGGCGAATATACGCACCGGTTTCCTCTCGATTGAGCGCCTCCAGATTATAGCGGGCGGTAATCCGTTGATTCAGTTGGCGCAACTCCGGCCTGGCCAGCATATGGGCTAGCTCGGGCTGGCCAATCAAAATGATTTGCAACAACTTTTGGCTGTTGGTCTCAAGATTAGTCAGCAGCCGAATCTGCTCGAGTACGTCAAAATCCAGGTGCTGCGCCTCGTCGATCAGCAACACAGTTTTACGCCCCCTGCCGTGATTCTCCAGTAAAAAACTGTGCAGGCGATCGGTCAGAGTCTTCAGGCTGCGATGATCGGCACCATAATCAATCGCCAACTCATCGCAGGCGCTTGCCAGCAACTCAATAGCACTGAGCGCCGGGTTGAGGATAATTGCTATGTCGGTGTCATCTGGCAGTTGCTCCAGCAAGCATCGATTAATGGTGGTTTTACCGGTGCCAACTTCACCGGTCAAAAGGATAAACCCACCTCCTGCTCCCACGCCGTAGAGCAAATGCGCCAAGGCATCGCGATGCCGGGGGCTCATAAAAAGATAGCGGGGGTTCACCGCAATCGAAAAAGGGGCTTCAGTCAAACCGAAATATTGATGGTACATCTGGTCCCGCTCTCGCGCGCGTCCTGAGGTGGTTTCATTATGCCCAAGGCGGGCTGGTGACGCCACGCATAGAACAACCGTTCTTGCGGGAATCCTCTTTACGCGCTAAATTGCATCATTAAGCCAAACATCAGGAAGCCAAACAATGAAGTTCGCAAAAATAGCAATAACAATCGTCATCGTGCTCGGACTATTGATCGCAGTAGCGGCCTATTACGTTTTAAGCAACCTCGATGGTTTTATCAAGGAAACCGTTGAATCCGTAGGCACCGAAGTCACCGGCACCCGGGTCAGCTTAAAGTCTGTGGATATAGATCTGGGCAGCGGCACGGGCACCCTCACCGGTCTGATAATAGACAATCCCCCGGGTTACGACAGCCCTTATGCGTTCAGCCTGGACCAAGTGACAGTCGGTATCCAGCCATCCAGTTTGACCAAACCGGTGATAGTGATCAGCGAAGTCTCTATTAATGGTGCTAACATCATCGCTGAGCAGAAGGGCACTAAACTCAACCTCTCCGAGCTCCTGGACAATATAAACGCGTCTGTCAAGGAAGACGAGGCCGTTGACGAAGAACCCGCACCGGATGAAACACCCAGCGACATTCGCCTGATGATGCAGAAATTCGTCTTTGCCGGCACCCAGGCAAAAGTGATCACCGAGGTCAAAGGTGAAGCGATACTGACAGTGCCTGATGTTACACGGACCAATATTGGCGATAGCGTGGTCGGACTGACACCCGAACAATTGGGAGCAGAAGTGACCCAGGCGGTGGTTGAGGAAGTTCAGGACGCTGTACAGGATTACCTGGAAGACCTGGCCAAAGCTGCCATGCAGGAGAAAATCAAAGCGAAGACCGGGATAGACCTGGAAGCCGCAACAGAAGGCCTGAAGTCATTTTTCAAGTGAAATAGAGGCGTGATTACTGTTCCGCGCGCTCTACTTTGGCTAACAGTTCCAGCGCCTCGTCGCACCATTGCATAAACTGTTCGCCATTGAGTATTCCACCTAATAGCGCCAGGTAAACACCCTGGCGCCTTACGGGTAGGCATTCCGGGTCACTATAATGTGCACGGCGTATTTTTTCGTACAAATAAAGTCGCTGCATCATGTTCTTGCGGCGTTGATCAATTTCTAACATCAGGTGAGCCACATTACCCTCACCAAGGTTATAGAGCTTTACGAATAAATCATCCTTGCTCTCCTGCACCTTGCTCGTCTTATAAACCCACTCTGCCATGGCCTCGCGACCTGCTATCGTTAGGCCATAAGATATTTTGTTGGGCTTACCTCGCTGACTGACTTCCCGTTTGCTCAGCCATCCCTTTTCCGATAGTTTGCGCAGGTCCTGATAAATTTGCTGGTGTGAAGCCTGCCAGAAAAAGCCCAGGGAGTGGTCAAAGGACTTGGCCAACTCGTAGCCCGACATGTCGTCGTCGATCAGTGCCGTCATGATTGCATGTGACAGAGCCATAGCGGGTTCCTCCCTCTTATCCTGCAAGGAGCATAGCGCGAAGATTATTTATATGCAAAATCTTGCATATTTTTTTAGATATGCAATAATTTGCATTACGGTAACTTAAAACTCACCCTGACATACCGAGGACGTATCAATGGCTCTTCCTGACATTCTTAAAAACTCCCTGCGCCTACCTGTTGTTGCCGCTCCGCTCTTTATTATTTCCAATCCGGATATGGTTATTGCCCAGTGCAAAGCTGGGATCGTTGGTTCTTTTCCGGCACTCAATGCGAGGCCTGCGGCCGAACTGGACCGCTGGCTCGAACGCATCACGACTGAACTTGATGCCTACAACACTGCCAACCCCGACAAACCGGCGGCACCCTTTGCCGTCAATCAAATTGTGCATGGCTCCAACGATCGCCTGCAGCACGACCTGGACATGTGCGTGAAATACAAAGTGCCGATCGTGATTACCTCGTTAGGCGCCAAGGCGTTGGTCAATGACACAATTCACTCCTACGGCGGTCTGGTTTTTCACGACATTATCAACAATCGCTTCGCCAAAAAAGCGATTGAAAAAGGCGCCGATGGTCTGATAGCGGTCGCCGCTGGCGCAGGTGGCCATGCTGGCACCATCTCGCCGTTCGCCCTGGTACAGGAGATTCGCGAGTGGTTTGATGGACCGCTGCTCCTGTCGGGTTCGATCGCCAGCGGCGATGCGGTGCTTGGGGCCCAGGCAATAGGTGCAGACCTGGGCTATATTGGCTCCGCCTTCATTGCCACCAAAGAAGCGAACGCAGACGAGGCTTACAAACAGTCAGTGGTCGATCACGCGTCGTCCGATATCGTCTACAGCAACTTATTCACTGGCGTACACGGTAATTACTTACGGCCGTCCATTGCCGCCGCTGGCCTAGATCCCGACAATCTGCCTGACAGTGATCCCAGCGCGATGAATTTCGGCTCAGGTGGCGATACAGATTCCAAGGCCTGGAAGGACATATGGGGCTGCGGTCAGGGTATCGGTGCGGTGCACGCGGTACTGTCTACCGCTGATTACGTCGAGCTCCTTTATCAACAGTATCAATCCGCAAAGCAGCGTGTGCTGGCCAGTTGACCGGGGTAGAACTTACTGAATAAATGCCTGTCTACTAAGGCAACGCAATAGAGAGGTATTTCGATGTATATTTTTAAAACTGTTCTAGTCACTCTCCTGCTCTCTTCGGCCTTGGCACGCGCTGAACCCGCCGTTGCCACCTTCGCCGGTGGCTGCTTCTGGTGCATGGAAGCCGCTTTTCAGGATGAGGCGGGGGTAGCCGATGTTGTCTCCGGTTTCAGCGGTGGGGACATGCTCAATCCCACTTACAAGGGTCGCCACGATGGCCACTACGAAGTTGTTCAGGTCAGCTATGACTCTAATGTCATCAGTTTTCAGGATTTGCTGGATATTTACTGGATCAATATTGATCCTTTCGACCCGCAAGGTCAGTTCTGTGACAAGGGCTTCAGCTACAAAGCGGCGATTTTTGTCGCGGATGACAGCGAGCGTATGCTCGCCGAAGCGTCTCTACAGATCGTCGCTGAGCGTTTTTCTGGCGATAAGGTGGTCACCGAAATATTACCCGCTGCGGCTTTTTGGCCAGTCGAAGAAAGCCACCAGGATTACTATCTCAAAAATCCGACCCGCTACAAATATTACAAATGGAACTGTGGTCGACAGCAGCGTTTGGACGACATATGGGGAGAGGGCTAGACGCCCTATCCTATCAATGTTGAAAACTTAACCACTCTGGCGTTCACCGCTGGATGCTGCTCGGCATTGATCCACCGCCAGCACAGGGTGCCTCGATTGTGACCTGCGGTCTCTACCCAATTATCGGCACCAGGAGGACGCTGATGAGATACCACAATGTTGACACTGCCATCAGGCTCATAACGCGCCGTGTGCTTATTGAAGTGAATATTGTGGTAACGATAATCTAGCGACTCCATCCACCAATTCTGCAGCACGAAGTTCCAGGTTTGGCATTCAGGTATTTCCGGTGCGTCTATAATCAGCGCCTCGTCATCAGCCAGCTCCCAAGCGCTGTGAAAATAATAAATATTCGGGTCGCCACCGATCATTTGGCAAAAGCCCTGATCCGCAGGCGCAACTTCATTCATTGTTAGCAGAAAGCCCTCGGCCCAACCTTCGAATAATCCCGTAGTATTTTTCAAAAACTGGATAGTGCCCTGCAATGCCTTTTCAAGCTTCTGAGGGTTCAGGGGTTCAGGGCGCGCCCCTTCAGCACCGATACGTTCTATTTTGATCTCTGCGCGGGTTTCACTGCGCCTGTCCTGAAAAGTCTGACGCACGTTAAGCGCATTGGTCTCGGGACCCATAGGCAACCAATTACCAGGCTGCTTAGTCTGACTGACAATCACTTCCAAAGAGCCATCCTCGGCAATGTCCATATCCATGGAATCGAGAAAGCCGTCAGTTTTCATCCCGTCACCGGTGGCGTAACGATTAATTACCGTTCCGAAACCCAGATAGTCCACGGTGCCGCGCGTCCCTGTAATGCGATAATCATACTCAGGGTTGATGGCCGCATTTTGATAGTAGTTGTCCGGGTTATCAGCACCCATTTTGATCGTCTCATGGACCGGGCAGCGCAGCTCTGGAAAGGCGGGATCACCGGATTCCAGAAAACTCTCCAGTCCCGCCCGCAACATACGAGACAGGTAACGATAACCCTCGGCGCGGTCGAACGCGTTGGTCGGTGCCTTATCTGCAAACACCAGATCTCCGGCCTGCTTAAGGCCATCGCAAAACTCTCCCCAAACTTCACCACTGAGCACTCTCTGCTCCGCCGTTTTATCTGTCACTGCATCAACCTCCTGCTACTCAAAACTTACGTTATAGCGCTGTACATATGCAGCGAACAGAGATTCAACCTCAGCGCGCTCAATGCCGTAATCGGCCAGTTGATAATCATGCGAACCGTGCTTACCTTTGGGATTACGGTCCAGCCATGCCAACATTGCGCTGCGGGCCTGGTCCGTTAACTGGGCACTGCGGGCCGCATAGATGGCCTCTAATCCGGGCCAGGGATTGGCGACGAAATCATCGTGCTTCAGGTCAATAAACTGGCCGGGGTAGCTGGGCTCCAACTCAGCCCGGTCGGCCTCAAAGGTCCGTGTATAAACAGCGAGCATGTCCATCCAGTCGCGACCAATTTCCATCTTATCCAGATGATCGCTGCCACTCTTTCGCAGCAATTCACTAAAGCTACAACCGCTGGCGACAAAGCTCATGGGGGCTCGGTGGGTCTGAACAATAATGGCGTCCGGGTAAACTTTGAATATCTCGCGTAAGCCCAGTTGATGGAACGGAGCCTTCAACACCCAATTACCCGGATGGCGGGATTGCAGCAGCTGTAACTGTTGCCGGTGGTAGGCATAGCTATCGCTTTGGCACAGATTGGCGTAAAGCCAATTGGCGTAGGATGGAATATGAAACATTGCCGAGTACTCGACCGACATAAAATTTCGATTGAGTAGCATATAGCATTCGTCGGGCTCCCGGGCGTCAATCAGATGGGTACTGAGAAATCCTGGTAAAAATGTTTCCGTCAGTGCGACGCCGTCTTGCTGCTTGGCAATTCTGGGGTCGCTCAAATAGCTCGCTGTTTCCGGAGGTGGTATTGGATTCTGCGCCTCCCACAGGCGCAATGTGCGGTTGCCCCTGTCCTGGTTGAGCATATGATGGAGTGCAGTGGTGCCGGTGCGAGGCAAACCGACGATAAAAACGGGGCGAACCACCCGCTCCTCTGCAAGTTCCGGGTGATTGTCTCTGTACTCTTGTATTTTCAGGCGTTGAACCAGGCCAGCAGACAGCGTCATTTCCGCGCGCAAACGCCCGAAGTCGTTGAGTCGCGCCTCCTCATTCAAAGCCGTAATAAGTCGATCCAGAGGCTCATGAAAATCGCAGGAGCCGAAATCTTCCAGGCCGGCTTGTTCGACAGCTGCCTGAATCAGGCGTGATTTTTCAAACAAGAGAGCCCCTGCTAATGGTTGGAGTAGACCTACCCTAGTCGCGCATGGGACACCGGGCAACCAAAAGAGAACGCCAGCACAGTCGTCTGCTGCAGCAATACCCATTGGTACAAGATAGGAAACTGTCTAGTATTTAAAAGTTCATAGGATTCTTGCCAGTGAATTTCCGGGGCGCCAGGAAACTAGCCTGATGGACTCAGGAAAAGGGTGGGCTAATCGTAAATAGTAGGAATCGGAACCCGCTTGTGTTGCGTCATTTCAAATATTTCAACCAGCCGCTTTGCTGCTCCAGCACCTACAGATTTCCCTTCCAGAAAATCATCGATTTGGTCATAGCTCATCCCCAGGGCCTGCTCATCGGCTTTCTGCGGCGACAATGTTTCTAAATCGGCGGTGGGAGCTTTATTGACAATATGAGAAGGCGCACCCAAGTATGCGGCAACTTGCCTGACCTGCCGTTTGTTAAGACCAAACAATGGCGCCAAGTCGCAGGCGCCATCACCATACTTGGTGTAAAAACCGGTGATATTCTCCGCTGAGTGATCTGTACCCAACACTAAACCGTCCAGCATCCCCGCTATCTCATACTGGATGACCATGCGTGTGCGGGCCTTTAGGTTACCTTTGATAAAATCTTGTTTGCTGTCGCTGGCAGGCAGCAGTCCGTTTTTCTGGAGTGCCTGACAAGTCTCATTATGGATAGCGTCAACACCCGGCTGCACATTGACTGACAGCGCCTGACTGGGTTGAATAAAATCAATAGATGCCTGTGCGTCTATCTCGTCTTTTTGCACGTTGTAGGGTAAACGAACAGCGAGAAACTGGTATGCGCCATCACCTTCACTGTTCAATTGATTCACCGCCATCTGTGCAAGTCGGCCCAACGTACATGAATCGATACCGCCACTAATGCCTAGCACCAGCGTACGCAGCTTTGCCCCTTTAAGCTGAGACTTTATAAAATCTACTCGCCGGGCCACCTCAACCTCGACGTCGATTTCTGGCAACACCTGCATTTGAGAAATAATTGACTGCATAACTTCAACTCTGTGAGACTGACTTCTTTGAACTGTGGCTAATGTTGCCAGTAAATGCTTCGAAATTACAGAGTTCTTCACGCTCAGGACAGATTTTACATGGACAGCAATGGTGGCAAGGGACTCTGACCCCATGAGTTTATAATGCGGAAATAGCCAGTATTTTAGGCGTTACTTGGGCCGAAGTCGTAATTACCACCTTTCTTTAGTGCGCGTTGGTATGCTGGCCGAGACTGAAATCGACATCTGAAGGCGTCGAGGTTAGGAAAAGAGCCTTCGGGATGAAGCAGTGGCGCCAGTTCCGCCACGAAAGAGAGTTGAACATCCGCGCCAGTGATCATGTTGTCAACAAACCAATCCACGCCGCCCAGTGCCTCGTTCATATACCCCAGATGACGGTTGAGTTCATCGTTTATGCGAGGCTGTAATGCAGCACCGCTATCGGGGAGGCGTCCGGTATACATGCGCAGCATCAGCGGCAACATCGCGCTGCCCTCCGAGTAGTGCAGCCACTGCAGGTATTCCTCGTGTGACTTTGTGCCCGCCGCCGGTAGTAAGCGTCCCCCACCGTGTTGCCTGAGGATATAGTCGATCATTGCGGCCGATTCGATGATGGTGTTGTTGTCATCGGTCAGCACTGGTGACTTGCCCAACGGATGCACCGCCTCCAGTTCGGGGGGCGCCAGGCTAGTTTCTGTGTCGCGGGTGTAGTACTGGATCGTATATTCCAGCTCGAGTTCCTCCAGTAACCAAAGAACCCGTTGCGAGCGGGAGTTATTCAGGTGGTGTAAGGTAAGCATAATGTAGGAATCCTTGGATTTATTTATGGCGTAGCAGGGTACGAACGAAATAACTTTAAGGCAGGGGTTTACAGCATATTTCTTGCCGGCTCAGAGTACTCTTCTTGCTGCTCGGCCAGCCCTACCGGACGCTCAACCACCTCGGGCCTGGAAAACTGCAGCGCGCCATCTGCGAGATCCCCCTGCAAAAACATCTTGCGGTCCTTTCGATAGTTTTGCGGATTGATCCAGGGCTCGCGATCGCCCTGGCGCGGAAAAAGGTGCATTACGCGTTCCATGTAGCCCGCGGCAAAATCATCTATCCACTGGCGCGCCGGCATGGACTGCAGTGATTCCGGTAACACCGGAACGGCGCAGGTTGCACCTGTCGACTTCATCTGGTTCAGCACACGACACACCCACTCCGCCGTGAGGTCGGCGCGCAACGTCCAGGACGCATTGACATAACCGAACGTGGAAACAAGGTTGGGGACGCCACTGACCATGAGACCCTTGTAAGTCCACTCCTTCGAAAATTCCACCGGAGAGCCATCGACACTGAAGCTGGCACCACCCATCACAACCAGCTCCAGTCCAGTAGCCGACACGATGATGTCCGCTTCGAGAAACTCACCCGATTTAAGCTGGATACCATTCTCTGTGAACGACTCGATATGGTCGGTGACCACGCGCGCTTTACCCGACCTGATTGAGTGGAACAAGTCACTGTTGGGCACCAGACAGAGCCGCTGGTCCCACGGGTTATAACTGGGCGTGAAGTGTTTATCAACATCGTAGTCCTGGCCCAGTTCCTTGCGGACGTCATTCAGCAACTGCCGCTTTACTTTCTCAGGTGCAACCCGGGTGCGATGATAATTAAACTGTTGCATAACCGTATTTTTAAAGCGCGTGATGCTGTACGCCCAGTTCTCGGGCAATATCTTGCGCAATGTATTGGCAATCACGTCCGTGTCCGGGCGAGAAACAACATAGGTAGGCGAGCGCTGTAGCATCACCACGTCGCTCGCTTTCTCCGACATAGCTGGCACCAGCGTGATAGCGGTGGCACCCGAGCCAATCACGACTACTTTCTTGCCCGTATAATCAAGCTGTTCAGGCCAAAACTGTGGGTAGACCGTATGACCCTGGAAGCGTTTCTTGCCGGGGAAATCAGGTTGGTGGCCATGATCGTAGTTATAATAGCCGCTACACAGTAGTAGAAACTGACACTGAAAGGTCGTCGTGTCGTTGGTCTCGCCCCGCTCTACCTGGACAGTCCATAGTGACCTCTCAGAACACCAGTCGGCTGCAACGACGCGATGCTTGAAGCGAATTTTACTGTCGATATCGTTCTCAGTTGCCGCCTCGCGCACGTACTTGAGAATGGAAGGTCCGTCGGCGATGGACTTTTCCGCACGCCAGGGTTTGAAGTTATAACCCAGTGTATGCATATCGCTATCTGACCGGATACCCGGGTACCGGAACAGATCCCAGGTACCGCCTATCGCATCTCGGGCCTCCAAAATCACGACGCTACGATCCGGGCACTTGTCGTGCAGATGATAGGCAGCGCCGATACCAGACAGGCCAGCACCTACAATCATTACATCAAAAACTTCCTGATCCATCTGAAGTTCCTCTTGGTATGGCTATTTGGGCGAGATAATCAACAAGCACTGGCTAATCCAGCACAGGTCGCACCTCGCAACTCACATTGGGCACAGGTTCACACTATATTCCATCCTTCTTGTCATGGCACGGTACCGACACGTTAAAAATCGACAGGGAATAAATTTCGATCTAATCGCTTCAAGCAACTGCCCTACTCTGTTCAGTGAACGCGGTTATCCTGGGATCACAATAATGCTGGGCTATAGTCGGTGGACTACTACCGTGTTAACTCTGCCGCCATCCAGGTAATCGAAGCCTCACCAAAATAGGCGCTGCCATCCGCTCGCACCGCTACCCTGATGCGTTCGCTCGCACGAGGCGTGCGCGCCAGCGAGATTCGCCAGTGCAACTTTTTCTCATCAGTTGCATTCATAGTGACTGGAGGCAAATTAAGCTCAGGGGAATTAATCGATAACAAGGCCCCGTCTAGGGCATGAGACGATGCCAGTAGCAGTTCGCCTTCGTCCATTGCAAGAATCAGTTTGAAATCGCCGTTTGCCAGTTCACACCGTCCACTGGAATAGCGACAATTGCTCTGTTCGACCAGTAGATAGCTACTTCCCGGCAGCGCGGGGCGAGCCCTCTCTGCGACGAGTTGATCCATCGCGAACCAGGCCAGAATAGCCAGCACCGGAGTAATTAAAAGTGCCGCAATAATGTGTTTACCGGTCATCATAGATTAGTGCAGGTGCGTTGGCTCGCTATCTCCGGGGCTGCGAATATAGTCGACCAGTGCCTGCACCTCTTTGGGCGGAGCCGCCGTCCAGCGAGACACCGTCAGGGCAACCGAAAAGTTGACCGCTGCCCCGACCACACCAAACGCATTGGGTTCGATGCCGAAAAACCAGTTTGCCGGAAGTTCGCCCAGAAACGCTGTTGAAGCGACGAACATAATGCCCTTATGTTGAAAAACGTAGAACAGGGTAATCCCAATACCCGCGATCATGCCCGCTATGGCACCCTCGCGGGACACTCTTTTGGAGAAAATGCCCATCATCAGCGCGGGGAACAGCGAAGACGCTGCCAAGCCAAACGCCAGCGCCACCGTACCCGCGGCAAAATCGGGTGGATTGAAGCCAAGATAACCGGCGCCAAATATTGCCGCCGCCATGGCAATGCGACTGGCTCTTAACTCCTGCTTCTCACTAATATTGGGCGCGAACATACCTTTGAGCAGATCGTGGCTGATAGCCGAGGCGATGGCCAGCAACAAACCGGCTGCAGTGGATAGCGCCGCGGCCAAGCCACCGGCGGCCACCAGTGCGATTACCCAATTAGGCAGGCGGGCAATCTCTGGATTGGCAAGCACCATTATGTCGTTATCGATCTTCACCATTTCGTTAATAGCCGTATCTGCGCCGTACTGAATAAACCCGTCGCCGTTTTTATCCTCAAACTCCAGCAAGCCGGTCTTTTCCCAGTTTTTAAACCACGTGGGACGTTGATCGTAAGCCAGATACTCGCCAGCCTGAGGCTCAATGGTCTGCATCAGGTTGAGGCGAGCCATGGCAGCAACAGCCGGCGCAGTGGTGTATAAAATGGCGATAAAAATCAGCGCCCAGCCTGCAGAAGTTCTAGCGTCGCTCACTTTAGGAACGGTAAAAAACCGAATGATGACATGGGGTAAACCCGCGGTGCCGATCATTAGAGACAGGGTGTAGGCGAACATATTGAGCTTGCTCAATCTCACATCCGTGCTGTATTCCTTAAACCCCAGATCCATCACCACCTGGTCGAGGCGATCCAGCAGATAAACCTCCGAGCCAGCCATGGTACTACCCAGACCCAACTGCGGCACTGGATTACCGGTCAGTTGCAGGCTGATAAAAATAGCGGGGATGGTATAGGCGAGAATCAACACCACATACTGCGCGATCTGCGTGTACGTAATACCTTTCATGCCGCCCAGTACTGCGTAGAAAAACACAATGCACATACCCACCAGTAAGCCGGTGCCATAATCAACTTCCAGAAAGCGGGAAAAGGCCACGCCAATGCCCTTCATCTGGCCGATAACGTAGGTCACCGAACATATAATCAAGCACACCACCGCGACCCCCCTAGCGGTACGCGAATAGAACCGATCGCCGATGAATTCCGGCACGGTATACTTGCCGTACTTGCGTAAATAAGGCGCCAATAACATCGCTAGAATGACATAGCCTCCGGTCCAGCCCATCAGGAACACTGATCCGCCATAGCCCATAAAGGCGATCAATCCAGCCATGGAAATAAAGGACGCCGCTGACATCCAGTCCGCCGCGGTAGCCATACCGTTGGCAATCGGGTGGATGCCGCCACCGGCGACATAGAACTCTTTAGTTGTTCCAGCGCGAGCCCAAATCGCAATACCTATGTAGAGGCTAAAGGTGGCTCCTACCACTAAATAGGTGAGGGTTTGCAGCTCCATTGCTACTCCCCCGACTCTTCGTCGACACCGTACTCACGGTCGAGGGCTGCCATTCTGTGTGCGTAGTAGAAGGTCAGCACCACGAATACGTAGATGGAACCCTGTTGCGCGAACCAAAAGCCAAGCTTGTAGCCGCCGAGCCGAAACTGGTTAAGAAAATCCACCAGAAGAATGCCGCAGCCAAAGCTGACCACGAACCAAACGATCAGCAGCTTGAACATCAACGACAGATTCCGGCGCCAATAGACGCTCGCCTGCTGCTCCGATATTTTTGACATGGTAGCCCCCAGTGCATCCCGCTTATAGTTATCGCAGAGACTATAGCATCGGTGGTCGCAACATTTCATAGATTTTGTGGTAATCCAAAAGCAGTGCCTGAAATCAATCTCATGTACTATTATCGCGCTCAGCGCTAAAGAATATCCGCGCTCAATCAATCCACTTAGATCGAAAACAGGAGGATCGCAGCGTGAAAATCAGTGCCGTCCAGCTCATTTGCACAGTGTTTTTAGGTCTGTCATACGCAGTCCATGCAGAGCACAGAAAGATCGACGTTGTCACCATGTATAACGGTGATCGAGTCACTGGTGAAATCGTCTCTTTGTTCGCGGGCATTTTGGAATATGACACCGACTCAATGAACACCATCAAAATTGAGTGGCAGGAAATATCTCGCATTGAGAGTGAGTATTACTACGAAATCCGGCTAAGCAACAGTGACCGCTACTACGGCTCGGTCGTCAGCGCCGAGAGGCCAGGCTTATTACGCGTTGAAGATCTCGACGGTACCCACGACATTGAGTGGCTGGATGTAGTGGAAATACGCCCTATAGAGGAAAAGTTCTCTGACCGAATCGAGTTATACCTGTCTGCGGGCTACAACTATACTAAAGCCAGTTCGGTGGCACAAACCACATTCAACTCCACTATCAGTTACGAGAACGAGTTATCCCTCAGTGTATTGACCGGCAGAACGGTACTAACCGACACCAGCGAAGATGATACCAGTAGTACCAAACTGGACTTATCCCGCCGAACCTGGACCGACAGGGAGAAGTTGTTTCGAGTGCTTTACGCCAATTACGAGAGCAACGATGAGTTGGGCCTGGACAAGAGGTTGGCCGGTGGACTCGGTTGGGGTCGCTATCCCATAGATAATAACCGCATGCGTTTTGGCGTCGCGGGCGGACTGCAGATATTAACGGAAAAAACCGCTGATGGTGCCAATGACGAAAGCACCGAGCTATTCCTCAATGGGGAATTTGCCGCCTGGAAATTCAACTCTCCGGAAATGGATATCATGATTAATGCGACCCTCTATCCCAGCTTGAGTAACACCGGTCGGGTCCGCGGAGATACTGACATCCGTATTCGCTGGGAGATGGTGAACGATTTATTTTGGGATTTGACGGCTTACGGTGTCTACGACAGCGATGCCGAATCCGAGAATCAGTTCGACTACGGCATATCAACGGGATTGGGCTGGAAGTACTAATTCACTGATACTCAGCTGCAGGGGTTCACGGAACGCTGACTTCGTCCTGCCTGTAGTCGTGCACATCACGCTGTGGAAAGGGTATCGATATTCCCTCACGATCAAAACGTACTTTTACCTCACGCATCACGTCCCAATACACGGCCCAATAATCTTCGGTTAGCACCCAGGGTCGGACTATAAAATTGACCGATGACTCGCCGAGTGTATGCAATTTGATCATCGATTCTGGCGAACGCAGAATTTTTTCGTGAGCACCAATAACTTCCGCCAACACTCGTTCTACTTGCTCTACGTCGTCGCCATAACTAACCCCAAACTCGAGATCCACCCGCCGAACTTTCTGGGCAGTCACCTTCTTGATCACGTCGCCCCATATCAAGAATTTCTTTTAGCAGCGTCGACAAATTCACCGCAGATCGATCCAACGCAGCGGTCATCGCTCTGCGCATCAGGCGCGACAATGCTCGAAACAACAAGAGCACCACAATGAAAACTAATAACTTCAGCAGCAAGTCTGGCAAATTATTAACGATGGCGCTGCGCGACTTGCGCCAGCTATCACGAAGAATTTCTCTCACCACGGCTGTGTCAAAAAGACCGACAGAGACGCCAGTACTGTGCTGCAACAAAATACTGCGATTGTGCGCGGTGCCCTCACCCAGCTGAGTGAGTAGACAACAAACACCTCAAGGCGGCTGGTTTGCAAGTCATGCTCGAGCCGCATAGTTATAAGGGCTCCGCCCAGATCCGCGTTCGAGGAGTCCATCTTCAAACGTTTTGCTATTTCACCAGTAGCGGCGCCAGTAAATTCGATTCGTCCAATCAGCGCCTCGCCGTAAGCCGTCATTATATTGAGCAATTTTTCGCGCAATTCCGCTACCAGCAAACCCATAGCTTCGCGGCTCTGCAGCACGTTTACAACTGTCCCAGAATATTTGAGCTGCATACTTTCCAGAGAATGCGCATAGGACTCAGATGCTATCTGCGCGCTGCCGCTTTTAGTCTGTGCATCTTGCCGTTGCTGCAGAATGCGCTCGTTCAACTCATCCATGCGAATAAATAGAGCGGCTGGCACGCTATCCAGATGACTGCGCATTCGTTTTTCCAGACCCGCCCGCAGCTCGCTCTCTTCGGGAAGTGTTGTAATCGCACTGGTAACACGGCCCAGCAATGACAGCAGCTCAAAACTTCGCTCATCACGTCGGTAGAGTAGCGCCATTTGATCAAATGATGGTGCCTGATCAATCTGCACTGACAACGCTCGCAGTTCAGTGATACGCAGTTCCATGGTGATCATCATGTCCCGAACATCTTGTTCAGTATAGTCCTTGGCCGCCTACACAGACTGCGTCGAGCACAGCACAACGCAGAAAAACAGAAGTGATCCCCACTTTACTGCTATCACATCTACCCTCCTAAATTAACGTTGCTGACCGTAGGTCTGAAACGCATCTTCCACCTCGGCCATTTGCTGATCGCTCAGTTCATGTCCACCGCCAATGAGCAGCGTATTCCAATAGGTCGCGGCCAATTCCTCGACTTCCTGTGCAACTTTTAAGGCTTGGCCGGGGGTGGGCCCCAAAGCAATCTGCCCATGGTTGGCGAGCAGACACGCAAAACCAGCACCCAGCGTAGCGACAGTAGAGCGGGCCAAAGCATCGGTACCAAAAGTGGCATAGGGAGCCAGAGGTACCTCTCTGGCTCCAGTGACGGCGATCATATAATGAATCGCCGGAATAGGACGATGAGCGCAGGCCAGCGTTGTTGCATACCGAGAATGACAATGCACAATAGCTCTGGTGTCAGCACGGGCACTATAAATGGCTGCGTGCATATGCCATTCACTGGACGGCAGCATCTGTCCCGGAGCCAGCGGCTCGCCCTCAAGAGAGATTGCAACCAACTGCTCGGGACGCATCTCCAGGGGCGCTATCCCTGTAGGGGTTACCAACATGCCATGCTCGATGCGACACGACACATTACCCGATGTACCGATACCCAGGCCGGCTGCGAGTAAATCCCTGTAGGTTGCAACCAGAGTATCGCGCACCGCTGCGTCGGCTGGATTTTCCGGGGTCGGTAGCACCAGTTTCGCCCTCCTCAAAAGTCAGATCAGTTAAATTAGCATAGTTCGCGTGCCAGCACCGCATCGGTTAAACTGCGCCCTGATAACAACAGGTCAGGCTCGATGATCGGCAACAGAATACTCAGGCATGGGTGAAAGTGGCGCCAATGCTGCAGAGGGGAACATCCCGGCACCACAGTCTCAAACCAGAGACCGAAGCCGCTATGCAATAAAAACTGCGCTGAGTCTCACTCTCGCCTACTTGTTGCCCATGGCGCTTGGCTGGCCTCAACCGCAGACTGCTGCGACCACGGTGATGCTTATTGCCGCAACCGGGACGGCCTCTGAATCTCTCCAAAAAGGGGTATTGCGCCTCATTGGAACACTCATTGGCGCCATCATTGGCCTGTCATTGATTGCCCTATTCCCTCAGGACCGGTTAATTTACTTGATTGCCGTGTCTCTGGTAGTCGCTTTCATTTTCTACCTTTACAACGCTTACCAGGGCGATAGTACCGTGTTTATGCTGACCGCCGTAGTGACTCTTATGGTGTTTAACGGCGGTAACGCGGAGGGTGCATTTATCTACGGAGTAGACCGCGCCTATATGACTGCCTTTGGCGTCCTCATCTATACCATAGTCGCCAGTACGCTCTGGCCTGTCAGGGTCGCTGACAACACGCGGAGTCTGGCGGGAGCGGCTGTCGGCACGCTGGCGCAAGCCTTCAAAGCACTGAGCTCAACCGGCAATGAGCGACGCCAACATGATAGCTCGTCAGCTGCAAACCTGTTACGAGCGCAGGAAGCATTTCAAGCGCACCTGGCTGCTGTTCGACAAGATGCAGAAGGCGTGAAGGCCTATCTGGCCGAGTGGAGCACAGTCTCTCATTGTCTGGAACAGTTAACCGGCATCTTGGTGCCGTCTCGCCATGCCGAGATCAAAAACGAACCTGAGTACCGCCGCTTCATCGGTAATTATGATGCGGCACTGGAGGAGCTAACGCTAACATTTCAGCAGCTTGCAATGGCGCTTCGTGGTGAGCAAACAACGGAAATTGCTACGCACCCCCCTCTTGAATACAGCCGCGAACTTATTGCCAATCAGAGTCATCGCGCGATTGCCCAGATCGCCGCCCGCGGGCAGTTGCTGGAGACTCTGCAAATCTCGCTTAAACAATTCCGGTTAGCCGTCGAAAGCATTGCTTTCGATCGCGGCGGATTCGAGCCGGACACGCAACCGGCGGGTAAACCCAGTTTTTTATGGTTGGATAGAGAAAGCCTGAAGACCGGGCTACGCGCACTGGCCACCTTCTGGATCGCTACCGGAATCTGGATATTCTATAACCCCCCGGGCGGCTTTATGTTTGTCACCTTGTGCACGATACTTATTCCTCTGGTGTCCTTTACTCCGGTTACGCCCAAACTGCTATTTATATTGCTCAGCCTGGGCTTTCTATTTGCCATACCAGCCTATGTGTTTTTGCTGCCCGCCATGAGCCACTGGCTTGAATTGGCTGTGTTCTTATTCAGCTACGCATTCATTGGCTTCTATGTCTTCAAGGGCCCGGTTTCTATCTTCTTTCTGCTCGGGCTGTTTACTCTTGGCATTCAAAACACCATGCAGTATAACTTCACCGTTATACTTTCTATCGTACTCATGTTCTACCTGGTGTGCGCTCTGTTAATTATATCGGTCAATTTTCCATTCACCAGTAATCGAGCACATTTATACGCTGGCCTGCCACGTCGTTTTTTCCGCAATTGCCAGCACCTCGTGCACGGGGTGGACGCACGCTCTGGACTGCAGCGAAAGCTGGTCGCGGTTCGCCTGAACATCGGCGAGGCGTTGATTGACAAAATGCACGCATGGGGACCGATGATAAGCAGCACCACCTACGACCGGAATCAGGCGCAGGTGGTAACGGAGTTCAGCACTGCTTGTGACATTCTGCAGGGACAGCTGCGAGTGGCGGTTGCTCGTAATCTCGCGTCGGAAGACAATCCCTTGATAAATCGTGCTCGCCGACGTGCCGAGCAAATACTGCAATGGGGACTATGCAGCGCGCTCGCAGCAGGTAATCGCACGCACATTGAGAAACAATTTGAGCAAGCTAGGACCGAAGTGGAAGGGGTGGAAAAGCGCCTGGATCTTTTCCTCAAAGGCAAGGATATGGAACAGTACAGCCAGAAGGAGTTAGCAGACTTTTATGTTTTCCTGAATATGCGGGTGACAATTTATGCAAGCCTGGTGGCTTGCCAGGAAGCCTACTGCGCCCTGGACTGGAACCAGTTGAGGCAACACCAGTACTAGTAATGAATGAACACAAAAACACTATAGGCATTTATTTGAAAGCGACGGCGCTGGCAGCAAGCATTGCTCTGCCCGGCTGTACTGTGCTCGGACCCGACTTTGAAGAACCGGCACAGCCTGCATTGCCCAGCGACTGGCAGGCCGATGAGTCCGCGCAGCTGAGCCAGACAGAGATCGCGTGGTGGCAGCTTTTCAACGACCCCGTACTGAATGAACTGGTTAAACGCGGAGCCACGCAAAACCTATCTCTGGAAGCCGCCGGCTTACGTATTGTACAAGCCAGGGCAGCTCTGGGCATCTCTGACGCATTGATTTTCCCTCAGCAACAACGTGTTTCCGGAAATCTCGGCAAAGCCTATCAAAACGAGACTTCGCTCAACTCGGCAGGCATTGGGCTGGATGTAGGCTGGGAGATGGACATTTGGGGCAAATACGCCCGTGGAATTGAAACATCCGAGGCCAATTTGTACGCCTCAATCGCCTCTTACCGGGACGTGCTTGTCACCATTACAGCAGAGATCGCCCGCAACTACGTCAATTATCGCACCGCGCAGGAACGCACGGCTCTCTCAAGACAGAACATAGCCATTCAGAAGCGCGTGGTGGCTATGACCCAGGTCCAGTTTGACTCGGGCAATGTCTCGGAGCTTGATGTTCAGCAGGCATTGACGCAGTTGTACGCCACTGAGTCATCGCTTCCAGGGCTTAATATCGCCAAGTTTCAATCTCGCAATGCGCTGGCGGTATTGCTCGGCACCCTGCCAGAGGACGTCGAGATAACCCTGAGCAGCGCTGACGTTCCAGATTCAGATACTAGCCAAGACCAGCCATTGTCAATCGGCACAAGTCGCGGCGATACCGAATCCCTGACCGCAATCGAGTACGAGGAAGATTCCATCATCCCGGTGGCACCAATACTTGCCACCGAAATTGATCCGGCATTGGTCATGCGTCGTCCTGATTTACAGGTAGCCCAGTTGCGTGCCCAGGCGCAAAGCGCTCGCATTGGTGCCGCTGAGACCAATCTGTACCCGCAGTTCTTTTTGTTTGGTTCGATCGGCATTAATGAAACCGTGCGGACCGGCGACAGTTTTAGTGCCAGCAATGCAATAACTGCCGCCGTAGGTCCAGGTATGAGCTGGAATATTTTGCAATACGACAGGATCAAGAATCAGGTGCGTATCGAAGATGCCCTGTTTCAGGAAAGCCTGACCAATTACAATCAGCAGGTATTGGAGGCTGTGCAGGAAGTATCGAATGCATTGGTAGGCTACCAATACACCCTGCAGCGAAAAGAATACGATTTCAATGCGGTAAAGGCTGCGATCAGGGCCTTCAACATCTCCGCAAATCAATACAACAACGGCCTGGTAACCTATCAGCGATTACTCAGTACGGTTGAAAAAATGACGCTTCGCGAGGATGTATATGCGCAAACTCGCGGCAGCATAGCCATTCAGGCCATCACCCTCTACAAGTCACTGGGCGGCGGCTGGGAACCTTATGCAGACCTACCCATAGTCAAAACTGAGACCATCAAGCAGATGCAATCTAGGACCGATTGGGGTGACTATCTGGAGCCCGAAACCGTTGTAGGAGACAACAGGAATGAGTAGCATTCCTCATGAACTGGCCTGGGGTGATATCTACCTGTCACCGGTGTTGCCTGTATTTACGCTCGGCCTGCTAGGCGCCTGGATTTCGGCTGGCCTGTTGAATAAAATTCGGATGTCGCGGTATATCATATTTCCAAACACAACTTTTATTGCACTAATGACAGCATACATCCTGTTAATAGACGCACTGTGGATAAAAATTTAAAGGCGACACATTGTGAAAATCCTGAAAAAAATCAGTCTTGGCGCCATCAACCTGGCCGTTATCGCGGCGGTGGCCTGGTATGCCTATCAGGCCCTTGCAGACTACCTGCATAACCCCTGGACTCGCGATGGCCAGGTGCGCGGCCACGTCATTCAGGTCGCTCCTCGGGTATCCGGTATGGTCACGGCTATTGCGGTGATCGATAACCAATTTGTCCGCCAGGGCGATTTATTGTTCACTATCGACAAAGAGTCCTTCGAAATAGCTATTGCCCAGTCGGAAGCAAACCTGAAGCGCTCGCAGATTAGCTCGCGAGCTTCGAAACTTGAGTATGACCGACTGCGGGATATATACAGCAAAGACGCGGGCGCGGTATCACAAAAAGATCTGGACCGACGAGAAGCCAATTACCTGGGATCTCTCAGTGCGATCGACGTGGCCGCGGAAACTCTACGCGGTGCCAATTTAAATCTGGGATACACCGAAATTTCGGCTTCAGTGGACGGCTATGTCTCGAACGTAGATTTCCAGATCGGCACGCAAGCAGTGGCCAATAATCCCCTTATTGCTTTGGTAGACAGTAACAGCTTCTGGGTGTTCGGCTATTTCCGTGAGAGTGAAATCGGCAAGTTCAAAATCGGTGATCCTGCTACAGTAACACTGATGGCTTATCCCGAACTGCCACTCACCGGACATGTGGAGTCACTGGGATGGGGTATTGCGCCATCAGACGGCACCACCGGCTATAATCTTCTGCCCAGTATCAAACCGGTATTTCAGTGGATAAGATTAGCTCAGCGAATTCCGGTGCGAATCAAGTTGGACAAAGTTCCCAAGGAAGTTGAACTGAGATTTGGGCTGAGCGCCTCGGTTATGGTTATGAAAGACAGCAGAGGCTGAAGGAATAACACCCATGGCAAATCAAACAATTCATGAGAAAAATAATTTTGCGTACCTGACATTGGCGCTGCTGACACTGATGGCGACCGCGGCTATCTCCACTCACATGTCGGAAGTTCGCTATGGCCGCTGGATAGTCACAGCCGTGTCTATGAGCACGCTGATTGTTGCCTATTTAAGCCTCAACTTTAATTCGGCCTGGCGGAAAATTGTGCTGGGATTACTGGCGGCGCTGCTGCTGACCACCCTGTTTGGAGAGATCAATCATCAATTTAGCACTGGCCTGCCCATCGCCATTATCCTGCTGATATTTTTTTGTGGCGAAGCCTACCTTGCCGGCTCCAAGGTGTTGTTTTCCGGTAGCGTTGACGCCAATAAAATCATCGGATCACTGGCGCTGTATCTATTGATTGGACTCATTTACGCAATGATTTACCTAATAATGCTGGAACTCAATCACCACGCCTTCAACGGCATCGACTACATTGAGGGCGGCGACAACTTCGCAACTGTAAACTATTTTAGCTTTGTGACAATGACAAGCCTGGGCTATGGTGACATCAGCCCGCGTGAACCCTTGGGCCGTGTCGTCATTATTTTTGAGGCTATCTCAGGCGCTTTTTACATGGCCGTGGTCGTCGCCAGCATGATTGGCGCACGTACTGGCAAGCAGTCTGACTAATAATTTTTAAAACTCCAAGGAATCCATAATGGAAAATGAGACCAAGAAAAACTCCGAGAACCCGTCGGCAAAAACCAGTTTCGAGCCGCAATTCGTACGCAATATGCTGGAGTCGTTTCTTCGCATTGGCTTGGTCTTCGTATTGCTGGTGGCGAGTTATGACATCATCAGACCCTTTATTGTGCCGATTGTTTGGGGGGCTATCATCGCTTGTGCGGCGATGCCGCTAGTAAATTTTCTCGAGGCGAAACTGGGTGGCAAGCGCGGCCTGTCCTCTACCCTCATAACCCTCGGTTTTATACTGCTGTTAGTAGTGCCCACGTGGATGGTCACCGACTCCATGCTGGGTGCATTAAAAGATGTGGCGCAAGCGGCCAAAGCGCACGAACTGGTTATCCCTGCCCCACCTGCAAAGATTGCCAGCATCCCTATGATTGGGGACGATTTATACGCAGGATGGACCCGCGCCAATAACGACATTGAAGCTGTACTGAGAGACGCGGCACCGCAAATTCAAAGCATTACCACAGGCCTGTTAAAAAAATTGGGCAGCAGCCTGGTCGGCGTCCTGATGTTCGTCGTATCACTGGCTATTGCCGGAGGATTCATGGCCTATGCAGATAGCTGTGGCCGACTCGCACATCGCTTCTTTATTCGTGTTGGCGGCCTCAATCCCGGTGGTGAATGGGCGACGTTAGTAGTGGCAACAGTGCGCAGCGTACTCAAAGGGGTGGTCGGCGTTGCCGTCATTCAGACCGTACTTATCTCTATCGGTTTGTTCGCGGTAGGGTTCCCGGGGGCTGCATTGTGGAGCGCCCTTATCTTGTTCCTCGCCATTGCCCAGCTGCCCGCGCTGATCGTAGTACTGCCGATGATTGCCTATGCTTTCTCAGCCTACGACACGACGACCGCAGTGATCTTCGCCATATGGTCACTTATAGCAGGGGCCAGCGACAATATTCTCAAGCCCATTCTGATGGGCAGAGGTGTAGACATTCCCATGCCGGTGATTTTGATTGGTGCTATCGGCGGCATGGTGGCCTCAGGCATCATCGGCTTGTTCGCAGGCGCGGTGCTCCTGTCAATCTGGTACAAGCTGTTTATTTTGTGGTTGGAGCAGGAAGCAGCCTGACAGAGCGTCAGCTAAAGTTCGGGGGTAAGCTTCGAGAATCTTTCGATCATCGGCAAGATCATCTCAGGTTTACCCCAGTTCTCCACACCGACACCAATATTGCAGCGATCAATCCCCATATCCTGGTAGGATTTCAGTAGATCGGCTGTCACTGGCGCCATCACCACTAGCGTAATTTCCACAGCCTGCGGGTTGCGGCCAAAATCTACCAGTTGCTGCCTGAAGTCGGCAACAGCCTTGGGGATGTTTGGCATTGCGATATCAACTGGCATCCAGCCGTCGGCCCATTGCGCCGCATGACGCAGACCCAAGGGGCCCATGGCACCAAAAATTATTGGCGGGCCACCTGGCTGAGCTGGCTTGGGTTCGCTCCATACCGGATCGAAGTCGATCAACTCTCCGTGAAATTCGGCTAACTCGGCGGTGTGTAATTGTCGCTGCGCGGCAACGGTTTCCTTCAGGCCCAGGTAGCGACGCTGCCAAGGCAAGTCAGTGGCATTGCAATACTCTTCCTCGTTCCACCCTACACCGCAACCGATCATCAGGCGTCCGCCCGACAATCTGTCCAGAGTCGCGATGGTCTTGGCCTGGGAGAACAGCTCTCTTTCCAACAGTAGAGCAATACCGGTACCCAGCTTTAGGGAACTGGTTGCTGCGGCGGCTGCCATTAGCGACACGTAGGGGTCCATCATGTGTTTGTAAGGTTCCGGCAATTCACCACCCGCGGGATAAGGCGTTTGTCTTGATGCGGGAATATGGCTGTGTTCGCCGTACCACAAGGATTCAAAACCGGCCTGCTCGAGAACTCTGGCCAACTGATCCGGTGACGGATCATCAGCGGTATTCATGGAGGTAAAGCCCAGGTGCATAGATTTTAGCCCTCGCGGCGCAAACGAACTGACGCGGCAAGGTCTTTAAGCAAAGCGACGGAGTCCTTCCAGTTGACGCAGGGATCCGTGATGCTTTGACCGTAGGTCAAGCCCTCACCGGCGACCACATTCTGCCGCCCTTCCTCGATGTTACTCTCTACCATGATACCAAATATGCCATGGTTACCCCGACTAACCTGGGCACCAATATCCCGTGCTACGTCCAGCTGCCTGGCGGGAATTTTTCGACTATTGGAATGGCTGGCATCAATCATAATGCGGGTGGGCAGGCCCGCACTAGTGAGCATCCCGCTGGCATCATCCACTGAAAACATATCGTAATTTGGCAGCTTGCCGCCGCGCAGAATGATATGGCAATCCTCGTTGCCCGTGGTTTGGAAAATAGCTGAGCGACCCTGCTTGGTCACTGATAGAAAGTGGTGCGGCTGTGAAGCGGATTTGATGGCATCAATAGCCACCTGAACATCACCGTCAGTGGCGTTCTTGAAACCTACAGGACAGGACAGGCCCGATGACAGTTCTCTATGGGTTTGGCTTTCAGTAGTGCGCGCGCCGATAGCGCCCCAGGAAATAAGGTCGGCATAATACTGAGGGCTAATGAGATCGAGATACTCTGTTCCCGCTGGCATCCCCATGTCGGCCAGATCGAGTAACAATTTCCGGGCAAGATGCAGACCTTTGCTGATTTGAAAGGTATCGTTGAGATCCGGATCATTAATCAAGCCCTTCCAACCAACGGTAGTTCGCGGCTTTTCAAAATAAACGCGCATCACAATAAACAAGTCGTCTGTCAGTTGGTCTGCGGTATCTTTCAGGCGCGCCGCATAGTCACGGGCTGCGTCAGGGTCGTGAATAGAACAGGGCCCCACCACCACCAGCAATCGCTTGTCGGTACCGGCAAGAATGTTATGGATAGTCTCCCTGGCGTGGGCAACGGTAGCGGCAGCAGTTTCGCTAACAGCGATATCCCGGATCAACTGCTCTGGAGCAATGAGCTCGGTAGTCTTCTGAATACGAAGATCATCGGTATTGGTAGTCATTAATATAAACCTGAAGACAAGCAAAAAAGCACAGGCCATCTGTGCATACGGTCGAGGAATATAGCATAGATACCCCGCTCAGGTCAGGCGGAGTCCCCCAGGTTGTCGCCCAGCACTGGCCAGTAGTCAGTAATTTTGCCATCACGATAAATCGCGATATCGCCAAACTGCAAAAACACAAACTCACTCTGAGTCGGACGCAGAAAAACCCAGTCGTCGGCCCGCAAGTCAATACTTTTGGAGCCGTTGAGCATTTCCTGATTAGTTGAGCGCCCCATCAATCCGTTGTACTGCAGACCTGCTGGCGATTCAGGACGGGCCTTCCAATAGCCACCATAGGTAAAAAACGTCTGGGCACGATTGGGATCCCACATCGTTTGCAACTTACCTACGTCCACTCCGGGAATACGCAGAGTATCCAAGCTCTTTAAAACCGGCGTTGCAATATAAGAAGCGGGACGGTGGTCTGCCAGGGAAGGTAAATCAAAGTCCGTGGCCATGACCAGACAAGATCCAGCGGCAAGTTCGTTAAAAGGATAGTCACCCTCGTTGTACATTTGGTAGGTGGGACTGCCACCCGCATTCAACAGGACATCTTGGGGCCATTGATCAGCCAGGGTAGCCCGGGCCAGATCGACATAGTGCCGATACTCCGCCATGGCCTTGTCACGATAGCTCTCCGCATTCCCCGGCGCCTTGGTCACGTGGGGCTCGTAGCCCATAAAACCACGGAACTTGAGGAAGGGCGATGCCGAGACGACATCGAGCATAGACAGCAACTCGTCGTCAGTGCTCACGCCGCCGCGATGCAAACCAATATCCAGTTCGATAACCACGGGCATGGCACGCGACAATTCGGCGGCCAACCTATGGTATTGGCGCGCGCGCTCCGGGGTATCGAGCAACCACTTCAACTGACGTTCCGGCTGGAACTCACCGCCCTGGAACTGATGATAGAAATTACGGGCGGCGGTCACCGGCATGGGTTTACCCAGTAGGACGTCAGCCGCAGGGAGCTTTTCCGCAACCTGATTGATGAAGGGCTGATGAAACAGCATTAAACGATTACTACCCGAAGCTTGCATTACAGTCTGTAACAGCGGCAAAGAAGGCAGCGACTTGGCAACAATACGATAGGAAAAACGTTTTTTAGTATGGCCTAGCAGCGTCGCAATATTGTCCTGCAAGGCCTGATAATCAATGACCAGCGTCGGTTTTGCCTGAGCAGCAGAATCCAGGGCTTCACCCAGACCCTCGAAATAAGGCTGATGATTCGCACCGAGGTCACCCGGGCGCAACCACCAGGCGCCAAGTGTGCCGGCAATACCTGCAACAATTAAATTTCTACGCCTCATAGCTCATCCTACACTTATGCGAACAGGGATTTCAGGTAGGGATTGAGGAAACGTTGCTGGGGGTCGAGCTCTCTGCGCAGCTCGGTGAAATCGTCCCAGCGTGGATACAGAGCGCGAAAATCAACCGCTGACAGAGTGTTGATTTTACCCCAATGGGGACGGCCGCCATGGCGACGTAGAATGGGTTCTAGTGTCTTGAATAAAGGCTCAAAGTCTTCGTCGAAAACCCGGTGTACCGCAATAGAACAGCTGTCGCGTTGATAGAAAGGGCTGAGCCAGATGTCGTCACCTTTTACAAACCGCACTTCAATCGGAAAGAACACATTGTGATGATGGGTTTCGATGGCTTCGCGAATATCCTTCACCGCCTGTAGACCGTTTTCCACCGGCAGGTGGTACTCCATTTCATTAAAGCGCACGTTGCGCTCGCTGACATAATTTTGCCAGGAACTGGCGACTACCTGCTCCGCGCTCAAAGTCTTCATATAGCTGCCCAGTGCAAACTCGCGCAGCCCTGGAGACCATTCTAGCCAGTCACGCACCTGTTCCAGCTGTGCCACTGAATCATTGCCGTCCAAACGCTCGGTGCTGGCCACGGGCTCGTCAGTAATATCATGGACATCGGTAAAGCCCATCCCGGAAAACGGGATATAAAAAAATTCGAAGTTGCGGTGATTCTTCGCCAGCTCTGGCGCCAGTTCCAGAATTTCCTCGAAGCTGCGCCAAACTGTCTGACGTTTCAAACGATAGGGCGCGACGTTTTGTAGCGTCACTTGGGTGACCACGCCCAGCGTGCCCAGAGAAACTTTGGCAGCTTCGAACAGCTGTGGATTTTGATCCGCGCTACAGTCAATCAGATCACCCCGGGCGTCAGCTAGCTGTAAGCCCGTGACAAAGGTAGACATGCAGCCAATGCCGGCACCGGTGCCATGTGTTGCCGTCGCTAAACACCCGGCCAGCGTCTGTTCATCGATGTCTGGCATGTTAATTAATGCCTGGCCTAAATCGTCCAGAGGTTGGCCGATATCACCGAGACGGGCGCCTGCTCCAACGGTGGCCTGCAGCGTCGCCGGATCGTGATCCAGCACTCCTCCCAGCCGGGCCAGCGACACAATAGTGCCATCAGTAGGCACCAGCGCTGAGAAGGAATGCCCCGCGCCCACCGGTCTTACTGTCGAACGACTTTGGCGCAGCAACTGCTGTAGTTCCGGGATGCTGCCGGGGGCAACCCTCGCCTCGGGCAGACACTGCTGTGAGCCGGACCAATTGCGCCAGGGCAGCCTGCGCTTTGCTCCCGCCGCGCTGGCTACGATGGAACCAGACATGGCATTGACCGCGGCAATGCCAGCGGTCAATGCTACGACCATTTGTCGTCGCTTTAACATTCCCCTACTCGCCCGCACCGTCAGCTGACGCCATAAACGTAATCAGTGCTTCGAATTGCTCAACATCGCATGCCATGCAAAGACCGAACGGCGGCATCCCGCCAAAGCCCCTCACCACATTATCCACCAACACATCCAACCCCTTGTCCATGCGCGGTGCCCACTCAACATAATCGCCTGTAAGCGGCGCACGGGTGGCCGCAATGGTATGACAGTTGCGACAACTCCGTTGGTAGACCGTCGCTAGCGCCGGATCCGCAGGCGCCAGTAGCCTGCTGGCAGACTCCTTCGCGGCGTTGCCAGCACTTAGGCCGGGATCACCACAGCCCACTAGCAACAGGAAGGGGAGCAGCAGGGTCGACAATCCGTGAGAGACTAATTTCAAGTTCAGCTCCATTAAGTTAGTTATAGCTAATCTATGGTATTTGAATAGTGGTCAAAATTCAAGCGCCTGCTGCCTGCGCGCGCCAGTAACTATCGACCATAGCCCCGACGGTGTTGGGCACAACAAGGTGGGCTGCATACCAGGTGTGGAGGCAGCGGATGCGACTAAAGTCGGAAATTCCCCCTATACCCCTCTCACTCAGCACCGACTGAAAACCCAGGTCAACGATACGCTGCCGCTCATCCACATCAATATACGAATCTCGCCTGGCGATATAAGTGAGGTGATCGGCTCGCATGGCCGCCTGCAGATCGTCACTATCGTCGATGTCATGCTGTAATCGCTTGATCAGGCCACCTGCCTCCAACTGATCAAGTCTGTAATTGAGCCCAGTGTCCACTAACCAAAAGAGCGTGGGAAACGGCTTATCGTCCACCAGCGAGGCGACTCTGATCACTTTTGGCGCACCTTTGTCGTTAACCACGCTGATCTCACGCAACCCTCGGGGCTCGCGGCCAAGTAGCACCGCTACCTGCTCCCGCATGGAGATACTGATTTTCACCACAGTCTGCTCTACTGATAAGCCGTTATTGAAGCCAGAATAGTACTCGCCCTAAAATAGGAAAACCATGAGCAGCCCAATTGACAAATACCAGCCTACGCTCTAGAGTCTCGCTCGTATTAGGTGCCTACCGCGACAATTTCAATAGTTGCTGGGTAGGTTAAATGGGAAGTGTGGATCCTTAAAGAAGCCACCGCTGCCCCCGCAACGGTAGACAGCACATAGCTGTTAGCCCGATACCTGCCTGAATACACGCAACGATGGAGCGGAGGGCTTCATTTAAGGTTGCCCGGTGACTCTGTGTTGCCGCGTTCCCTGGATCCCCTCCCTCAAACGCCACCAAATTTCGGCAATTGAGGACTGAACATGAAGAACACTTTTTCTCTGGGTTTACTGGCAATCGCCTGTGCACCCTCCCTGCAAGCAGAACCGACCAGTAAACTGGAAGAGTTGGTTATCACCTCTTCTCGTGTTGAGATGCCACTTAGACAGATCGGCACCTCGGTTTCGGTCATCACTATCGATGACATCGAAGCCTACGGATTTAACTCATTGTACGATATTTTGCGAACCAGCCCAGGCGTTGCAGTTACCTCCAATGGCGGAGTTGGCAGTGCCACAACCTTAAGAATTCGTGGCGAAGAAGGCTATCGGACTAGAGTATATGTAGACGGCATTAATATATCAGATGCCTCCGGCCTTCAATTCAGCCCCAACATCGAGCATTTGCTGAGTGGTGGTGTCGAGCGCGTTGAGATTCTTCGGGGCCCGCAGGGATTAATGCACGGTGCCGATGCAGGCGGCATTGTTGACGTTCGCAGCCGCACCTTTGACGAGGGGTTTGGCGGAGATGTTAGCGCCGAAGGCGGCCGCTTCGGCACCACCCAGTATGGTGCCAATGTGGGCGGCGGGAACAGTTCAGCAGACATTAACCTGTCAGCGTATCAATTCGAAACGGATGGATTTAATACCAAGACCACAGATATCGATCTGCGCGATGATGACGGCTATGAGAACACTTCGTTTCATGGCAAGTTGGGCTGGAACGCAACTGAAGACTTGCGCATTGAACTTGTTGGCAGGGATGTGAGCAGTGAGAATGATTACGATAGCTGTTTAGCCGCCGTGACATTTGCACCCAGCGACGATTGTACTAATGACTATGACCAACAGGCTTGGCGGGCCAGTGTCGATTATCAGGGAACCCGATTTGATCACCAGGTCAGCTATTCCGGAAATGACACCGACCGACAATTTTACACCGAGGGCGTACCTACTTTTGGCGGTGAAGGCGAACTCGAGACATGGAGCTATTTAGGCAACTTCGATGGTGGGGATTCACTGAAGTTCGTCTATGGTGCCGATTTACAAAAAGAGTCATTTGATGACGGAAGCGTTGATCGCGAGCGGGACCAGGACGGTTATTTTCTTGAGTACCAGGGCGGTTTTGGCGACAGTCTCTATTTAACAGCAGGTGCACGCTACGACGATAACGAAGACTTCGGAAACTACACCACCTACCGAATCAGCGCAGCTTACATCGTCGCTATGGCCGGCGGCGAATTAAAGTTCAAAAGCACTTATGGCACCGGCTTGAGAGCTCCCAGCCTGTCTGAAATCGCGTATAACGCGGGTCCATTTTCCAGTCCTCCTGCATCCGATGTTAACCTGCAGCAGGAAGAAAGCGATGGCTATGATATCGGCGTTGCGTGGTACTCAAGTAATGGACTCTATTTAGAGGCAAACTACTTCGACCAGACTATCTCAGATGAGATATTCTTCGATCTCGACGCATTTTCTGGCTATTTGCAGGCAAGTGGCGACAACAATTCCAGAGGCGTAGAGCTCATCGCTGAATGGCCACTTTCCGAGGCCCTTTCTTTGACAGGCAATTACACCTACAACGATACGGATACGGCAGACGGCGCTCAGCGTCTGCGCCGTCCGGAGCACATAGCGAACCTCGGTGTCAGCTGGCGGCCAATGAACGAGCGGCTGACACTGAGCCTGTTCGCTAGAGGCTCGTGGGATTCAATCGACATCGGCGGCTCATCGCTGGATGACTATGAGGTGGTTGATATCAGCGCCAGCTATGCAGTCCTGCCCAAGCTGGAAGTTTATGCGCGAATGGAAAATCTCTTTGATGAAGATTACCAAGAGGTGCCCGATTACAATACTGCGGGCGCAGCGGCTTATGCCGGCCTGCGCTATTCTTTCTAGGAGCAAATAATGAGTGACGCCAGCGAAAAGAAAAATGCCAAGCACAAAGCCGCAATGGAAAAGCAAAAAGCCAATGTGGATGCCAATATAGAAGCCGCGGATCTGGAACGCGGCGTCTCGGTACTGATCACCGGTAATGGCAAGGGGAAGTCCAGCTCCGCCTTTGGCATGGTGATGCGCGCCTTGGGTTATGACATGAAGGTAGGCGTGATCCAGTTCATCAAAGGCCAGCAACTTTCGGGCGAAGAAATTTACATCCGCGACAAATGCCCACAGGTCGACTTTCACCAGATGGGTACTGGCTTCACCTGGGACACTCAGGATCGCAGTGGCGATATCGCCGCAGCCATAAGGACCTGGGATCTGGCCAAACCTATGCTGGCAGACCCCAGCTATGACCTGGTGGTGCTGGATGAAATGACCTACATGATCGCCTTCGACTACTTGTCGGAAGCCGAAATTGTCGAGGCCATCGCCAACCGACCCCGTGAACAAAGCGTGGTGGTAACCGGCCGCGGCGGCGGGTCGGCACTCCAGGGCGTGATGGATACAGTGTCTGAGGTCAAAGAAATTAAACACGCGTTTAAGGAAGGCATCAAAGCGCGCAAGGGCGTCGATTACTGAAAATGACCGTCGCTCTGATGGTACAGGGCACAACTTCCGATGCTGGCAAAAGTGTGCTGGTGGCCGGGCTGTGTCGGGTACTTGCTCGACGGGGGGTGAAGGTGGCACCGTTTAAACCTCAGAACATGTCTCTCAATAGTGCCGTTACCGCAGACGGCGGTGAAATAGGTCGAGCCCAGGCATTACAGGCACAGGCAGCCGGGATCGCAGCACACACGGACATGAATCCGGTGTTGCTCAAGCCCTCAAGCGATATCGACGCCCAGGTGGTCATTCACGGCAAGGTCACACAACAGCTCGATGCACAGGATTATCACCAATACAAAACAATCGCCATGGATGCGGTCATGGAATCCTGGGGGCGGCTGCTGGAACAGTACGACGCTCTGGTGGTTGAAGGAGCTGGTAGTCCAGCGGAGATTAACCTGCGCGATCGAGACATCGCCAACATGGGCTTCGCCGAGCGCGCTGACGTCCCCGTCATTCTAATCGCAGACATCGATCGAGGTGGTGTTTTTGCTCACCTGACAGGAACCCTGGACTTACTCTCCAGCAGCGAGCAACAGCGGATAAAAGGGTTCGTTATCAATCGTTTTCGGGGCGATATTGCCCTGCTACAGTCGGGACTGGACTGGCTGGAACAGCGCACCGGGAAACCTGTGCTGGGTGTCATTCCCTATTTGCACAATCTTATGCTGGATGCCGAAGATGCGATTAGCGAGCAGGTGGTAAAAGCAAAGACTGATCTCGCAGACGATAACTTTCGAATTGTAGTCCCGGTTTTCTCTCGAATATCCAACCACACGGATTTTGAAGCGTTGCACCTGCAGCCAGGCGTAGACCTTATTTTTGTAGGTCCAAACGAGATCCCTCCCGCCGCCGACCTGATCATTCTACCGGGCACGAAAAATGTACGAGCGGACCTAAAGTGGCTGCACGACAACGCCTGGGAAGATTACATCCGGCGCCACCTTCGCTATGGTGGAAAAGTCCTGGGGGTCTGTGGTGGCTATCAGATACTGGGCCGTGAAATTAGCGACCCTATAGGCATAGAGGGCCCTGCAGGCACATCCCAAGGGTTGAACCTATTGCCGATTGACACCGTACTCGCGCCGGAAAAAGTGCTGACGCAAACCAGCGGCACCTTGCGCAGCGACGGCAGCGCAATACGCGGTTACGAAATACATTGCGGTACTAGTCGCGCTCACCAGGCAGTAGACGCCTTTCTGGAACTCCATGACCAGCGTGCGGAGGGCGCCATTTCCGCGGACGGCCAGGTTGCGGGCACCTATCTTCACGGCCTGTTCGACACCGCGAGCGGTTGCGCCGCCATTCTGAGCTGGGCTGGGTTCGAATCAGCGCGGACCATCGACCGCGATGAGCACCGAGAGCAGGAACTGGATCGACTCGCGGATTGTCTCGAGCAAAATCTCGATTTGAACTCGCTGTTTCCCCAATGGTGCTCCACGTGATATCTGCGGGCAAACGAGTCAGCACCCGCAGCCTATTTTTTGTTCTGAGCATTGGCTTACCGTTGTCAATGTTAGTAGCGATCAGCAGTGGTATCGCTGACATCGATACCGTTGGCGCGATTAAGGCGTTAGGCGATTTTATTGTCGGTGATGGTGGCAACCAGGCATCGGTCATTATCGGCAAGATCCGCCTGCCGCGGGTTATCCTGGCTGCCGTGGTCGGCGCGGTACTGGCGATGAGCGGCGCTGCCATGCAAGGTCTGTTTCGCAATCCCCTCGCAGACCCATCGTTGATTGGTGTCACTGCCGGCGCCTCTTTGGGTGCGAGCATCGCCATCGTAGCTTCCGGTTCAACGCTAAGCGGACTATTGGGTGTATCGCTGGTATCACTGGGCGCCTTTGTCGGTGGATTACTGGCGGTAATCGTCGTGTTTCGACTGGCGACTTCCGCCAGTGGTACTTCAGTGGCCACCATGTTACTGGCCGGCATTGCCATTACCGCACTGGCAGGCGCGATCACCAATATGCTGGAATTTTACGCCGACAACGCCATGCTCAGGCGCATCAGCTTGTGGCGCATGGGCGGTCTGGACGGTGCCAACTATCAACGGGTACTGCTGGCCTGCACTATTGGCGGCTTTGTACTGCTTGCATTGCCACGCTACGCCGCAGCGCTTAACGCCCTATTGTTAGGTGAATCAGAGGCTCGCTATCTGGGGGTTGATCTCCACCGGGTTAAGACCGGGCTGATTGTTATCGTCGCTATCGGAGTGGGAACATCGGTCGCACTCGCCGGTACCATTGGATTTGTAGGACTCGTAGTACCCCATATTATGCGCATGCTGATTGGACCAGATCACCGCGCCCTACTGCCCGCGTCTGCCCTCGCCGGTGCGTTACTGCTGGTGCTGGCCGATACCATTGCCAGAGTGGCACTGGCGCCAACTGAATTACCCGTTGGGGTGGTCACAGCACTGGTAGGCGTACCCTTTTTCATCTCGCTGTTGCGGCAACGCGGCCACTACGGGATGCAATGATGAACGTTATCACCCTCACTAAAGTTTCCGCCGCCCCCTGGGGCCCGCTGCTGTTACAGGATATTAATTTCTCGGTAGATGCTGGCGAAATTCTGGGTATTATCGGCCCCAATGGCGCCGGCAAGTCCAGTCTTTTACATTTGATGGCTGGCGGCATCGCGACCACTCGCGGAGAAATCACACTGCTGGGCAAGCCAGTCTCATCCTGGCCGGCTGAAGACAAAGCGAGAGCAATGTCTATGCTGCCTCAGCAATCCACCCTGAACTTCCCCTACCGGGTCGACGAGGTCATTCAGCTAGGCAGGAGTCCCCACGCCAGCGGCGCCAATACTGACAGAAGTATTCTCCAGGAGTTGATGGAGTTAACCGACACCCTGCAAATGGCCGACCGACTCTACACACAGTTATCCGGCGGTGAGAAGCAACGGGTTCAGTTGGCCAGAGTGCTAGCACAGGTTTGGCGAAAAGAGGATGCACCGGGACGACTTTTATTACTTGATGAACCCAGCAATGGCCTTGACCTGGCACACCAAAAATTAGTGCTGGGACTGATCAGGGATCTCGCCGCCACCGGCTGTGCGGTGGCATTGGTTGTGCACGACTTCAATTTACTGGCCGACATAGCCGACCGCATCATCGTACTGGATCAGGGAAAGCAGGTGCAGTTGGGGACATCCGAAAACGTTTTTACTCCTGAGACTTTCGAAAATGTATTTGGTGTCAAAGTGCACATCGGCCAACATCCGGTTTCCGGTAAGCCTTTAGTGGTTCAGCTATGAAGCAGTCGGTGCTTGGTGGCGAGCGCAAAAGACTGTCTATTCGAGTTCTTCTGTGTCTCTTGCTATGGCCCTGTAGTGTTTTCGGCGATATTGAAATCGTCGATTTTGCAGGTCGCACCGTCACGCTCGATAAACCGGCACAACGTATCATTGCACTTGCCCCACACATTGTGGAAAACGCATTTTCTGCTGGTGCAGGAAGTCAGTTAGTCGGTGTCGTCAGCTATAGCAACTTTCCCGAGGCTGCCAACACGATTCCCGAGGTGGGGACTTACAAAACAGTCAATCTGGAAGCCATTGTGACACTCCAGCCCGACCTGATTTTATTGTGGTCATCAGGCAACGGCATGAAAACACTCAATGCACTGGAAGAGCTTGGCCTAGAGGTTTACGTTAGCGAACCTCGCGAACTCGCTGACATTGCCACCACCATCCGCGACATCGCCAAGCTGGCCGGCACTGAGCAACAAGGCAACCCGGAGGCAGCAAACATTGAACAGCAGTTCGGTACGCTGGCACAGCGCTATAGTCTGCAGTCCCCAGTGTCCGTTTTCTACCAGGTATGGAACGAGCCACTGCAGACCCTTAACGGCGATCACCTTATCAGCAAGGTAATAAACTTGTGCGGCGGCGAAAACAGTTTTGCCGACGCGGCGTTTCTTGCGCCCAAAATTGGTGTTGAAGCCGTACTGACACGCAACCCCGACGCCATTGTAGCCAGCGGTATGAGCATGGCCAGACCCGAATGGCTGGATGACTGGAAAGCGTACCCTTCCCTGCGGGCCGTACAAGCTAACACACTGTTTTTCGTTGCCCCGGACCATATACAGCGGCCAACAGCCCGCATTCTGCTGGGAGCCAGTGTCTTATGCGAACAGCTTGCTATCGCCCGTAAGCGACTCGCGAGCGAGCTGTGAAAGCGGCCCAGCTGATCTACCGCGTAGGTATAGACAACGTCCGAACTTGAATTCAACGCGGTTTCCGCCGAGTCCTGAATGGCACTAATGATAAAGCCCACCGCCACCACTGGGAAAAATTCGGGACAGACCACGGTCTCGCTAGCAAGAAGCTCTCACACAAGCTGAAAAACCGTGGTCTGTCCCCGATTGTTCCGAGTTCAGTTCCGGGTCAATCAGTACTGCACTCGTAGGCATGTGAGTAAAATCGCCTTATGTTTTTTCCTCACAAAAAAATAATATTAAAGTTGGTTGGATTTGAGTGAGCAGCTGGAGATGGTGGATGTCCGCTTCCACCACAGAGCACTCATTCTCAGAACGCGTTTTTTAATCGATAGGAGACAGCTTTGTGCCAAAAGCGGACGCTCAGTAACGCCGACAGCTGGGGCTGCCGTTAGGCAGCGCCAGCAGCCTGAGCTTGTATGGTTGATTCCGAAGTTTTCTCATTTACTAATTCCATTTAAAAACGGGTAAATTGAGATCTACCTTCGGTGGCCACCGAAAGCCTTTTGCAGTAACTCATCGCCTGACAGGTTCTGAAGATACCGGTAACAAGTAGGAGCGCTGCCAACTCTTTTATTAGGCACAACTCGAATAGTCATGTGGGCCTCGAGCCCGAATAGCAAGGCGGAGATAGCTTAACTCATGAACACAATTGAGCTATTTTTGCCCAAACCTCCTCACAGTTTACTAGGAAAAACCGGCCCTAGCCCCCTATCCCTGTGTTATCAACGGAAATGCGCCGGCCGCTGTAATCTGAGGACACCCTAGAAACAGTTCCCTGACGATTGATCCATTCTCCCAACACCGTTAGAAGACCCGGTGCCAAGGCCTCTTCACCCGTCCACATAAGCTTTAACCAAAACAAAAGCCCCGGTGACTGCTGATTAAACGTGCCTGCCTTCAATAATCCGTGGCTAGCATCAGGGATAATCAATATCTTCAGATTATCCCTGTGGCGGAAGAGCTCGAGCAGCTTTTCTTGTGTCTCATAAATATCGACATTTAGATCTTCCTCACCCAGTAAAACCAGTAAAGGTTGTTGAAGGTCTTTGTAGTCGCCATAGGCATTTGCTTGGAAATTTCTTTCGACAAAGCCGTATCGCCGTTCGGACATCAAGTTTGGGGCGTCCCTATTGTGTCTACGATATTGTTTATAACCCGGCCTTTGTTTGAGTCTGCGAATATCGTCGAGGTGTTGCTCATAAGCAAGATTAATTTCTGCTGACGTTTTACCCTCGGATATAAGGCGTACTTTACTTAAATACCAAGATTGATCTATCCAGTCCATCGCAAAGCCTATGCCAACGACAAAACCCACGTCGGGATTGTTGTTAGCAACCGCAGGCACCACCCATCCGGCCTGACTAAATCCCAGGAGTCCTATTTGCTTACCTGTATAGTGGTATTTTTTACGAACAAAATGGATCGCTGCTCGCACCTCAGCTTGTCTATCCAGCATTGACTGCTCTAGCCACTGGCCGGAAGAGGCGCCCACTCCAGGTTTGCTCCAACTGAATATGGCAAAACCTTGTTCGCGCAGAAAATTCCATATCAAGGGGTAGTAACCCGCGGCTTGATAGTCCAGAGGTCCATCACCATGAACAAACACTATGATGCCTTTGTGGTCAGCAGGATGTGTCGGGAGCAAGTGAATAGCCTCCAAACGATTCTCGCCATCTTGAAAAAAAACCTCTGTCGCGACAGCAGAAAAACTGAAAAACGCTAAGACGACCCACAGCAGTGAGCTAGATAACCAGTATTTTTCTGTTCTCATCGTGAGCCCCTATACACCCTCGTGTTTCTTGAAAATAATATGAAAGGGGCCACCGTCATCAGCGCCGACTATTTGATAGAAATAGGGGCTGTTCTGCTCATTACTCGCCAACCAAACCTCCAACGACTGATCTTTAGAGGCCTGCAATTTGTAGTGCGAGGTTATCACCACTTCCTCTTCGGAGCCTGACTGGAAAGTTTTTTGCCCTAAGTACTCGATCTGATAGGTTTTGACGGCTAATTTCACACTGTCAAACAAGTTGAGCTGTGTAGGCAGATTGTTTTGCTTGCTTGACCAATAAAAAGGAAGGTTGGAAAAACTGGTGTCGTAAGCGCTAGTAGAAAATCGAAGATTATCTGGCTGAGTTTCGTTATCAGAAAACAGCAACTGGGCAACACCTAATATATCACCCAAGCCCGGAACGATATTGCTAGCGAATGCTAGCGTTGCACCCACAAACTCCTCTTCTTCTTTTTCAGTAAGATTCTGCACTTGGGCATAGGACGCCCACAATTCATCGCCAGACAATTCAGCTCTTCGCCAGTAGGCTTTCTTGCCTTTCAGCGTTTTTACATCCGCTTTCAATAAATCTCCCTCAGGCGAGAAAGTTTCAATTTGAGTTGAGCGCTTGTTAATATCGCTCCAAACGCCCGCGGTTTTCAGCAATCGGCTCTCGGCAATGACATAGGAACCATCCGCTTGACCAGCCACTTTCACGGTAATGTCACCGACATCATCAGCATTCGAAAGAATTTCATAATGATAAATATGGGTATTAGCGATCTGTGTCGCGTTGGCGCATGAAAACGATGACACTATGGACAGTAGTATTGCGTAAATTAACTTCAAAAGAATATTCTCCAGTTATAGATTCAGTTTCTGGCAGGCCCTCGTCCAATGTTTCCAAATAAAGAGAGCCTATATGGGCACTGATCGCTTTCAGCACTGAGATCAAGATTAAGCTAGCGGTGGTGGTCAAAACTATAGATTGAAAGCGTGCCTCGACTTTCAGCTAAATCGTCAATTAGCACCAACCCGCACAATTCATTATCGGTTCGAGGGTTACCGGTTGACTCAAGCGCTACGAAGCAGCCACACTGTTTCGTAAGGACTCACTACTTATCACCTAACAAATGCGATACAGTTTTTTTGGCCATGATGGCCGCGGGTTTATGCTTTAGTTTCGGATTCGTGGCAACGCGACCGATATAGCCCTCGATCAAGGCGAGCAACCACTCCGCAGCGTCGGCCGGGCTATACCTACCATTAATAGTTCCATTCTTGATGCCCTTCGATATGGTGACGATCAACGCTTCTTTTAGCAGATCTGAATTGGCCTGTGCCATCACCCTCACTGCAGGATTTTTTAATGACTCGGCGTATATTTCAGCTGCAAGAGCAGCCGCATCAGCGCCAGTGTGAGCGATCGTGTCGTGCACTAGCTGTGCGACAGCGATGCTCGGGTTCTCCTGCTTTTCAAGCTGATTAACGAGATAATCGATGTCAGAGCGTTCCTGCGCCACAAGACCAAGGACTATGTCGTCTTTGCTCGCGAAGTAGTTGTACGCGCCTCCTGCACTCATTCCTGAGGCCTCCAAGATTTGTCGCATAGAGGTTGCGTGAAATCCGCGCTTTACAAAGCACGACTTAGCCGCATTCAGGATCTGCTGCTGGCGAGCTTCGTGTAGTTCTTCATTTTTCTTTCTCGGCACTTGACTATAATCCCTGTGTAACTTTAAATAGAACGAATGTTCGTTATATTAATTATCCGACCCTCTGGTGTCAAGTGATCATGGGCCGATGTCGGGTTTTAAAGTTATGGTTGAGAAAGAATCGATATCTGCCCAGCACCACCTGGATGTCGGTCTATTGTTTCGCCACTTTCGCGGTCGAATCGCAATTACGTGGTTCTTTGTGCTTTTGGAAAACACGCTGCTAGCCTTGCTCTCCCTGTTCCTCGGCAGGGCAATAGATGCACTGCTTGAGGGTCAAGCCGGAGCTCTGTGAAAAAATTGGGGACAGACCACGGTTTCGCTAGCAAGAAGCTCTCACACAAGCTGAAAAACCGTGGTCTGTCCCCGATTGTTCACAACGCGAAAAGCCTACCTAACGCGCGGCACGGACAGTTGCATGCTATCGTTCAGGAATGGACGGATATGTATTGTGCGATTACTCATATCGGCAGACATTCAGTGAGGCAGACCGACTAGCCTTGATATTTTTAGGCAAGGTAACTCGTATTGGTGAGGCTAGTTTTTCACGCTAGCGCTTTTATTTGTCCTATACTTAAGAAATGATAGCGGGTGGGAATCGGTGGCGCTTGTAGATGCTCATCCGTCGGTTCTATCAATTTTGGCAGAACCCTAAATATAAATGTCTTTTTTATCCATTTCAATTTAGAGTATTTAAATCAATATAATAAAAACCGAGAAAGTTGCATGAAAAAATCAACAAAAGTCATCAACACTGCGCTCGCTGCCGCTGTATGGGTGTTATCAGGGACCGCGTCCGCAGCACTGCAGAATCTAGAGTTTGTTGGCACCGTGACAAGCAAAGATTCGCAATTGACCAACATTGATATCGGCGATCAATTCTCAGTAACATTAACCATTGACGATTCAGTGACTGATACCAACTCATCAATCGGTGCAGGAACATTTCCTGGGTTGGTCACTGCCTTTATTGCTGCCGCCAACGCTGGTAATAGCGGATCGTGGTCGCCTTCTGGCACGCCTGATTTACCGGCTTCAAACTTCGTGACCAACGCATTTGGTAACAATGTCACCTTTGAGGTGCTTGCCACCAGTAACCCTGAGGGTGGTATTGGCTGGGCCTTTCTGGCCTATGACATTTGGTTTGGCTGGCCGCCAGGTGTAACTGACAGCGGCACTGGCGACACCTTTGCCGAGCAACTGGGGGCACCGGTCTCCATCCCCCCGGCCAGCCCGACGCTCGCCATCCAGTTTACTGATGTTGATTCGTCTGCATCCCCAAGCGCTGTGTTGACTCTAATTGCGCCTGGACCTGTCCCGACGACACCAGTCCCCGTAGGCCCACTGTGGCTACTGGGCATCATGGCAGGGCTGCTGTCGCTAGTGGGTATCAGGAAGCTGCGTAAAGCCTGAGCCTTTTCAAGCACACCCAAGCCCGCCTAGTGCGGGTTTTTTATCAAAAAATTGGGAAAAATTGGGGAAAAATTGGGGACAGACCACGGTTTCACTAGCAAGAAGCTCTAAAAATTGGGGACAGACCACGGTTTCGCTAGCAAGAAGCTCTCACACAAGCTGAAAAACCGTGGTCTGTCCCCGATTGTTAGCTGAAAAACCGTGGTCTGTCCCCGATTGTTATCCCCGATTGTTACTCTGGGCTCAGCGACTCAAGCGAGTATTCAACATAGACGGCGTCCGCGAGTTCACAGCTCAATCAGCAGGGAAGCCACTGAACAACAGATAGCATGGGTTCCCGCGTATAGCAGGACGGGAATGAGCAGATATGACTTGCATGATCACCGCCGCAAGACAGAATTCAGGTCACTAGGCCGGCATTTCGCGAATTCCTCAAGTTCAGTTATCAGAATCAGTGAGGAAACCTTCTCTCAACAGGCCGTTTGTATGTCCTAAATTTACCCCTATTCTTTATCCTTGATCAAACACGATATATGACCTTCAATTTTTTGGTACTATCTAGCCATTCTCGGTTTTTGGAACAAAAGAAGCCGGTCTGTTTAATAACGTTCGACTATGCGCTGTGCTCAAGTTGACAGGAATAGGGGCTCTGCACGTTCACAAAAAGCCGACCCCATTAACGGAGGACTGATCATGACCTTTCGCGGAATTTCGATATTCATTTGCTTAGTTTCTCTCAGCAGTGTTGTCTCCGCTGCAGAGATTCGTCGTTCGGATCGGCCAGTTCTGGACGAATACATCGTCGTCCTGAAGGACGAAGCTGCACGTGATGCGTGGGCATCCCAAGGTGATCTCCGCCCCACGGTTGCAACGGTTGCCGCGGATATGAAGGAGCAGTTTGGGATCGATGAGGTCGAGCACGTGTGGGATTATGTGCTCAGAGGTTTCTCAGCCGGTATGTCAGAGGCGCGCGCCAGGGAGTTGGCGAACGATCCACGCGTGGACTTCGTCGAGGAAAACGGCGTGGTCACTGCCGCGGGGATTCCTACCACCCAGGTCCCAGTCACTTGGGGGCTCGATCGGATCGGCCAGAGAGCTCTGCCCCTCTCGACCTCCTACTCATACGACGCGACTGGCGCGGGCGTTGACGCTTACATCATTGATTCGGGTATCCTGACAACACACGTCGATTTTGAAGGCCGAGCAGCATTTGGTTTTGACTGCACCGGGGAAGGTCCTGGCGACGGCAACGGGCACGGCACCCACATCGCGGCGACGGTGGGAGGATCTACCTGGGGCGTTGCCAAGGGCGTCAGACTGTTTGCCGTAAAAGTGCTCAACTCTCAGGGCATAGGGTCTGCGGCTTGCGTTATCGCAGGAGTGAACTGGGTCGGATCCCGATCAGGTCGACGGGTGGCGACCTTAAGCCTGAGCGGCTTCGAAAGCCAGGCCGCTAATGACGCTGTCAACACTAGCGTTTTTCGCGGGGCCTTCTTGGCCGTTGCCGCGGGCAACAGCAGCGCGCCGCGATCCTGTGACGTCTCCCCGGCAGTGGGCTATCCGGAAGACGCCATGATAGCCGGTGGAACGACTGCGACAGACTCACGTTGGCCAAGTTCTAACTACGGGACTTGCTTGGACATCTTTGCTCCAGGGGACGCCATCACCTCCGCGTGGCACACATCCGACACCGCCACGAATACAATCTCTGGCACATCCAGTGCGGCAGCTCACGTCGTCGGCGCTGCCGCGCTCTATCTGGAAGAAAATCCCGCGGACACCCCGGACCAGGTCAAGAGCGCCCTCATCGCAAACGCGACGCCTTCCACGGTCACTGACCCCGGAACGGGTTCGCCCAATCGCCTCTTGTACACCGGGCCGTTCGACTGCGCGGCCAGCTCCGCCGAGGGCTCGGTAACGGGTGCGGCAACGATTCCTTTCGGTAATTCGGCAACCGTGAACGTCACCGTAACGGGAGGAACTGCGCCCTACACCGTCACCCTGACAAACGGTGGCGGGATGCAGGCAGGGTTAGGGCCCGGGTTCAACTTCAGCGTGAGTCCCAATACAACGACCGCCTATGCCATCGAGTCGCTCCGCGACGCCCTCGAGTGCGACACCAACGCAAGCGGCAGCGCCACGGTGACCGTCGTCGCCGCTCTCCCCATCCCCATACCGGCGCTGAGTCCCTGCGGCCTGACGATCTTGGTGTTGCTGATGCTGGGTGCGGTGGGCTGGCTCAGATTCAGGCGCCTCTACTGATACCCAAAAATTGGGGACAGACCACGGTTTCGCTAGCAAGAAGCTCTCACACAAGCTGAAAAACCGTGGTCTGTCCCCGATTGTTTGAGAAGCTCTCACACAAGCTGAAAAACCGTGGTCTGTCCCCGATTGTTCGAAAAACCGTGGTCTGTCCCCGATTGTTCTGAGGAAATCTTCTCTCAACAGGCCGCTTGTATGTCCTATATTTAGGGACGGCGTGAACTTTCTCCAAGGAGAAAATAAATAGGCCCCCTTTTTTTCTTTTTTTTATTGGAAATCAGGAACTAAAATCGAAGGTTAATAACAAGCGATGCTCACCGGTTGTTAAGGCGGGCGAACGATGAACCAGTCCCGCATTTTCATTGCCTATCCAAGCTTCACCCTTTAATAAGGCCACCTCTCCGCAGTTAAGTTGTTGGATGTCATGCGGAATTTTATACAACCCGGATTGGTCGTCAGATTTGCCATTGCTTCCAGCACCCAATTTTTCACGGTTAACGCCTTGATGGGGCAACCACTCGGTGCCAACACCTTGAAAGGTTGTAACCAAGCGACAGGGTATTTTGTCGACATGGAATCTAGGGCACATTGCGCGATCAAGTGCAGTTAAACGCAATCCGACACGCTTAAGATCAAACAGACAGCAAAACATATCTGCGAGTTCGGCAATGTTTTCAGTTAGCTCAAGCTGCGCCGTATCACCTAAAGATTTGCTAAGGCTTGAAAGTACACTGTCTGGAGTTACAGCCATTGTCGCTTGAAATGTTGGGTTAGATTTTAAAAAGGCATCGACAGAATGTTTCAGCGTATCGGATAGCTGGCGCCGCCAAATAACGATATTAGTCTCCTCAAGATAGATATCAGTAAAAATGCTCGGCTCGTCACCTTGCACAGCACGCCGCACTTTTACTTTACTGTCATCGAAAGAATCAAAACTGGATGCGTGGGCCATATTTATAGCGTTCATGCTTGCTCCCAGGCAGGAAATGGGTCTGGCAATGTCTGCCAATAAACGTCGCCACGCATGACGTCATATTCACTTAACAAGCACTCATCGAGCGCTTCAGTGATACCGCTTTGATCCAAGTTTTGGCCGATAAATACTAACTCTTGGCGCATATCGCCAAACGGCTCCAGCCATTGTTTCTCAATTGAGGCGAGAGACTCGTCATCGGTGGGCCAGTTTTCTTTGGCTACTGCTTTCCAAAAAATCCCAGCGAAATGGTAACGTGCAATGCCTCCTGCCTGGCTCCATTGGCCGGCAAACTCAGGACGTGACGCTAACCAAAAGTATCCTTTGGAACGAATTAACTTGCCGTATTTATCGGTGCTATGTAGAAACTGATGAAATTTTTCTGGATGAAACGGCCGCCGTGCTTCATAGCTGAAACTGCCGATGCCATATTCTTCGGTTTCGGGGACATGCTCGCCACGCATTTGTTTGAGCCAACCAGGCGCCTGCTTGGCGCGCTCGAAATTAAATAAACCGGTGTTAAGCACTGCATCGATATTGACCTTGCCTTGTGAAATAGGAACTATTTTCGCATGCGTATTTAACGTTTTAAGAATGGCGGTTAAGCGCTCTATATCAGTCAAACTGACTAAATCAGTCTTACTAATAAGAATAACATCAGCAAACTCCACTTGATCAACCAGTAAATCGGCAACACTGCGTTCATCGTCTTCACCAAGCGACTCACCTGTGTCTTGTAGATCTTTTGCCTCGTCATAATCTTTTAGAAAATTAACCGCATCGACCACTGTGACCATCGTGTCCAAATCGGCCACATCCGATAGCGAAACTCCATTCTCATCCGCAAAGGTGAAAGTTTCCGCTATCGGTAGCGGCTCTGAAATCCCTGTCGATTCAATAATGAGATAATCAAAACGTCCTTCCTGAGCGAGCTTTGTCACTTCCTCCAACAAATCTTCGCGCAGCGTGCAACAAATACAGCCATTGCTCATCTCAATAAGCTTTTCTTCACTGCGATTTAGTGACACTTCACTCTGCACTATCGCTGAATCAATATTAATTTCACTCATATCATTGATAATTACGGCAACCTTCTTGCCTTCTCTATTGTTCAATATATGACTGAGCACGGTCGTTTTACCCGCGCCTAAAAAGCCAGAAAGTACCGTGGCGGGTAGCTTTCTAATCGTGTTGTTTCGCATTTATGTATCTCCTATCCTAGAGTCCGATCAATAATAATATGATACAACATATCATTATTGATCGGTAGCACTGATCTAGAACCACCACCGCCTCTCGCTCAGCTCTACCGGTAAGGTGCTCTATACCTTGAAGACACCCTACCGGGATGTGACGACGCAGGTGGCATTCGGGCCGGTGGATTTCATCGCACGTTTGGCTGCCCTGGTGCCTAAGCCCCGCGTCAACCTCACCCGCTATCACGGTGTGCTGGCACCCAACCACCGGTGGCGTAGGTTGGTCACGCCAGCCAAACGCGGCAAAGGTGTGAAGCCTATCGCTAGTAAGGAAGTTCGCTCACCGGCTGAGCGCCATGCCACCATGACCTGGGCTCAGCGACTCAAGCGAGTATTCAACATAGACGGCGTCGCGAGTTCACAGCTCAATCAGCAGGGAAGCCACTGAACAACAGATAGCATGGGTTCCTGCGTATAGCAGGACGGGAATGGGCAGATATGACTTGTATGATCACCGCCGCAAGACGGAATTCAGGTCACTAGGCCGGCATTTCGCGAATTCCTCAAGTTCCGTTATCAGAATCAGTGAGGAAACCTTCTCTCAACAGGCCGTTTGTATGTCCTATACTTGAACCTGAAGCTTTGTTGATTACCAACGACTTATGCGGGAATACGTTGGTTTTTTGGTCTTAGCCGTCCTATTTTCCCCGTTTTTGTTGCTTCTAAATATTTCAGATGTTGTTACGCCCTGAATATGTCCGCAATTAAAATCCGCGCTTGTCTAATAATGGGTAAGCCTGTAGAGTTCAAGTTGAGAGTAATAATATGAAAGAGCTGATTAAAAAAATTGCCGATCTGCCTCCAAATTTTCATGGGGCGGGCTCCATCTCACCACGTGTACTCAGGGCCCTGGTCCGACATGGCGACGGGAAGCTCATCAATACGATGGAAACCGGATGCGGACGTTCTACACTCCTCTTCTCTCACTTAAGTAAAAATCACAAAGTCTTTGCAGTGGATGACGGGAACAGCATCAGCGCTGTTCGAAGCTCAGACCTGTTTAATTCCTCGACTATTGAGTTCATCGAGTCGCCGACTCAACTCTCCCTGCCGACCTACACCTTTGAAAATCCACTCGACATGGCCTTTATTGACGGTCCGCATGGGTATCCATTTCCTGACTTGGAATATTATTATGTATATCCCCATCTCAAGGAGGGCGGGCTCCTTATTCTGGATGACATCGACATCCCAACCATCTACAACATCTACAAATTTTTGAGAGAGGATGCCATGTTCGAGTTGCTGGAGGTAGTGGATGACACCGCCTTTTTCAAGCGAACTTCGGCTCCAGTTCACGACCCTTTTGCGGATGGATGGTGGTTGCAGAACTATAATAAAAAAAGATGGCCCAAGCGCTTTAGAACCAAATGGGTTCACCTTGCTGTCA
>JBLIEI010000014.1:0-75006 GCA_047633055.1 Halieaceae bacterium | reverse complement strand
GAGTGGCCTGCACTGGCGGCTTGATGAGGCCTACATCAACATTAATACAGCCGCAATCAAGCCGTACAATAGCGATGAAAACAAGCGCGCTAAAATTCGCCAATGCAAACATCCTGCAGTTACGCGGTGCCTTACTAGGAGAGACGGTTGACCGACCCTTGCTGGACAAGTGGGCAGAGAAGCACGGTCAGGGCTCGCATCGAGGAGTACTGGAAAGCAAAAACCGTGAGTGCCTGAATGGAGAGGATACGGGTATTTTTGGTGATACCTGCTCGTCAATACCGTGCCGTTTTTCACTATTGAGCAATGTCGCCTTGGGCGACGGTGAATAATTTAGCAGAGTCCTGTCATTTTTTCAGATCGGGTTTTTTTATATTATCCAGGAAGGGCGCTAAAATCATACCGTCCAAGCGCAGCTCATTGACGGTATGTGTGTCCAGGCCAATTTTTGCAGACGTTTGTTGTTCCACGGTGGTTGGTTGGTAAGTAGAAAAAAGATAATCGAACCAGGGGAGCGTAGCGCTGTAATTCGAGTCTGTAAAGCGCTTTTCGGCGAAGTGATGTGTTCGGTGAAAAGCAGGTGTCACCATTGCAAAGCGCAGCCATCGCTCAATCTTATGCGGAATATCTACGTTGGTATGAGTTAACACAGTCGATACTAAATCCCATGCACGACAGAGAATCAGGGCCTGGGGCCCACTGGCAATTAACCAGATCAGTGCAGTCATAGGAATGGCATTGAGCATCCCTTCAACGGGGTGATGCCTGAAGGACGTTGATAGATCCACTTCGGCGTCCGAGTGATGTACTGAGTGAAATCGCCACAGCCAGTCGACCTTGTGCGCGGCCACATGAATCGAGTATCGGGCCCCCTCCAGGACTAAAAAGGTGACCAATAGATTCAGCCATAACGGCGCGCTACTCAGACCCAGTAGGTCAGGCGACTCAAATCTGTAGAGGATGTAAAGTCCGATCAATGTCGCGAATACATAATTAATCGCGTAGGCGATTAAGGCCAAACTGCCGTTATTGAGCCAGCGAGTAAGAGACATCGGTATGTCACGCGCAGGCCTCACCATTTCTAACAGCATGCCGACAACGAGTGCGAGCAGTGTTATTGCTATCAGGTCTAAATGAAAATTTGGCGCGGCTTCAATCATAGTCGAGTGAGGGCGTGGCGGAATGATACACCTGACAGCCTAAATTGCTTGCACGTTGACGAGTCAATCTATGCAAGCGCGGGCCCATGTTACCGTGGCGAAAAACAAGCTAGTCTCTTCCGTAGTTTCCCCCCCCCTCATTAAACAGCTCTTCGCAATAAGCCGTCGCGTAGGATATACCATCGCTGGGGATTTGCGCGCCACCAGCTGCAAATGGCGGTTCAGTGGCACAATAGACATCTCGCGTGCAGGTGCCGTCTGTAATTGGCGTTCCTTGAGAGTCCTGTCCATCAATAAATGTGTAAGATACGGTGACGGGTGAGCCGCAAGTGTTCACAAAGCAAGGTGGGGGGGTGAGGCGATCGGCCGTGTAAGTTGCGGAACCGCTGCAACTGGCTACGTCAATAGGCGGCGTCAGGATATTGTCTACACCAGCTATAGGCTGCTCGGCGGATACCAAAAAGAAACCGGCGACACCGAAGGTTACAAGCGGTGCCAGGGCTCGGACAATGAAACTCCTGTCGCGTAAAAGTCGGTAAGCAGCAATAGCGACTAGAACCGCTAAGCAAATCAGCGCATAGGTACTCATGGTAGTTACAGGGGGCGCCGCTGTGCCAGACCAACTTATCTGGAACGTAGAAAATCCGGCAGATCGCGCTAATGCGCCCGACGCGGATCCTATCCCCAACAATAAACCCGTTATTAAGTTTTTCAAAGCGCTGCACCATTCCATCGGTTGATAAATAATTGACCGGACGCGGTGTATAGTGATTGCGATGCGTAGCCAACAGGGCTTTAGGGTTGCGAGTGCTATAGTCGCTGAGAGCTCAATAGGTTATCTGTTAGCTCCTTTCCAGTTGTGTCTAAAGACTGACGTCAGGCTGCTATGCTTGTCTGGATTTTACCCGAACCGTCAGGACTGAGGAACAACGACGATGTTGATTGAACCGGAACTCATCGAGGAATATACAGATGCTGTCATTTTCGACTGCCGCTTTGCATTGGGCGATGCGAAAGCGGGTAGTAACGACTACTCAGCGGGCCATATCCCGGGGGCCTGCTATATAGATTTAAATGGAGATCTCTCGGCACCTGTGGCAGAACACGGTGGTAGGCACCCCTTACCCGCGCCGCAGGTGTTTGCCGGCACGCTGGCGAGGTTTGGCGTCGACCAGCAGACGCAGACTATCGCCTACGATGACTCTCGCTGCGCGTTTGCGTCGCGGCTCTGGTGGATGATGCGCAGCTTGGGATATACACCTCCACTCCTGGTTAATGGCGGGTACACCGGTTGGCTGAATGGCGGCGGCGTACCTGAAACTGCAGAACCTGAGCCTCGGCCCTGCCTGCCACCAACCGTTCATGCTTATGAGCAGCGTGTCGATATCAATGGCCTGCGCGCTGCTCTGGCCGCAGGTGCGCTGCTGATTGATTCTCGGGAGGCCGCGCGCTATCAGGGCCTGGAAGAGCCCATTGATCCGGTTGCCGGGCATATTCCCGGAGCCATCAACCGGCCCTGGCAGGGGGTTACCGACGCCCATGGTTTAGTGCGGGCTGAGACAGAGCAGCGAGACCACTGGGGCGATGCTCTCGATTCAAAGCAGCTGGTGGTTTATTGCGGTTCTGGCGTGACTGCCTGCGTTAACCTGTTTTCCCTGTCGCTGCTGGGACGGGACGATGCAGTGCTATACGCTGGAAGTTGGAGTGATTGGTGCAGCTATCTGCAACAAGATTAAAAATCTGGCGAGCATTTTTCACTAAGCCATTGCCCTGTGCTTGGGTGTTCAAAGCCGAGGATGGTTGCGTGCAGCATTAATCGGGGGGCCATGGCCAGCGCGGCTTCATGGGCGTACATATCACAGCCTAAAATTGGGTGCCCGAGTTCACGCATATGAATCCGTAATTGGTGCGTCCTGCCGGTGACTGGTTTTAGCAATATGCGGGTGCGATCGGATTCCCGGGAGACCACTTCGTAGTGGGTGAGGGCATTCTTGCCGCGTTCCGGGCAAATTATCTGACGCGGTCTGTTCTCCCAGTCGCGGGCAATGGGTAAATTCACCTCGCCAACATTCTCATTAACCTGCCCGAACACCACTGCGGTGTAGGTCTTGGCGACCTTGCGCTCCTGAAACTGTCGGCTGATATGGGCATGGGTAGGTTTGTTGAGCGGGATAACCATAATGCCAGAAGTGTCCAGGTCCAGCCGATGCGCAATGGTCGCGCTGGGGAAGTTTTCCTGCAGTCGTGTGATCAGGCAGTCTTTGTTCAGTGGGTGTCTGCCGGGAACGCTCAATAGCAAGTCCGGTTTGCGCACCAACAAAAGGTCCGCATCCTGATACAAAATACGAATCTCTTCCTGGCTATGAGGTACTAGGTAAGGCTGATCTGACATGTTGGCCTACTATTGCGGGCCTTGATGAACCCGCAGAATTTCGCGATCTAGCTATTTAATGCGCGGGCAATGATGAACCGTTGGCCAACGCCTCTTTATAAGCCGCGACCGCTGACGCCAGACCCATGCGGATTGCATCTACAGTCAGATGGTGACCTATAGAGACCTCCAGCAGGCCGGGTACGGTGGCGAACCGGGTCAGGTTATGTAAATCCAGGTCGTGGCCTGCGTTCAGTCCCAGCCCTTCATCGGCAGCGACTTCTGCAGCAGTAATGAAATCGGCAAATACCCGTTCCAGGCCCTTATTCGCGGCAAAGGCCTTGGCATAAGACTCAGTGTATAACTCTATACGGTCTGCACCGGTTTGTGCGGCCAGTCGTATCTGCTCAGGGTCCGGATCCATAAAGAGGCTGGTGCGGATACCCAGAGCTTTCAGCTCTGCAACAAAAAGTGCGACCTGATCGCCGTCCCGCTTAAGGTCAAAGCCGTGGTCTGAGGTGAGTTGTCCATCGCCGTCTGGCACCAGGGTACATTGCGCCGGACGAATCTCTTTGACCAGTGCCATAAAGCCTGGATAGTCGCCAATACCATGGCGGTCGCTGGCCCGCGCGGTGGTCACTGGATTCCCTTCGATATTTAACTCGATATCACTCATTGTGTTAAGTGTGGCTGCCAGGTCGAAGCAGTCTTGTGCCCTGATATGACGCTGGTCGGGCCGCGGGTGCACAGTAATACCTTGGGCCCCGGCATCAATACACATGCGAGCGTGCTGTGGAACATCTGGATTAGTAGTGTCCCGCGAGTTTCGTATTAGCGCGATTTTATTGAGATTGACGCTTAGAGTAATCATAGATAAGACTTGCGAGTTATCTCCAAAATGATGACGGATTCAAGGGGTACGTCGCCGTGGGAGCCGACAGTGTCGGTCGGGCTGGTGGCGATGTAATCGACTGTGTTCATGCCGTCTATCACCTCCCCAAAGACTGTGTAGCCGGCTTTGGATGGTGTCCAGTCTAATTTCAGATTGGTGCGCTGGTTGATGAAAAACTGTGCGGTGGCGGAGTCGGGGTCGTCGGTGCGGGCCATGGCAATGGTGCCGCGCGTATTGTGGATTCGGTTCTTGGCTTCGTTAACAATAGGCTCGCCTACCGCCTTCTCGGTCATATCCGGCAGCATCCCGCCGCCCTGAATCATAAAGTTCGGCATTACCCGGTGGAAAATGGTGCCGCTGTAATGACCACTATCGACATAACTGAGAAAGTTGGCGACAGTGATGGGGGATTTGTCGGCGTAAAGCCGCACGGTGAAATCACCCTGATTAGTTTTGATCACAACCTCGGGGCTGGGTAGCGGTGTTTCAGCATGGGCCAGCGGCAACAGCAAAATGGTCAGTGACAGAAGCAGTTGTTTAAACATGGGTGAATCTCCGTGGTAAAGGTAGTGGCAATTATGCCCAGCTGGAACTCTTGCGGCGCTTGGGCCATAGGCGCGGCACCACCAAAGTAATTATCACGCCCAGAAACACTGCCAGGGCGCCGTCCAAAAAAGCGCCGCTATCCAGCTTGTCTACTAACCGCTGATTTTCGAACTCCAGCATGTCCACTTCTGAACGCAGATTTTCTGACTCTTCAACCAGACGCTGATTGTCGCTGTCCAGTTGCACGGCCTTCCCGGAAATCTGTTTTAACTGCGCAAGCTCTTCCGATACTGAACGCAGGCCCGAATCGGTTTCAGTCACCTGCTGCGTCAACTCCGAACGTTCACCCTTTAACTGGGCAAGCTCTTGGCTGAGCTCAGCATTGCTGTGTGCCAGTGTCTGGACTTTCTCTTGGGAGGCGGTTAACAACGATTTCGAGGGCGTTTCATCCATCAGGTACTGGGTGCGAATCCAGCCAGCGGTCCCGTTTTCCGTAGTGATCTCTGCCCAGGTGCCGTCGGAGGACTGCCGGGCAATGGTCAGGCGGGTGCCGGAAGGGATGCCGCGATGGGTGATGCGATACTCGCCACCGGCGCCGCTGCGCAGTGGTATGTACTGCTTATCGCTGATATAGCGCACATCCTGGGCAAGCGAGCTTGCCACCGAGGTATTTAACAAGACAAAAAGACATATCGAGCGTAACAAAGTCTGTTCCTTAGCGGGTTGGATGAGCGTTAAAAAAGGCGAAAGAGCATAGCACGGAAGCGTGATTTCAGGGGAGTACCACCTTGTAAGGTTTAACGGTGACTTTACTGAAAACGCCGGCCTCAACATAGGGGTCCGAGTCTGCCCAGGCGGTGGCTGCCTCCAGGCTACTGAACTCGGCGATAATCAGGCTGCCAGTGAACCCTGCCTCACCCGGATCTTCAGTATCCAGGGCGGGGTGGGGACCGGCTGCCAGTAATTTACCCTGATCAATAAGTGTCTGCATACGCTCCAGGTGTGCCGGTCTGGCCTGTTGTCTCATTGGCAGGCTATCGGCGACATCTTCGCAGAAAATGGCATAGTACATGGGCTGCTCCTTACTCTTCGGTCAGTGGGTCTTTGGCGGGCGCGTCATCCTTCAAGTGAGGGCTGATAAGCAGGGCGGTAAGAGCGGTGAGCAGTAGTGTAAAGCCGATCGCTGAATACAGCTTGTAACTGACCCAGGTGTCCTCGCTATAGCCGTAAGCGACCACCAGATTAAGCGCGCCGACAATCGTAAAGTTGGTGATCCATAACAGACTCAGCTTGCGCCACACGGGTTTTGGCAATTGAATTTGCGTGCCCAGGGTACGCTCCATCAGGTTTTTTTCGCCGATGAATTGAGAGGCAAGAAATGCAACTGCCAGCGCCCAGTTAAAGATAGTCGGCTTCCACTGGATGAATAGCTGGTTGCGAAACACCAGGGTTGCACCGCCAAATACCATAACCGCCAGCAGCATCCATAGCAGGCGCTTTTCAAGCCGTCGTGAAATTAGGTAGCTCAAAATCACTTGAATGACTGTAGCGGCCATCAAAACGGCCGTGGCGGTGAAAATGCCATCGAAGGTATGCTGCCACTGTCCGATAGTGATCGAGTCGCCCTTCATTTGATAGACAACAAAAAACAGGACGATGGGGATAAATTCTATTAACTGCTTCATTAAATTTGCTCGGGTTGGGCATGGTACTATAAGGGTTATGCCAGCGCCTGTTGTCTCACGCTGGGCCGTCCCCGATGGTACCGCAAGCCGGGAATACCTTTTTACTTAACTAACGAAATTGTCGCTACTGTGCTAATTGATTTTCATACACATACCACCGCTTCCGATGGTGCGCTCACTCCTCGCGAGATGATTGACCGGGCGCTGGCTCGCGGCGTCGATCAGTTTGCCATCACAGACCACGACACGATGTCGGGCTACCTGGACGCCAAGCACTATTATACGTCAGTTGTTGGCGAGATGGTGCTGGTTCCCGGGGTAGAATTTTCCTGCCGCTGGTCGGGTGTGACTATCCACATCTTAGGGCTGGGCATGGACGAGCAACACCCGGCAATGAGAGCGGGCTTAGCGCGGCTGGCGACAGCACGCAAAAGTCGCGGTGAAAAAATTGCTGAGCGTTTGGAAAAGCTGGGCTTTACCAGCGCTCTGGCTGGCGGTCTGGCCGCCGCCGGCCGTAGTCAGTTGGGGCGGCCTCATTTTGCCGCATGGATGGTGGAGTCGGGTCATGTCCGTGATGCGAATGAGGCCTTTGATAAATACCTGGGGCAAGGCAAAACTGGCGATGTAAAGGCTTTCTGGCCGGAGCTGGCCGAAGTGACAGAGTGGATCGTGCAGGCCGGTGGCGTGGCCGTTATCGCTCATCCGCTGAAATATCGTTTTACCCGAATGAAGCTCCGCCGCATGGTAGTCGATTTCAAAGCGGCTGGTGGCAGCGCGATTGAGGTGACCAGCGGTCGCCAAACGTCTGATCAGACGGCGCAGTTGAGTAAGCTGGCACTCGATTATGAGCTGCTAGTCTCCGCAGGTAGTGATTTTCACCGCGAAGGTCGATACAGCCCGGATTTGGGCGTTGAGCTACGACTTCTGGCCGGGCAGGCAGGCATTTGGCAGAGTTGGCCCGGTAAACGGTCAGACTCAACTCCGGCAAGCCTGTGAGCCAGTTTTTTCAAATACATCCGGACAATCCCCAGACCCGCCTGGTGCGGCAGGCTGCGGATATTATTCGCCAGGGCGGAGTGGTGGTATATCCCACGGATTCTGCCTATGCGCTGGGCTGTCATATCGGTGACAAGCAGGCTTTGGACAGAATTCGGCGTATTCGCAAGCTGGATGATCGACATAATTTCACCCTGGTGTGCCGCGATCTTTCAGAAATTGCCACCTATTCGCGAGTGGACAACAAGGTTTATCGTTTGCTGCGGGCCTGTACGCCAGGGCCTTATACTTTTATTCTCAAGGCGACCTCTGAAGTGCCTAGACGGTTGTTACACCCGAAGCGTAAGACCGTAGGCATAAGAGTACCCGAAAACGCGATCGCTTCAGCATTACTGGCAGACTTGGGGGAGCCACTGATGAGTGTGACCCTGATTATGCCGGGGGAAGAATATCCACTTATCGACCCCTATGAAATTCGTGAATTGTTGGAACACGAGGTCGACCTTGTCATCGATGGTGGCTATTGCGGTATGGAGGCCACAACCGTGGTCGATCTGGCCGATGATACACCGCTAATACTGCGTGCTGGCAAGGGAGATGTAGGGCCTTTTACCGATTAGTGGGGTATACTGGGGCTTAGGCAAACGTAGGAAATACAGTGGCAGTGAACGATAGCTCTCCGGACGCTCAACCCAGCTCTCCTGCAAGCACGGAGACACTTCAGCCCCCGCTAACAATCGAGACTTCCAACACCATAGTCACCCCTCAACAAGGTGAAATGCCCTTCGCGGTGGTAATGGGACAGGCAGTTACGGAGCTGCCCAAGGACTTGTACATTCCGCCACAGGCACTGGAAGTGTTTCTGGAAGCCTTTGAAGGGCCGCTTGACCTGCTTCTTTACCTGATACGTCGTCAAAATCTCGATATTCTGGAGATCGATGTCTCGGCGATCACTGAACAGTACATGCGCTACGTTGAAATGATGGATGCTGTGCAATTTGAGTTGGCGGCCGAATATCTGTTGATGGCCGCCGTGCTCGCGGAAATTAAATCACGCATGCTGCTGCCTCGATCAACCGTTATAGAAGACGACGAGGAAGACCCGCGGGCGCAGCTGATTCGTCGCTTGCAGGAATACGAGCGATTTAAAAAGGCGGCGGAAGATATCGAGGAAATTCCTCGTATGGAGCGCGACACCTGGATAGGTAGCGCCAATCCGCCGGAGATCAATCGTACCCGGCCCGACCCGGAAGTGGATATGCGCGAGCTGTTGGTCGCGTTGAGTGAAGTGCTACGGCGCGCAGATATGTTTGAGAGTCACCACGTACAGCGTGAGGCGCTGTCCACTCGCGAACGGATGTCGCAGGTGCTCGACGCGCTTTCCGGTAAGCAGTTTGTGCCTTTTGTGTCGCTGTTTACCGCTCAGGAGGGCCGTTTGGGTGTAGTGGTCACCTTCCTGGCCGTCATGGAACTGATGAAGGAGGCCCTGGTGGAAATTGTTCAGACAGAGAATTTTGGTCCCATTCATATCAAGGCAAGGTCTGAGTAGCATGGCGGAAACAGGCTTGGTTCAAATTTTAGAAGGTGCGCTGCTGGCGGCCGGTAAAGCGATGACGGTCAGCCAGATTGGTGATCTGTTTGAAGAGGTCGAGCGGCCCGACACCGCCACTATTCGCGAGGCCTTGAAAGAGGTTGCCGGGCGCTGTGATGATCGGGGCTTTGAATTGCTGGAGGTGGCCAGCGGTTTTCGCTTTCAGGTGCGGCAAAATCTAAGTCCCTGGATAGCCCGATTGTGGCAGGAGCGCCCGCAGAAATACTCCCGAGCGCTACTTGAAACCCTATCTCTGATAGCCTATAGGCAGCCCATTACTCGCGGTGAAATTGAAGAAATTCGCGGTGTTGCGGTCAGTTCCAATATCGTCAAGACACTGCATGAACGCGAATGGATCAGAGTCGTGGGTCACCGCGATGTTCCGGGGAGGCCCGCCATGTATGCCACGACTCGTCAGTTTTTGGATTATTTCAACCTAAAAAGTCTTGATCAATTGCCGTCATTGGCAGAAATTCGTGACTTTGAAACGCTGACCGCTGAATTGGGGTTTAGTGATGTTCTCGGCGAAATAGCGGAGGGCGATGCACCGGGGCTCACTGTAGTGGGAGGGACAGATCACAATCCGGATGTCGATGGCGAAAATGTCGGCGACCAGCTCGATACTGATACGGCCATCGACGATGACGTCGTGCCCGAATTATCCGTTGCAGCAGAGCAACCTGTTGTTGAAGAAACTACTGAAACTGAAGAGCCAACCGAGGGTGCCAGCGAGCCCGAGCGTCAGGCCTGAGCTGAATTATTATGGCTATTTCTACTGAAACAGAAGCGGCAGGCGCCGTACCCGCGCCTTCCGGTGAAAAACTCCAAAAGGTACTGGCCCGCAGTGGCACAGGCTCCCGACGAGAGATGGAGCGCTGGATAGAAGAAGGGCGGATTGCGGTGAACGGCCAGCGTGCGAAGCTGGGCGACCGGGTCACGGCGAAAGATCGCATTGCTGTGGACGGGAAGTCGCTGGATATTGCCCCGGCAGAAAAAACCCGTTGTATTTTGTACCACAAGCCCACCGGTGAAGTGTGTACCCGCTCTGATCCCCAGGGTCGGCGCACTGTTTTCCAGCGATTACCCAAACTCAAAGCCGGGCGTTGGATATCCATTGGCCGACTGGATTTCAATACCTCCGGTTTGCTGTTGTTCACCACCGATGGTGAACTTGCCAACGTGCTTATGCACCCTTCTGCAAACATCGAGCGCGAGTACATGGTGCGAGTGATGGGCAATGTGACGCCGGAGATGATGAAGCACATGCTAGACGGCGTGATGCTCGATGACGGGGTAGCCCGATTCACCGACATTCAGGATGCCGGAGGCGAGGGCATTAACCGTTGGTATTACGTGGTGTTGATGGAGGGCCGTAACCGCGAGGTGCGTCGCCTCTGGGAGTCGCAGGGCTTGACTGTGTCCCGCTTGAAACGCGTGCGCTACGGTGAGGTATTTATTCCGTCCAAGGTCAAGCAGGGCCAGTGGGTAGAGCTTGAGGGTAAAGAGGTTAAAGGCCTGTACCGCATGGTTGACCTGCCGACCAAAGATCAGCAGCGCGGAAGCGTCAAAGAACGTGAAACCATGGAGCGTCAGTTTGGTAAGCGAAGTGGACGGGGTAAGGCTCGTAAACAGGGCAAATTCTAGAATAAGCACTATGGATCACCACGCCGCAGCTAAAAGTGTACTTGCTCAGGTTGATGCGCTGGGTATATCCAATATCAAATTAGGCGTCACCGATCTGGATGGCGTGTTACGCGGCAAGTATGTCAGTCGCGCCAAATTGGAAAGCGCGCTGACCAAAGGGTTTGGTTTCTGCGATGTTATCTTCGGCTGGGACAGCGACGACCAGTTATACGGCCGGGATTCCTATACCGGCTGGGAAACGGCGTTTCCCGATGCCTGGGCGCAGATCGATGCCAATACCTGCAGACCACTGCCCCTTGAGGGCGGCGAGTCACTGTTGTTGTTGGCAGACTTCAGTGAATCCTCCGCGGCCGCGGTTTGCCCCCGGGCACTCCTCAAGCGGGTGCTCGCCAAACTCGCCGATCACGGTCTGAACGCCAGCGCCGCAGCAGAGTTTGAGTTCTTCCTTTTTCAGGAATCTCCGGACAGTATCCGCGATAAGGGCTTTCGTCACCTGCGGCCAATGACGCCTTCAAACTTTGGCTACTCCATTATTCGCAACTCCAGTCATGCAGACCTTTACCACCAAATTCTGGCGATGGCCGAGAGTATGGGTATGCCCCTGGAAGGCTTGCATACAGAAACCGGCCCCGGGGTATTAGAGGCTGCGATTACCTATGCCGACGCATTACGTGCCGCCGATGATGCGGTGTTGTTTAAAACGTTTATGAAAGTATTGGCGCAGCAGAATGACCTGATGGCGACTTTCATGGCCAAGTGGTCACCGGACTATCCCGGTCAATCCGGTCACCTCCATGTGTCTCTGGCCGATGAGGCGGGGAACAATGTCTTTTACTACGAGGGCGGCTCGCAGGGTATGTCCGATACCATGCGCTGGTTTATCGGCGGGCAACAAAAACTAATGCCCGAGTTGCTGGCTATGGTGGCGTCCACCTGTAATAGCTATACCCGACTCGTGCCGGGCGCCTGGGCGCCTACGGCAGCATCCTGGGGCATCGATAATCGTACCTGTGCGATTCGAGCAATTCCGGGCTCAGCGCAATCCCAGCGGGTGGAATACCGGGTTGCTGCTGCAGATATCAATCCCTATGTGGCGCTTTCGGCGGCTATTGGCTCCGGCCTTTGGGGCATTGAGAACCAATGTGAGCCAGCTGAGCCGGTAGTGGGTAACGCTTACGATAGGCAGTTTGAAAGTGCTTTGCAATTTCCCCGGAGTCTTGGCGAGGCCGCCTCGCGCTTGCGTCATTCGGATCCGGCAAGAGATTTGTTTGGGGATGCTTTTGTCGATCATTACGCCTACACCCGTGAGTGGGAGGAGACCGAGCAACGGCGCGCGGTGACTGATTGGCAGTTGCAACGTTACTTCGAGATTATCTGAAGGAGGCCGAGTTTGTTTGAAGCCACGCAGTGGAGCTTTCCCACCGACATTTGGTTCGGCACCGACCGGGCCAATGATCTCCCCTTAGCCTGCGAAGTGTTGGCGATGAACCGGCCCCTGCTGGTCACTGACGAGGGTCTCGCTGATTTGGATATTATTGCCAGACTGGTGGCTGTATTGCAGTCATCCTCGATCCACACCGCGGTATTTTCGCAGGTGCAGGGCAATCCGACGGCGGCCAATGTGGCTGCCGGTGTTGCCGCCTTCAGGTCCGGACAGCACGACGGTGTGATTGCCGTGGGGGGGGGGTCGGCGCTTGATGTGGGCAAGACCATTGCGTTAATCGCTCCGCAGAAGCTGCCGCTGTGGGATTTTGTGATTAGCGATACCCAGGCGCCGGAAATCGCTGAGGAGCATTGGGTGCCGGTCATCGCCTTACCCACAACCGCTGGCACGGGCTCTGAGGTGGGTCGCGCAGCTATAATTCTCGATGCAGCAACGGCTAGCAAGAAGATCATCTACCACCCCAGTATGTTACCCAATATCGTGATCAGCGATCCCTGCCTCACCCTTGGCTTGCCAGCCAACATCACCGCCTGGACCGGTATCGATGCCTTTGTGCACGCGCTTGAGGCCTACTGCTCTCCCAGCTTTCATCCACTCGCCCAGGGGATTGCGGTCGAGGCCATGCGCATGATTCGCCAGTGGCTGCCCATCGCAGTCGCTGACGGCGGTAATGTCGAGGCGCGAGGGAATATGCTAGTGGCGGCCTCCATGGGCGCCACCGCTTTTCAGAAAGGGCTGGGGTCCATTCACGCTGTGTCCCACGTCGTTGGTGGTCTTTACAATACGCATCACGGCCTCACCAACGCCATTGTGCTGCCCTACGGTGTGATGCAGAACATGGACGCCATTGGGGATCGGTTGGCGTATCTGTCGCGGGTACTAGAGCTTCCCGGCGGCGATGCCCAGGCGTTCGTCAATTTCTTGTTTGATTTTCGACTGCAACTGAATATTCCAGAAAATCTGGCCGGTCTTGGCGTAGATGATGCTCGTGCTGTAGAGATAGGTCAGCTGGCCGCGCTTGATCCTTGTGCCGCCTCTAATGCGATGCCAGTCACTGCCCAGGATCTGGAGCGATTATTCCGAGCGGCGGTGAGCGGCGATCTGGCCGCGCTCTAGTTGTTTACTGAGCGTTTAGCGCCTGCCCGGTGACGCCAACGCTGTCCTCTCCCATCAAATAGAGATAGGCCGGCATGATGTCCTCGGCATAGGGATTCTCGGTGGGCATTTCAGAGGGATAGGCCATGCGTCGCATTGCGGTGTTAGTTGCACCAGGATTAAGGCTGTTGACGCGCACCTTACAGGTGTTTTCCAGCTCGTCTGCCAGTACCTGCATGAAACCCTCGGTAGCGAATTTAGAAACCGCATAGGCACCCCAAAAAGCTCGCCCTTTGCGACCCACGCTAGAGGAAGTGAAGATAATCGAAGCACTCGCCGCTGCCTGCAGTTGTGGCAGTAGATGGCGAGTAAGCAGGAACTGGGCGTTGATGTTGACCTGCATAACTTCCTGCCACCCCGCTAATGTTGAGCTCTCGATCGGACGGCGTTCGCCCAGCACGCTGGCGTTGTGTAACAGGCCGTCCAGGTGACCGAAATACTCGCTTATCGCCCGGGTCATGTCGATGACCTCTTCGTTACCCGCAGTATTGAGGTCCAGTGGGAAAATAGCGGGTTGGGCGCCGCCCGCCGCTTCAATCTCGTCGTATACCGATTCCAGTTTTGCAACCGTTCGTCCTAGCAAAATAACGGTTGCGCCATGATTTGCATAAGCGAGAGCGGCTGCGCGGCCAATGCCATCACCGGCGCCTGTCACCAGAATGGCCTTGCCCTTGAGCAGGTTGTTATCCGGCAGATAGGGTTGTGGTATTGCATGCGTCATTGCGGGGTTGTCCTGGCGTCCGGTTAGTCGTCGAGTAGTAAAGCCTGTAAATCATTGCTGTCGTTGACCGTGGCGCTGGCGCCCCAGGTGGTCGGATCGTCGTGGTCTTCGATATAGCCGTAGGCAGCAGCCACGGTATACATGCCCGCGTGGCGTCCGGCTTCGATATCGCGTCGGTGGTCGCCGACATAGATGCTCTCAGCCGGCAAGCAATTGAGCTCACGGCAGTTGAGATAGAGGGACTCAGGGTGCGGCTTGCGATCGGTCACATCGTCCGGGCACACCACGCTGCCGGGAGCGGGACTCAGGTTCAACTTCTTTAGTAGAGGTTCGGTATAGGCGCGTGGCTTGTTGGTGGCAATTCCCCAGGCTATGCCTCTCTTGGCAAAAGTCTCGATAAGCTGTTGAACACCTGGATAAAGGCAAGCGCTGGTGCCGATAATCTCGCTGTAAAGTGTCAGTAGACGCTGCCATTTTCTGTCGAACTCTGGAGACGACTCTTCCAGACCTAGCGCCAGCCGCGTGAGCACTCGGGCCCCGTTCGACACATTGGCGCGAATCAGTTCTGCATCCATAGCCTCCAAGCTGTGTTCGGCGCGCAAGGCCTGTACCACCACAACAAATTCTTCGGCGGTATCGATAAGTGTGCCGTCCAGGTCAAAGATGACGGCAGCGAGTGGCTTGGGGATTTGGGTCATGCCGGTTTTTTCGCGCGAACCATGTAGTTCACTCCCACGTCACGAGGATTAAGTCGGTAGCGCTTGCTGATCGGGTTGTAGGTCAAGCCGGTCATATCAGCCATTACCAGTCCGGCTGCACGGCACCAACTGGCCAGCTCAGAAGGCTTGATGAACTTGGTGTACTCGTGGGTGCCTGCTGGCAGTAATTTGAGTACATATTCGGCACCGACGATCATTAGCGCAAAGGCTTTTGGGTTGCGATTGATGGTAGAAAAATAGAGCGAGGCGCCTGGTTTTGCCATTTCGGCGCAGGCTGCGATGACCGCCGCTGGGTCGGGGACGTGCTCCAGCATCTCCAGACAACACACGATGTCGAAGCTGGTGGGCATTTCTTCGGCCAGTTGCTCCGCTGTTGATTGTCGGTAATTCACCGATACACCGGATTCCAACTGGTGTATTTTTGCCACGGACAAGGGCGCTTCACCCATGTCGATGCCAGTGACGGTGGCACCTCTGTGCGCCATGGCCTCGGCAAGTATGCCGCCCCCACAACCCACATCTACCAGTTGTTGGCCGGCAACAGGTGAATGTTGATCAATATAGTTTACTCGCAACGGGTTAATATCATGAAGCGGCTTAAATTCGCTGTTGCGATCCCACCAGCGAGAGGCCAGTGCTTCGAATTTGGCGATCTCCTGGGGGTCGACATTAATAGTGCTAGTCATTGCTGGTTAATTTCCTCATGAAGATATCTGACGTTGCCAGTAAGTGACCTGTTGCGCCAGTTCGCTTTGGTTGATATTGACCAATTCACGTTGTTGCATCACCGGTTTGCCGTCGATCCAGCTGTGAGTGACCTGGCTTCCATTGCAGGCATACACTAATTGCGACAAGATATTATACATTGGTTGAGTTTCTGGCTGGCTAAGATCCACAGCAATAAGGTCGGCTTGCTTGCCGACCTCAAGACTGCCGATTTTGTCGTCTAAGCCCATTGCTCTGGCACCGGCGATAGTCGCCATCGTCAGGGCTTGGGCGGCGGGTAATGCACTGGCGTTGCCACTGTCTAATTTTGCCAGCAAGGCTGCCGTCTGCATTTCGCCAAACATGTTCAGGTCGTTATTGCTGGCTGCACTATCTGTGCCTAATGCAACATTTACGCCCGCCGCCAGTAACTTTGTCACTGGACAGGTGCCAGATGCAAGTTTCATATTTGATTGTGGGCAGTGGATTACATGCGCCCCGGTGCGAGCAAGTAATTCGATATCCTGCTGCCCCAGTGAGGTCATATGCACGCACTGGGTGCGAGGCCCTAACAGGCCAAGCCGGTGCAAGGTATCCAGTGGTCGCTCCCCATGTGCTTCCACTGCTTGCAGCACCTCACCACTCGTTTCGTGCAGGTGGATCTGTACCACCATATCCGCCTCCGCTGCTAAAGTGGCAACTTTTGCCAGGTTCGACTCAGACACGGTGTAAGGCGCGTGCGGACCGAACCCTAGGGTGATCAGGCCTTCGTGCTGAAGACCATTCCTAAGGTCCAGCCCTTTGCGGATATACTCGTCGGCGTCGCGGGCCCAGATGGTTGGAAAGTCGAAAACAGGGAAAGTGATCTGGCAGCGCATACCTGTTTCTCGGGCTATTTTTGCGGTGACATCGGGGAAGAAGTACATATCACTGAATGTGGTCGTGCCGCAGCGCAGCATTTCGGCAATAGCAAGTTTAACGCCATCGGCGACGAATTCTTCACTGACGTGATCTGCCTCCGCCGGCCAGATATGGTTTTCCAGCCACGGCATCACCGGAAGATCATCAGCGAAGCCGCGCAGGAGGCTCATTGCTGCGTGCCCATGGCCGTTAATCAGCCCAGGCAACAGCGCATGGCCGGGCAGCTCCAGCTCTTGTTTCGCCTCTAACACACTGGCTTGTGCACGCGGCAGGATGGCACTAATTTTTCCCCCGGCGATAGCCAGACTATGGCCTACGAGGACTTCATCTTCGGGCACCACGGGAACGATCCAGTCGGGGTGCAGCAATGTATCGACAGCGGTGTGTTCCCGGTTCATAAAACCCCTTCTTTCGTGTACTTACAAGCCAGCATAATGATCAAAAAAACGCCAATTCTGGCGGATTGACCCAGTCCGGGCGAGCCATCTCGAAAGTATAACCGCAATTCTCTAAAAGCGGCTTACTCCGTGGCCTGAAATTGGTAAAAACATGGCGGTCGGGGGCCAGTTTCCGTATAATCTCCGGCTTGCGCTAGAGGGCGCGCAAAGCTGTTTAAACGCTGTCTCACAGAGCAAAAACAGGTGGAACAAGCCACATAAAAACAGCCCTCGTCGTGTAGGTTAAGGAAATCATTTTACATGGGTGAAATAGCCAAAGAAATTGTCCCCGTCAATATTGAAGACGAGATGAAACAGTCCTATCTGGATTACGCAATGAGCGTAATCGTGGGTAGGGCATTGCCGGATGTTCGCGACGGCCTGAAGCCGGTTCACAGGCGCGTATTATTCGCCATGAATGAGCTCAACAACGACTGGAACAAATCCTACAAAAAATCTGCCCGCGTGGTTGGCGACGTCATCGGTAAGTACCACCCTCATGGTGACTCGGCGGTATACGAAGCCATTGTACGAATGGCGCAACCTTTCTCCCTGCGCTACATGTTGGTTGATGGTCAGGGTAACTTCGGCTCAGTGGACGGCGATTCGGCTGCAGCCATGCGTTACACCGAAATCAGAATGCGTAAGATTGCTCACTCTATTTTAGCCGACCTGGATAAAGAAACGGTTGATTTTGTCGACAACTATGATGGCACCGAACGCATTCCAGCGGTTATGCCGACGCGAGTCCCTAATTTATTGATCAACGGTTCTTCGGGTATTGCCGTTGGTATGGCCACTAATATTCCACCGCACAATCTCACTGAGGTGATCAGTGGAACGCTGGCGTTGCTTGCTAATCCCGAGTTGACCGTCGATGACCTGATGGAGCACATACCCGGTCCCGATTTTCCTACCGCTGCGATCATTAATGGCCGTGCGGGGATCATTCAAGCCTATCGCACCGGCCGGGGGCGCATTTATGTTCGCGCTAAGGCGGAGGTGATTACCGACGAAAAACGCGGTAAAGACATCATCCTCATTCACGAGCTTCCCTACCAGCTGAACAAGGCGCGCTTGATTGAGCGTATTGCCGAGCTGGTGAAAGAGAAAAAGATTGAGGGTATCACTGAATTGCGCGATGAATCCGACAAGGATGGCATGCGAGTAGTGATTGAATTGCGTCGCGGTGAGATTGGCGATGTCGTGCTGAATAATTTATACGCGCAAACTCAATTGCAGTCGGTTTTTGGCATCAACATGGTGGCGCTGGTCGATGGCCAGCCAAAAATATTGAATCTGAAGGAAATTATAGAAGCTTTCATTCGGCACCGCCGTGAAGTGGTGACCCGCAGAACGGTTTACCTGCTGCGAAAAGCGCGCGAGCGCGGTCATATTCTTGAAGGCCTGGCCATTGCGCTGGTCAATATTGACGAGATAATAGCCCTAATCAAGGCTTCGCCCAGCCCCGCTGAGGCGCGCGAAAAATTACTTGCCTGTGCTTGGCCGGCGGGTGACGTGTTAACCATGTTGGAACGGGCGGGAGCCGATGCCTGTAGGCCCGACAATCTCGATCCTCATTTCGGCCTACACGACGGTCAGTATCATTTGTCACCGATTCAGGCTCAGGCCATTCTCGAATTAAGGCTGCACCGCCTCACTGGCCTCGAGCATGAAAAGCTGCTGGCCGAATTTCAGGAACGACTGGTCGAGATTGCCGATTACATGGAAATACTGGCTGATACCGAGCGCCTCAAGCTGGTCATTCGCCAGGAATTGGAAGAGATTGTCGCGGAATTCGGGGACGAGCGTAGAACTGAAATCACCGCGTCCCAGCACGATTTAACGGTAGAGGATCTGATCACCGAAGAAGATCGTGTGGTCACCATCTCTCACGGGGGCTATGCTAAAACGCAGGCTCTGTCCGATTACCAGGCGCAGCGTCGCGGTGGTACCGGCAAGTCTGCGACTGCAGTGAAAGATGAGGATTTTGTCGAGCATTTATTGATTGCCAGCACTCACGCCACTATTCTGTGCTTTTCTAATATGGGTAAGGTGTACTGGTTGAAGGTCTACCAGATTCCCCTGGCGGGTCGGAACTCTCGCGGTAGGCCTATGGTGAATTTGTTACCGCTGGAGGATGGCGAGCGCGTTACCTCGATTTTACCGGTGGACGAATATACAGAGGGTCACTTCATCTTTATGGCGACCGCCAATGGCACTGTGAAGAAAACCGAGTTGACTAACTTTGCCCGCCGGCGCAGTGTTGGCTTGAGGGCCCTGGAACTCGACGAGGGCGATGTGCTGGTCGGCACTGCCATTACTGATGGTAGCTGTGAAGTGATGCTGTTCAGTAGCGAGGGTAAAACCGCCCGTTTCAAGGAAGAGGATGTGCGAGCCATGGGCAGAACCGCTCGCGGTGTGCGTGGCATTCGTCTAGGCGAAGGTCATCGTATGATTTCCCTTATCATTCCGCAGGAAGCCGGTCGCGTACTTACCGTCAGTGAAAATGGCTACGGCAAGCGTACTGAGGCATCCGAGTTCCCCACTAAAGGACGAGGTAACAAGGGCGTAATCGCCATGTCGACCAGCGCCCGCAACGGTAATCTTGTCGGTGCGGTTCAGGTCTTTGAAGGCGATGAGTTGATGCTTATCTCTAACCAGGGAACCTTGGTTCGAACCCGTGCCGACGAGGTTTCTATTTTGGGGCGCAACACTCAGGGCGTTCGCGTTATTCGGACCAAGGAAGGTGAAAGCCTGGTCAGCGTCGAGCGCATTGATGAGCCCGAAGTGGTGGCCTTCGTGGAAGAGGATAATGAGCCTGGTGAGGACTAAGTCCCCCGCTCATGTTACATACAAGGAAATACTGAAATGACCCGCTGTTACAACTTCTGCGCCGGACCGGCTTCTTTGCCCGAGTCTGTTCTCGAGATTGCGCGCGATGAATTGCTAGACTGGCATGGCAGAGGCCTGTCGTTGATGGAGATGAGCCACCGCAGCCCTGAGGTTGTCGGTGTGGCCGAGGCCGCCGAGCAGTCTCTGCGGCGTCTTTTGGGCATCACGGACGACTATGCCGTACTGTTTTTACAGGGCGGTGCCAGTACTCAATTTGCCGCCGTGCCTTTGAATCTGGCAGCGGCTGGAGACAAGGTTGACTATATTAATACCGGGCAGTGGTCTAAGAAGGCGATAGCTGAGGCGGGCCGTTACTGTGAGGTTAATGTCGCGGCAAGTTCCGAAGATACCAAGTTTTCCACCATTCCTTCTCGCGAGAGCTGGGCCCTGAGTGATGATGCGGCGTATCTTCATTACACCCCAAACGAAACCATTGGCGGCGTGGAGTACTTTTGGACGCCGCAAGTCGATGTGCCGCTAGTGGCCGATATGTCATCCACTATTTTGTCCCGGCCTATCGATGTCAGCGAGTTTGGCTTTATTTATGCGGGCGCGCAAAAAAACATCGGCCCTGCAGGTCTGACTCTGGCTATTGTCCGCCGCGACCTGCTTGGCCGCGCGATGGCTAACTGCCCGGCGATGCTGAATTGGCAGGTGGCGGCCGACAACGATTCAATGTACAACACGCCGCCGACCTTTGGTCTGTATCTGGCCGGACTGGTGTTTGCCTGGCTGGAGGATCTTGGCGGGCTGGACGCCATGGAGGCAATCAATAGGGGCAAAGCAGAGGCCTTGTATAGCGCCATCGACAATAGTGATTTCTACGCCAATCCGGTGGAAATCCCCAGTCGATCCTTGATGAATATACCGTTTATGCTGGCTGATGCGGAACTCGATAAACAGTTTTTACAGGAGTCTGAGGCCGCCGGGCTGTTGAACTTGAAGGGGCATCGCTCAGTAGGCGGAATGCGCGCAAGTATCTACAATGCAGTGAGTGAGCAGGCAGTAACTGCGCTGATCGACTTTATGCGGGACTTTGAAAGACGCAATGGTTAGATACTCAAGCTAATGGCAGACGAACGGAACTTGGATCAGGTCAGGGCGGATATAGACGCGATTGACCGCGAAATACAGGCGTTGCTAAACCGTCGGGCCGAGTGCGCCCAGCGGGTTGCGGATATTAAGCTGGCCGCTGTACAGGCAGCGCGTGCCGCTGGGGATGAAAGTGCCGAAGTGGTTTATTATCGCCCCGAGCGCGAAGCTCAAGTATTGCAAGGGATTATAGATCGCAACGAGGGCCCTCTGGCCGGAGAAACTGTCGCGCATATCTTTCGCGAGGTTATGTCAGCTTGTCTTGCCTTGGAAAAGCCTTTGCAGGTCGCTTATCTCGGCCCAGAGGGCACTTTTACCCAAGCCGCTACCATTAAGCATTTCGGCCACGCTGCCCTGAACGTATCGCAAAGTACCATTGACACCGTGTTCTCTCAGGTTGAGTCCGGTGAATGTAATTACGGTGTGGTGCCGGTAGAAAATTCGACCGAGGGCATGGTCAGCCATACTCTCGATAATTTTATGGACTCCTCGCTGAAGATATCCGGCGAAGTCGAAATGCGCATCATGCATCATCTGTTGGTGGCGCCTGGCACCAGCGCAAAACAGGTCACTCGGATTTACGCCCATCAGCAGGCGCTTGCCCAATGCCGCAACTGGTTGGACCAGCACTGGCCGAACGTGGAGCGAGTAGCCGTGAGCAGTAACGGTGAGGCCGCTCTTATCGCTGCCGAAACTCCTGGCATTGCCGCCGTTGCCGGCGATATCGCTGCCAGTCAGTATCACTTGGAAAAGCTGGCCAGCAATATCGAGGACTTCCCTGATAATACCACCCGCTTTTTGATTGTTGGCCGCAAGGAAGTCCCACCCAGTGGTCGAGATAAGACTTCTATTATAGTCGCAAGTCGCAACAAGCCCGGTGCATTATTTACTCTTCTTGAACCTTTTCGTAAAGGGGGCGTTAGCCTAACCCGCATTGATACACGACCGTCTCGCACCGAAAAATGGGCCTATGTATTCTTCATAGAATTCGAGGGCCATGTGCAGGACGACAATATCGCGGCCATCGTTACAGAGTTGGAAGAGCAATCCATTTTGCTCAAACCTCTGGGCTCCTACCCGCGCGCAGTATTGTAGGAGGCCGGCAAATGAGCTACCGGCAAGACACCGTGGTAATTCTCGGTCTGGGGTTGATCGGCGGTTCACTGGCAAGATCTCTGCGCGCTACCGGTTTCAGTCAACGTATCGTGGGCTGGGGGCATCGAGAGCCCTCGTTGTCACGCGGCGTTGAATTAGGCGTTATCGATAGCTTCACACTAAATCTTGAAGAAGCCGTAGCACAGGCAGATATTCTGGTTGTCGCCACCCCGACTCTTATTGCAGCAGATATGCTGCAAGAGATTCTTCCGCTGCTCCCTGAAGACGACTCGGGCCCCGTTATTACCGATGTTGCCAGCGTCAAAGGCAGTTTGCGTAGTGCGGTGATGGCAGCCAATGGAAGAATGCCACCACGGCTGGTGCTCGGGCATCCGATAGCGGGCTCGGAACGCAGTGGTGTGGAGGCATCCAGCGCGGGTTTATTTCAACGGCACCGTGTCATTCTTACCCCAGAGCAAGACACGGATTCAAAGGCTGTAGATCTGATCAGGGCCATGTGGGAAAGCACTGGCGCAGAGGTAGTGGCGATGTCGGTTGCGAATCATGACGCGGTACTGGCGGCCACCAGTCATTTACCCCATGTACTGGCGTATGCTTTGGTAGATGCCCTGGCGCAGGCAGATAGCAGTGAGGATATTTTTCGCTTTGCCGCCGGTGGTTTTCGTGATTTTACTCGTATTGCCTCCAGCGACCCCGTTATGTGGAAAGACATTGCCATTGCCAATAAAGGTGCATTGTTGGATTCATTGGGCAAATTTGAAGACCACCTGGTCACTCTACGTGCCGCGATTGAGGCGGAGGATAGCGAGGCGCTTTTGGCTACCTTTACTCGAGCAAAAGAGTCGCGGGATCGATTTACAGTCCTGCTTGACGCCCGCGACTCCGGTCACAATACGACCCGGGACTGAGAGAATATTATGCGATTTAAGCTTTTACCTGGCGGAACCATCACTGGTGAAGTGCGCGTTCCCGGGGACAAATCCATTTCCCACCGGGCTATAATGCTAGGCGCCCTGGCCCTTGGCACCACGCGAGTGTCGGGTTTTCTAGAGGGCGAGGACGCCCTGGCGACCGTGGCGGCCTTTCGTGAAATGGGTGTCAAGATCAGCGCGCCGCAAAACGGTGCGCTGACCATAGAAGGTGTTGGCCTGTATGGCTTAAAGGCGCCTTCCAAACCACTGGATTTAGGCAATGCGGGTACTAGTATCCGGCTGTTGTGTGGTTTGCTGGCCGGCCAGGATTTCTCTTGCGAGTTGACGGGCGATGAGTCTCTGTGTGGTCGTCCTATGGGTCGTGTTATCGATCCTCTGAAGCTCATGGGTGCACAGGTCGATAGCGCCGAGGGTGGTAGACCGCCTCTGCGTCTTCACGGGGGAAAAGTGCTGAATGGCATACGTTATGACTTACCCATGGCCAGTGCACAGGTCAAATCCTGTGTTTTGTTGGCTGGCTTGTATGCGCGTGGCCAAACCTCGGTCACCGAGCCAGCACCTACCCGTGATCATACCGAGCGCATGCTGCGCGGGTTCAGCTACGACGTGACTACCCAGCATGGAGTCATCAGTGTGACTGGAGGCGGCGAACTGACTGCGGCCGATATCGATGTCCCCGCGGATATCTCCTCGGCGGCATTTTTCCTGGTTGCCGCCAGCATCGCACCAGGTTCAGATCTGTTGTTGACCCACGTTGGAATAAACCCCACGCGAACCGGTGTCATCGGCATATTGCAGGCCATGGGGGCCGATATCAGCCTGCAAAATCAGCGTGAAGTCGGCGGTGAACCGGTGGCTGATATCCGCGTTCGTTACGCGTCACTAAAAGGGATCGATATACCGCAGGACCTCGTGCCGCTGGCTATCGATGAATTCCCCGTGCTGTTCATTGCGGCGGCCTGCGCCGAAGGCACTACCCGTTTAACCGGTGCCGAGGAGTTGCGCGTTAAGGAAAGTGACCGCATTGCCAGTATGGCCGAGGGTTTGACTACTCTAGGGGTAATCAATGAAGTACTGGCCGACGGTATTGTTATTGAGGGGGGCACTATAGGATCTGGGGCGGTGAACACGTTTCACGACCACCGGATCGCGATGGCGTTTGCCATAGCGGCCTTACGTTCCGAGGGAGAGATCCACGTACTGGACTGTGATCATGTGGCGACCTCATTTCCCGGCTTCGACGATCTGGCTCGTAGTGTGGGTCTGCAGATTTCGGCGGTGGCAACCTAAGTGAGCGGCACGGCACCTATTATCGCGGTTGATGGCCCTAGCGGCGCTGGCAAGGGTACGCTCAGTCATATGCTGGCAGAGGCATTGGGTTGGCATCTACTTGATAGCGGTGCTCTGTATCGTGTCACTGGCCAGGCTTGTCTGATTGAGGGCGTACGTTGGGATAACGAGGTGGCAGTGACAACCGTCGCACGTCACCTTGAAGTGACTTTTACCAGCTGCGATAGCGGCGAAATTTTGGTGGCCTACAAGGGGCAGGACGTCAGTAAGGCGATTCGCACCGAGGAGGGTGGCCGTGGGGCGTCTACCGTCGCCGCCATTCCCTCCGTTCGAGAGGCCTTACTGGCTAGGCAGAGGGAGTTTTGTGCTGCCCCTGGCCTGGTCGCCGATGGTCGCGATATGGGCACCGTTGTTTTCCCTGAGGCAAACTTGAAAATATTCCTCACGGCCAGCCCGGAAATACGCGCTGAGCGGCGCTACCAGCAATTGATTGCCAAGGGTGAAAATGTTACGCTCCCGCGCCTTCTAAAGGACATCGAGGAAAGAGATGCCCGCGACAGCAGTCGCACGGTCTCACCTTTGTGCCCCGCCGAAGATGCTATTGTCCTTGACAGTTCAACCATGCCGATCGCTGCTGTGTTCGCGCGGGCCATGTCCAAGGTCAAAGAAAAAGGCCTCAAATAGCTCTATTTGTTGCTAAATTCTTTAAAAATGGCATTAACTGCTGCTTTCTCGCTGTTCCAGCTCTGGCGTGATATAGCGGCTTATATATAGATGACCCGTTTCTGCTGGAGAATCGGTGCAGGCGTTCAACGCCACAATATTTACAGGTAATGTCCAATGAGCGAATCTTTCGCCGATCTCTTTGAAGAAAGTCTAAAAACAGTCGATATGAAGCCAGGTGCCATTGTCACCGGCGTTGTTATCGATATCGATAGCGAGTGGGTGACCGTCCACGCCGGGCTTAAGTCCGAAGGCGTTATTCCTCGTATCCAGTTTGCTGATGCCGCGGGTGAAGTGTCCCTGAGTATTGGTGATGAAGTTCAGGTCGCTCTGGAAACTGTTGAAGATGGTTTTGGTGAGACCAAGCTCTCCCGTGAAAAAGCCAAGCGTGCCGAGGCATGGAAAGATCTTGAAGCTGCTCACGAAGCTGACGAAATGGTTACCGGTATTATCAACGGTAAGGTCAAGGGCGGATTCACTGTCGACATCAACACTATCCGCGCATTCTTGCCCGGTTCTCTGGTTGATGTGCGTCCGGTTCGTGAGACCGCACATCTGGAAGGAAAAGAACTCGAATTTAAAGTAATCAAGCTCGATCAGAAACGCAACAATGTGGTGGTTTCTCGTCGCGCAGTCATGGAAGCTGCTAACAGCGTAGAGCGTGACGCGCTGCTGGAAAGCTTGCAAGAAGGTATGTCTGTTAAGGGTATCGTTAAGAACCTGACCGACTATGGCGCTTTCGTAGACTTAGGCGGCGTGGACGGCCTGCTGCACATTACCGATATGTCCTGGAAGCGCATCAAGCATCCTTCTGAAATTGTTGAAGTGGCACAGGAAATCGACGTTAAGATCCTCAAGTTTGACCGTGAGCGTAATCGCGTATCGCTGGGCTTGAAGCAACTCGGCGAAGATCCCTGGGTTGAAATTACGGGTCGCTATCCTGAAGGCAGCCGTGTTAGCGCCAAGATCACCAATCTTACTGACTACGGCTGTTTCGCCGAGCTTGAAGAAGGTGTTGAAGGTCTGGTGCACGTCTCCGAGATGGATTGGACCAACAAGAACGTACACCCCTCCAAGATTGTCCAACTGGGCGATGAGGTAGAGGTTATGGTTCTGGATATCGACGAAGAGCGTCGTCGTATCTCACTGGGTATCAAGCAGTGTCAGCAAAACCCCTGGGACGCATTTGCCTCGCAGTACAGCAAAGGCGACAAGATTGCCGGCAGCATCAAGTCCATTACTGACTTTGGTATTTTCATCGGACTGGAAGGCGCGATCGATGGACTGGTCCACCTGTCCGACATCAGCTGGAACGAGACTGGCGAAGAAGCTGTGCGCAACTACAAGAAGGGCGATGAGATCGAAACTGTCATCCTGTCCATCGATCCAGAACGCGAGCGTATTTCTTTGGGCGTTAAGCAGCTGGAAGATGACCCTTTCGGTAACTACGTGGCCGAGAATGACCGCGGTGCGATCGTCACCGGTGAGGTCATTGAAGTTGATGCCAAGTCCGTGGTGATAAAGCTGGCTGAGGAAGTTATCGGCGTGTTGAAGGCTTCAGATATCAGCCGAGACAAGGTGGAAGACGCCCGCAGCCTGTACAAAGTTGGCGACTCGGTAGAAGCGAAGATCACTTCGGTGGATCGCAAGAATCGCGGCTTGGCACTGTCTATCAAAGCCAAGGACCACGACGACGAGAAAGAAGCGGTTAAGTCACTGAAAGAGACCGAAGCAGAGTCTACTTCGCCAGGCACTATCGGCGACCTGATTAAGGCTCAGATGGGTGATAAATAACCTTATTTAATTTCAAAAGCCCCCTAAAAGGCCCACTTCGGTGGGCTTTTTTTCGTTAAAAAATAACAACTTGCGTAGATTTTAGTGGAATTTCCGAATATTCCCTTTTATATTGATGCAATGAATAAGAGAACCTCTATACAAGGGGGCAGCATGACTAAGAGTGAACTGATTGAAACAATATCGGCTCGCCAATCCCAGCTCTCGTCCAAGGACGTGGAGCTGGCCGTGAAAACTATACTTGAACATATGTCACAGGCTTTATCGACTGGTGAGCGGATTGAGATTCGCGGCTTTGGCAGTTTTTCGCTACATTATCGCGAGCCCCGCAGAGGGCGCAATCCCAAGACCGGCGATTCGGTGGAGCTGACCGGAAAGTACGTACCCCATTTCAAGCCGGGCAAGGAGCTGCGTGAGCGAGTGAATTTGGGTCTGCAAGCGGGGTTGTAGTTTGCCCGCAAAATCAGAAGCGGTATGATCTCATGGTCATGCCGTTTTTTTTTTGCCGCCGGAGACAGCTTTGGCAGACATATGTTTTGATCCTATCTGGAAGCGCCTATGAAATTTTTACGCACCTTGTTGACTATTGCCGTTGTTGTGGGCGCGCTCGCGATTGGTGTGCTCTTCGCCATTCAGAATAAGGAGCCGGTACCGTTAAACCTGCTGGTCTATGCCTTTGAACCGCGCAGTTTGGCGCTTTGGTTGTTTGCGGCATTGGCTCTGGGTGGTATTTCAGGAATGCTTATTTCTTCAGCGATTGTAATACGTCTGCGTACTTCACTGGGCTCGGCTCAACGGCAGCTAGCCCGTGCCCGCAGCGAGGTGGATACCTTGCGCACTGCCGGCCTGAAAGCCAGTGAATGACATTTTTATCTTTGCACTGCTGTTTGTGGCGATAGCCATCGGTTGGTTAATGGGCAAACGCAGTGCACCCGGCGCGCCTGCGAGCCCGGAATTACCCAGCCAATATTATAAGGGCCTGAATTATCTGTTGGATGGCCGACCCGACGGGGCGATAGACGCATTTATCAATGCTCTGGAGGTCAATAGCGAAACCCTCGAAACCCACCTAGCATTGGGTAATATGTTGCGTAAAAAAGGAGAGGTGGATCGCGCTATCCGTATTCACCAGAATCTGCTGGCCCGCCCCAGTTTGCCCAGTAGCCAGGTCCATCAGGCTCATCTGGAGCTGGCCAGGGATTACATTAGCGCAGGATTGTTGGACCGGGCCGAGCGTTTGTTGCTGGATCTGGTGGCAGAGTCCCCCGAGCAGCGTCGATCCAGTCAGCGCCATCTAATGGAAATCTACCAAAATGAGCGGGAGTGGGAGCAGGCTATTGAAGTGGCCACGGCATTGCTGCCCCGTAAATCGCTGCTGAGCGCCGGTATTGAGCCTGTTGAGGGGCAATCCGTTGCGGTGGCGCTAGCGCATTATTACTGCGAGATGGCCTGTGACAATCGGGATCAAGGCGATTTGGCTGCCGCCCTTAATTTTATTCAACAGGCCCTTACGCACGATAAACAATGTGTCAGGGCCTCGTTGTTGCTTGGCGAGGTTGAGTTCGACCGTGGCAATTATAAGCAGGCAGTTAAAGCGCTGCGTAAGGTGCGGCAACAGGACCCTGAATATGTGTCTGAGACGATTCTCCTTTTGCGTCAATGCTACAGCGAGATGAAAGATGATAGGACCCTGAAAACCTATTTGCAGGACTGTCTGCTTACCGATCCTTCGGCGCCGCTGGTGTTGGCTGTAGCGGAGGATCTAAGAGTGTCAGAAGGCGACCAAATTGCTGGCGAGTTTCTTTCGGCTCAGCTCGCAGACCGGCCCTCCTTGCGAGGTCTGGAACGCCTGATCGGCCTGCAACTGGATACCTCGGATCCTGGTGCCAGAGATAGCCTCAGTTTATTGCAGTTACTGGTGGAGCGTTTGGTTGCTGAGCGCGCCACTTACCGGTGCGGTCACTGTGGTTTTGCCGGCCAACAGCTCCACTGGTACTGTCCCGGCTGCAAGCACTGGGGCACGGTTAAAACAATTCGCGGGACACGGCTCGAATAGCCATGTTCATCCCTGAAGGACTGATTATGATCTCACCTGTTATTGTCGCCCTGGATTACCCGGATGAGGCATTGTCTGTGGCTTTGGCAAAAAGGCTGTCTCCAGAGCTTTGTCGTCTCAAAATAGGTAAGGAAGCCTTTACTCGCAGCGGCCCGGACCTGGTCCGCAAGCTACAGGGTATGGGCTTTGAGATATTTCTGGATCTTAAATTTCATGATATTCCCAATACTGTAGCAGGCGCCGTTAAGGCGGCGGCGGAGTTGGGCGTGTGGATGGTCAACGTACATGCCGCTGGCGGCCGGCGGATGATGGAAGCGGCCCGGGAATCGTTGGCGGGATTTTCTACACCACCTCTATTAATCGGGGTGACGGTGCTGACCAGTATGTCGGATGAGGACCTTGCCGAAATGGGTTATACCGAAACTGCACCTCAGCGGGTAGCGAGGCTTGCCGGCCTGGTCGCTGCCAGTGGTCTGGATGGCGTTGTTTCCTCGGCTCAGGAAACCACTGATTTGCGCAAGAATTATCCCGACAACTTTGCGCTGGTGACACCAGGAATTCGGTTGGCGGGTGATGCCTCTGGTGATCAGCGACGGGTGGTTACGCCCAAAGACGCAATCGACAATGGCGCAGATTTTCTGGTTATAGGGCGCTCAATAACAGGCGCAAATGACCCTCTGGCAGCACTGCAGCGCGTGCACGAAGAATTGCAGATACAGCACGCATAAACAGCATAGAATCAAATGCGGCCACTTGCTGGCCGCACCGCCAGGTACTGCTAGACTTCTCCCTGATACGGACGCCAGCAAGGAAGCTGACCCGTAATATGGAGATTACATCATGACTTATACTTATCTAGAACAGCTCGCTCACTATTTCTCTCACGGGGTCACCGGCCGGGCAGTCCGCCCATCGCTGGGTCGCGTGCTCGCGCTGACCTTATCGCTGGGGCTTTGCTCTGGCTATTTCGTAATGGCGCCCTCGGCGTTTGCTCAGGAGACGGCAAGTGCGACCCAGGTAGCCAGCATTAACATCAATCAGGCGGATGCGGCTACGCTAGCCGCAAATTTAAAAGGCGTGGGCATGAGTCGCGCTGAGGAAATTGTGCGCCACAGGGAAGCCTACGGTCCCTTTGCAGCAGTCGATGAACTCGAAGAAGTAAAGGGTATTGGCAAGTCGACCGTAGACAAAAATCGTGCGTTGATATCGCTGGATTAACACCGCCGCATCCGTATCATGAAGGGGCTTCGGCCCCTTTTTCATTGGCCGAGCGGGATGCGGGCGCAGCCTGCTTGTTTTTAGTCGACCCTCGGTAATTACTGCGTGTGAAATGTTTGGTTACAGGAGCTACGGGTTTCATCGGTCGCGAACTTTGCGAACAGTTGCGTCAGTTGGATTGTGATCTGATTCCGCTGAGCCGATACGGCGGGCAACTGGTCAGCGGCACATCGTCTTTGGCGGTGGATTTGTCTATCACACCCGTCGACTCAGCAATGTTCCCGGGGGTCGATGTCGTATTTCATCTGGCGGGAATCGCCCACACCCAGGCTAGTGAGTCCGCTTATTCAGCGGTTAATCATCATGCCACGACAGCGCTGGCGGCGGCGGCAGCCGCGGCGGGGGTGCGCCGGTTCGTGTTCCTCAGTAGCGTAAAGGCGATGGGCGCCGCCGACGACGCACAGGCCAGAGATGAAACAGCCTGTGTCGAACCTTTAGATCCTTACGGGCGCAGCAAAATACTGGCTGAGAATGCCCTGCGAGATTCCTACTCCGATAGCGCAATGTCAGTGGTCATACTAAGGCCTCCTCTGGTTTACGGGCCTGGAGTCAGAGGTAACCTTGGGATGCTGCAGCGAGCGGTGTCCATAGGCTTGCCGCGCCCTCCGCCGGGTGGCCTCCGGTCGATGATTGGTCGTGCTGATTTGGTAACGGTACTTATTGAGTGTGGAACAGTATCCTTGACCGGTGTGCGTACATGGATAGTGACAGATGGTGAGCGCTACTCTCTGCGACGAAGTTTTGATGCCTTGGCTGCAGCAGTTGGCAGGGCGCCAGTCCGAGCATGGTTACCGGCCTGGTGCTGGCGACTGGCAGCGCAGGCCTACGATATTGCTCGGGGCCGAAATAGCAGCGGTACTGATGGCACTTTGCATAAGCTGTTTGGTGACGAGTGCTACGACTGCAGTGCGATCCTCGCGGCCACTGACTGGCGGCCGCAACAAACGTTGGAAGAGGGCATGAGCCTCACTACCGCGCCGTCGACTGAACCGGCAGAGCTCAGCCAATGATTGTTGTTATGTGTGCGTTCGTCGCCTCCGCGCTGGGCTGTTGGGTCTATCTGAAATTAGCGCAGCGCTGGAATATTGTTGACCGCCCCAATGATCGCAGTTCCCATACCCAGGCTACCCCTCATGGCGGGGGTATACCGCTGTTACTCTCCATGCTGCTGGCAATGTCGATCTGTGCGATAGGTTCCTACTCCTGGCATTCATCCTTGTTGATTCTCGCTGGTCTGGCTCTGGCTCTGACGCTACTGGGGGTCGTAGATGACATGCGGGGTTTGTCGGTAAAGTTCCGCTTCGCCTGCTACAGTGGCACTGCCGCGCTCGGAGTTTGGTGGTTGACGCCAGAGGGCCAGGCAGCAGCGTCTCTGACATTCTCACTGTTCTCGGTTCTGGCTATTCTGTGGGCTCTCAATCTCTACAATTTCATGGATGGGATAGACGGCATCGCCGCCGTTCAATGTTTTTTGGCGGCCTCTGGCGCAGGGTTATTAGTCTTTGTTGGTGGAAATGATGGCCAATACGCCTTATTTTGCCTTATTCTGGCTTTCAGTCACCTGGGTTTCCTGATTTGGAATTGGCCCCCTGCCCGCCTGTTCATGGGGGACGCGGGGAGTGTGCCCACTGGCTTTTTACTTGCTGGCCTGGCTTTTCTTGGCGAAGTGTCCGGAGCGTTGCCTGCGGTCTGCTGGTTGATATTGCTAGCGATTTTCATCACCGACAGCAGTTGGACCCTGTGTTGGCGGCTGAGTAAGGGGCATCGCATATTTCAGGCCCATCGACTGCATGCTTATCAGCGACTCAGCCGACACTGGCAGTCGCACCTGGCGGTAGATTTTGTGGTCATTGCGATGAATGCGTTGTGGCTGTTTCCCCTGGCTTGGGCAGCTAAAATCTGGCCTGAATGGCAACTTATTTTGGTAATAGTGGCCTATTTTCCACTCCTTTGTGCAATGGCGAAATTGCGACAATTACCGTAGTATTCTTTATTTAGCCGGTCGCCGAAAAAAAACAGACTCTAAGGTGGGTTTACGGCCGTTGGGAATGGGGGAAACTTGCTTAGAACAATTGCTACGCTTGGTTTACGTTTTGTGTCTGTTATTGCCGGAAGTTTGCGTGATGCCCTCGAAAAATTAATAGAACTCCCTCGCAATATTAAGCAAACTTTTTTGCTGGTCTTGGACATGTTGTTTGTGGCCGGCTCCATGTGGCTGGCTACTGCGCTGCGCTGGGGCCACACGGATTTCCCTGTTGGTACCATCGAAATTGCCTGTGCAGTTTTTACCGTTCTGGCCAGCGCTGTCATTTTTCTCCGCCTGGGTCTATACCGTGCAGTTATCCGATTTATGGGGCAGCAGGCGATTTGGGCCATTATTACTGCCGTCAGTTATTCGACCCTGGTGTTGGGAGCCTGCGTGTTTTTTACCCAGGCAGATGTTCCTCGTTCCCTGCCATTTATCTACTGGGTGCTGGCATTGCTGACTATCGGCGGCACCCGGTTGACTGTGCGAGCCTACTATCAGGCCAAACTGCGATCGATGACCAAGAATGTTATAATTTACGGGGCTGGAGAATCAGGTCGTCAATTGCTTACGGCACTCCACCACGGTGACCAGTATCGGGTAGTCGAGTTTGTCGATGACGATCCCAGAATGCAGCACACAGTGATCAACGGGTTGCAGGTGGCTAAGCCTGAGCAACTGGAGCGGCTGATCAACCAGCATAATATTACTCAGGTTTTGTTGGCCATTCCCTCGGCCTCGCCAGAGCGGCGTCGCGAAATTATTAACTCATTGGTTGGACTGCCTGTGTATGTTCGCACTGTCCCCAAGATTAATGAATTGGTGGCGGGTCTTGCCAGCGTCAATCAAATCCAAGACATCGACCTTGATGACCTGTTGGGCCGAGAGCCCGTACCGCCTCATCCGGAGTTGTTGGACCGGTGTATCACCGACAAAGTGGTGATGGTAACTGGAGCGGGAGGTTCGATCGGTTCGGAACTCTGCCGCCAGATTTTGATGTCGGGACCCAAAGAGCTGTTGTTACTGGATAACTCGGAGTTTGCACTGTATCAGGTCGAGCGAGAATTAAAGGAAGTGCAGTCGAGTCTGGGTAGCAAGCATGTGGAGATGATCGTGCTGTTGGGCTCGGTCCAGGATCAACGTAGGCTGGAAACGATCTACCGTACTTTCGGCGTGCAAACGGTATACCACGCTGCGGCCTACAAGCATGTGCCCATGGTTGAGTACAATGTCTCTGAGGGTGTATCCAATAACGTGTTTGGCACCTGGTATGCCGCTGAAGCCGCCCTTAGAGCTGGGGTTGAAACCTTTGTGTTGGTGTCTACAGATAAGGCAGTGCGGCCCACTAATATTATGGGCGCCTCGAAACGCTTTGCTGAGTTGATTCTTCAGGGGCTCTCTCAGCAAGAAACCGGCACCCGGTTCTGTATAGTCCGGTTTGGTAATGTACTGGGTTCATCGGGTTCAGTGGTACCGCTGTTTCGCGAGCAGATAGAAAAGCGCGGCCCAGTGACGGTCACCCACCCGGAGGTGTCTCGCTACTTTATGAGTATTCAGGAAGCCGCCCAATTGGTTTTACAGGCGGGCGCCATGGGTACTGGCGGAGACGTGTTTGTGCTGGACATGGGCGAGCCTGTAAAAATAGTTGATCTGGCTAAACGTATGATCCGCCTCAGCGGCTATGAAATGGACCACGATACGCCGGTTGGAGAGCACATCGACATTGATTTTATCGGTCTGCGTCCCGGCGAAAAGTTGCACGAGGAATTATTGCTGGGTACCGAGGTGGCGGGTACGGGACACCCAATGATTATGCGTGCTGAAGAAGAATGCCTGTCTTACAGCGAGATGCGCAGCGCATTGAGCGAATTGATGCAGTATTGCGACACCATGGACTGCGTTGGCATCATAGAAGTCTTTAATGCTGCGGTTAGCGGTTATGGAGGCCAAGAGGTGCGTCACGACCATCTCTGGGTAAAGCAGGGCAGGGCCGCGCAGCGAGTCGGTCAGCAAACCCGCGAAGAAATTGCATCCAACGTAAAAGAGCTTTTTCCCGACGGCCGCACTCAGCGAGAGTAAGTACGCCACACCATATTGCACTTATCCCCACCTTGGCAAAAGGTAAGTTGACTTAACGGTCTCTGGAGTCATCATTTGGATTGGGATGATTTAAAAATCTTGTTAGCACTGAGTCGCAAAGGCTCAGCTCGCGGTGCCGCCCAAGCCCTGGGAGTGAGCAATTCAACTGTAACCCGACGACTGGATGAAATGGAGCGAGTGCTGGGCACCCAGCTGTTTGATCGCACCCCAGATGGCTACCGAATGACCGTGGCTGCTGAAGCGTTCCTGCCCACCGCTGAACACGTCGAAGAACTGGTGCTTTCTGCTGAGCGCAAAATAACCGGGGGTGACCAGGAGTTGGAGGGCGCGATCCGACTTACGCTTCCGCCCACGAGCGGACTGCATTTTTTGGTCGAGGCACTTAGCGCGTTTTCTCAGCAGTACCCGCTTATAGAGCTCGAGTTAATGGCCAGTAATGATGCCTTGGATCTAAGTCGACGGGAGGCTGATATTGCTATTCGGGTAATGCCGCAAGGCGTGAAACCGCCTGAATATCTGATTGGTCGTTATCTTTCTCCAATTTCCGCATCGACTTATGTCCACCGCAGTATGCTTAACTCCAATCAGCCGGACGACACTTCACACCTAACTTGGATAGGTAAAAACCTGGGTGACCAGGTCGAGCCCTGGCTGTCCGAAACAGACGTCCCCCCACGACCGGTTCGCCATGCGATAGATAACCTTGCCCTGCTTTATGAGGCAGTGAACTGCAAAATGGGCATGGCTTACATGCCGTGTTTTACGGCCTACGGCCAGCCTGATGTCATCCGAATCCCGGGTGCCAGGATAAATCATCATGCGGATATGTGGGTTTTAACCCACAAAGACCTGCGCTTGAGTGCCCGTATGCGCGTTTTGCGAGAAGTTATCGCACGGGCATTCGCCGGTATTAGCCACCAACTGGATTCTCGCCCCGCGGAGTAACCCGGCGAGGAAGTGGACTATGAGGCATGCCGAAAAATGCGACACCCTGGATCATTTGCGGGCATTTCGAATAAAAATGGATAGGTCTATTATCGCTGCTTAACTTTTAAGGAGAGTGAACGATGAAAATGGTAGCCATAGCAACACTTGGACTGGTCTTGACCGGCGCTTCCGCGTCCACCATGGCCGCAAAGCTAGACAGCCAGCATCTGGCGCAGTGTAAGTCGGATATTGCTAGCGTATTTGGCGACGATACCCGGATGAAGCTGAAAGGCGTCAAGCGCTCACGCGTAGGGGCCAAAATGAAGATTCACGCAGCGCCAACAGACGGCGAAAGCCAATTGGTAATCTGCTGGATAGACAAGGAAGGCAACACCAATATGAGTGATAAGCAAGGCGTAGCAATGGCCACTCCTGCCTATCGCGAGGGCGCTGAGACGGTATCATTAAGTGACTGACCGGATTTGCCCAATCACTGCTCCCTAGTGGTATCGCAACACGGTTATCAGCCGCCTCCGGGCGGCTTTTTCATGGGTGCTCAATCTTCAATATCGTCTACGTCAAGCTGGCCGGTAAGCCTCCGCCTGATATGTGACCAGGATATACCCGTGGCCAGAATTAGCGACATAACGAGCAGCACCAGCCACGTAATGGCTCCGGTGGAGTCGAGGGTGATCCAGCCGAGGTCTACAAATAGCCACAGCACGCAGGCAAACAGAGCGCCGCCCAGGCAGATGCCCAGCCAGCCCATGGACAGAAAGGTCGCCCGCAGAAAAATAATCCAGCAGATCAACAACGCCAGCCCGATGATAGCGACAATAGGACCGAACTCCGTACCCTCCGCCAGGACCCAGCTAAAAAACGAGTAAGCCGTAGGGTTGTAGGTGCCAAATACCAACAGTGCAGCAAAAAGCCATCTTGCGAAAAAACTACCTGCGTTAAATTCTTGTGCCATACGGTAAGTCCATAATCAAAGGGCGAGTAGAGATATTCCGCTCTATTATAGACAGCCACTTCCTTTTGGTTCAAAACTAATGATCGATAATCAACGGGAGATGAGTAAACTCTCCCCTGGTTTAAAAAAATAATCATAATTTTTGAGGAAGTCTGCAGTGGTATCAACAACAAGCACTATAGAGCGTTGGCCGGAGCAACAGACCCGGGGACACACCATTCCGGGCAGCCGCTATACCTCGCGCGATTTTATGCGCGAGGAGTGGGAGGGTATGTGGACCAAATCGTGGTTGTTATTAGGGCGTGAAGCTGAGTTGCCCAATCCCGGTGATTGGCAGATGGAAGAATTGGGGCCCGAGGAAATCTTGATGGTGCGTCAACAGAATGACTCAGTGAAGGCGTTCTACAACGTCTGCCAGCACAGGGGTAATCCGCTGGTCTGCGAAAGCAAGGGATCCTCACCGCGGCGCTTTGTTTGCAAGTACCACAGCTGGGCTTTTCTTCCGGATGGCAGTTTAAGTTTCGCGCCAGACAAAGAGGATTTTCCCGAAGGGAACCCTTGTGGAAAAATTAAATTACAGGAACTGGCCTGTGAAACGTTCGCTGGTTTTGTCTGGGTCAACATGGACACGGACTGTAAACCGCTGCGGGAATTTCTCGGCCCGATCTGGGATGACTGGGAGGCGCGAGAAATACACACTTGGAAACGCACCATGGCCAATACCATGTGGCTACCGTGCAATTGGAAAGTTGTTCTGGATAATTTTAATGAGTCCTACCACGTGCCTACGGTTCACCAGGGTGCCAAGCCCGGTGACGACCGCGCTGCGATTCGCAGTGATATCAATACCTATTTCAAAGAAACCCGGTTTGATCTTGCCGACGAGGGCCACAACCGGATGATCATGAAGGGGGGGTATGGCTCGTCTTATACAGACAGCGACGGCAACATTTTGGAACCTTTGGCCAGTTTGTTACGTTATTGGTCCTTGGATCCGAACGAATTTAATGGTCGCCCCGAGGCAACGCGCGAAGCACTCCAGAATGCCAAGCGTCAGCATGGGCGAGCTCTTGGCTATGCACACTACGGCAATGTGCCAGACGAGCAATTGACAGACGCCTTTCATTACACACTTTTCCCGAATTTTGCGGTAACGGTTTGGGCCGACGGTTTTCACTTTTTGCGAGCGCGCCCTCACCGTGATGATCCGGAGCAATGTCTGTTTGATAACTGGTGGTACGGTAGTCCAGCCTCTATCGATGCCGGGCTGGACCCGGGTAACAGCGCGACCCTTGCTACCTCGCTTGACGGAAGTGAAACGGCGGTGTCAATGCTGACTTATGGTGAAGATTACATCGGCCCTGCGATTGAAGACGACGTGGCGATATTCGTGTCGCAGCAACGTGGCTTTCGCTCGCGAGGATTCAAGGGAGTTTACCTCTCGAATCAGGAGATCCGGGTACGCCGCTATCATGAAATGATTGATGACTACATTGAGGGACGGTTGCCCTAGCCGTCAATCTCAGAGTGCGCTCACTCTGGTTGCACTCTGGCAGAGAGTTTTATAGCAACAATCGCCAGTATTGCAGTGGTCATTTCATAGGCGAATGCGCCGTAGGTATAAGCACCCACAGGATTCCCGCCAGTCGCGAAAGAGTAAAGTCGGCCCAGCGCCAGCATCCCAATACACAGCGCTAAAAGCATCAGGCCCGCCCGAAAGTACTCGCTGCGCAGTGCGGCCAGCAGGCAGAATATTCCGAACCCGGTTTGCAGCCCGCCATACATAGCAACTATTTCAGCGAACGCGTCTCCATTGGTCATCGTTAGCCCGGCATAACCTGCGGGTACACCCGGCGCGAAAAAGCACACCAGACCGTATGAGATAAATGTCACTGCTGAGATCCACAGAAGTATCTTTCCAAGCATAGCGGGAGTCCTATTGTCGCGAGTATCATTTGTGTTTAAAAATATTAGGACAGTTTACGTGACTGCAGTAACCCTTTCAGCAAAATTGATACAGGGTTTGAGAGATGGCTTATACACCTACGCAACCTCGCAAACAGGGGTAACGCAGGGCCTTGGGCGGGGTTGCGAAGGGGGGGGTAGGTCTGCAAGCGTGAAAGAATGCTAGACGGGCTTGCCTCCTTGGGGCTTAATGGGACAATCGAGAGTCTAAAAAAATTAATTAAAGTAGGCAAGGAATTTAACGTGAGAAAAATTCAGCAGCGATTACTCATCCTTATCCAATCTATTTTAACGGGCAGTGTTCTATTGCTTGGCGCCGCGATAGCCCAGGCGGGGGTACTTGGCAGCGGCAGCATTACCTTTGGGCCCCTGCCGACGGCGGCTGTGGCCGTGCCGATACTGGGCAGCACCATGTTGATACTGCTAGCGCTACTGCTGGCATTCACTGCGTTTATATCATTCAGAAAGAGGCAAAATGGCGTTATACCCGTTATTGCAGGCGCGCTGGCGCTGGCTTCGCTGGCCAGTGCCGGTGGTGGCGTCAGCCTGATGCACAATGCCCATGCAGGAGCTTTTGTGGGTATAGAAATCTCCGATCCTGCAGGTGAGACACAGGTTATCAATGGCAACGATCTTAATATTTATATGAATGAATCTGGAGTCCCCTTGAGTATAGGGCCTGTGACGCTGCCCCCCCTTGGCTCATGCCCACCCAACGCACTGGAGTTGCTCGATGCCTGTGTCGACGGTTCCCAGCTGGCGGACGGTGCGGAGTGTAACGTAGACTGTCGTCTCTTCGAATCAAGTGATGTCAGACTCAAAGCAGACATCGCCCAAATCGGGATAACGCAATCCGGCCTGCCCTGGTACCGGTTCCGGTACATTAATGGTGAAACTGTTTACAACGGCGTAATGGCCCAAGACGTGCTCAAACACACCCCGGCCGCCGTGCGCACCATGACCAACGGTTACATGGCTGTAGACTATGCCATGCTGGGTCTTTCGATGCGGGCCTTGAACTGAGTCAGGCTTTGTCGAATCGGATAACACTCGCACCGTCACACGACGACTTCTTACTGGCCTTTCTTATTGACCAGCGAAGTCTCACGCTGCTGGTCTTTACTTTTGGCGGTATGCTGCTTCTTATGGTGCTGGAGCAACTGTGGCCCAGGCGCCACAGTGCGGATGTCCCGGTAGCGCATTGGCTCACGAACTGGTTTCTCGCCAGCCTCAATTTCTTCGTTATGTTTTGGCTCACTCTGCAATTAGGAAGCTGGGCGCTACTGCGTTCATATTTCCCTGACCCCGGCCTTTATGAGCGCCTGCAGCCGGCGGTAGCCGTCGTAATAATAGTGGTCCTGGTCGAGTTCGCTCAGTACTGGATTCACCGGGTTTTTCATCGTGTCAGCGGCCTGTGGCGCATGCATGCTGTACACCACACAGATACCACCTTTGATGTGACCACCTCCCACAGGCACCACATCGCAGAGGTGGTGATAGGCACACTCGTTCTGCTGCCGGTCTTTCTGTTATTTGGTGCGCCCACGCTGATGCTGGTTCTTTATCAACTGCTTCGAGTGCTGCTGGTACTGTTCAATCACAGTAATATCTATGTGCCAGCCGCAGTCGATCGTGTACTGCGCAAAGTCATTGTCACGCCAGACTTTCACCGCCTGCACCACAGCCTCGACCTACAGTTCACCAACAGCAACTACGGCACGGTTGTTCCCTGGTTTGATTATTTGTTCGGCACGGCACGCAGCGTGCCGTTCGAGGATGCGGGGATCATGCCCGTGGGCCTTGAGTATCTCCGCAAGAGCCGCGATTCGCGCCCGGATCGCCTCTTGCTGCTGCCGTTGATGTGGCGCCGCTGGGTGTTGCCAGTCCGCAACCCGATTAACAGCAACCAGCGTTAGCAGGTTGGGTCATTCGGTGACACACGTTATACCAACGTGGTTCCACCATCGATAGTTAATATCTGTCCTGTCATAAAAGCGCTGGCCGAACTTGCCAGCATGACCGCAACTCCCATTATGTCTGGATCGCGGCCCCAGCGGTGTAGGGGTATCGCTGCTATCTCAGCGTCGTACAGTGCTTTGTCTTGGCTGGCGTATTCGGTCATTTTGGTGTGAAATCGCCCCGGGGCAATTGCGTTTACCCGAATATTATCTTCTGCCAAAACCACTGCCATGTTGCGAGTAACCTGATGCACTGCTGCCTTCGCGGGGGCATAACTGAATGTGTCAGTGCGGCCCAGAATGCCGGCGATAGAGCCAATGTTGATGACGCTGGCGGTCGCCTCGGAGCTGGCACCATTTCTAAGAAGAGGCAGTAATGCCTGGATTAGGAAGAAAGGTGTTTTCACGTTGAGATCCATTACTTTGTCCCATCCTTTTTCCGGGAACTGTCCTAAAGGCGCCAACCAACCTACACCTGCGTTGTTTACCAGCACATCGATGGAGGTCTCTTTCTCCTGAAGCGTCTTTGCCAGGCGATCTATCTCAGACATATCGCTGATATCACCGGGCAGTGCTATACACTCACCGAGTTTGGAAAGTTCTTTCGCCGCTTGCTCGCAGGCTTCCGCTTTGCGCGCCGTAATGTATATCCGTTTGGCTCCGGCGGTGAAAAATGCCTGTGCGATAGCGTAGCCAAGGCCTCGAGAACCGCCGGTAATGAGGCAGACCTTGCCCTCCATGGAAAACAGTTTACTGATCATGCTTTTTACTCCTGGTGTCTAGGGCAAGCGCATTGAATTGAAGAGACGCATTTGTCGATTTAGTTCCGCTACCCGACGATATTCATATTCGAGGGTTGTTAACTCAATGAGCGCTACAGAGGGCGGGAGCCGAGTAAGCTGTTCTCGTAAGCACACGGGTTATTTAGCTGAATATAGGAGCGCAAAGCCCTTCAAATGGCAAAGTGATTTATTAGCGCAATAAAAAAGGGCTGCATTTCTGCAACCCTTTGATATTCAATACTAAATATGGCTCCGCTTGCTGGGCTCGAACCAGCGACCCATTGATTAACAGTTATTCGCAAAGTCTCTAAAATAGTGATCATTGGGTAATATTCCTATAATAGGTGCGGCAATAGTTGCGGCATTCTTTCTGTAGGTTTACCGCAACGTTTCAGTGTATTGGCTAGTTGGGTTATCCTTCCAGCATGAACATCGGTGTTGAAAAGCGCAAGATAGCAATCGACCTCTACAAGCACCTTGCCACGGTCTCTACTGCGGGGCTTGCTGTTTGTGCAGCCCTTCTCAGTGACCTCAGCGCCGGGCAGTTAGGCACCCAGTTAATTCCGTTCGTAGCCGCTGGGCTTGGTGTGTGCATTCTGGCTTCGATTGTTGCAATTACCATACTGTTGGCGAATCTTGAACGCTACGGTGAAAAGATCGGTACTACCACTAACACGGTGCTTCGGGTCGCTTCAGCCCTTGTACTCTTGGGATTCGTTGTTGGAGTTGGGGCGCTTGCCGTGGCGCTGGTCGATAGCGTTAAGTAGGCGTTCGAGTTTTGATTAACGGCCAGCGGCCGAGAAGTACACAGGGACATCTGAACGGGGCGGGGTCCAAGGTTAGCTTTGCAACTAAGCATCTAGACAGTCAAGCTGGGCTCGCAGCCCCTTAAGTAAATGGATACGGAAACGTATCAACAGTAAAAAGGGATCTATCAACTAATGAAATTAGTAAAAGCAAGAGTTCAGAGCTATCGAAGCATTGTAGATTCTACGGAATTCGAAATTGAAGACTTAAAAACAATTTTAGTCGGCCCCAATGAAGCTGGAAAAACAGTTTTATTTAGGGCCTTGCAACAGCTAAATCGGCCAGAGGATACGCCGGGGTTTGACATCCTTAGAGACTACCCGCGGTCGAAATATAATGACGTTACGACCGGTGCAGTGGAGCCGAACGAAACTGTTGTCGTTGAGGGGACCTTTAGACTGGAAGATACCGACAAGGCCCTCATACCGGAAGCTTTTCATGATAGTGAATACAAGCTTAGTCGGTATTATTCAAATCGAGGGACGCATACGCTGGTGGGTGGCCAGGAAAAAATTTGGTTTAAAGACTTGAAAAAGGACTTAGTCAGGATTGCCGCTCACATGGACAAACAGTATTCACCCGAGGAATCGGATACTGATCCAATAAAACCTAGCGATTCGCTCAAGGCTTTAACGAGCGATTGGGCCGACTACACATGGGTTTCGGGGGATACGTCAAAAAATCTTAATAAATGGCTGGAGGAAAGCTACGAGTTTGTCGATGAGGATAATGATAAAGAAGAGGCCAGATACGACGCATTGATTGAAGCTATTGCGTTCAACGGCTTGTGGGAATCCGCGCTGAAAACGCTCGGTGAACGGGTCCCAGTCTTTATTCTTTTCAATAATTACTTTCGCGTAAAACCTTTAATTCATTTGGAGCATCTTGCGAGAAGAACCGAAGATCAGATACTTGACGATGAGTTCTTTGATTACGGAAACATCTGCCTCTTGAAGCTACTTGGGTTTACGCCGAGAGAGCTTTCCGCTCTAGGAAAAACCCCCGAACCGGGCATAAATGACGCTGAGGCCCTTAAAACCTATAGAGACAATCTCGATATAAGAAGTTACCAACTCAACGCTGCGAGCGTCCGGCTAACAAGGGAAATACTATCTGTTTGGCTGCCTGATTCCAATCGGCCTGAGGCGGACAAACTGAAAGTTTTGGTCGATGGGCAATACTTGAAGGTTGTGGTGGAAGATGATCTTGGAGTGGATATCGAATTGGATCAACGATCCGAGGGCTTTCAATGGCTTGTTTCATTCTTCGTTGTTTTTTTCGCGGAGGCGATAGACAAACACGAGAACGCAATTCTATTGTTGGACGAGCCCGGAATGAGCCTACATGGGCTCAAGCAATGTGAATTTAGAAACACCCTATCGCGGCTTGCGGCAGCGAACCAAACTCTTTTTTCAACACATTCTCCGTTTCTAGTGGGGCCCGACGAATTAGATATCGTCAGAGTGGTTGAAATGAAGACGAGAGCCGAAGGCACGAAAGTTCACCTAGCCATTTCGTCTGGTGATCCCGCTGGATTGCTGCCCCTGCAAGAAGCCCTTGGCTACGACCTTGCTAGCAGCCTTTTTTCGCAGAGTAGAAATCTAGTCATGGAGGGCATCACCGACTATTGGTACCTGGAATCTACGTCCGCAATGCTTCGGGAGAGTGAGATTATTGATTTAAACAATAAAATTTCTCTGGTTTTTGCAAACTCCGCAGGAAAGCTTGTTTACTACGCAACTATATTGCACGCACACAGATTAAAGGTCGCTGCCCTATTAGACTCTGACGCCGCTGGCGATCAAGCAGCACAACAAGAAAATCTGGTCCACACTCTAGGTAACAAAAATATTCTTAGAACTAAAGACTATTGCTCGGGAGTGGAAAAAGCCGAAATCGAAGACCTGCTTAGGGGAACGCTGATCAGCATTGTTGCAAGTGAGTTTGGCGTCGATACTTCTAGCGCGGCTCTAAGTCAACCGGGAAGACCGATAGTAGATATTTTTACCTCTGACGTTGAGGGGTTTTCGAAGTATAAATTGGCGAAAGCATATGTCCGATGGACTAGAGACCACACTGCCGCCGACCTTCAAGAAAATGAAGCTGCCCAGTGGTCGGGCCTAATCGATCGAGTTAATAAATTGCTGAGGTGATTTCTCTAGCTGAGGCGCAGGTCGGAAACGGGGGCACGGAAGGCTGAGCCCGTTCCGACGGTCTCGTGCGCCCCAGTGAACCGCTTGCTGGGCCAAGGGCTGGGGGGGGGGGCAAATCGACCGTACAAATACGCCCAACAGTCGGGGAGCATCTCCCAGCGCGATTGACGCGGCGGTGAAGTCAAAAGCGGCGCGCTTAGCAGCTCTCAATGGCTCCGGCCGGAATAGTGAAGACAGGCCGAGGCAAACTGCTTTTATTAAATTCTTAACTTGACTCGTTTGTAAGGGCGGCATATTCCTCGACCAACTCAGGTAGGATTTCGTCGACCTCCGCCGCCACGTTTCGCGCCTTCGCAACTTCGCGAGTAAAGGAATCAATGTGTCGAGACTCGAGGTCCGGGTGAGCCCGCCGCATAGTTAGCGGGAGCGTGTCCAGGATCGAGGCGATTCGAGCGGCAATCTTCGAGAGTGCAAACGTTGCGAAATCAGTCGGAATCATTGTTCCGGCAGCGAGATCATTTTTTTGCTCTTGAGCTATTCGACGGGCTTTCGCGAGACGGTAGTCCTCGAGATACTTCTTGCGCCCCAAATTCTCGAGTTCCCCGGGAGTTTCGCCGTTTGCTCCTTTAAGTGCTCTCTCAACCCGATTGTCGACGATATCGCGAACAGTGAAAAACACCTCGCGGCCTGAACGCTGAACGGGCTTTACACCCCATTTACTAAAGGCTTGTGTTGAAATCCCCACCGACGCTGCGGCGTCACGTTTGTTTAACCAGAGCGGGTCTATATCTGTGCTCGACAAAACAACAACCTCCATTAAAAAAATTCGTAAATAGTGAGCGACTGCGACTCCGCGCCCCCGTATACCTCAGATCGGCGGGAGTACCTTTTCAAAAAAAGGGGACGCATGAGGCTTCCAGCCAAATGCGCCCCCTCGAGGCGCCTAACGGCCAACTAAACCGCCAGGACTTTTGCCGGAGTTCTTCAAGTTCCGGACTTTCACCCCTTAGGGGTTCCCGCCATGCCAATAGCGGGTAAACCTATACGGGCAAACCGCCAGTTCCGCGAACAAATCCACGGTAGTCTATCGGCGCAACGCCAGCTTCGATCCGTACCTTGAAGCTAACGCCGTCAACGCTCCAACCGGCCTGCTGTTCCAGGTAGGGAGTGTCCATGCCGTCGAGGAATGCAACCTCGATCGTGTCGCCAGCGCCCGCAACCATGTAAAAACTGTCAGCAGAGGCCGCATCGAGGCGACTCTCGACAACGATCTCGGCTGCGGAGTTGACCGGATTCTTAATGCCGGAATTACTGTCGGCGCCAGGTACGGCCGTCGAGGCGATAACCTGTTGCGCTTGCGATTCCAGCGCCGCCGGAACGAGCAAATAACCAGGGGCAATGTTCAGAGATTGTCCGGCGTTATCAGTCTGCATACGCATAATTCTACGCATGTTTGCGATGCCGCCTATGTCGAGGGCGTCTACGATTGTGTTGCCGCCGTGATCGGCATGGAATATACCCTTGCCGTCGCTCATCACCGTATTGCCAGTTAGGCATGCATACACCAGGCTTCCGATCGTCCGCATGGCCGCTCGACCCTGTCCGGCCGGTATGCGGTAGAACGCGTCCAGGTCGTCGTTAATGATCGCCTCGCGGGTGATTGAGAACATGGAACCGTGTTTCGCCAGGGCGATTACTTCCCCAGTGTCGTTCATGGTGGCGTGTGTATACTCGGCGCCCTCTGCAACAGACGGCAACACTGGGTAGCCACCAATACCGGCGCGCAATGCGGGCCGAAACGATGACAACGTGCCTTTACGCGTCCACAGGGGATATGTTTCTGGCGCGGAGTTCCAGCCATTCAGTAGCGATTTCTCGGCCACATTGGAAAGAACCGAGCCAAAGTCGCCGGAGCTGTGTGTAAAGGCGGCCGCTACGACCTGCATAGGCGCAAGTGTTGCAACGCCCGTACCGTTCTGTATCAGCGATGCGCGCGCCAGATCAAGCAAACTCGATGCCTGGTAGGGGTTGCCTTTATCTTGCAGCGTGGCGGCTCCAGTGCGCGCCTGTAGCGCATCCTGGAGCACGTCGCGAACTATGGAGCCGTTGCCGACGTGGATGGCTGCCGCGCTCGGAGTAGCAGCGGCGCCCATAGTTGCCAGCAGTTTAGCGCGGGCAGTCTCGGCGGAGCACTCCATATCGTCGAGGCAACCATTGCGAACGTCGTCGTGCTGGGGGAAATCTGCGAATACCGCTTTTACCTCAGTACGGCGAGCCAGTTCGGCAGCCTTGAATTTATCGGCGGGGGTGGCGCTGATTAGTGTTTTAGCTTTGCTTGGCATTTGAGAGTACTCCTCGATTAAGCCATTGTTTAAAGTAGCCGCTGCCTGGATTGGCTCGGCTATTTCGTCGGCAAATCCCATCTCGACTGCTTCGATGCCAGTTAGCCATGTTTCGGCCTCGAGCATTTCAGAAATATCGGAATCGGTTAAACCCGTTTTGACGCGGTAGGCCGCAATCAACGTCGTTTCGACCTTATCTAAAAGATCGGCGCTTTCGCGCAATTCGTCCGCGATACCATTTGCGGGCATTCGCGGTTTATGAATCATAATAAAAGCGTTCTCGGGAATAATTATCGTATCCCCCGCCATAGCGATAACGCTCGCGATTGAGGCCGCGAGGCCGTCGATTTTGACGGTAACTTTCGCTTTATGGTTTTTCAGTTGATTGTAAATTGCCAGGCCGTCGAAAACCGATCCGCCTGGCGAGTGCATATTTAAAACAATCTCGGAAACATTATCGAACCCGTCGAGGGCGCGTTTAAAGTCGGAGCCATTAACGCCCCACATTCCGATTTCGTCGTATATCGAAAGTTCGAGGGTTTCCCCTTGCGCTTTCATATCGAACCAGGTTTTACCCTCGACTCGATCAGATCGACACAAGTTCGACAGTTCGAGCCAGTCGGGCGTGGTGGGGGATTTCACCCCCATTATTTGATCTCCAGGTGGGTCGACTCACGACCCCCTGCCATTTTTTGCGCGTGAAGCTTCAATGCCTGCTCGGTCGAGAACGGGAAGTTTCCGCCAAGGATGCGAAGCCTTTCGAATTCAGCCCCAATCTCGGCATAGAACCTTAGGGACTTGGCGAAGCTCACCTCTGGGCCGCCTCCGGCACGCTGTAGATAAAGGCTTGCCGCTTCACGAACTTTAGCGGAGGTTGTGCCGCTGCCGTCAATTCTCACGACTTGATCTTTGTTTTCTGGGTCAGTCATAAACACCTCTTTATGTTGTAAAAATTAGTTTAGTTTGCATTGGTGTAAGTCCTCTATGTAACCCGACGAAATGCTCTGTCTTTTTACTATCAAAACGAACTCGCGCGAACTCAGGCGAATTTCACTTTTCGTCGTCACGATGCTTTGCGAGAAAAATCGCTCGCGCTGCGTAGGCCTCATACGGTCTGTTGAATGTGCCTATGTGAATTCGCTTCCCTCGAATGGCTGCCATTGCGCTATACCTGCCGTTCTTGGTCTGTTTTACGCCAACAAACCCCACCACGTTTTTCGCGCGTGCAGACTGTATACCTGGAGACGTTCGGCTCAACTCAGAATGCAGTCGCCACAGTTTCCGGCGTCGACTTTCTGTGGCCACCTTTCCGATTGTCTTTGCCAGGTCGTCGAGCGCGTTTTGATTTTCGATTTTGTGTTTTTGTTTCATTTTTGCCTCTATTATTATTGGTACTTTTGTTAGCCTGTTATTTTCCGTATTAGCCGCGCCCCGCTATCGCATGGCGGAGTCGCACCCCCGCTGGAGCAAAGTTTGCAATCGCCTTTGAGGTGCTCGTCAAAGATTTTTCGAGCCTGGGTGGGGCCGAGCGATGCCGCATCATCGTCTGAGATGCTCCGGGCGAGTTGTGCTGGCGTTGACCTGGTGGCGGCCTTTGCTTTGGGTTTATCCTTTTTTGCCGGAGGCCGAGTGTCCCAGTCGTCGTGATACTTCGATGTGCGTAAAAGCGCTGCGAGTTGCCAGGGGGGCTTTTCCCACGCCATAGCCCACGCCAGGTGTCGTAACAGGCCGTCGGCTATTTCGTCGGGGGTGTCGCCCTCAGCCATGGATTTTGCTAGTTGCCGCTGTGTGTGTTTTGCCTCGCGAGGTTTAAGCCCGCCCCACCCCCTGCGAAATACCTCAGACAATCGCAGCTCTCCAGGCGGAGCGACCAAATCGCAGGGCGCCTCAGCGCCCGAAGATTTTTGCGCGTTAGCCTGTCTATCTATTTCAACCGGCTTAATGCCGGTTTCATAGATAGATTCGTGTGACACCTGCGTCACTATTTGCGTGTCATAGGTGTCACTATTTAATGTCACAGGTGTCACTATTTCGGCCGGAACGGTGTCGCTACTGTCACTATTAGATTTCGTAGGAATAGTGCCGTTGCCGTCACCCTTTGCGCCGCTAGTGTGTAAGCCGAACGACGGGTTCCAGGTCGTAATGATGAAATATCGGGTAGCTTCGTTTCTGCCGTTGCCTCGGGTCAGTCTCTCAACGGCCCCTAGCTCGACTAGGTAATTGATCCATCGGATAACAGCGCGCCTGGAGAGGCTCACACGACCGGCTATAGTTGTTAGGCTTGGGAAACAAATGCCTTTGCTGCCTTTGTATGCGTAGTCGGCTAACACATACCAGACGGCAACGGCTGAATGGTCGACGCCGACATTCAGCATTCGCATGGCAGCATTCTTTTTTGCAACTACGGAGTATTGGCCGCCATCGCCCAGATCAATATCCTGGTCGAGATCGACAAGAAATTGATAGGCCTGTTCGTCTGGCCAGTCGAGGCTAGTCAGCAAGTCGCTTTTCGGTAACAGTAGCTCGAGTCGGCGCCGGAACTTTGGCGACGCGCTTGCGCACTTATTCATTCGGTTTAGCTCGGAAACCTAGGCGCTCGAGCTCTCGTTCCTCGGCATACGTTCGTGGGCTATTCGCAACGCGGTTGCGTAAAAAGTAGATTTCTTTTTGCTCTTCTGTAACGAACGGCGTCCGCCCGACGCGGGTTATCTCTAGGATCCCACTTTTTACATCAAGCTGGAGTTTTCGGAGCGAAACGTGGCACTCCGTGGCGAGTTGCTGGAGCGTTGTTTGGGTGGTGGCGCCCATTTTGTATACCTTGCTTTTGATTGGAATGTTTGCAAGGTATAAGGCGCAGGGCGAACCCGCGCGCAAAAAACGGGCTACTGCGCGCTAATGGCTATCTTTCTGTTAATCGGTCGTTATTGCATCCTTATTGGCTTTTCTTCGCCTCCTGTTGTATCGCCCTCTCGCCGTACTTTTGCTTACCCGTTCTTTCTTGCCGTTGCTGTCCGTATAGAAAAACTCGTTAGTATCTTTGTCGTATTTGCATTCGAGTTCCGTCATAGCTTCTCTGCCTTCTTCGTCGAGCATTGCGCGTAGAACAGCCCCCCACCCTGGAGTTTCGCCCTCTTTAGATTCCTTGAATAGATTGTTACCAAATTGAACGATCGCATTTGTTAACGGGTTGCCTCTCTGGGGGCTAACAAAAGGCTCTATAGTTGCCGGTGCGGATTCTTGTGCCGGGGTGGCGGGGCGACCCTCGAATTGCTCCGATGGAATAACGTCGCCTGAGCCGACAACATCTACCGTCAATGTTTCGCCCGAAAATTTTCCCTCGACAAACTCCGCAGTGATACGGCAGAGCAAATATTCGCGACCGTCCAGGTCTTGATAAAAATAACGTTTCCACGCTGCATGCTCGTATTTAGTTTCCGGTGTCTGGAAACCTCCTCGGCACAAATTGAAGTCGCGAGTTATATCGCTTTCATACAGGTATTCGGGCGGCTCTGATCGGGGTAGGCTCAACAGCTTGGGGGATTTAGGGGGGCCTCCGCGCCGTATCCTTTCGCGCGGCGGTAACTTTTTGCGCAGTAGTAGCTTTTCGCGCAGTAGCTCTTTGCGCAGCAGTCCGTTGGCCTCGTTGATCGTTACCTCTGAATGGGCAAGTCGGCGCTCAAGTATCATTCCCAATAGTGCCCGCGCTTTGCGATCCATAGTTTCGAGCGATATCCCGATCGATTTACAGCCGCGTCTACCAGGTGTTCTGTCAGGACAGGGAGAGGCAAGCCGAAGCTCGCCCCCGTCTATTTGGCGGTCAACCGTATCCCGATGAAGACCGCAGTAGTGGGTATACTCGTCGAGGGTATACTCTGGCTGCGCCACATTAGGGCGAGGCAAGCTAGGCATTTGGGTTCACCCCCATCCATTCGAGCGCATCGGTTCGATACCCACCCCCGCCAATATGATCGGCAAGCGCGCCAATATTGCCCGCCAGGGCTTTCATGGCGACGAGCTGGGCGGACGTTACCTGCTGGGGGTTGTCGAGTGCGTCGTCGCACAGGGCGCCAAGTGAGGCCGCCAGGTTGCAGATTTCTCCGGCAGACCTGGCAGAGGGCGTATTGCTGTTGTTAGTAGTAGAATTGTTATCAGTCATTTTACGATTACCTTTTTAGTCGTACTTTGATTAGGGGGGGTTGGTGGTGGTTCACCTTCACCCCCGATTTTATCGCTTTTTAGGCGAATTCTTTTGCAGTTTCTTTATCTCGCGCTCGATCTCATTGCTATATCGATGCCATGCTTCGCGAGCCTCGTCGTCGAGGTCTGCATGGGAGTATGTGGCATCGATGCTTCGGTCGACGTGGTTTGTAAGTCGGTTGCGGACGTCGAGCCCGATCTTGTTCGCTTTCGCCCATGACATAAAGGCGTGTCGCGAGATGTGCATTTTCCCGCCATATAGCTCGTTGTCGTGAAGCGCGGTCATTACTTTTTGGATTCGTTTTGCGTCCATAGGGCCTGTCCCCCTGGATTTCCGGAAAATGGAGTCGGACTTATTGAATTTGTGCGTGTCGAGATAGTTCTTGATTATCTTTGCGACCTGGCTGGGCAACATCACACGAAGGGGAATACCGTTTTTTGTTTTGGGTATCGTCCAGATATTTGCCTTTAAATCAAAGTCGCCCTTTTTGGCGGTGCGGGCCTCAGTCGGCCTAAGTCCAATCCGCCAGCATAGTTCGATACAAAGCCGGATAGCGTCGCTGGCCTTTGACTCTCGGGCGTAGTAGATGATTTTTGCAACCGCGTCGATCGTTAGCGGGGGGAGGGTCAGCCGAAGCGGATTTTCTTTGCCCCCCCATTTCTGGCGGCCATTAACCGGATTGAGTTCGATCCCACTTTTCTGGCTCCGGTTTTCGATACACCAATTGAACATGGCCCGCGTGATCGCCTGCAATCTGTTTGCGAGTGTGTTTAGAGGCTTTCCTGTTTTTCGATGTCGCTTGCTTAGGATTGCCTGTCGCATATTGGCGATATCGTCCCGCCCAACGTTTGCAACTGCGATAGTGCCGAGCTCGGGCTTTATCCAGTTTTCAACCACGTGTTTATATTGCTTATAGGTGTTATTCGATTTTGTATTTTGCACATCGTCGAGCCACTCCCTGCAAAGGGCGTTCACAGTGTAGTGCGCCGAGCGACCCTCGGCAGGGGTAGCAGCTTCGGCCGCTGCCCGTTTTTGGTCGGCAAGGGCGACCTTTGGGTCGATTCCGCTTTCCCGTGACTTCCGTAATTGCCGAACCTGTTCCCGCGCCTCCTTGAGGGTGTATGCGGGGTAGGTGCCCAAGGTTACCTGTTTGCCGGTCTTGCTGCCGTTCGGAAAGTAGCGATAGACGAAAGTGCGCTTTCCCTTGGGGGTGATCCGGAACCGGAGGCCAGCCTCTTGTGTGTCGACAAAATCGAGTCTTGGCTCTCGGCATCCGCCAGGCCATTTGATCGATTGGAGCCGCGTATCGTTCGAGAACGTCCTTTCCTCTGGAATTGCCATGCATTGCCCTTGAAAATACGATCATTGGTTCGCAACATTTTAGTCATTGGGTCAAAATAGTTGCGGCAATAGTTGCGGCAGTTTCGAACTGCCTTGGACTTTTCACCCCATTGCGTCGGTTTGCATCTTGTTGCGTTCCGGTACGCGATCCACAAAGTATAGCCGCAACTAAAAACAATTGCTAGTGTCCTAATATAGGACTATTTTTGGATTTATTGCGTTATTTTTGGCATAAAAAAACCCCCGAAACTTAACGTTTACGGGGGTTGTATCTGGCTCCGCTTGCTGGGCTCGAACCAGCGACCCATTGATTAACAGTCAATTGCTCTACCAACTGAGCTAAAGCGGAATGGTAATAACCTGAGGCCGCGTATATTAATGTCGACGGTGGGTTCGGTCAACCGCTAAATCGGGAATATTACATAATCACCTTCAGAGCGATCTACAGGCTGCAATTCTTGCGTATGTAGATGATAATGCAGGGCTGTTTTGACCCCGCACACCCGCCGGAGTTGTATGACCCGCCCTTTTCAAGTGAAATCCAGTTTTGAACCCGCCGGTGACCAACCAGAGGCTATAAAACAGCTTGTGGAAGGGGTGCAGGCCGGTTTGGCCTCGCAAATTCTACTCGGGGTTACCGGATCCGGTAAAACCTTCACCGTGGCCAAAGTGATTGAGAAGCTGCAGCGGCCGACCATTATCATGGCCCACAACAAGACCTTGGCGGCCCAGCTCTACGGCGAGTTCAAGGAGTTTTTCCCCAACAATGCCGTGGAATACTTCGTCTCTTATTACGATTATTTTCAGCCTGAGGCCTACGTGCCTTCCTCAGACACCTTTATTGAGAAGGATGCCTCGGTCAACGAGCATATCGAGCAGATGCGTCTATCGGCGACCAAGGCCCTGCTGGAACGAGAAGATTGCCTGGTAGTCGCCACGGTATCGGCGATTTATGGTCTGGGTGACCCCGAAGCCTATTTTAAAATGGTGATGCATCTCTCCCGGGGTGAAGTGATTGATCAGCGCGGAGTGCTTAGACACCTTGCTGAGCTGCAATACACCCGCAACGATGTGGATTTCCAGCGCGGAACCTATCGTGTTCGGGGAGATGTGATCGATATTTTCCCTGCCGATTCGGAATACGAGGCGATTCGCGTTGAATTGTTTGACGAAGAAATTGAAAGCCTCTCGTTGTTCGATCCTCTGACGGGTGCAGTCGAGGCCAGGGTGCCCCGTGTGACGATCTTCCCAAAGAGTCATTACGTCACTGGTAAGGACGTTATGTTGGGTGCGGTTGAGCATATCGAGGCCGAGTTGAAGGTCCGTTTGAAGCAGCTGAAGGAGCACGAAAAGCTGGTTGAAGCCCAGCGTCTGCAGCAGCGCACCCTGTATGATCTAGAGATGATCCGCGAGTTGGGTTACTGCCAGGGCATTGAAAACTACTCCCGCTACCTGTCTGGTCGGGCGTCCGGCGAGCCGCCACCCACGCTGTTCGAGTACCTGCCAGACAACGCGCTGGTGATCGTTGACGAATCGCACGCCAGTATTCCCCAGATCGGTGCAATGTTCAAAGGCGATCGCTCACGCAAGGAAACCTTGGTGGAGTACGGTTTTCGGTTACCTTCAGCGCTGGACAATCGACCCCTGAAATTTGAGGAGTGGGAGCGACTTGCGCCTCAGGCAATTTACGTTTCAGCTACCCCGGGGAAGTATGAAAAGGAGCATGCCGGGCGCACGGTAGAGCAGTTAGTAAGACCTACGGGCCTTGTCGATCCTGATATAGAAGTTTTACCTGCGATCAATCAAGTAGACGATCTCATGCTACAGATCGCGGTGACGGTCGCGCGTGATGAGCGGGTTATTGTGACCACCCTGACCAAGCGAATGTCTGAGGATCTCACTGAATACCTCAGTGATAACGGCGTGCGGGTCCGCTATTTGCACTCTGATATCGATACCGTGGAGCGGGTGGAAATCATCCGCGATCTTCGACTCGGAGAGTTTGATGTGTTGGTGGGTATTAATCTCTTGCGAGAGGGGCTCGATATGCCCGAGGTGTCGTTGGTGGCGATACTCGACGCGGACAAGGAGGGTTTCCTGCGTTCTGATCGCTCCCTCATTCAGACGATTGGCCGCGCGGCTCGCCACATTAATGGTCGGGCTATTTTATACGCAGATAAGATGACCGGTTCGATGGAGCGCGCCATCGCAGAGACCACCCGCCGGAGGAACAAGCAACTGGCCCACAATGCCGAGCATGGCATTATCCCCAGAGGGGTAGTGAAATCGGTGCAGGATATTATGGAGGGCTCCAGGCGCATGCCGACCAAAGCCAATGCCAAGGGCAGGAGGGTCGCGGAGGAGCGAGCGAGTTATGCAGCGGAACTTGCCAGATTATCGCCAGCGGCGCTGGCGCGTAAAATGCAACAACTGGAGCGACAGATGCACGAGCATGCCAAGAATTTGGAATTTGAGCAGGCCGCAAACCTTCGCGATCAGTTAACGGAAATCAAGCAGCAGGCTTTTATTGCCTAACAGTGTCATAGTGGTGACTATTTTAAACCTGTGCGCCAGCGACACGACTACGACCGTCAGTGGCTTGATTTATTATGTAGGATGTTTGGGTAAGCCTAGAGAAAATCGCACGCCTTGACTATCGGCAAGGTTTTCAGCGAATACGGATCCATTGAAAGATGCGCAGATCAACGACACGATATGCAAGCCCAAGCCCAGGTGTACCTGCTCGGTGCTGGCCGAACTGCGCACCGAAACCATAGGTTCAAACAAGCGATTCTTCATGTCTTCAGGCAGGCTGGAGCCGGTATTGGTTACCGATATTAACCAGGCTTTTTTCTGCTCGCTCTCGTTAAGCTCTAAGGTAATGACGCCGCCGGGTTTGGAGAATGAGGCAGCATTCTCCAGCAGCTTGTCCAGCGCCTGAACCAACAGATCAGCTGAACCGTAAGTTTCTGCAATAGAAACCGAGCAATCTAGCCGGATATCGAATGTCGGGTAGACGGCAGCGTAAGCTGCTTGCAGTTCGTTTAATAACGGCTGAAGATCAATGGCTGTATTGTTGCTGCTGTAAATGCTTTCTTCTACTCGCGAAGACTCACTCATCGCCGTCAAAATCCCTGCAAGTCTACTTAGCCCCTCTCTGGCTCGTTGTACATAGATTTCCCGTTCTCCCGCTGAGTCCTGCGATTGTTCAAGATTGTCCAGTGAGGACTGGATGACAGCAATGGGGGTTCGTAACTCATGCGATAGTTTGCTACTTAACGTTCGCAGGTACTCATTGTATTCCCCCAGCTCTGTCAGTAGATCGGCATAACGTCGTGACAGTTCACCAATCTCATCCTTGGCCTGACTTCGCGGAAAGTTTTTACCCACAGATCGATCTCTTTGCACGACATTGGCTGCGGCTATACTCAGCTGCTTTATCCGCCAACTTAACACCGTGGCGTAACCTAAAAGCCCCATACTGGCGATTACCAGGGCTAGGAAGCTGTAGCCAAGCAGTCGGCTGAATGCGCGATCAGTCAGAGAAAGGTACTGCTCGCTGTTCTGTTGTACGACCACAGCACCAATAACAATATTTTGGTCAATAATGGGTGCAGCTGATGATAGGGTAGCCCGCGCACCGCCCGATTGGCTGCCGTACCATCGACTTTCAGCGCGGCCAGCCAGAGCCGCGCTAATTTCTACCGACTGACGCTGGCCTGTATCGTCGGTTGGGTGCAGCGCGGGTAGCGGCTCTTCGGCTAGAATGCTGCGGTAAAGTAATTTGAGTAGCCAGAAGGTTTCCTGCTCATCCCCGTCGATCGGGTTAGCGTCCTCCAGATTCGGTTGCGCTTCAGCCAGCTGCCAGTTTCCTCTATCAAAGACTGTGACGGTACCGCCTAGTTGCGCGAAGGGCTGCAGCACTTCCGGTAACAGTGCTGGCGAATGAATTAGCCAGGGGGGCGCCGCTGTGCGCAGGGCATCTATGTTGCCAACTGTGCCCAGAATCTTGCCGCTGCCGCTGCTTGCGTTGATGATAAAAAACCCGAGACGCTCTCCTATGAGTGAAAGAGGCATTTCCAGTTCCAGGGTATAGCCATTGGCGGCGTCCTGCCACACGCCATGAATGCGAGCAGGATTGATCCCGGGGTGGCGTCGGCCGCCAAATTGCGCTCGTACCACGCCTGGCGCTGCACTGGCGATGACGTATTGCTGGCGCTTGTTCGCAAGCCAGGTCTGCAGTATTAACCGGTCGCCATTGGCCTCCCGTGAAATCCCCGGGTTGTGAAATATAACGCTGGGATCTTCTACCTGAAATAGTAGATAAAGCCTGCTGTCACGGGTGTGAGCCTGGTACTGCACGGCAAACTCAGTCTCATCAATGGATGCACGCAGGCGAGTGTTATAGCGTGGCTCCCAGCCGTCGGCGTAGCCATCTACTATAATCGGTGCGGTACTCTCACGGGCATAAATGCTGCCGTCTTTGGCGGGCAGTGTTGAGGAACGACGCGGGTCGGGATATAGCAGCGTTGGCTGGTCGCGCAGGGCGGCGGCTATCGCCTGAGTGGTGGCCTGCAGTGACTGCACTTGTCCCTGGCGCATGGTGCCTTCTATTTCACGCACAAACTGACAACCGGCCCAGGGTAGAGCGAGCAATAGCAGGCTAACCAACAATAACTGTCTCCGTAGATTCATCTGTTAGCTCGATAGCCAGCGGTAGCCTAAACCGTAGGCCGTTTCGATAGCGTTAAACTGCGGATCAAGAGTGTGGAACTTGCGCCGAATTCGTTTTATATGCGAGGTGATCGTGTTGTCATCCAGGACCACGTTGGCCGCATCCATGAGTTGTTGACGGTTCTTGACGTGGCCGGGATGAGCCACCAGCGCGTGGACCATCCAGAATTCCGTGACCGTTAAGTCGACCGTCTCCTCCTGCCAGGTTACTGTCATGCGCTGGAGGTTAACCGCAAGTTCCCCTTGTTTAATAACATCTTCCTTGGCGACCGGTGATTTCATCGCCTGCACCCGACGAAACAGGGCGACTATGCGAGCGAGCATATGGGCCTGGCTGATGTCCTTGGTCAGGTAATCATCGGCCCCCAGTCGTAACCCACTGATGATGTCGAGTTCGGTATCACGCGCGGTCAGAAATACGATAGGTAGTTCGGGGCAGCGGCTGCGCAGTTCGCGGCAGAGCTCGAAGCCGCCTTCAATGTCATCACCCAGACCGACGTCGATGATGGCGAGATCAGGCATGCCGCGGTCAAAGGCCAGACTTGCACTGCATCGGTCGCGATGCACGCTCACGCGAAAGCCGCGACGCTGTAAGGCATCGCGATAATTCGCAGCGATGGTGGGTTCATCTTCCACAATAGCGATGTGATGGGGCATTGCGTTGTTGAGCCTGACTTTGGGATACCCATAGTTCCAAATTCCAGAGATTTGCTCAAGCCCTTGCCACAATTCGCCACAATTTGTCGTCTCTTCGTCACTATTGTTACCTATGAATGCCATAAATTACAGGTGTAATGCCTCTCATCGACATTAAGCGGGAGAGGGATAGTGTATTTAGTAACGGTTCATGAACGTCATGGGGGTGGTCGGACTGCAAATCTAAACTCGGCCCTGTGGGTCTGTTTTCACTGCCTGCCACGCCTGATCGGCGTCACTTTGGTGGCAGTGCTGCTAGGGGGTGGCTTAGTGCGCGCGACGGAAGAGCAGGGCGAGGTGGAGGGCGGTTATATGCTACTGCAGTCTGCTGAAGGTGCCTCCGGTCGGGCGATTGTGCAGGGCAGTAAAGTTCACTTCGATATTAGCGGCATGGTCGCTGTGGTAAGTCTTGAGCAGACTTTCAGCAATCCCAGCGATCGCTGGATGGAGGGCGTTTACAGTTTTCCACTGCCGGAAACGGCCGCCGTACGCTATTTAGAGCTGGTGATTGGCGATCGAAAAATTGTCGGTAAGGTGCGGGAAAAAGCGCAGGCGAAGGCGATCTACCGGGCCGCAAAAAAAACCGGTAAGAAAGCCAGTCTGATTGAGCAGCAGCGCCCCAATATATTCACTAACCGGGTTGCCAATATAGGCCCTGGCGAGCTGATCACTGTGCGTCTGGAATACGTGCAGCAGGTAGACTATGTAGCGGGTGAGTTCTCGTTGCGCTTTCCCATGACCATAACGCCCCGTTACATGCCGGGCTCGCCGATAACAGCAGATCATGATCCCGAAGACGCTGAAAGTGTTGAGGTGAACCCCTACCTGGGTTGGGCGATGGCCACCGACCAGGTGCCAGATGCAGGCGCTATATCCCCAGCCCAGTACCAGCGTTCAGGCTCCGATCGCTCGCCGCTCAACCCGATTGAAATTACCGCGCAATTGGATATGGGAATGCCACTGGCGAAAGTTGAGTCCTCCTATCACCAATTGAGTCTCGCGCGGGATAAGGGGCGTTACTCCATCGAGCTGGTAAGTGGGGTCTCGGAAATGGACAGAGACTTTGTGCTGAGCTGGCAACCGGTCACCGGCTCTGCGCCGACGGCGGCCCTGTTCACTGAGCAGGTGGGGGACGAATATTTTGGGTTGATGCTTGTTGTCCCGCCGACCTCGACCAAAATGGCAGCGCCCCTGCCCAGAGAGATTATCTTTGTGGTGGATACCTCGGGCTCCATGGGCGGCGTATCTATTGCCCAGGCCAGAAAAAGCCTTGCCCTGGCCCTGCAGCGACTGAGCTCCCAGGATCGCTTTAATATCATTGAGTTCAACTCCATTCACCGCGCGTTGTACAAACAACCTGTTTCAGCCAGCCGGCACAATGTGCAAAGGGCCCAGGAGTTTGTGCGCCAACTGAAGGCCTCAGGAGGCACAGAAATGCTGCCAGCACTGCGTCGCGCGCTGTCTCCAGAAGGCGATCCTGATCTGTATCGTGAGCAAGTCGGCCTGCGCCAAGTGGTTTTTATCACTGACGGGGCAGTAGGTAATGAATTGGCTCTGTTCGAGGAAATCGCCAGCCGCCTTGGCGACACCCGTCTGTTTACCGTGGGTATTGGTTCGGCGCCCAACAGTTGGTTCATGCGTAAAGCCGCGGATTTTGGTCGGGGAACCCACACGCATATTGGCGATCTGACCGAAATCGGTGACAAGATGAGTCTGCTATTTGAGCAGCTAGCGGAGCCTGCCGCCCTGGATATATCCATTAGCTGGCCTGTGTCGGTGGAGGTATGGCCAAAGCGTGTGCCAGATCTTTACAGTGGAGAACCTGTATTGGTGGCAGTCAACTTCGGTGACAAGCAGCCGGTAGGGGAAGTTGAGATCAGCGGGCGACTCAGCGACCAGCAGTGGCGAAAACAGCTCAAGCTGGTCGCTCCGGATGGCGATAGCCAATTTAACCAGCACCCGGGAATTGCGAGCCTCTGGGCCCGTCAAAAAATTGCCGGGCTATTGGATAAAAAGGTGCTGGGCCGCGACGAGGACTCGGTTCGCGCCGACGTGTTACCGGTAGCACTTAAGCATCAGTTAATGAGCCCTTACACCAGCTTTGTTGCGGTCGAAGAATTAATTTCACGGCCCACCAGTGAATTGCTTGGCAAAAAGGCCGTCGCCAACACGCGCCCGCAAGGCCAAAGCTCCCAGAGCTATGCTTACCCAAGGACTGCAACCAATGGACCTGCGCAGGTCTATCTCGGCACATTTCTGCTGTTTTTAGCGATGATGTTTTACGTGATGCGCAGAGCTGAGGAGGACAATCTTCGTGTTTAAAACCGGTTTCAGTGTGTTGGCTCTGTGTGCCGCCCTGGCCGGATCTCATCAGCTAAGCAGTGCCGCAGTGATAAAAGCCAAGGCGTGGCTGGCCCCCGTTCTTGTCGAGCGCGCCTGGGAGACGACATTACTTGGTGCTGGCACCTCGGTGAAGCCCTGGCCTTGGGCAGATACGTGGCCGGTGGCCCGCTTGCAGGTTCCCAATCAAGATGTAGATTTGATGGTGCTTGCTGGAGACTCTGGCAATGCACTGGCGTTTGGTCCCGGCCATGCCACGGCCTCAGCTCTGCCCGGTAAGGATGGCCTGGTGGTGATCGGTGGTCACCGGGATACACACTTCGCTTTTTTAGAGGAACTGACGCTTGGCGCCGAAATAAGACTTCAGGACGCCAGTGGAGCAACGCTAACTTATGTTGTCGAGGACACTGTAGTTATCGACGCCAGCCGTCAGGCGTTGGTACAAAATAGCAACGCTGCCGGATTGATTCTGGTTACCTGCTATCCCTTCGACGCGCTCTCCGCCGCCGGCTCAATGCGTTATGTGGTGAGTGCTAGGCCATTGCCGCAATGGGTCAATATCACCTCAGGTTCCCCATCCCGCTCTCAGGAGTACGCTTTATGAAACCTCTGCAGCACCGCGAACCTATCGCGTTATATCAGGCTCTTAGTCCCAAGCAGCTTGCTGCGCTGATTCGCGCTGATTGGCGGCGTATTGAGCCGGGTTGGGATGGCGAGCACTTTCTCTACCTGAAGCTCTGTCAGCGATACGCGGAGATGATGGCCAGGCAGTGGGAGGTACCGCTTCACGGAGCAGGCTATGTGGTGCGGATAATGCTGCCCATTGATGTTATAGGTCAATATGATCTTGAAACCGTGGCCTATGAGGAGCACCTCGAGTATCGCCTTCCGGTGAGTGACTTGAATGCGATGAATCGTCATTTACTCGGCGATGTGCGACCGGTCTCTGCTTTTTTAAATAACCAAAGCCATGCGATACCCCTGAGCACCCACTGTTTGGTCAATTTGCTTGGCGAATACCACCCCGAGCGGCTCGACGCTCATTACTGAATCTGGTGTCGCTTGGCAGATGCAGCGGAGGGCAGATTTAAAAGAGCGGTGAAAGTACCGTGAGCCCTTTAGTTCACTCACTTTTTAGGGCAATATTGCGTCCCGCGCAGAGGAGCCACTTTCATAGTCTCCCGCGGGAATTAATTGAGAAAGATTTTTACACAGCTCTGTTCTGAACAGCTTGCTCCAAACCACGTGGCCTTTGGTAGGGGTCACCACTGATTAAAGGAAAGCTCATGCCTGCTATTACCCTGCCGGACGGCAGTATTCGTTCGTTTGATAATCCTGTTTCGGTCCACGATGTGGCCGCGGATATCGGCGCCGGCCTGGCCAAAGCTGCTCTTGCTGGCGTCGTAGACGGCCGTGAAGTTGATACGTCCTACATAATTGAAGCCGACGCGGGGCTTGCCATAATTACCGAGCGGGACGACGCGGGGCTAGAGGTGATCCGTCACTCTACCGCCCACCTGATGGCGATGGCGACTCAGCAGCTCTTTCCCGGAGTCCAGGTCACCATCGGCCCGGTCATTGAAGACGGCTTCTTCTACGATTTTGCCACGGGTAACAACTTCAGTCCGGAAGATCTGGAAAAAATCGAAGAGCGGATGGAACAGATTGTCGCCGATGATTTGCCTGTAGAACGTATTGTTTGCAGTAGGGAGAAAGCAGTAGAAATCTTCCGCAATATGGGGGAGCGCTACAAAGTACAAATTATCGAGGAATTACCGGAAAACGAAGAGATTTCGATCTACAGGCAGGGCGCCTGGATGGATCTGTGCCGAGGCCCCCATGTGCCCAGCACTGGAAAGTTGAAAGCATTCAAGCTGACCAAAGTCGCAGGCGCCTATTGGCGTGGTGATTCCAACAACAAGATGTTGCAGCGCATTTACGGCACTGCCTGGGCCACTAAAAAACAGCTCAAGCAATACCTAAACCGTATTGCGGAAGCCGAAAAGCGTGATCACCGGAAAATTGGTAAGAAGCTGGACTTGTTCCACACCCAGGAAGAAGCGCCAGGCATGGTGTTTTGGCATCCGGCCGGTTGGACTATCTACCAAACCATAGAGCAGTACATGCGGCGGGCCCAGTTCAACCATGGCTACGAGGAGATTAAAACGCCTCAATTGGTCGATATGTCCTTGTGGGAGAAGTCAGGCCACGCAGATAAATTTGGCGACAACATGTTCATGCTGAAAACGGACGAACGCGAGTTTGCCGTTAAACCGATGAACTGCCCCTGCCATGTGCAGGTGTTCAATCAGGGGCTTAAATCCTATCGTGACCTGCCCTTGAAATTGGCGGAATTCGGTAGCTGCCATCGCAACGAGCCTTCCGGTTCCCTGCACGGCATCATGCGGGTACGGGGCTTTGTTCAGGACGATGCCCATATATTCTGCACCGAGGCCCAGATTCAGCCGGAAGTCTCCACTTTTATCGACTTCCTGCATGATGTGTATGCCGACTTTGGCTTTAGCGACGTTATCTATCGCTTATCCACCCGCCCCGAGCAACGAGTCGGATCTGACGCCGACTGGGATCGGGCCGAGAAAGCACTTGCAGATGCGCTGGACGCACAGAATTTGCCTTGGGAAGAGCTCCCCGGCGAAGGTGCGTTTTATGGGCCGAAAATTGAATTTTCTCTGAAGGATTGTATTGGTCGAGTGTGGCAATTGGGCACTATTCAAGTCGACTTCTCCATGCCCGGACGGTTGGATGCCCAGTATGTGGCAGAAGACGGTACCCGTCAGGTACCCGTGATGTTGCACCGAGCCATTTTGGGCTCTTTTGAGCGTTTCATCGGTATTTTGATCGAACATTACGAGGGGGTTTTTCCTACTTGGCTGGCCCCTCAGCAGGCCGTTGTGCTGAATATCACCGACAAACAGTCCGAATATGCGAAAAATGTGGAGGATTGCTTAAGAAACAAGGGTTTTAGGGTCATTTCGGACTTGAGAAATGAAAAAATCGGCTTTAAAATCCGCGAGCACACGATTCAGAAGGTTCCGTACCTATTGGTGGTAGGGGATAAAGAAGTAGAATCACAGACCTTGGCCGTGCGCGCCCGTCGTGGTGAGGACCTGGGATCAATGGATCTCGAGGCATTTTGCCAACTCCTCACCGAAGACGTAGCGCGACGTGGTCGTATTTCATTGGAGAATGAGCATTAAGAAAGACAGTGGCAAAGGTGGCAGTAAAAAGGCAGTAACTAACGAACAAATTACGGCGGATCCGGTCCGTTTGGTTGGCGCCGAAGGCGAGCAGGTGGGAGTTGTCCCGCTAAGTGAAGCCATTGCTGCAGCAGAAGCTGCAAGTATGGATCTGGTACAGATAGCTGATTCTGACCCGGTTGTCTGTAAGATTATGGACTACGGTAAACACGTATTCGAAGCCAAGAAGCAAAAATCTGCTCAGCGTAAGAAGCAGAAACGAACGCAAGTCAAAGAAATGAAGTTTCGTCCAGGGACGGAGGATGGAGACTATCAGGTAAAACTACGCAACCTGACACGTTTCCTTGAAAACGGCGATAAGGCCAAAGTCACACTGCGTTTTCGCGGTCGTGAGATGGCTCACCAGGAAATCGGCATGGAGCTACTCAAACGAGTAGAAGCTGATCTGGCCGAGTTGGGTGCAGTCGAGCAATTTCCAAAAATGGAAGGCCGACAACTCACTATGGTTATCGCCCCCAAGAAGAAGAGCTAGCGGCCTGTGAATGCCCTATGTTCTTCATATTAGTATCTCTACTTTTAAACTCAAATGCGGAGTATTTGATTATGCCTAAAGCAAAAATTCACAGTGGGGCTGCCAAGCGGTTTAAAAAAACTGCCGGTGGATACAAGCGCAAGAGCGCTAACAGAAGTCACATCCTGACCAAGATGACTACCAAGCGTAAGCGTCAGTTGCGCGGTACTTCAATGATACATAAGAATGATGAAGTTCTTATTGATCGTTTGTTGCGAGCCAAGTAATCGGTCCATTGGATAATTAAGGAGAAGACTTATGCCTAGAGTAAAACGTGGTGTGGTGGCTAGCCGCCGTCACAAGAAAGTTCTAAAGCAGGCCAAGGGTTATTATGGAGCCCGTAGCCGTATTTTTCGAGTTGCTAAGCAAGCCGTAACCAAGGCCGGCCAGTATGCATACCGTGACCGTCGTCAGCGCAAGCGTCAGTTTCGTGCGCTGTGGATCACTCGCATCAATGCACAGTCTCGTGCAAACGGTCTGAGCTACAGTCGTTTGATTAATGGCCTGAAGAAAGCCGAAATTGGTCTTGATCGTCGTGTCCTCGCGGACCTAGCGGTACATGACAAGCCGGCTTTTGCAGCCATCGTGGAGCAAGCGAAGTCGGCGTTAGCCGCCTAAGTCTACCCTGATCGCATCGGCTGAAGTTAGCCCCGCGGTTCGCTGGCTACATGAAGATTTAAAGGGAAAGGGCTTGGCTCTTTCCCTTTTTTATTGCTCGTTATTATGACTGAGCACAGTGACTGAAAAATCAAGAGACGGGAAGAGATGGAAAACCTCGAACCATTAGCAAACGAAGCCAAAGCTGCAATTGCCGCAGCCGAAGAAGGCGGTGTGCTTGAGCAGCTGCGGGTAGATTATTTGGGCAAGAAGGGCCAGATAACCGCGCTGTTAAAAGGGCTTGGCAAACTGAGCGCGGAAGAGCGTCCTGCTGCGGGCGCCAAAATCAATGTGGTCAAGCAGGAACTGCAGAACCTTATTGGTGCTCGCAAAGCTGCATTAGAATCTGCAGCGGTAGCTCAAAAGCTCACGGCCGAGACAATTGACGTGACGTTGCCCGGGCGCGGGCAGAGCACTGGCGGTATCCATCCAGTCACGCGGACTCTCGAACGCATGGAAGAGTTTTTTTCCGCTATCGGCTTCGACGTTGTCGAAGGCCCCGAGATCGAAGACGATTATCACAATTTCGAAGCGCTTAATATTCCGGCGCACCATCCCGCGCGGGCGATGCACGATACGTTCTATGTGGATGAAAGCACGGTACTGCGCACCCATACTTCGCCGGTGCAGGTGCGCGTGATGGAAAGCCAGGAACCGCCGCTGCGAATCATTTGTCCTGGTCGCGTCTATCGCTGTGATTCAGACATTACTCACACTCCAATGTTTCATCAGGTGGAGGGCTTGTTGATCGACGAGCATTCCAGTTTTGCCGATCTCAAAGGCCTGGTGGAAGATTTCTTGCGGATGTTTTTTGAAAAGGAACTTGAAGTGCGTTTCAGGCCTTCCTACTTTCCCTTTACCGAACCGAGCGCCGAGGTGGATATACAGTGCGTGAACTGCGGTGGCCATGGCTGCCGCGTGTGCAGTCACACCGGCTGGTTGGAAGTTATGGGCTGCGGCATGGTGCATCCCGCAGTGTTTGAGTCGTGCAATATCGATACCGAAAAGTACTCTGGCTTCGCCTTCGGTATGGGTGTAGAGCGATTGGCAATGTTGCGCTATGGCGTTAACGACCTGCGTTTGTTCTTCGACAATGACCTGCGTTTTCTCGAACAGTTTTAAGTGGAGCTATAACAAGTGAATATTAGTGAAAAGTGGCTCAGAGAATGGGTTGATCCGCAGCTCAGTATGGAAGAGCTAGCACATCAACTTACCATGGCCGGCCTTGAAGTTGAGGCGATAGATCCAGTAGCAGGTGCTTTTAACGGCGTTGTCGTCGCAGAGATTATATCAGCCCAGCAGCACCCGGATGCTGACAAGCTTCATGTGTGTGAGGTGAATACCGGTAACGGAATCGTTCAGATTGTGTGCGGCGCTCCTAATGCGCGGGCGGGTTTGAAAGCGCCGCTCGCACAAGTGGGTGCGGTCCTGCCCGGTGATTTCAAGATCAAGCAGGCTAAATTACGCGGCGTTGAATCACAGGGCATGTTGTGTGCGGGCCAGGAGTTGGGTCTGTCGGAGGATTCTGATGGCCTTCTCGAACTGGCCAATGATGCGCCAGTGGGTGAGGACCTTCGCTCTTACCTGCAGCTGGACGACAACATCATCGAGATTGGTCTTACGCCTAATCGCGCAGACTGCCTGGGCATTATAGGTATTGCCCGGGAAGTTGGATTGCTTAATGACTTGCCAGTGAAATTTTTAGACTACACGAAAGTAACGCCGTCCATCGACGACACTTTCCCGGTCACCCTGCAGGATGCGGATCGGTGTCCACGCTATGTTGGTAGGGTTATTAAGGGCGTGGATGTGTCTCGGCCAAGTCCGCTGTGGATTCAGGAGAAACTGCGCCGCTGTGGGGTTCGCTCCATTGATGCGGTAGTGGACGTGACCAACTATGTCATGTTGGAGTTGGGGCAGCCGATGCACGCCTTTGACTTCGACAAATTGAGCGGCGGTATTGTTGTTCGTAATGCGAGGGCAGGGGACTCTCTCGAACTACTTGATGGCCAGACCATCGAGCCTCGTGAAGATACATTGGTGATCGCGGATGAGAACAATGCGCTAGCGATCGCTGGCATTATGGGCGGGCAGACCTCTGCAGTCAGCGGCACCACCACCAACGTTTTCCTGGAGGCGGCGTTCTTCACACCAGACCTGTTGGCGGGTAAGGCGCGTTCCTATGGTTTGCATACTGAATCATCGCATCGATTTGAGCGTGGTGTGGATTTCGCGGGGCAAGTCGAAGCGATCGAGCGGGCCAGTCAATTGTTGATCGATACGGTTGGTGGGCAAGCGGGGCCGTTGCAGGAGACCCGTTCTGAACCTGACCTGCCGCTTAGGCTCGATGTTAACCTGCGCGCCCTCCGGATAGAGAGAATGCTGGGCTTTGACTTGCCAGCAGCCGAAGTGGAGAGGATTCTTACGGGACTTGGCCTTGGGGTGGAAAGCGTTGACGGGGGCTGGTGTTGTGCGGTGCCGAGCTGGCGCTTCGACATCAGTATCGAAGCCGACCTGCTGGAAGAACTCGCGCGGATTTATGGCTACAACAAGCTACCCGTGTCCCATATCAAGGCGGATTTGGTAATCCCAGCCAAACCGGAGCAACGCTTATCGGCCCGCAGTCTTCGCCGTCATATCGCCGCACGCGGATTCCAGGAAGCGATCACTTACAGCTTTGTTGACCCGAAGCTGCAACATATATTCGATCCGCAGCTAGAGCCCGTTGCGCTAGCCAATCCTATTTCAGCAGATATGGCGGTAATGCGAACCAGTCTGTTACCTGGCCTGGTGAATGCAGTATTGCGCAACACCAACCGGCAACAACCTCGGGTGCGATTGTTCGAAACTGGCTTGCGATTTGTATCCGGAGCCGACGGCCTTGAGCAAATTCCAACGTTGGCGATGGTAGCGACCGGTCAGCAGATGGAGGAGTCGTGGGCGACGGCGACCGCTGCAACGGACTTCTATGATCTCAAAGGTGACTTGGAAAGTATCTTGTCCCTGGGTCGTCAGTCTGAGCTGTTTCAATTTGCGGCCAGTGAGCGCAGCGCCATGCATCCGGGGCAGACCGCATTGGTGACCTATAAGGGGCAGAAGATCGGTCATATCGGCGCCTTGCACCCCAGCGTTTTAGCGGAATTGGGCCTGAGCACCGCGCTCTATTCTCTTGAAATTGACCTAGAACCCATCTTAATGTCAAAATTACCAGAATTTCAAGATCTATCCAAGTTTCCAGAAATTCGCCGTGATTTAGCGGTAGTTGTCGACAAAACGCTTGCTTCGGCCGAGCTTATGTCAAATGTTCGTGCTGTAGCTGGGACTTACCTCACAGATCTAAGGTTATTTGATGTGTATGAAGGCGAAGGTATTGATCCTAAACGGAAAAGTCTCGCCCTTGGTTTGACTTTCAGGGATCATTCACGCACTCTTAGCGACGATGTAGTGAATTTAGCAATGGATCAAGTCATTGATTCGTTGGAAAAAAATTACAAAGCCGAGCTTAGGAATTAGGTACGAGGATAATGACCGCCCTGACAAAATCTGAAATGGCTGAACGTCTGTTTGAAGAGCTTGGTCTCAACAAACGGGAAGCGAAAGAGATTGTGGAGTTGTTTTTCGAAGAAATTCGAGCCAGCCTTGAGGGTAATGAGCAGGTAAAATTGTCTGGATTTGGCAATTTTGATTTGCGCGATAAAAGTCAGCGTCCCGGTCGCAACCCCAAGACCGGCGAAGAGATACCTATTTCAGCCCGCCGGGTAGTGACGTTTCGCCCCGGTCAAAAGCTTAAGGCACGAGTAGAAGAATATGTTGGAACCGAGCCACAACAATGAATTGCCGGCAATTCCGGGCAAACGCTATTTCACGATCGGCGAAGTCAGCGAGCTGTGCGCAGTAAAACCGCACGTCCTGCGCTATTGGGAGCAAGAGTTCCCGCAACTGAAGCCAGTGAAGCGCCGTGGCAATCGACGCTATTATCAACGCGATGACGTGCTTACTATCCGAGAAATCCGCAGCCTTCTCTACGATCAGGGCTACACTATTGGAGGCGCTCGCCAGCGTATGACTGACGAAGATGGCCCTTCAAAGCCGGTGGCTATGCAGGTGATAATTCAGGAAACTATTAAGGAACTCGAAGACGTTCTCAAGGTTCTTTCACCCGCCAAATAGCCTTTGTATCACCTGCGGTATTGAGTATAATGCCGCCTCGCAGCGTTAGTAGTAGCCTGTGAATTTCGGGGCGTAGCGCAGCCTGGTAGCGCACTACACTGGGGGTGTAGTGGTCGCAGGTTCAAATCCTGCCGTCCCGACCAAATTACATAAAAATGCCACCCTCGAGTGGCTTTTTCGCACCTTACATGGGGTAGCTTCTTGGGTCTTCAGGACTTATGCTTTCATCGGCGTATCAGTCACTGAAAGCGCGTGTGCTCCATTCACCCCAGAACGTTCATGATAACTATTACACGTGTTGGCGGGGATGCATCCACACAGCTCAATCTCGATGTTTTTCGAAAAGGAAATAGCGCCCATGAAGCTGGCTATTATTTTTCTTTGCATATTGATCACCCCCCTACTGTTAGCTTGTGGTGGCGGTGGATCATCTTCTACCCCGGTGCCCACGCCCATTGATCCCACGGTATCGCCACCGGAGCCACCCACCAATCCGCCGCTTGAGTCTGCGGCGAATGCTTTTTCCTGCGGCTCCGGTGGCGCATCCGTAACCGCTGACGAAGCACCAGGCAGTTACGCCTTGTTCGAAAGTTCCGCTGTCCGCCCGCTGGCATTGTCAAGTGACGGTAGCCGCCTTGTGGTGATCAATATGCCGGCTAATTGCCTGGAAATTTATCAGCTCAATGACGAGGGTTTTGTCTTTGAATCCAGCGTGATGGTCGGCATGGAACCCGTGGCTGTGGCATTGTTAAATGACAACGAAGCCTGGGTGGTCAATCAACTGAGTGACTCTGTCAGTATTGTCGATTTGCAGGGTACGCCCACTGTCCGTCAGACACTGCAAGTCGGTGACGAACCGCGCGATATTGTCTTTGCCGGTCCGGAACGCGGGCGTGCTTTTATCACCGCGAGTTATCGAGGCCAGAATCACCCCGGGTTCAAGGTTGATGACCTGCTCACCGCTGGACTCGGTCGCGCTGATGTCTGGGTATATGACGCCAGTGCTGTCGACCAGTCTTTGAACGGTGGGCCGCTGGCGATTATTAATCTGTTTGCTGATACGCCTCGCGCTTTGGCAGTAAGCCCCGATGGCACCACCGTGTATGCCAGCGCCTTTATGTCGGGCAACCAAACTACAACCGTTGCCATTGATGTAGTGCAAGGGGCCAAACCGGCACCGCTTATCAACATCGACGGCCTGCGTGCACCTGACACGGGATTGATCGTGAAGAAATCGGGAGCCGCCTGGTTGGATGAGGATGGAACGGATTGGGCCAGCGGCATACGTTTGGATCTTCCCGATTCAGACCTGTTTCTGATAGACGCGATGGCTGAAACTCCCGCTCAGATCGAGCATATTAGTGGCGTTGGCTCCACCCTGTTCAATATGGCGGTGAACCCGGTAAGTGAACAGGTATACGTCAGCAATCTCGAGGCCCTGAACCATATTCGATTTGAAGGGCCGGGAGAGGGCGCAACCACCGTTCGTGGGCATATTGCTGAGAGTCGTATCACGGTGTTGGCTGGCAATCAGTTGACGATTAATCACCTGAACCCCCACATTGATTTTGATGTACCTGAGGGCAGCTCCTACAGTGCGCAGGAAGTATCGCGCAGCCTAAGTCAGCCAGTGAATATGGTCATTAGCCCCGACGGTGAGACGCTGTATCTTGCAGCTTATGGTTCTGCCAAAGTTGCGGCTATTGCCACTAATGAACTGCACAATGACAACTACGTGCCGAATGCGAGCTTGCATATAAATTTGCCCGGCGGGGGGCCTTCCGGCCTTATGTTATCGGCTGATGGCAGTCGCCTTATGGTTTACACCCGCTTCGACAATGCGTTATCGCTGTGGGACACCAGTAATGGGCAGATGATCGATCACCGGCTACTATTTACTCCGGAGTCTGAGGTGATTATTGCCGGACGACCGTTTCTTTATGACGCTACGCTCAGTTCTGCCAATGGCACCAGTGCCTGCTCAAGCTGCCACATTTTTGGTGATATGGATCAGCTGGCCTGGGACTTGGGTAACCCTGAGGGATCAGCGCAAACCAACGCCAATGAATATGTTGCCACCAGTCCGAAAACCACCTTTGCCTTTCACCCGATGAAAGGTCCCATGACCACGCAGACTCTGCGCGGAATTGCCGATAGTGGCCCTCAGCATTGGCGGGGAGATCGTGCTGGGCAGAACCCGGCGGTGGTGAAGGGTGAATTGGAAAGTATTGAAGCTGCGTCCTTCAAGGAGTTTAATCCGGCGTTTGTGGGATTGGTGGGCAGAGAAGAAGAATTGAGTAGTGAGCAGATGCAGGCGTTCACAGATTTTTCCCTCGCAATCGTGCCGCCGCCAAATCCCGTACGAAATCTGAACAATAGGCTGAGCCCTGAGCAGGCGAATGGCGAAGATATCTATTTTAACGTGGGGAATATTACGGGCATTGGCAGCTGCAACGACTGCCATACGCTTAATCCGTTGCAGAATCAATTTGGTACATCTGGGTTGATGAGCTTTGAAGGCGAGGGCGTCAGTGAGAACTTCAAAGTGCCCCACATTCGCAATGCGTATGCCAAAGTAGGTATGTTTGGCAGTTCCGGACGTTTGAATAACGGGGGTCATCAGGGCGATCAGATCAAAGGATTTGGGTATTTGCACGATGGCGCCATCGCATCACTGTTTGATTTTTTCGACTCGCCTACCTTTAACTTCCCAGAACCGGTGGTCTCCAATCAGCAAGACATTGTGCGCTTTGTGATGGCGGCTGATAGTAACTTTGCGCCTATCGTGGGCCAGCAGGTGACAGTGAGTAGTGTGAGTAGCCAGCAGGCTTTGGAGCGTCTGGCGCTGCTGGAACAGAGAGCGCAAGTGGATTCTCCGCGTCCTGAATGTGATCTGATAGTGCGGGGTCAACTTGACGGTCTACGTTACTCAGCCATGTTGCAGCCGCCAGGGCTCTATCTGGACACAGACGGTAATCAGCGTAGTAGCGATCAACTGCTTGCTCTGGCTCGTAGCGAAGGTAATGTCATTACCGCATCCTGCGTAACACCTGATAGTGGTCGACGCCTCGCGCTGGATGGCCCCTGATTTTTTGCCATCTATGCTTATGATCAGTCCGTGGCCTCAGTATAATTCTGTGACTCGGCGCATCGCATGACTTCTGCTTGAAATACCTTTCCTCACTCGTTGAAAAAGTTTAACGCGTATAGTGAATTGGGTACGAAAGCGAAACCAATATCCAGATAAGTGTCAAAGTTTGCCAGGCCGGCTTCATGACGCATCAGTTGAGCTACGCTTATTTGGTCCTTGCCATGAGCTGAGAAATCCGGCCAATAGTCAGAAATCTTGGCCTCGTATTTGAGTCGGCCTTATCCAACCAGCGTTGCCACTGCGACGGCTTCGAGACTTTTTCCGCTACTAAAAACGTTGACCCGGGAATCAGCGCTGAAACGGGCGTCCTCGGTGTTTGAGGCCCAGAGATCGACAACTTTTTTGCCTCTATGATAGCCGCATAGCTGCACATTTTCCTTCGCTATGGTTTGCATATTGCCGTGAAATAGCACTTTAACGGATTCGAATCTAGGTGCGATCGTACCGTTTATCGCGGGTTTTTTTATTGACGCTACTGCTCACCACTTCTTTATTCCATACTAGCGTGGCTTCAGTCCACGATTTTCACGTTCGATATTCATTCTTTGGGAATCGCTGCTCAGGCGGCCCCCCAGGTCTTCCTCGTTGACGGTTCCGGCGATATGTTGGTTCGCCAAATTCGAGTTATACATAATCCGTTTTACCGGTGTCACGGCCAGAATGGTACGCAGAGGAGAGTCCAGAATCTGGTAGAAATTTTCCTCAACTCCCGCGTCGCCCGCGCCCACCCGCTTGGCCAAGGCGCGGTAAAACCAAGCCTTAGTCTCATCATCATCGAAGAATTCACCTAGGCCTTTAAATGTAATACCACCGTGGGGAAGGTTCTCGTCTGTACCCGCCGGGTAGGATACGGAGCTAACGGCAACCGAAACTCGATTGTCACGGCGAATCGCCGCGGCACGATGTCGATGGCTGGCAAAGGTTAGCCATACCTTCCCATCTCTCCACAGAAAAGCGTGAGTGACACCTACCGGCCAGCCATCTTTTGTTGCCCACATAAGGACAGCTTCATTGGCATTGTTCATTAATGCGTCGACTTCGCCCTCAGAAAAAGGGTAAACCGACACCACCTCATGGTCGTGAGTTTGTGCCACAGTTTGTTCTCCAATAAACTGATTGAACAGATGTTTGGCTCAGACAGTAAGTTGTACCAGGTGAGTAAGTCAACTAGCAACGCAAATCTGTTTATGGCGCATACGGTCTGGGTTATAATCCGCGCCCTATGTAACGAGACACGATAAGGATCCCGATGACCAAAGGCCCCCAGGTTATTTATTACACCCTCACGGACGAAGCCCCTTCCCTGGCAACTTGCTCCCTACTACCCATTGTTAGAAAGTTTACTTCGGCAGCTGGCATCGAGGTAAAACTCAGCGATATCTCTCTTGCGGGCCGTATTCTTTCTACTTTTCCTGACAAGTTGACCGCGGAGCAGCAGGTGGTTGATGGCTTGGCCTTTCTTGGCGAGCTAACCCAGGACCCGAACGCTAATATTATCAAATTGCCAAACATCAGCGCGTCGCCCCCTCAGCTGAAAGCGTGCATTGCCGAGTTGCAGTCTCAGGGCTATTCCATACCCGACTTTCCAGAAGATCCTCAAACCGATGAGGACCGTGCCGCGCAACAGCGATACGGCAAAGTTTTGGGTAGTGCCGTAAACCCGGTCCTGCGCGAAGGCAATTCTGATCGGCGTGCGCCTCCAGCGGTTAAGGCCTTTGCTCGCAAGTTTCCCCATCCTATGGGTGCATGGAGTAAAGCATCGCGCACCCATGCTGACTTTATGGCCGGGGGTGATTTCTTTTCTAGCGAACAGTCAGCGACGGTTGATGTGCCCACTGAGGTGCGTATAGAATTTGAATCGAAAGATGGCACGCTTGAACTGCAAAAAGCCCTGCATCTACAGGCCGGAGAAGTCATCGATGGCATGTTTATGTGCTGCAAATCTCTGCGGGACTTCTTCGAGGAGTCTCTGGAGGATGCCAAAAGCACCGGAGTGATGTGGTCGCTCCATGTCAAAGCCACCATGATGAAGGTGTCTCACCCCATTGTGTTTGGTCACGCGGTTACCGTGTTCTACAAAGATGTATTTGAGAAGCACGGCAAGCTGTTTGACAAGCTCGGTGTCAACCCCAACGATGGCCTTGGCAGTGTCTATGACAAAATTTCTGAATTACCGCGATCCAAGCGGGAGGAGATCGAAGAAGATATTCAGGCCTGTTATGCCACCCGCCCGGAGTTGGCCATGGTGGATTCGGTGAAGGGGATTTCCAATCTGCATGTTCCCAGCGATGTGATTGTCGATGCCTCCATGCCGGCGATGATCCGAAATTCCGGTCAGATGTGGGGCCCCGATGGTAAGCAAAAAGACACCAAGGCAGTGATGCCCGAGAGTACCTATGCGCGTATCTATCAAGAGATGATCGACTTCTGTAAAACGCATGGTGCTTTTGATCCAACGACTATGGGTACAGTGCCCAACGTGGGATTGATGGCGAAGAAAGCGGAGGAGTACGGTTCTCATGATAAAACCTTCGAAATTATTGAAGCGGGCACCATGCGCATTATCACTAGCGACGGTACTGTTCTGACTGAGCACGAGGTCGACGCGGGCGATATCTGGCGAGCCTGTCAGACCAAGGATGAGGCGGTGAAAGATTGGGTTAAGCTTGCCGTGACCCGCGCTAGATTGTCCGATACCCCTGCAATTTTCTGGCTGGACCCCGAGCGCGCCCACGATATGGAGTTGGCCAAAAAAGTTGAGCATTACCTTAAGGAGCACGACACCGAAGGACTGGATATTCGGATTAAATCCTACAATCAAGCAATTCGCTACTCGATGGAACGCCAATTGCGCGGCCAGGACACTATTTCGGTCACGGGCAATGTGTTGCGTGACTATCTCACCGACCTGTTTCCGATTATGGAGCTGGGAACGTCTGCCAAGATGCTGTCCATTGTGCCTATGCTCAAGGGCGGCGGTATGTATGAAACGGGTGCCGGCGGTTCTGCGCCCAAGCATGTGCAACAGATCGAAGAGGAAAACCACCTGCGCTGGGATTCGCTGGGAGAATTTCTGGCGCTTGCGATATCACTGGAGGACTTTGGGCGGAAACAGGATAACGCTCGAGCTGCGATACTGTCTAAAACGCTTGATCAGGCTACTGGGAAACTGTTGGAGTTGAACAAGTCTCCTTCGCGTAAAACCGGTGAGTTGGATAACCGTGGTAGCCATTTTTATCTGGGCATGTATTGGGCTCGTGCTGTAGCTGAGCAGTCGGAAGACAGCGAACTGGCGGCTCAGTTTGCATCGTTGGCCGATGTGATGGAGGCTAACGAGGACAAAATTATTGCCGAACTGAGCGCGGTACAGGGCGAACCTGCTGCCCTGGATGGCTACTACCATGCTCGCCGCGAGACCGTCAAAAAGGTGATGCGCCCAAGTGCGACACTCAACGGCATACTTGCTGGAGGTTAATCATGTCGGCTCCGACAAAAGTAAAGGATTGCATGCGGCGTAAGCCGCTGACTATTCATCCAGACACTAATCTAGCGCAGGCAGTCGAAACTATTGTCGACAATAGGTTGACTGGTATCACAGTGACCGACATGGACGGCTCTGTCGTCGGGATATTGTCTGAGCTGGACTGTATAAAGGCCGTGCTGACTGCCATTTATAACGAGGGCGACCCCGATCATGCCCTGGTGAGTGATGCTATGAGCAGGGATGTGAAGAG